>CAYYNC010000062.1:0-36693 GCA_964472745.1 uncultured Solibacteraceae bacterium
TAGGTTTTGCCAGACGCACCTTCAAGTCTCTGGTTCGGCCGGTGTAGCGGTGGGTGGGGTTGGATTGGCTTTGGAGGAGGTAGACGTAATGCGCGAGCCCCAGCGTGTCAAGAGGCAGGAGCAAGTAACATTGGCCCTCCTTCGCCCTTCGGGCTGTCGGCGGGGGAGCCTTCGCCAACGCGAAGGCTGGTGGAGGCGGCGGGAGTTGAACCCGCGTCCGAAATGGTTCGCCACGACGAGACTACGTGCGTATCCGGCTCAGTTGTCTCGGCCGACGGTTCAGAGCCGGCAAAAAATCCGGCGGCCCAGCCTGATTGATCTCGGGCTGCGTCCCCAGGCGGAGGACCTCGCCCTATCCTGCAAGATGACGCTCACTCGACAGCGCGCAGGCTCGCTGCCGTGAGCGGCCGCCTAAGAATTAGGCAGCGTATGCAAACTGCGTGTTGGCAGTTTTGGTTTTCCAGTCGTTTTACGGGAGCCTGGAACCCGGCACGCCTCATCGCTTCGATCCCATCCCGTCGAAGCCGTTACGCCCCCTTTCCACTTTCAGGATAGCACCGGGTTGTGGCGGGCGGCTCGCGTTGCCCCTTGGGATTGCTGTTGCGGGGCGGCGTGTATCGGGGGGCCGGAGTCCTGGAGCGGGGGAGTTGAGGCGCGGACGCCGGGCCGGAGTGAGGTATTCTGGCTGGAGTTCCGATGGAGGTGAAGCGAGCAATGCGGCATTCACGGCGCGGGTTTCTGAAGAAGACGCTGGGGACGGCGTGGACTGCGGGAGCGCTGCTGGAACAGGCGACGTTCCGTGCGGCGGCGGCGCGGGCGCAATCGCGCGAGGCGGCGGGAAAGCTGTTCGACTTCGAGAAGATCGGCGACGGGGTCTGGTCGGCGCTGGCGCGGCCGGCAGTGCTGCTGAACTGCAACGGCGCGATCTTCGAGATGGAGGACGGGTTGCTCATCGTCGATACGCATTCGAAGCCGTCGGCCGTGGCGGCGATGGTGGCGCAGATCAAGCGGGAGCTCACCTCCAAGCCCGTGCGCTACGTCGTCAACAGCCACTTTCACTGGGACCACTCGCAGGGGACGCCGATGTACCGCAAGCTGGCGCCCAACGCGAGCATCGTGGCGAGCGAGGCGACGCGGAGGCTGCTGAGCGAGAACGGGGCGCCGCGGTTGAGGGCGTCGCTCGAGGCCGCGGAGAAGTCGCTGGACCGATATCGCGAACGAGAGGGTGCGGCGACGACCCCGGAACAGAAGGCCTACTGGCGCAGGATGGCCGCGGACACCAAGGCGTTCATCGCGGAGATGAAGAACTACACGCCGGAGTTGCCGAACGTCACGTTGACGAGCGACCTGATTCTGCACGACAGGAAACAGACGTTGCAGCTCATGTTTTTGGGGCGCGCGCACACGGCTGGCGACGTCGTCGTCTGGAGCCCCACGCGCAAGGCGGTGGCGACGGGCGACATGCTGCACGGATTCGCGCCGTACATCGGGGACGGATACCCGAAAGAGTGGCCGAACACTCTGCTCAAGCTGGCGGAGTACGACTTCAACGTCATCGCGGGCGGGCACGGCGGAATCTTCAACGCGAAGCAGCGGCTCTACGCGAAGCGCGACTACATCGAAGAGCTCACCGTGATGGTGGAGACGGCGAAACGGCGCGGGAGGACGCTGGAGCAGGCGCAGGCCGAGATCACGCCGGACAAGCTCTTCTCGGTGCGCGAGGGGTTTGGCAGGCAGACCGGCGAGGCGCTGGTGAAATACACGATGGTGGAGCCGGGGACGACGCCGGAGCAGGCCATGGCGGGCGCGCTGAAAGGCAATATCGCGGACATCTGGACGCGGCTGGGTGCGGCGTGAGGCTGAAGGGTGAGAGACTGGTGAATCGAGATTCATGTCCCCCGCCGCGCCGATTCCCGCTCAGGAGTCGAGCGAGAAACAGGAATTGACTCCGCTCTGGCACGTTGTCCTTCTGGACGACGATGAGCACACCTACGACTACGTCATCGAGATGCTGGTGCGGCTGTTCTTCAAGACCGTGGAAGAGGCTTACCGGAACGCGGTGGAAGTGGATTCGACGGGACGCACGATCGTGATGACGTGCGACCGGCAGGCGGCGGAGTTTGCGCGGGACCAGATTCATGGGTATGGGCGGGACTGGCGGCTGCCGAAGTGCAAGGGGTCGATGAGCGCGGTGTTGGAGCCCGCGGCGGGGGCGGGGTAGAGGCGCCCGAGTTATCCTCGAGCCCCGGCGCGGGGTTACGCTCCGCGCGATGCCTCCCGACGCCGGACACGAACTTGTCATGGTCGGAGGAAGCGCGACCCGCCGCTTCGCCGAAGGGGCGCAGCAAGTACAGCGCCCACAAGACACCCGTCAAGGTGCGAGAGGCCATCTCTGCCGAGCGCTCAATCAAGTACCGGCCTCCAACGGCCGCCGGCGCAGCGCGCTGTCAGTTGAGGGGCGCGTTGATCGGCAGCCGTACGGCGGTGAAGAACTGGAATCGTTCGCAGGCACGGCCACGGCTTGTTTATATGAGTGCGCTCTTGTGAACAAACGGGGTGAAGTCCGCCGGGTTATGAGGCGAGGACTGCCTGGCCGAGGCTCAGGCCGCCGTCGTTAGGGGGGACTCGCTGGTGGGTGAAGACGCGGATGCCGTCGGAGGCGAGGAGTCGGGCGGCGGCTTCGGTGAGCCAGGCGTTCTGGAAGCAGCCTCCGGTGAGGACGACCTGGCGGATCGCGTGTGCTCGCGCGGCGCCTTTGATCCATTCAGCGAGGGCCAGGTGGAAGGCGGCGGCGATTTCGGGGATGGGGGTTTCGCACGAGAGGTCTTCGAGGATTGCGGCAATCAGGGGTTTCCAATCGGCAACGCCGCCGGATTGCGGTAGGGGGTAGGGTTTCGTTGAGGCCGGGGCGCGCCAGGCGTGGGACTCAAGGCGCATGGCGGCTTCGCCTTCGAAGCGGTTTTCGCCGGCGATTCCGCAGAGTGCGGCGACCGCGTCGAACAGGCGGCCCATGCTCGTCGTGTCGACTCCGAACTTGCGCGCTTCGATGAGGGGCTTGAAGCGGGCGGCTTGCGCGGGGAGTTCGCAATTGCTGGCGTCGAGGAGCGCGGCGGCGGGGCGCCAGCACTCGCGGGCCCCGGCGTCGCCTCCGAGCAGGAAGAACGGCGCGAGATGGCCGCATCGCTCCATCCGAGCGCCTTCGCAGAGGAAGACTTCGCTGCCCCAGATCGTTGCGTCGTCTCCGTAGCCGGTTCCGTCCCAGGAGAAGGCGAGGTAGGGACCTCGGACGTCGTTCTCCGCGGCGCAGGAAGCGGCGTGGGCGCGGTGGTGCTGCACCTTCACGACTGGCTTCGATTGCGACAGCGCCCAGTGCGTTGAGTAGTAATCGGGGTGGGCGTCGCAGGCGATCACGTCGGGCGTGAAGCGGTAGAGGCGGCAGAGGTCGGCGATGGCGCGCTCGAAGGCGTCGCGGGCTTCGGGGGTGTCAAGATCTCCGATGTGCTGGCTGACAACAACCTGGCGGCCCAGGGCCAGCGCCACAGTGTTTTTCAGATGGCCTCCGACGGCGAGGACCCGCGGCAGAGCGTTTCGCACCGGGACGGGCAGCGGCGCGTAGCCTCGCGCCCGGCGAAGGACGAGTTCGCGACCGAGCTGCACGCGAGCGAGAGAGTCGTCGCAGGGGCGGGCGATGGGGCGGTTGTGATCGATGAAGAGGTCGGCGATTCCGCCCAGGCGATCATGCGCTTCGGCGTTGTCGATGGCGATGGGTTCGTCGCTCAGATTGCCGCTGGTGGCGATGATCGGGCCTTGGAATTGCGCCATCAGGAGATGGTGGAGCGGGGAATAGGGGAGCATCACTCCGAGCCACGGTGAGCCTGCGGAGACGCTTTCGGGCAGAGCTTCACCGGCGGGCCTCAGCAGCACGATGGGCGCGGCGGTCGATGTGAGCAGGCGCTCTTCCTCGAGCGGGATCGTACAGTAACAGCGCGCGACTTCGAGCGAGGGCATCATCACGGCGAGCGGCTTGTGGCGGCGGCGCTTGCGCGTGCGCAACTCCGCGATGGCCGCGGGGTTCTGCGCGTCGCAGAGGAGTTGGTAGCCTCCGATGCCTTTCAGCGCGACGATGCCGCCGGAGCGCAGCGTTCGCACGGCGTCATCGATCGAGGCCGAGAGCGCGGGTCCGCAGCGCGGGCAGGCGATGGGCTGGGCGTGGAAGCGGCGGTCGGCGGGGTCGGTGTATTCGCACCGGCAGTCGTCGCAGAGCGGGAAAGAGGCCATCGTGGTGCGCGGGCGGTCGTAGGGAAGGTCGAGGACGATCGTGAAGCGCGGCCCGCAGCGGGTGCAGTTGGTGAAGGGGTAGTTGGAGCGGCGCTCGGCGGCATCCCTGATTTCGCGGAGGCAGTCGGGGCATGTGGCGAGGTCGGGCAGCACCGCGGCTTCGAGCGAATCTTCGAGTTCGCTGGCGACGATCTCGAAGCTTGCGTAGCCGGCGGGGTCGAGCCACGCGGTCTCTTCGGCGAGGATGACCGCGGCGGGCGGGCATTCCTTTATGAGGCGCGAGTGGAATGAGATGAGAGACGCAGCTTCACCTTCTACTTCAACCAGGAGCCCCGCAAGCCCGTTGCGGACAAAACCCTTCAGGCCGATTTGCGTCGCGAGGCGGTAGACGAATGGCCGGAAGCCGACGCCCTGAACGGCGCCGCAGAGCGTGACGCGGAGACGGCGGATTTCCTGGGGGGATTGATTTGGTTCCATTCGTCCACAATCGATTGCACCAGAGCGGGCATGGCTGCTTCCACTTCGCGCGAGAGTCCCTCGCCCCACTCGAAGCTTTTCGCCTCGATGCCGAAGACGGTGAGCCGCTCGGGAAGCGCTTTGAGCCGGGCGGCGAGTTGTAAGGCTTCGGCGAGTCCGAAGCCGTGGGTGGTGGCGCCGGGACCTTGGCGGACCGCGCCGGGCGGAGGACCTTCCCAGTGGTGAACGGTCCCCGGCGGCGCCTGCCCGGTGACGACGGCATCGACGAGGATGACGTGGCTCCGGCCACGAATCATGTCGAGCAGGGAGAAAGCGTCGGCTGGCAGGCAGCGCGCCGGGATGCCGGTCGCCGCGAGCCGGTCGGCGCAGACGGGTCCGGCTGCATCATCGCCGCGGTCAGCGTTGCCGCAGCAGACAATCAACGGCTGGCGGTCGGGCGCGCGCATATAATCACTCCCGTAGGAAATGTACCTTGAGAAAGTGCGTAGCGCAAGAGATAGATGGGTAATAGTTGCGGACAGCCTGCCCGGCGCGCCAGGAGATCTCCTCCGGGGACTGGTGGAGGATCTGGGGGAGCAGGCCCCAAAGATCGTCTTCATTTCGCTTGAGTTCCTGCAAGGTTGGGGGGGCGATCCTGGCGGCTCTCAACATGCCGTCTTCACCGGTTGAGTAGTCGTGGTGGTAGTTGATTCCGGGCGCAACGCCGGTTGAGGGCGCGGGTCTGTTCGCGGGCGGTCATTTCGTCGGGCGCGTGGCGCTCTTTCACCCGGCCGGCCGGCGCGTTCAGGGGGGCGAGACACTCGGCGCTGTGGGGCGGGCGCGCTTCGGCGAGGCAAAACGCCAAGATGTCCTCGACGCGCGCGGTGAGCGCGATGTCGAACCCGGACATCGCGCGCGGGCCGCTGTCCATCGATGCGCAAAAGCAGGCGGGGGCCGGGGAGGCGCAGTTCACCGCGGCGTTGAAGCACCGCTTGCGCGGGGCGCGGTAGGCCTCGTCGATGCGTTACTCGCTTTCCACGTGGCGGGCGGGCCTGAGAAAGGTCTGCGAAATGAGGTCGTGCATGGGGAGCCGGTCCTGGCTGACGAGCGCGAAGACGAGGCCGAGGCCGGCGCACGCGAGGCTGAGCCACGCGGCGACGAGTCGCACGATCAATTGCGCAAATGTGGGCGGCATGCCGTCGAAACTGCGCAACTCAAGACCCGTGACTTGAAGACCGATGGTCGGCTTGCGGAAGAGAGCCCAGAGAATCTTGTAGAACAGTGAGACGATCACGGGAACGAACGCCAAGATGTACCAGGCGTTCAGCAGCTCGCCCGGGGAGACTCCGCGAAGGAACACCAGGGAAGACAGCGCAAGCACGGCGAGGAACGCCGATACGAGAATCGAATCGATCAGCGCCGCGGCGGCGCGCTGGATGAGGGGAGCAGCGTCCATTTCGCGTGAGCGTTCCAGCTCCTTGCGGAAGGGCCGCATGGCCGGAGAGGCGTTGTCGAACTGGAAGACGATCTGGTTGGGATTCACCCAGCGCCTGGCGCCGCCCCGGGGTTTGGCGGGCTTCATGACATCACCGGAATCTCTCTTCAGGCTCCTGAAGCGTTGCCCGTCCAGGCGCGCAAGCTGAAACACGTTGCCCGGTTCGCGCCGATGGAAGAGAGCCCGCTGAAAGGCGCCGGTTCGTTGCGGCGGGTTCGGGTTGGTGTAGACGGCATGAAGGGGAGCTCCGCGTTCCTGGGAGGAGGAGGAGACTGACTCGGACTCGTGAGGCAGGGCGGCGCCCGTGACGAAAGTCGTTTGAGAGGCCAAGCTCTGCTTGCAGCGGACACAGCGGATCCGGTCCGCCGGGTTGTCCGCTCCGCATGTCCGACACTGCATCGTCCGACGCTTCCCCCGATCTATTGCGGCCTTCTTCGAGTCCGTGCTACGGTTGTGCCTTGAGCGCTCTCCTGAGGCACGCCCGCCTAGGCCATCTACCTGTAAATAACATAAATACCTTTTTTTGTCACGTCTTTTCTGCGCAACTCCTCGAGTGCTACCGGAGGTTTCGCCGGATCACCGGCCCGGGCGCAGGAGCGGCTGCTTTGCTTTTGGGCACGGTGGCTTCAGCGGGCGGCCAGATTTACCGCCCGCCGATTCTCGGCCCCACTCCCTCGCCGCCCCCACCGCCGGGCCGGGAGGCTCCCAAGATCCAGCGCGAGAATGCGCCGCCGCCGGGCATCGTGCTGGTGCGAGGCGTAGTGCAGGAGGCTGAAGGGCGCAGATACAGGCTGAGGGTGGGCGCCGAACTGGAGACCTCGGAGGTCTTGCTGAAGGCCGACGAGATCGACTACGACGAGGAGTCCGGCCTGGCGGAAGCGCGCGGGCATGTGTCGTTCGTGAACTTCGTGGGCGGAGAGCGGATGAACGCAGAGCGCGTGGACTACAACTTCCGCTCGGAGTCTGGAACCTTTTATGGCGTGAAGGGCTCGTCGCCGGCCAAGATCGACTACCGCCCCGGGATTCTCATGACGGAAAACCCGTTCCGCTTCGAAGGAAAGTGGGCGGAGAAGATGAAGCAGCGCTATTTTCTCTACGAGGGAACGCTGACGAACTGCGACGAGGCGCGGCCCTGGTGGGTGCTTCAGGCGCCGAAGTTCGACATCATTCCAGCCGACCGCGCGGTGGCGCGCAGGGGCTTGTTCCGGCTGAAAGGCGTGCCGATCTTCTATTCGCCGGTGTTCTACAAGTCGCTCCAGGAAAGGCCGCGGCGAACGGGCTTCCTGACGCCGAACTTCGGCAACTCCAACCGCAGGGGATTGATGTACGGGCTGGGATACTACTGGGCGATCAACAGAAGCTACGACATGACGTACCGCGCCCAGTACTTCACCCTGCGAGGGCTTGCGAGCACGCTCGATTTCCGCGGGAAGCCGACGCAGAATTCGCATTTCGACGCCTATGTTTACGGCGTCGACGATAAAGGAGCGCTTCAGGACGATGGCGCGCGGCGCAAGGAGGGCGGATTCATCGCCCGGGTCAGCGGTGAAACGCTTCTCCCTCACGGATTCTACGCGCGGGGGCTGTTCAACCACCTGAGCAACTTCACCTTCCGGCAGGCCTTCACAGAGAGCTTCAACGAAGCGGTCTTCTCCGAGGTCAACAGCATGGTTTTCGCGGCGAAGGACTGGTCTTCGTATCACCTGAACTTGGTCTTCGCCGAGCAGGAGAACTTCCAGAGCGCCGCTCCGGGCGACAAGATCGCCATCCGCCGCCTGCCGCAGATCGAATACCGCAGCCGCGATCATGAAGTGACACGCAAAGTCCTGCCGGTATGGGTTTCGTGGGATTCGAGTTTCGGCCTCGTGCGGCGCAACCAGCCGCTGTTCCAGACGCGGCGGTTCGTGGAGCGCCTGGACGTGGAGCCGCGAGTGATGACCGCGCTGCGCTGGAAGGAGATCCGGCTCGTTCCGGCGTTCTCGTTTCGCGAGACCTACTATGGTTCGAGCTTCCGCGAGGGACAGGTGAGCGGCTTCAACGCCAACCGCTTCAGCAGGGAGTTCTCCGCACAGCTCATGTTGCCGTCGCTGTACCGGGTATTCGATGCGCCCAACTGGATCGGCGGAAAGCTGAAGCACTCGATTGAGCCCCGAGCGGCCTTTCGTACAGTGGGCGGAGTGGGGCAGTTCGACCGCATCATCCGCTTCGACGAGATGGAGCTGACGGCGAACACCACCGAGGTGGAGTACACGCTCAGCAACAAGCTGTGGTCCAGGAGCAGGGCCGGCGTGGTGCGGGATTTCATGACCTGGGATCTGACGCAGCGCCGCTTCTTCGACCGCGATTTCGGCGGCGCTGTCACAACGGGGCGGCGCAACGTGGTGGCGAGCAGCGCTCAGATGTCGGCCTACACGTTTCTCGACGGCCCGCGCAGCCAGTCGCCTGTCGTCTCGGTCCTGAGGCTGTCGCCGGCCCCGAGCGTCGGCATTGAGTGGCGGGCGGACTACGATCCGACGAGGCGCAAGCTGTGGAACAGCAGCATCACGGCGGACGCGCGGTATTCAAACTACTTTGTGTCGATCGGACACAACAAGGTGAGCTGCATCGCGCTGGCGAGGACCGCGGAGGAGGAGGAGGAGGGCGAACCCTCGGACCCATGCGCGGGCGGCCAACCTCAGCCGGGCGCCGTGCTGTCACCGCCCTCGAACCAATTGCGCGGGATGATCGGCCTGGGGCAGGAGCACCGCAGGGGCTGGAACTCGGGATTCCTGGCGATCTACGACTACACGACAAACACGATGCAGTTCGCCACGACGCAGATCACATACAACACAAGCTGCTGCGCGTTCAGCGGGCAGTACCGGCGCTTCGCGTTCGGGACGCGCAACGAGAACCAGTTCCGCGTGGCGTTCGTGATCGCAAATATCGGCAGCTTCGGGACGCTGCGGAGGCAGGACCGGTTGTTCTGATCACTCCGGCGAGCCGTTGATCAGCAAGTCGATGCGTTCGGCTGCCTGCTCGACCGCCGCCCGGACATTGTCGAGACGCCGCTCAAGCTGGCGGGCGCGGTCGGCGAGGTGCAGGGCCGCCAGCACCGCGACACGCGTGGGATCGGTCCCGGAGGTGCGCGCGGCGATCTGGTTCATCAGGCTGTCCACCGCCTGGGCGAGAATCTCGGTTTCGCCGGGCTCGCCGGACGAGCGGAGCGTATAGGGCTGTTGGAAGATCGTGACGCGGACCAGCGTTTTGTCGGGGTTGCCGGAATCCACGGACGTCGGTCTCCTAGCCCTCGTGAAGAAGGTCCATCTGCTCTACCTGGGTGAGCAGAGTCTTGAGGCGCTCGGCGGCGGCGCGCTGCCGGTTGCGGAGCGATTCGGCCTCCTCGCCGGCCTGTTCCGCGCGGGACTGGGCCTCGGCGAGCGCGTTTTGCGCCTTGTCGCGGTCGGCCTCGGCGGCCTGGAGGCGCGCTTCGAGGTCGCGATTGCGGTCCTTCAGGCGGGTCAGGAGTGCGGTCAGTTTCTCGATGCGCTGTTCGAGCAGTGCGAGAACCTCGCCCTCTTCTTCGTGAATCTGTGGCATGGCGCCTCTCAGTCGGCCGCGGCGGACTTGGCCTTGTCGACCAGCGCGGCGAAGGAAGCGGGCTCGTTCGCGGCGAGGTCCGCCAGCATCTTGCGGTTCAAGCCGATGCCGGCTTTCTTCAAGCCGCCGATGAAGCGCGAGTAGCTGACTCCGTTCAAGCGGCAGCCCGCGTTGATGCGAATGATGAAGAGGCTGCGGAAGTCGCGCTTCTTGCGGCGGCGTCCGACGTAAGCGTAGCGCAGGGCCTTCTCGACGGCCTCCTGGGCCGCACGATACAGCTTACTCTTGGTGAGGAAGTAACCCTTGGCGAGGCCAAGCGTTTTCCGCCGGGCGTCGCGGCGGTTTGTCGATCGTTTAACTCTGGGCACGTTTCGTTCTCCTTTTTCTCAAGTGAGGCTTCGGCCTCTTCAGGGTGGCGGCGGCTCGGGCACGTGCCACGCGCACCGGCGCGCTCGCCGGCTGCCCCGGCTAGTAGGGCAGCATCGACATCAGCTTGTCGTGGTCAGCCGGGTCGACGATGGTTGCCTGGGCCAGCTTGCGCTTGCGGGAAGAAGCCTTCGACGTGAGGATGTGGCGCGCGAATGAACGCCGCCGCTTGATCTTTCCCGTGCCAGTCTTCTTGAAGCGCTTCGCCGCGCCCTTATGGGTCTTCAGCTTAGGCATAGATTTAGATTGTCCTGAGTGGGATCCTGCGGAGATGATCCAAGGCAGGAATCTCTATTAGTCTAGCATGCCCGCGTCTTCTTACCGGGCGCGGATGCAAAAGAGGTGTGTCCGGCTGCGCAGGTAGAGCGAGCCGCCAGCGACCGCGGGGGTCGCGATGAAGGACTGATCCGTCAGCACGTTCGTGGCAAGCACCTCGAACTGCTCGCCCATCTTGACGACGATCACTTCGCCCTCTTCGCTCGAGAGATAGAGCTTCCCTCCAGCCGCCACCGGCGAAGCCTTGAAGTTGTATGGCTTGGGCAGGCGGACCCGCTCATAGTACGGCTTGCCCGTCGCGGCATCGAGGCAAGTGAACATTCCGGAGTCGGTCAGCATGTAGAACTTGCCGTCTGCCAGCACGGGTGAAGGCGTATAGGAGGTGCCGCGTGTGGTGCTCCAGACGATGGCATCGGTGCCGGTGAGGTCCCCCTTGCGTCCCAGGCGGATCGCCATCAGGTTCGGATTGCGGAACCCGCTCATCACGTACACCAGACCGTGTTGGACCACCGGGGCTGGGATGGTGTTGGCGCCGAGCCCGGCGCATTCCCAGATGAGCTCCCCGTTGCGAATGTCATAGGCGCGGACTTTGTTTGTAGCGGGGACCACCACCTGGCGGACTCCATCGTGCTCGACCACCAGCGGCGCGGCCCAATTGCTAATCTCCTGCCGCGCGACTTTCCAGCGGGGCTCGCCGGTGACTGCGTTGAGCGCCCAAAGGAAGGAGTCGCCCTCGTGGTCGAAGTTGAGAAGCAGCGTGTCGCGGTCGAGCACGGCGGCCGTACCTTCGCCGAAGGCGTTGCGCATGCGCATCTTGACTCCGGGGTCGCGCGACCAGAGCAGCTTGCCGTCGAGGTTGTAGCAGTAGATGCCGTTGGAGCCGAAGAATGCGTAAAGCCGCTTGCCGTCGGTGACGGGTGAGTTCGACGCGAAGCTGCCGTAACGGCGGTGGTACCCCTCGTGGGGCTTGACGGTCGCCGCGGTGCGCTCCCAGAGGACCTTGCCGGTGTTCCGGTCCAGGGCCATGATGACAAGCTTGTGCGCGGGCTGTTCGCCTCGCCCGCCCTGGCCGAAGCCGCCCTCGGCGCTCCCGGTCTGCGCGGGACCGGACTGCGCCGGCACAGCCGTGGTCAGGAAGATCCTGTCGTCCCAGATGACCGGCGAGGAGTGGCCGAGGCCTGGGATTTCGACCTTCCAGGCGACGTTCTTCGTATCGCTCCACTCGAGCGGCGCGTCGCCGCGCGCCACGCCGTTGTCGAAAGGACCGCGCCAGCGGGGCCAGTCGCCGGGGACTTCGCCGGCGCTGAGGATGGTGGATGCGGCGAGAAAGAGTAGGTAGCCCCTCATGAATTCCAGCATAGACGAGATCTCAGCTTCGTTCTCGAGGAAAGAGCCGGTAACCTGGATTGGGCGGAAACCACAGCGCCAGGGTTTGGAGTCTGCGCCGGAGTGCGGATGGCGGGAGGAACAAGGGGCCGCTGCGCACGTGGACGTCGTGCCACAGGGCGTGAATGTACTCCGCGGCCGTGCCCGCGAAGGAGGCTTCGGCGTAAGCTTCGAGGCGTCGCGCGCTGCGAGCGGACGCGGGACCTGAGACGAGGCGCAGCTTTTCGCGCATTGCGGCCTCGTCGATTTCGCCCGTCACGCCGCGTTCGAGCTCGGCGTGGAGGATGCGCAGCCAGCGTTCGCGGCGCGCCGGTCCTGAAAACGCCCACGCCAACTGGCCGATGCACGTCAGCAGCTCAAGCGCGGCGTCGTGCGCGTCGATGCCAGCGGTGGCCACTTCGACGGCGATGGCGTCCTCGGATTCTTCCCAGCGCGAAGCGGCGGCGCCTTTTTCGATCTCGCCCGGGAAGGCGATGACGCACCGCTTGATCGAATTCGCGAGAGCCCGCGGGACGGCGCGAAGCGCAGGCCGGACAAAGTCGCGCACGTCATCCGGCGCGAGACTCACCGGCGCCGCCAATCGCCACCCATGTGCGAGCCGCGTCGTCGCCATGCCACCAGCGTCTCAAAGCGGCACGGCAGTTCGCCGCTTCAGCCCTCCCCGGCACAACGCCCCAACAATCATCGCCATTGACACTGTGGCGCACCGGCCAACTCTCAGGTGTGCAGCGCCGCACCACCGTCAGTGTATCTTGACGCCCGAACCGGAAACGTTCATCCAAGCCCGGCTCAAGACCGGCTGTTATCAAACCGCCGGCGAGGTTGTGCGCGAAGCGCTCCGGCTGCTCGATCGCGAGGAGAAGGGCCGGGCCTCAGCCGTTCGTCGGCTGAAATCAAAGTTGGAACGCGGGGCGGCTCAGGCTGAACGCGGTGAGCTGCTTGAACCCGGCGAGGTCTTCGAGGAATTGCGGAACCTCATCGATGCAGCGCCGGGCCGCCCGCTGAAGGCTGTTCGCTCGTGAAGCGTGGCTTTCCGCTCACTCCTCAGGCGCGCGACGACTTGCGGGAGATTCTCCCCCATGTCGGTGCGGAGAGCTGCGAAACTTCTCAGCGGCTGCGCGCCGGATTTTATGGTGAGTTTGAGCGCCTTGGGCGAACGCCTGAAACCGGCCGCTATCACGGGGAACCGCTCAGCCGGGACTATCGTTTCTGGACATTCCTGTTCTTCTGGAATTTGCTACATGGGGCGGCGGAAGCCCGTCCAGATGACCGCCGTCGTAGGCGGCGCGCGCGACTTGGCCGCCTACTTCGGCGCCAGGTTCGTCTGAGTTCCAACAGGGCTTCAAGCCGCCGGCGCAGGTTTCACAAGTCCCGCGCGATAAGGGAGAATTGTACGGTGAAGACCGGAAAGCTCTGCGCCGCGCTGCTGATTCCCATTGCGCTCGCCGCTCAGACTCGTGTGGGGCCGACGGATGGCGGCTACCTGATCGCCTCAGGCTGGAAGGTGCGTCCGGCTGGGAGGCAAATCCCGCTCAGCAACCTGCCGCTCACCCTGCGGCTTTCGGCGGACGCGCAACGCCTCTTCATCCTGCATTCGGGCAATGCCGCGCCGACTTTGCAGGTGCTCGACGGCGTCACGGGGGATCGGCTCGATAGCGTTTCGTTCAAGGACGCCTGGCTCGGCCTGGCGCTGAGCGGGGGCTCGCAGCGCGTATACGCCGGGGGCGGCGCGACGGGCGCGGTCCACGAGTTGTCGGTCAACGGCGGCAGGCTCGCGCCGGTGCGCGCGATCGACGTGCGGGAGGCAAGTTCGGCGGAAGGCGACTTCATCGGCGACGTCGCGCTTTCTCGCGACAAGCGGAGGCTCTTCGCGGCCAACCTGTTGGCGGGGACGATTGCGGTTGTGGATCTGGCGAACGGGCGCAAGATCGCATCGTGGCGGACGGGAAGACTGCCATACCGCGTCATCGAGAGCGGGGAAGGCGATGTCCTGGTGACGAGCTGGATCGACGGCGAGTTGTGGCGCCATGCTCCCACCGGTGAGCTGGTGCAGAAGATCGCCATCGGCCCGCATGCCTCCGATATCGTGTTGGGAGCGGGACGGGCCTACGTCGCGGCATCCAACACCAACGCGGTGTTTGTCGTCGATACAACCGCGGCTTCGTGGAAGGTAGCCGGGCGCATCAACGTGGCGCTGACTCCGCGCATGCCGCCGGGCATGACGCCCAGCGCGCTGGCGCTCGACAGCGATCGCAAGACGCTTTACGTCGTCTGCTCGGATGCGAACGCAGTCGCGGTGGTTGATCTCTCCGGCGAAAAGCCGAGCGTGGCGGGCTTCATTCCCACGGGCTGGTATCCCACCGCGGTGGCGATCAAGCCGGACGCCACGCTGCTTGTGTTGAACGGCAAGGGCGTGCGGTCGTTTCCCAATCCGCTGGGCCCTCAAGACAACGCGCCGCGCCGGCCGGAGCGGCAGGTGCAGCGCGTCGAGAGGATTCAGATCGGCGGGCTTTCGATCATTCCGCCCGTTTCGCCGGCGGATCTCGATCGTTACACGCGCACAGTCATCGACAATTCGCCTTATCGCGACGAGCTGCTCTCCGATGCCGGCGTTCCGGCGCACAATCCCGTGCCGGCGCGCGTGGGCGACGCCTCGCCGATCCGGCATGTGATCTACATCATCAAGGAGAACCGTACCTACGACCAGGTGCTTGGCGATCTCGGCAAGGGCAACGGCGATCCCTCGCTTGTGCTGTTCGGCGAAGAGTCGAGCCCCAACCACCGCAAGCTGGCGCGCGAATTCGTCCTGCTCGACAACTTCTACGTCAACAGCGACGTCAGCGCCGACGGACACATCTGGTCGGCCGGCGCGATCGCCCCGGACTACACGCAGAAGCTCTGGCCGGGCCAATATGCGGGCCGGACCGGCCAGTTCAGCCTCTATTGGGGCCGGCCGCCGCGCAACTTCACCGAAGAGGCGTCGCACCCCGCGGGCGGCTACGTCTGGACGCGCGCGTTCGAGGCGGGGCTGACCGTTCGCAACTACGGCTGGTTCACCAAGCTGCTTCCGATGCCCGGCAAGGACGGTTCGCACGTCTCGGCCGCGCAAAGCAGGCAGCTTTGGGAGAACACCAACACGCGCTTCCGCGCCTACGACCTCAACTATCGCGACGTGGACCGGGTCAAGGTGTTCCTTGAGGACCTGGCTGCTTTCGAAAAGAAGGGTGAGATGCCGCGGCTGGTCCTGATGCGACTGGGCAACGATCACACGCAGGGCATGCGCGCCGGCGCTCCCGCTCCGAAAGCGATGTTCGCCGACAACGACCTCGCGCTCGGCCGCCTGGTGGAGGGCGTTTCGCGGAGCCGCTTCTGGAAGGAGACCGCGATCTTCGTGCTCGAGGACGACGCGCAGAGCGGGCCCGATCATGTTGATTCGCACCGCTCGGTGGCGTTCGTGATCTCGCCCTACACGCGGCGCGGAGCGATCGATTCGAGCATGTACAACACGGCGTCGATGCTCCGCACGATCGGCCTGATTCTGGGTTTTCCGCCGATGACGCACTACGATGCCGGGGCGCTGCCGATGTGGAACTGCTTCGGCCGCCGCGCCGTGCTGACGCCGTACGAAGCCGCCACCCCGAAACAATCCCTTGACGAACGCAACCCCGCGGGAACGCCGCTGGCCGCGCGATCGGAAAAGCTCGATCTGCGCGAGGCCGATCTCAGCGACGACGAGGAGTTCAACGAGATCCTCTGGTTGGGCTTGAAGGGCGCGCCGCCGCCGGCGCCGGTTTACAGCCGCTTCCCTCTGGCGAATGCGCTCGCCCCTACTTCGCTCCGGAGGCCCGCGGTGCAGTGATGTCGACGCCGGGAAGAAACTCGGCCGCGACCCTCCAGAGGATCGCTTGCGCATTGGCGGAGTCGAGGTTGGTGAGGACTACAAATGAGAGCCGCTCGCCGGGGAAGCGTGCGTAATGCGAACGGAAGCCGGAGAGCGTGCCTCCGTGATGGACGGTGCGCCGGCCGCCGCGGACCGAGACGAACCAGCCAAGGGCGTACTCGGAGCCCTCGCCTGAATTCAACTTCACCTCAGTCCACATCTTTGCGCGGGTGGCGGCGTTGAGCGGCGCGTCCCCATAAAGCGCGGCGTCCCACTTCGCCAGGTCGGGAACGGTCGACAGCAGCGCGCCGCTCGGCCGCAGGGCGAGATATTCGAGCGCATTGCGGCGGCCCTCTTTCCACGTGTAGCCCGCGGCCCGGTTGGGGACCAGCTCGAGGGCCGTGGTCGTTCTTGTGGAGGACATGCCCAGCGGCTTGAAGATTCGCTCCGCCAGGAATTGAGGCCACGGAGTGCCGGACGCGCGGGCGATGATCTCAGCCGCGGTGAAGTAGCCGAGGTTGGAGTACTGCCACTTTTCGCCTGGCTGGAAGACCAGCGCGGGCGCGTATCCCGCGCGGACGAGATCGATGTCGGCTTGCGCACGGAAGGGTTGAAATGCGGGGCTCTCGCGCACCAGTCCGGCGGTGTGACTCAATATATGGCGCAGCGTGATGCCGTTCCAGGAGTCGGGCGCATCGGGCAGGTGCTTGCGCACTGGGTCGTCGAGGGAGAGCTTCCCGTCCTGCTCCAGCAACAGGATGCCCGCGGCGATGAACTGCTTGCTGACCGATCCGATCTTGAAGACCGTTTCGGGCTTCACGGCGATGTGGTGCTCGAGATTGGCGAAGCCATAAACGCGCGCGCTGTCGAGCTTGCCCTCGCGGATGATCCCGAGCGACACGCCGGGGAGGCGCTGGCGGTCCATCTCGGCGCGGACGATTTCGTCGATTCGATCCGCGGGCAGAAGGCCGCACAGCGCGGGAACGAGCGCCGCGAAGCGGAGGAGAATGGCTTGGCCCCTCATGCGGCCCAGTGTAACCGCTCTAAACGAAGTCGGCTACCGCTTCGGTCAACTGGCCCAGGTATTTTCCGTCGCGCACAACGTCGGCGGCGATGGCGATCCGCGCCGCGGGCGGCTGCCAGGACTTCGGAATCGTGATGCGAACCGTGGCGCTTGCCTCCATGTTGGCGGGCACGCTGATGCGCGCGACATCGGGGCGAATCGTCCACTCGCCGGGCGCGATGAGCGCCACCTCTGCGCTCATCGGAGTGCGCCCGTAGTTGCGGACGGCGATGACGGCGTTCGAGGAATCTCCGGGCTTGAGCGCCATCTGGTAGGGCTCGATACGCACCCAGGAGGGGTCGAGTCCGTAGTCGGTCTCGCCCTCCGGCAGGATGTCGAAGAAGAACTTCTGCTGCTTGAGGAATTTGTCCAGCGTCGCTTCCATCAGCGCGCGGTCGACGGGGAACGGACGCCCGTGGCCAGGGCAAAGAAGCTGCGGCTCGTGATCGATCAGGTTGCGGATCGACTTCAGGTGGCTGTCGTTTTCGACGTGGTTGCGAAAGATGATGTTGTGGCGCATCGTGCCGTCGTTGCGCGGGTTGGGGAAGAACGCGTCGCCGGTGAACGCCACGCGCTGGCCGTCGAGGGTGACGTGGAGCGCCATCTGGTACTCGGTGTGGCCCGGCGAATGCGTGACTTCGAATTCGAACTCCTCCCAGCGGAACTTCTCGCCGTGGCGGAACGTCCGCGAGACGGGGAACGGCTCGCCAAGGATGCAGCCCAGGTTGCGCAGCCGCGGCTTCTCGAAGATGTCCTTCATGTTCTCGTAACACCAGATCTTGGTCCCGTGGTGGCGGACGAGATAGGGAAAGCCGTTCAGATGATCGTCGTGCATGTGGCTGGGCATGGCGATGTCGATCGACTTCATGCCGAATTCGGAGCGCAGGAAATCGAGGTTGTGCTCGACGAAGCGGATGCGATCCACGGTGGGCGTGGCGCGCTCGAAGTTGCCGAAGTGCAGGCCCGAGGCCGACCCGTAGTCGAGAAACAGCGCCTTGCCGCTGTCGCTGATGATCGCGTAGAAGCTCGAATTGGTCTCGTGAGCGCAGACGAGATGGCGCGAGACGGCGAAGGGCCGGTAATCGATTGTCGGGCGGACGCCGGTCTGGAAGGCATAGTAGTCGCGCAGCCTGGAGATCGTCTGCCGGATGGCGTTGTCGGGGTCGGGCATCGGCTCTCCGTGAGAGGGGCAAAGCAGCGCCGGCTTTTCTTCGCTGAGCTTGGTCAGCGAGTAGATGCCGAGGTCGATGCCCTCCGATCCGCCGTAGTTCACCTGCGTGTCGTAGAGGTTGACGATCTTGCCTGGGGCGTACATCAGGTCGCCGGTGAAGGCGGTCTTCTTGCCGTCGATCGTCGCGATCAGCGTGATCGAGCCGAGCGTGTGGCCGGGGGTAGGGAAGACGAAGAACTCCGCCGCGCCCCATTTGAAGATCGAGTAGTCCGCCAGCGCCCGCGCCACTGGTACGTTCCTGGTGAGCGTATTGAAGTCGTTGCGAACGTAATAGAGGTGAAAGATGCGGCGGTTGCGCCAGAAGTTCTCGGCATCGGCGAAGAGGTGTTTCTCGTGCGCCGGTACGGCGATGGGGATGTTGCGCCGCACAGCCTTTTGATCGCCCTGGCACTGGTCGCGATGATGGTGCGTGTGGAGGATCCACGCCGCCTTCGTGATGCCCAGCGCCGCGAGGTGATCGAGCACCTTGCCCGATCCGAAGTCGATGAGCGCGCATTCGGCGCCGTTGCGAACGATGTAGACGTTGCAGGTGTCCTCGAACAGCCAGAGATTCTCGCTGATGCGGCGCGGCGCGCCAGCCGGCTGAAATGACGATTCCGTGCGGCTTTGGGCGGCGAGGCCCGAAGCGCTCGCCGAAGACATGAAGTTGCGGCGTGAAACCTGTGCCATGGGGCTATGCTATTGCGCCCCGCAGGCGGAGGCAAGGGTCATAATGTGTGAATGCGTTGGATCACGCTGCTTCTCCTCTCAGCGGCCGGCTTCGGCCAGGCCGGCGGAGCCGGGACCGTTGTCCTCAACGACGATGGAGGCTGGTGCTGGTATGAGGACGAACGCTTGCTGGTCGTGAATGGCCGGCTGGTTGTGGGCACGATCGCCGGCGGCGTCCGCGATCCGAAGCGGTTGGGCGATGTCGACGTCACATCGTACGACCTCGCGAGCGGCCGGATTTCGCGTTTTACGCTGCACCACAGCGACGACCCCAAGGAGAAGAGGCGCTGGTACGACGATCACAACTCGCCGGCGCTGCTCGTGCGGCAGGACGGGCGGCTGCTCGCCATGTACAGCCTGCACGGGTCGGAAGAAAAGATCTACTACCGCATCTCAACGCGCCCCGGTGATGCCACCGAATGGGCCGCGGAGAAGATTTTCATCCCCAGCCCGACGTCTCGCATCACCTACTCGAACCTGCACCTGTTGATGAGCGAGAACGGCGGGAAAGGCCGCATCTACGACTTCTTCCGCGGCCTTCACAACAGCTACAAGCCCTCCTACGCCTACTCGGACGATATGGGCGAGACCTGGATCGCGGGAAACGTCTTCATCGACGTTCCCTCGAAGGTTCGCCACCGGCCTTACGTGAAGTACGCCTCCAACGGCAAGGACACGATTCACTTCAACTACACCGAAGGCCATCCGCGCGATTTCGACAACAGCATCTACCACGCCTACTACCGCGGCGGGAACCTGTACCGTTCAGACGGCACGCTCATCCGCAGCTTGAAGGAGGGAATGAAGTCCCCGGAGGAGGGCGCCCGCGTTTTTACCGGCGACCCCGACAACGTGGGCTGGGTGAGCGACATGCACCTCGATTCCAGAGGGCGCCCCTACATTGCGTATTCCGTGCAGAAGAACTCCGGCGGCAAGCCCGGCAAAGAGCACGGCGACGACCATCGCTATCGCTACGCCCGCTGGGACGGGACGCGGTGGCGCGACTTCGAGATCGCTTACGCCGGCCACCGCCTCTACCCGGGCGAGGACGATTACACGGGCAACGTTGCGCTCGACCCGCAAGATCCGGATACGATCTTTATCTCGACAAACGCCGATCCTTCCACCGGCGCGCCCCTCAAGAGCGCGACGGACGGCCAGCGGCATTGGGAACTTTACCGCGGCGCGACCCGCGACGGCGGCAAGACGTGGAAGTGGATTCCGGTGACACGCGATTCGTCACAGGACAACATCCGCCCGATGGTCCCGATCTGGAGCGGCAAACAGCGCGCCGTCCTCTGGCTGCGAGGCAAAATGCGCGCGTACACCGACTACAGTCTCGAAGTCGTTTCCCTCATTGAATCGCGCTGAATCAAGGTCGGCTTGCGCGCTGAAGCGGTTTTTCTGATATACAGCGAAGCATGGCGCAAACATCCTTGACGCGGCGCGGCCTGCTGAGCTGCGCATCGCCGCTCTTCGTGCCCGCGCGGCTGCTCGGCAAGAACGCGCCTTCGAATCGCATCACGGTCGGACTGATTGGCGTCGGGCGCCAGTGCCGCGCGGTCAACGTGCCGCAGTTCCTCAGCATGGCCGACGTGCAGATCGCCGCCGCCTGCGATGTCGATTCCTGGCGGCTCGATAACGCGAAGCGCCAGGTGGAGGAGGGCTACGCGAAGCGTGGCGGCGTGCCGTCCTACAAAGGCTGCGCGGTCTATCGCGACTTTCGCGAGCTGCTGGCCGACAGGTCCATCGATGCGGTCATGATCTCGACGCCCGATCACTGGCACGCGCCCATGGCGATCGAAGCGATGAAGGCCGGCAAAGACGTGTCGATCGAGAAGCCCATCACCCGTTCCATCGGCGAAGGGCGCGCGCTGGCCGATGCCGCCAGGAAGCATAAGCGCGTGTTCCGCACCGACAGCGAGTTCCGCTCGATCAAGACGTTTCATGCCGCCGCGGAGCTTGTCGTGAACGGCCGCATAGGCGAATTGAAGTCCATCGTCAGCGGCGTGCCCAAGGGCGATGTCGGATGCCCGCCGCAGCCGGACATGCCTGTGCCCGCCGATCTCGATTACGAGCTCTGGCAGGGCCCGGCGCCTCGCGCGCCGTACACCGAATTCAGAGTGCACAAGCCGCGCGCGTACGAGCGTCCGGGCTGGATGCGCCACCTCTATTACTGCGACGGCATGGTGACGAATTGGGGGACTCATCTCAACGACATTGCGCAGTGGGCGAATGGCACGCAGCGCACGGGGCCGGTGGAGGTCGAAGGACGCGGCGCATACCCCGAGCCCGAGAGCTTCTGGAACGTGCTGCACGACTTCGAGGTGCGATACCGCTACGCGAACGGCGTGACGCTCGACTACAAGATCGATCAGCCTTACGTGCGCTTCATCGGCGCGGAAGGCGAAGTCTACGCCGACTTCACGAGGCTCGACACGAAGCCCGCGCGTGTGCCCGATTTCAAGCAGGGCCCCGATTGGATCAGCCTGCCTTTCAAAAGCGACAAGCGCGACTTCATCGATGCAGTGAAATCGCGCGGCCAGACGCTTGAGGACGCCGAGGTCGGCCACCGCACCACCTCACTCTGTCACCTGGCTCACATTGCCATTCAAGTGGGGAAACGCCTGGCATGGGACCCGGCGAAGGAGCGCTTCACCAACAACGAAGAGGCCAATGGGTTCATCAACAGGCCGATTCATGCGCCGCGGAGAGCGACGTGAGACGGGCTGTTCTGCTCGCCCTGGCGGCGGCCTTCGCGGCCTGCGCCGCCGATGTGCGCCTCCCGCGCGAGCTTTACGCTTTCGACAACGGTACGGGAAGAGATCAGAAACTGCCCCTCGCGCAACAGGCGGCGATTCTCAAGCGCGCCGGCTACGCGGGCATGGGCCTCTACACGGGAACCGCGCGCGTGCCTGAATTGCTCGCTGAACTAGACGCGCGGGGTCTGAAACTGTTGGGCATCTACGTCCATTCCTTCGTCGATGAGAGGGCGCCGCGGATCGATCCGGGCCTCGGCGGGGCGATCCGGCGCCTGGCCGGCCGGGACACGATGATCGTTCTCACTCTCCGCGGGCAGGGTCCGAAAGCCGAGCAAAACGCCGTGGCCAACGTCCGCGAGGTGGCGCGTATGGCCGCCGGCGCAGGACTGCGCGTCTGCCTCTATCCGCACGTCGGCTTCTACGTGGAAACCGCGGCGGATGCCCTGCGCATTGTCGAGAAAGCCGGCGCCGCGAACGTGGGCCTGGCGCTGAACTTCCACCACGCGGCGCTGTTTCACTGGAACCGCTGCGGAGGCGGAGACCTCGACTTTCATCCGCTCATCCGGCGAGTGCTCCCGAAGCTGTTCATGGTCAGCGTCAATGGAATTTTCCGGGAGGGCGCCCAGGCGAGGGTTGAAAGACTGGATCGCGGGAATCTCCCCCTGCGCCCTTTTCTGGCGGCGCTTAGCGCGGAAGGCTACAGCGGCCCGGTGTGCCTTCAGTCCTACCAGGTCGCCGGGGACATCGAAACGAACCTGCGGGTCTCCCTGGAAACCTGGCGGAAACTCGTGGCCGGCACGCTTTAGTACTGGTACTCCCAGAGATTGCTCTCGGAGCGCGTTGCTCCAGCGGTTGCGCCAGGCGACTAAGCTCAACGCGATGAGTGAACGACGGGCGGGCGGTGATCTCGGGATCGTCTTGCCTGGTACTATCTTCTGGATACTAGTCCTAGTCGGCCGCAAATTGCAGAAAAACAACCAACTTTTCTCCTGAGGACCCCCTTGACGAATCCGCTCTTCGGGCTAAACTATAACTAGTTCGGGAGGAGAACTGTATCATGAACATTCGTAGGATGGCGACCCTGGCAATTGGGGCGTTCGTGGCCGTGGCGCTCTGCATGCCGGTCGTCGCAGCACCCATCTACGAGTACAAGATGTATCCGGTCAACAACAACCCGGATCAGGAATCGTTCGACCTCGGCAAGATGTTGCGGGTCAGGATCAGCCAGACTCTGCTGAGCGGCTTCACGGCGATCAACTTCGATTTCTACAACCTGATCAACGATGGCTACGAGGTCTCCGACATCTACTTTGACGACGTCGCTGACGATCTGCTCTACAACACGTTCCTGCCGGAGGGCGAGGGACTCACGTGGGCGCTCGACAATAACTTCGGCACGCCTTCCACCGCTTATACGGGACCCTCGACGAGTCCCGCTGATCTGCCGACGTGGAACAACTTCCCATTATGCCAGGCGCCCTACCCCGCGTGCGATCCGTGGACCAGCGACTTCGGTGTGAACTCCAAGCTTGGCGACGGCCTGATTACTCCAACTCAGGCCTTGCGGATCACATTGCGGCTTCAATCGGGCAAAACGATCTTCGATGTGGTCAATGCCATCAAGGGCGACGGAGTGTACTACGGCAGCGCCAGTTTGTTGATTGGTCTCAAGCTTGTGAAGCAGGGCGCGCAGAGCTTCGTCATCTACCTCAACCCGGTTCCGGAGCCTTCCACACTCTTGCTCCTGGGAACGGGGCTGGCGCTCATCGCAGGATTTAAGCTGCGGCGCAGCAGGTCATAAAGGTTCTCCATAAGCGGATCCACTGGCCGCCGGACGCTCCGCCGGCGGCCAGATTTTTGTCCGCGCCCACGTGCGCCCTCATGCCGTTCCGTTCCAAGCATTCGGCCGTCTGAAGCGGGACGCCTTGGGCGCACTTCAGGAGTCAAGTGAAAAGTTCATGCTATTGTATTGAATCCATTGGGTTCCTTCGACACAGCCTTTGTCCGCTCTTGACACAAGGCAGAGGTGCTGATATCGTAAGGGAGTTCGTGCCTGCTTCCCCTCGAGGGTAGCGAGAGGAGGACCGGGCGCGGGTGCCCGGAATCTTCGGGCTGTCATTCAGGGGTTCCGAGTCTGCGGGGCCTGCGGCAACGAGCCGACGATGAATCAGCCGTATTTCATTTTAGTTCTGGCTCATTCCCTGCACGGCCGCATCCGGCGTTTCCACATCGATCAGAAAGTCGCCTTTGCGGTTTTGGGGCTTGCGTTGCTGGGCTGTTTCACGCTCTTCGGGATGGTCTCGAGTTACGTGCGGATGGCCTGGAAGGTCTCGAATTACAATAACTTACGCCAAGAGACCGAGTTCCTGCGGGCGCGCTACCAGAAGCTGCAAAACGAAGCCAATCAGAAGAACGAGCAGATGGCTAAGCTCCAGATCTTCGCCAGCGAGGTGGCCGTCGCGTACGGAATCCGCAAGGACCCTCCCCAGAAAACAGGGCCGATCGATTCTGTCGCTGTAGCGCCGCTCGTGCCGAGCTTCCACGAGACGCTGGAACAGTACAACCTCCTGAAGAGCGCGTCAATCAACACGTTCAGCCGCGGCCTAAGCCGCCGCTGGCTGCTGAACGCCAACCCGTCGCTGTGGCCCGTGATGGGGCGCTTGCTGAGCCACTTCGGAACGCGGGAGGACCCCTTCCGCGGCCACCAGGCCTTTCACTCAGGTCTCGATATCTCCGCGTCGATCGGCACTCCGGTTCGGGTAACGGCCGACGGCATCGTGCGGTCGGCTGAATGGTCGGGCAATTACGGCCGGCTGGTTGTCGTCGATCACGGCGGCGGGACCCAGACGTATTACGCGCACCTCTCGCGGTTCGACGTCATCCCAGGCCAGGAAGTCCGCGCGGGGCAGATCATAGGGGGGGCCGGCGCGAGCGGCCGGGTCACTTCGCCGCACCTGCACTATGAAGTCCGCCGCGGCGGGAATCCGGTGAATCCCTACAGCTATTTGAAGACCCCGGTCGGCTCTTCCTCCGCTGTCCGCCGCGATTTCAGCTTCTAACCCCTCCCCCCGGCAAGTAGACCTGGTCCGCCGCTCGCTGTACAATCACATCAATGCGATCCACCGCCCTTGTTGCGGCGGCCTGCCTGGGATTGGCCGCCCACCCGAATCATGATCACGCCATGCCCCGCATGGTCGCCACAGCTAACAACTTCCTGGCCTCGCTGACGCCCGAGCAACGGGAGAAGTCCGTCTTCCCATTCGAAAGTGAGGAGCGTTTTTTCTGGCACTACATCCCCTCCGACGACATCCCGAAGCGCTACAACCAGCCGCGCCGCGGGCTGACGCTCAAGGAAATGAGCTCCCATCAGAAAGCTCTCGCCGCCGCGCTGCTGAGCGCCGGGCTCAGCCAGCAGGGTTTCATCAAGGCGACCACGATCATGAGCCTGGAGGACATTCTCCGCATCATGGAGAAGGACACCGTGGGGCGGCGCGATCCGGAAAAGTACCACTTCAGCGTCTTCGGGGAGCCGTCGGCTGCGGGCACGTGGGGCTACCGCATTGAAGGCCATCATGTGAGCCTGCACTTCACCGTGGTCAAGGGCAAGGCGACCGGGAATCCGACATTCTTCGGATCCAATCCCGCGGAAGTTCGCGAGGGACCGCGCAAAGGGCTGCGGGTTCTCGGCGCGGAAGAAGACAAGGCGCGCGCTTTGCTTGATTCGCTGAACCCGGCGCAGCGTAAAGCCGCGGTTGTCAGCGAGAAAGCTCCCGCCGACATTCTCACGGAACGCACGCGCAAAGCGGCGCTCGAGAATCAACCCAGCGGCCTGCCCGCCGCGAAACTCACGGCGGCGCAGCGCAAGCTGCTGGACGATCTCATCGCCGAGTACATCGACAATCTTCCGTCTGAGCTGGCGGAGCAGCGCCGCGGCCGCCTGAAGCAGGCGGGCATGAATATACACTTCGCCTGGGCCGGCGTGATCGAGCGCGGCGGACCTCACTACTACCGCGTCCATGCCCCGGGCCTGTTTTTGATCGAATACGATAACACCCAAAACCAGGCCAACCACATCCATTCAGTGTGGAGGGATTTCCAAGACGACTTCGGCGTGGACCTGTTGGCGGACCACTACACCACCGCGCCGGCGGCGCACGGCCACGACCGCGCGGCGGCGAAGAAACCGGCGGGGAAGAAATAGCGTCTTCAGATGATAGGATGAGGCCTATGGAGGCCCGTGCGCCGCGTGTGGGCGGCCTGACGCGGCGTGCATTCTTCGCTCTGACGCCGGCGGCGCTTCGCGCGCAGGCGCCGGGCGTTCAAAAGGGCGGCATGCTTCCGCCCGACTGGAAGCGGTTTCCCGACGGCTCCACGGAGTTCGAAGTCCTGCGGCTGACTGATCCGGCATATGAAAGCTGGCTGCCTTCGTCTCCGGGCCGTGCGGCGTATCAGAAGAGCGAGTCGATCCTCATGGCCTCATCAAGGACCGGCTCGCGCCAGGCGCTTCACCTCGATCTGAAGAGCGGGAGGTCGCACGTGCTCACTGCCGCCGGCGAGCTCGATCCGCGTACGCTCACCCTCTCATACGACGACCGCGCCGCACTTTACTTCGATGGTCCGCGCCTGGTCTCGCTCAATCTGCGCAACCTGAACGAGACCGATCTCTATCGAGCGCCGGAGGGCGCGGAGCGTTGCGGCGCGCTTGCGCCGAGCGAAGACGGCACCGCGCTGTTCTTCATCGAGAAGCAGAACGGCGCGTGGCTGCTGCGCCGCCTGCAATTGCCGAAGGGCGCCGCCTCTACCGTGGTCGAGTACAACGCCGAGATTCTCGACCCCCTGCCCAATCCGCGGCGCACGACAGTCGCGTGGCGCACGGCAGCGGGCGACCTTTGGACTGCGGCGTTTGACGGCACGCTCAAACGCAGGCTCGAGACACCGCCAGGAAACGTGCTCCAGGCGCTGTGGAGTCCCGACGGCCGCGCCGTCCTTTACCTGCACCAGCCCGCCGCCGGGAACGCTCTGTCCGCCATCCGCGAGCAGGAGCTGGACAGCCGCGCCGACCGGCTGGTCGCGCAGACCAGCCTCTTCGCGTGCTTCGCGCGCAACGCCAACGCCAGCGTGTTTCTCGGCGCCAGCCGCAGCAAAGCCTCGCCCAACGTGCTGCTGTTGTTGAAGCTCACGCGCCGCGAGTTGACCTTGTGCGAGCATCGCTCGAGCGACGCCAGACGGGCGGCCGTGTGCTTCTCCGCCGACAGCCAGCGCGTTTTCTTCCAGGGCGATCGTGACGGCAAGCCGGCGGTCTACTCGATACGCGTGGACAAGCTCGTCGAGAAGACCGGCTCCTGAGCGCATCTCCCCCGTTCCCACCTGCTGTCAAATCTGGGAGAATCGGAGCCAAGAGAGATTTGTATGACGCAGTCGGCTCGGGCACTCGATGCAAGATCGCTGGTCGAGGCGAACGACCACGGTGTTCTTTGCACTCACTCGGCGAAGAAGCGCGGCTTTCCGTTCGGCTCGCTGATGCCTTACGCCCTCGACCGTCTCGGCCGTCCCATCTTCTTTCTCAGCTCCCTCGCCCAGCACACGAGAAACATTCTCGATGATCCGCACGCCGCACTTCTGGTAGCCGATGGCGAAGCCGACGACGACCTCCTGAACGCTGGCCGCGTGAACCTGTTGGGGCTTGTGGCGCCCGTGCCCGACGATGAAGCGGAAGAAGCGCGCCACTACTACATGGCCGCCCATCCCGCGGCGGCCCAGTGGGGCGATTTCGGCGACTTCCAGTTCTACCGTCTCACGGTGAAGGACGTTTACTATATCTGCGGTTTCGGCGAGATGGGCTGGGTCTCGGCCGCCGACTTCGAAGCAGCCGGACGCGAGTGAGCCCGCAAACACGAAGCGGGCCGCGCCGACGCGGCCCGCCGTTCAATCGCAACCAAGGGCCAGGCTAATTCCTCCGCTTGAGAGTCGGACGCTCGTCCGATTCTTCCTTGGGTTTCTTCTGGTCCTTGCCCTCTTCGCCCTCGATCGGCGTTGTCCCGCCTCCCGGCGCCTTGCGCAGACGCGGCCGGTTCGGGTCTTCGCTCGCCGTCGCCTTACGGCGGTTGTTGAGCAGTTCGATCCGCTCCTTGACAAGGTCGAATTCCGAGGTGGTGACGATGTACTCCGGCTTCTCCTTCAATAACTGTGCGATATTCGCCTGAGCCTTCTCGATGCGGTCGCCCGTCGGGGGATGAGACCGGAAGAGCTTCGAAATCGCGCCGGGACGCCGCTTCTCCAGCGCTTCGAGGCGCTCGAAGAAATCCACAAAACCGTTCGGGTCGTAACCCGCCTTGTACATGTACTGGAGACCGAGCAGGTCGGCCTCTTCCTCGAAGCCTCGCGAGAAGCTCAGGAAGCCCAGCGGAATTGCGAGCGACGCGGCCTGGCGAATGCCATAACCCGTCCAGCCTCCCATGAAGATCAGCGGAATCGAGGCCAGGTTCACGATTTGCCCGCGCGTCGCCTGGCGCGTCCCATGCCGCGCCGCGATGTGCGCGATCTCGTGGCCCATCACCCCGGCCACCTCGCTCTCGTTATCCGCCAGCGTGATCAGGCCCGTATTGACAAAGAAGAACCCGCCGGGAAGCGCCATCGCATTCGGCTCGTCGGTATCGATCACCTTGATCGTCACCGGGACTTTGCAGTCGGAGTTGCGGACGAGGTTCTGGCCGACGCGGTTGATGTACTCGGCGATGATGGGATCGTCGACGATCTTGGCCTGACGCTCGATCTCGGTGGCATACGCCTTCCCCAGGGCGATCTCCTTTTCGAGCGAGTACCAGTTGATGCCTTTGCCGACGTCGCGTTCGCCGATCGCGTCGGGATCCTTCTTCTTGTCCTTGATCTTCTTGTTGTCCTCAGCCAACGCGAACGGCATGGCCGCCACCAGCAACGCCGCGAGAACCAAGCGGAATGTAAGGTTCAACATAACTTGCTCCCTGAAGGTGCCCAAGGCCAGTATACACGCCTTCGTTCCTGGGACCCGATCCAATCCCTCCACTCCTACTAACGTACAGTTAAGGAGATGGGTTACAACGAGTTGCGGTCGCAGGAAATCGGACGGGACGCGGCAGAAGACACTGCGCCCGTCTGGCTCGAGTGGCGCCACGAGTTTCCGGTCTCTGAACGCTTGGTCTACCTCAACCACGCCGCCGTCGCTCCACTCTGCCGGCGGTCGGCGGATGCGATGCGGGACCTGGCCGAGGACGCCCTGCTTCACGGATCGCTGCATTACGACCGCTGGCTGGCCGCTTACGCCGGTTTCCGCCGCGCTGCGGCAACCCTGGTGAACGCCGAGCCCGCCGAAATCGCCATCGTTAAGAACACTTCCGAAGGCATTGCAACGGTCGCGCTCGGACTCGAGTGGCGCCCCGGCGACAAGGTGGTTGCGTTTCGCGAGGAGTTTCCGGCTAACTTCTACATCTGGAAGAAGTTGGAGGAATGGAAGGGGGTCCGGATCGAGTGGCTCAGCTATCTCGACCCGCTCGCACGGATCGACGCTGCCGCGCGCGGCGCACGGCTGCTGACGATCAGCTTTGTCCAGTATCTGAGCGGTTACCGGGCCGATCTTGAGGCCATCGGCGAAATCTGCCGGCGTCACGGCGTATTCTTCTTCGTCGACGCCATCCAGGGGCTGGGGGCGTTTCCGCTTGACGTCCGCCGGATGAACATCCAGGCGTTTGCGGCCGACGGCCACAAGTGGCTGCTCGGACCGGAAGGCTGCGGCGTCCTTTACGTACAGCAGGAATGGCAGGACCGGATCGAGCCGGTCGAGTTCGGCTGGACGACCGTCGCCGGCTTCGCCGATTACGCCTCTCGCGACATGGCGCTGCGAAAGGACGCCGGGCGTTACGAATGCGGCACGCTGAACACGATCGGCTGCTTCGGCCTGCGCGCGTCGATCGAGCTCCTCCTCGAAGTCGGCGTCGATCGCATCGCGGAACACGTTTCGGCGCTCGGAGATCGAATCGCAGCCGGCGCCGCCGCGCGCGGCTACGAGGTCCTCGGCGGGCGCACAGCAGCCAACGGGTCGGGCATTGTGAGCATCCGCAAGCCGGGGATTGACTCCCGCATGGTGTGGGCGAAGCTGAGGGACAGCGGAGTCACGGCCGCGCCGAGGCAAGGCTGGGTGCGCCTGTCACCCCACTTCTACATCTCGCCCGGCGAGATCGATCGCGTGCTTGACTTGCTGCCGTGAACACGTCGCGTGCGCTACTTGCGCTCGCGGGCAGGATAGCCCCCATCCGCCTCGCCTCCTTCCGCACGTGCGGGTGAGTCGGGAGCATCGGTTTTCGGCAGCCACCGGGCAAGCTGGGTTTTCACTTCTGCCGCCTCCGGCCGTGACGCCAGGTTGATCCACTCCATCGGATCGCTCGCGTGGTCGTAAAGCTCTTCGCCGCCGTCGCTGTAACGGATGTATCGATAGCGTTCGTCGCGGACAGCGTGATTGCCGCGGAAGTAGGTTGTCACCGCGGGCTGTGACCGCAGTGCTGCGGGATTCTTCAGTTGCGCCAGGAAAGTTATGCCCTGGAGCTCCTTGCGCTGGGGCGCTGAGCAGAGGTCGTTGATCGTCGGGTAGATGTCGATGTAGCTGATCGGGCGGCCGCAGCGCCCGCCCGGCCGGGTGATGCCGGGCGCTGAGACCATCAGAACCGAGCGCGTGGCTTCTTCCCAAAGCGTGAACTTGCGCCAGTGGAGCTTCTCGCCGAGATGCCAGCCGTGGTCGCTCCACAGGACAATGGTGAAATCGTTTGCGTTCGGGCCTGTTTCCAGCGCGCGAAGCACTTTGCCCACGGCGGCGTCGGCGAACGCAATCGAGGCCAGATACGCCTGGACCGCTTCCCTCCACTTGCCGGCGCCGGTGATGCGCTTGTGGTCGCCCTGCGCCGCGGCGAACTTCTTGCCGATGGGCGGCACGTCGTCGAGGTCGTTCTCTTTCACGGCGGGAAGCTCGATGCGGTCCAGCGGGAACAGGTCGAAATACTTGCCCGGCACGTACCAGGGCAGATGCGGCCGGTAGATGCCGCAGGCGAGAAAGAGCGGTTCCGTCACCTTCTTCGAGAGCTTCCCGGCGGCCCAGTTGGCGATGCGCATGTCGCTCATCTCGTCGTCGCTGACCTCGAGCGGACCCCAGTCCATGTTGCCGCTGCCCGGGATTCCGTTGGCGGGCCTGATCGCCGGCGCCGGAGCCGGCGGCAGCCGCTCCGCTGGCGAGGGCCAGTAGTCGTCCCAGCTTCGAGGGTCCGGGAAACCGCCGTGGTAGATCTTGCCCGCGCCGATCGCCCGGTAGCCGTGCTCGCGCAGATGCATGGGGATGGTCACGGCGTCTTCGAGCACTGGCGACTGGCGGAACGGCTGATTGTTTAGGTAGACGCCCGAGGTCGACGGCCGGATGCCGGTCATGAGCGCCACGCGCGACGGGTTGCAGAGCGGCGCCGCGCAGTGGGCATTGGTGAAGGTGACGCCCTGCGCGGAGAGGCGGTCGAGATTCGGCGTCTTTGTCTGCGGATTTCCGCCAAGCGCTCCCACCCAGTCGTTGAGGTCGTCGATGGCGATGAAGAGGATGTTCCGCTTCGGCGCGGCGGCCCGCGTATTGATGGCGAGGCCGCCGAATGCCGCCGACCGAAGGAATGCCCGGCGCGTCTGCATGCGAATACTCTACCGCTTTCAAGCGGCGGCTTCCGTGGACTATTGCCGGCCCCAGGCGGTCTTCTGGCGGAACTGCCGTAGTTGCGCATCGTAGCCGAAGTTGGTCGCCTCCAGCGATTCTCCGCCAGGAGAGACGACATAGTGGCCGCCACCCACAACCGAGCCGTCCTCCCTGCGGACTTCGCAGGTGAGCGTGTTGGGATCGGGCCGGGCCGCCACAACGACCAGCCCGGCGAAGTCGCCGAGGCCGTGTTCTTTGCCGCCGGCCCGCAATGGGATGTCCTGCGGGACGGCTCTCGTTTCAGCGATCGCCTGGCGCGGATGGGCCTGGGAATGTAACGCACCCCGGCGTGTGGAACAATCGGGCGTGGGCCCTCGTTATTCCTGGTGGAGCGTTTCATGGCGAAGCTCGAAGTGAATTTCGAAGAGATCAAACTGCACGCGCGCGATCTGGTCGATAAGATCAAGGAGTTGTTGCGCGAAAGCAACATCCGCCGCATCATCATCCGCGACGAGAAGGGGAACACCTACATGGAAATCCCGCTGTCGGTCGCGGCGGTGGGAGTGATCGCGATGCCGATCCTGGCGGCGGTGGGGGCCTTGGCCGCGCTGGTGGCGAACTTTACCCTGGTTGTGGAACGCGCCAGGGAGGCGGAGCCGCCGGCGGAGAAGCGGGAGCCGGCTGAGGCTGCGCCGGTCGCTGAACAGGCTGAGGCGGCGCCGGACTCCGGCCCGGCGGAAGACTAAGAGGAGAGACGAACTGATGGCAATGCGTGAGGAGGCGGCGCGATCCGGGATCACGTTCGGAAGCGCGCTGGCGATCGCGATTTCGTGGTCGGCGAACAAGTCGATCCTGTGGGCAATCATTCACGGGCTGTTGAGCTGGATCTATGTGATCTACTACGCGCTCGTGAAATCGTAATCGGCGCCGAGCCCTGTCGAGCTGGATCGCGCGAGCGCGCCGGCCTGCCTCCGGGCGGGATCACACCTGTCCGCGACCGGCTCGCGACGCGGGCGATGACGGCGAATCGCTGGCGTGTGTGCGCGATCCGCAGCGCGGCAGCGGCGGGCCTCAGCGGCAGGTTCGTCATCGGAGCCCTTGCGGGAAGCGGGTTCGAGCGTATCAAACAGCAGAGCGATGTAACCGGAGTCACGGCGGAGGGCGGGGCGCAAGGGCATCCTGAGCAGATGGGAGCACTCTTGAAGCTGGAGCAACTTCTCGGTGGCGGCGTGGAGGGCAGCGCGACTCTGGAACGGCCGCTGGAACACCTGATGGCCTGCCACGACCGGATTGAAGAGCGCCTGCGGATGCTCGAAAAGATCGCCTCGCACCTCGACACGAGGCGCGAGGAGGCGCTGGGTCTGCTCGCGAAAGTACTCAAGTTCTTCGACACCAACGGCGTCTGGCATACCGAAGACGAAGAGGAGAGCCTCTTCCCCCGGCTCGGGGCGCGGGCGAACGAGGAGGAGCGCTGTTACCTCGCGGAGCTCGAATCGCAGCACGATGAAGCGGAGCACGTGTACGCGGCGCTCAAAAGCGTTGCGGCGCGGCTTGCCGCCGGCGAAAACCTAGGCAGCCAGTTTGCCCGGCTCGTTGACCGGCTGTGCTCGCTCTACCGGCCGCACATCGCCTCCGAAAACCGGGCGCTGACCGAGCTTGGCACGCGCCTTCTCACAGCGGATGAGCTGGCAGCCGTGGCGGCCGAGATGAAGTGGCGGAGAGGTTTGTGACCACCCCGGGCCGAGGGTGATCGATGTCGCCGTGCGCCGGCAGCCGGCGGGTGACAATCGGGAGGTCATGATTAGCGGGCAGATCCGGATTTCCGAAATCGCGTGCCAGTCCGTGGCGGCGATTGCCGTCTTTGAGCGCAACGGGATTGATTTCTCACGAGTATCTGAAGCTGGAGCTCCCGCTACTCGGCGCCAAGGCGGCCAAGATCGTAGAAAAACACTCCGAGCTCGAGCCGGAGCGGATTCCAGGTCTGGGGTCGGTCTATAGCTCACCTCAGGCGGAACTGGAGCTGCTCCTGCACAAAGAGGAGTTTGTTCTCTTCCCGGCAATCGAGCAACTCGAGGACGCCGCCGGGCGCGGCGTGCGCATGCCGAAAGTGATGGTGGAGAGCCTGGGTGGTCCGGTGCGCGTCATGGAGAATGAGCGCGACCGCGCCGGCCAGGCGCTCAGACGCCTGCGGCAGTTGACGGACGATTACACTCCGCCGGATTGGGCATGTACGACTGTGCAGGCCGTCTAGCGGAGCGTGGCGGAGATGGAGGCCGACTTGCACCGCCACATCCACCTGGAGAACAGCATCCTGCATCCTCGGGCGATGGGGTTAGCCTCTTTTTAAGGCCGATCTGAAGTCCGTCTTGCAAGCTTCAATCGACTGGACGGGTTCTTCATGGCGGCCGTGCTATCGGCCTCCTTCCTGTGAACCCGCGTGGTGAGCGGGGTCGCTATACTGGGACCAGATCTCTGGGCAAGGAGGAGGCGATGTCCAAGAAAACGATTGCCGTCATTGGGGCTACCGGAGCGCAAGGAGGCGGGCTGGTTCGTGCGATCCTGGCTGATCCGAATGGAGGATTCGCGGCGCGCGCCGTCACGCGCGACGTGAACTCGGACAAGGCCAGGACGCTGGCCGCAGCGGGAGCGGAGGTCGTTGCCGCGAACGTTGACGACGAGGAGAGCCTATGGAAGGCGTTTGAAGGCGCATACGGCGCGTTCTGCGTGACGTTCTTCTGGGATCATATGTCCCCGGAGAAGGAATATGCGCAGGCCGGCGCGATGGCGCGCGCGGCGAAGTCGGCGGGCCTTCAGCACGTGATCTGGTCCACCCTCGAGGACACGCGCAAATTCGTTCCGCTCGACGACAACCGGATGCCCACGTTGTTGGGGAAGTACAAAGTTCCGCACTTCGACTCGAAGGGGGAAGCGGACGACCTCTTCCGCGCCGCCGGCGCTCCAACGACATTCCTTCGCACGTCGTTCTATTGGGACAACCTGATCCATTTTGGCAGCGGCCCAAGGCGAGGCGAGGACGGCACGCTCCGGTTCGTGTTGCCGATGGATGAAAAGAAGCTACCCGGCATCGCAGTCGAGGATATCGGCCGCTGCGCTTATGGCGTATTCAAGCGGGGCGCCGAGTTCATCGGTAAAACCGTTGGGATTGCCGGCGAGCACCTGAGCGGCGCCGAGATGGCGGCGGCGCTGTCCGAGGCGCTCGGCGAGCCGGTGATCCATGCGGCTGTGCCGCCGGAAGTGTACCGGACGTTCGGTTTTCCCGGCGCGGATGAACTCGGAAACATGTTCCAGTTTAAGCGCGACTTCAATGCGCAGTATTGCGGAGCGCGTGACATCGCCTTCTCGCGATCGTTGAATCCGGATCTTCAGACGTTCTCGCAGTGGCTGAAAGCGAACGCCTCAAAGATCCCCTTGAGGTGAACGCCGGCATGGGATCTCGCCCCGGACGCCGCCCCCGGGTGATCATCATCGGAGGCGGGTTCGGCGGCCTGGCGGCGGCGCGCGGGCTGCGCAAGGCCGATGTCGATGTCCTGCTGCTCGACCGCACCAATCACCATCTCTTTCAGCCTCTGCTCTACCAGGTGGCCACGGCGATCCTCACGCCCGGACAGGTGGCAGCGCCTCTGCGGCAGGTGTTGAGCCGGCAAAAGAACGCCACAGTGCTGATGGCGGACGTGCGAGGCATCGACGTGGAACGCAGCGAAATCATCGCCGACCTGCCTGAAACCACGGGTGTGCGTTTCCCGTTCGACCACCTGGTGATCGCGACCGGAGTGAAGCACAGCTATTTCGGCCGCGACGAGTTCGCCGAACACGCGCCGGGGCTGAAGACGATGTCCGACGCGACTGCGGTGCGCAACCGCGTCCTGCGCGCATTTGAAGCGGCGGAGACGGAGCAGGACTCCGCGCGGCGGCGCGAGCTGCTCACGATCGTGCTGGTGGGCGGCGGTCCGACCGGCGTGGAGATGGCGGGGGCGATCGCGGAGTTGTCCCGGTTGACGATGTGGCGCGATTTCCGCCGCATCGACCCGCGCACGGCGCGCATCGTGCTCGTCGAAGCAGGACCGCGGCTCCTGGCGTCGTTCGACGAAAGCCTCTCGCGCAAGGTGGAACAGCGCCTGCTGCGGATGGGTGTTGAGGTGAGAACGAACGCGCCCGTGGATGTCGTGGACGAGGAAGGAGTGATCGCGGGCGGCCGGCGGCTGCGCAGCTCCACGGTGATCTGGACGGCGGGAGTGGCGGCGACTCCCGCGGCTGAGTGGCTGGGCGCGCCGGCGGACCGGGCGGGCCGCGTCATTGTGAACGGCGATCTCACCGTGGGCGCCCACAGCAACATCTACGTCATCGGGGACGCGGCTCATTACGAACAGGAGGGCAGGCCGCTGCCAGGCGTCGCCCAGGTGGCGTTGCAGCAGGGAGATTACGTGGCAAGAGCGATCCAGGCGAGGTTGCCGGGACCCGTGGCGCTGCCGGTGTTCCGCTATCGAGACCGCGGCAATATGGCCGTGGTCGGACGCAACTTCGCGATTCTTGAGATCGGCCGGCTCAAGCTCGCCGGCTTCTGGGCCTGGGTCTTGTGGTCGACGCTGCACATCCTCTACCTGGCCTTGCCGAATTTACGCTGGTCGGTGTTCTTTCAGTGGATGTGGCTGTATGCGACGCGGCAACGTGGTTCGCGGCTGATTGTGGAGCCGAAGTAGGCCGCAGGGGATCCTCCCGGGCGTACGTGCGGCTGAGCGTCAAGGCGGCATCCCTGTTCTGCTGGCAGCTCACGCAGAAGATGACCCAGGGCACGGCCTTGAGGCGGTTGAAGGCGATCTCTTCTCCACAGCCGCGGCAAATACCGAATTCGCCGCGGTCCATCCGTTCCAATGCGTGGTTCATCAATTGCAGCTTTTCGCAAGCCAGAGTGCCCAGGCCGGCTGCAACGAATTCGTCGTGCGACTCCGCGATCTGATCCGTGTCGTCCGCCGGCTTTGCGGAGACCGCCTGTTCGGCCGGAGACGCGCAGAGTCCCAGCAGTTCGCGCTTCTTCTCGATCAGCGTCCGGCGCATCTTATCCAGAAGAGCGTTTGAGGGCTTGCCAGTCATCGCGGGGCAGCGGGAAGAGGACAGAGAAGAGCGCCGGCCATAACATGCGGGACGGACAGCGGAGGATACTCGCTCACCGCCCGTCTCTGGACCGCCCGTTCCTCCGAGTCGATGATGAGGCGTTAGACGTGTTCAGCGCCTTCCCGTAGGGCCGTGCTATCCCAAGTTCGTCACCGAACGACCGGCAAGTGGGTTAAGCCGTTTAGTCAGGATACTGCAAAGTCGCCACTACATTTGATCTTGGGTTCGAAGCGTTCGGGCAGGCTCAGGCCGAGTTGCCGCAGGAGTTCTCTCTGCCCGGATGCGGGTTCCGTGATCCGGCGCAGGCGGATCTCGCGGCCGTCAGTGGTGGG
>CAYYNC010000063.1:0-35779 GCA_964472745.1 uncultured Solibacteraceae bacterium
CGCCCACCCCCAGCCCCGCGAAAATTTCGTCCCCGGCAAACGAACCCATAACTCCCCTGTTTTCAACAAAGAAGTCTCCAGCATCCAGCGCTCAGCAATACAGGAGGCTACCCCAGAACCATGAAGAAAGCCCTCATCACCGGCATCACCGGCCAGGACGGCTCCTTCCTCGCCGAATTCCTCCTCACAAAAGACTACGAGGTCCATGGCATCGTCCGCCGCGCCTCCACCTTCAACACCGGACGCCTCGATCCCATCTACGTCGACCCCCACCTCCCCGGTGCCCGCCTCCTCCTCCACTACGGGGACCTCGCCGACGGCGGCGGACTCCGCCGCATCATCGAAACCATCCGCCCCGATGAGATCTACAACCTCGGCGCCCAGTCCCACGTCCGCGTCTCCTTCGACCAGCCCCAATACACCGCCGACGTCGTCGCCACCGGCGCACTCCGCGTCCTCGAAGCCTTCCGCACCGCCGCCGCCTCCATCGGCAAGCCCATCCGCTTTTACCAGGCCGGCTCCTCCGAGATGTTCGGCGCCTCCCCGCCACCCCAAAACGAAACCACCCCGTTCTACCCCCGCAGCCCTTACGCCGTCGCCAAGGTCGCAGCCCACTGGTTCGCCGTCAACTACCGCGAAGCCTACGGCCTCCACATCTCCAACGGCATTCTCTTCAACCACGAGTCCGAACGCCGCGGCGAGACCTTCGTCACCCGCAAGATCACCCGCGCCCTCACCCGCATCAAGCTCGGACTCCAGCAGAAGCTCTACCTCGGCAACCTCGACGCCCGCCGCGACTGGGGATTCGCCGGCGATTACGTCCGCGCCATGTGGCTTATCCTGCAACAGGACGACCCCGACGACTACGTCATCGCCACCGGCCGCTCCTACACGGTCCGCGATTTCCTCGACCGCGCCGCCGCCCTCCTCGACCTCGATTGGACCCCGCACGTCGAGCTCGACCCCCGCTACCTCCGCCCCACCGAGGTCCACTCCCTCTGCGGCGACGCCTCCCGGGCCCGCGCGCGCCTGGGCTGGCAACCCGAAGTCGATTTCGACGCCCTCGTCCGCCGCATGGTCGATCACGACCTCGAGCTCGCCCGCCAGGAGCGCCTCTTGATCGACGCCGGCCATCGCGTCCTCAACACGGAAGGCCGCCATGGATAAAAACGCACCCATCTTCATCGCCGGACACCGCGGCCTCGTCGGCGCCGCCCTCGTTCGCGCGCTAAAAGCCGAGGGCCACGAGAATCTGATCCTCCGTGCGCGCCACGAGCTCGACCTCACCGATGCCGCCGCCACGCACTCTTTCTTTGAAGCCGCCCGCCCGCACTACGTCCTGCTCGCCGCCGCGAAAGTCGGAGGCATCCTCGCCAACTCCACGTGGCCCGCCGACTTCATCCGCGACAACCTCGCCATTCAGCTCAACGTCATCGAAGCCGCCCGCCACACCGGCGTGAAGAAACTCCTCTTCCTCGGCTCCTCCTGCATCTACCCGAAGTTCGCCCCCCAGCCGATTCCCGAATCAGCCCTGCTCACCGGCCCGCTCGAACCCACCAACGAGTGGTACGCCATCGCCAAGATCGCCGGCATCAAGCTCGTTCAGTCCTGCCGACGCCAATACAATTTCAACGGTATTTGTTTGATGCCCACCAACCTCTACGGCCCCGGCGACAACTTCGATCTCACGTCCTCGCACGTCCTCCCCGCTCTCATTCGCAAGTTCCACGAAGCGAAACTCGCCGGCGCGCCCCAAGTCGTCGTCTGGGGCACCGGCGCACCCCGCCGCGAGTTCCTCCACGTCGACGACCTCGCCGCCGCCGCCCTCCACCTCATGCGGGTCTACGACAGCGAAGAAATCATCAACGTAGGAACAGGCGAGGACATCTCCATCGCGGATCTAGCCCGCCTTGTGGCAGGAATCATCGGCTACAAAGGCGCAGTCGTCTTCGACGCCACGAAGCCCGACGGTACCCCGCGCAAGCTCCTGGACGTCACCCGCCTCCACGCCACCGGCTGGCGCCACAAGATCGCGCTCGAAGACGGCATCGCCGCCACCTACCGCTGGTATCTGGATTCCGGCTGAGTCCGAGAGCAATGGTGGGCGGTGAGGGTCACGATCCCCCGGCCTCCTGCTTGTAAGGCAGGCGCTCTAACCAACTGAGCTAACCGCCCAACGTAACATAGCCTTTAGGCTGTGTTCTTCTTCAGTAGCACAGGCTTCAGCCTGTGCCGCCTGTGCCTTCTTCCTAATTTCCCACAAACCGGGAGTACAGGCTCCGCGCCACTCCCGGATCGGTAGTCCCCTTGATGATCGCCCGCCCGTCGGGAAAGATCGTCAGCTCGTAAGGCGGCGCAACGAATCGCAAAGCGAACTCGTTCGCCCGCACCTCCCCCAGCCGTGACAGACTCCGCGCCAGCGCCGCCAGGTCGAGCGGCCGTTTGCGATCGTGAATCTGCACCGCGTTGCGTCCGCAAAGGCTGATCGGCGCCCGCCCCTCTCCGCGCAGGCGCCGGCAAGACCGCAGCGCGCAAGCGGGACACCGCTCGTCGCGCGCAGGCATCGCGATCTGCCTCACGACGCCGTTCCACGCGTCGATCGTGGTGATGCGAGGTTCGATCTCGCCGGCGCGGCCGCAAAGAACTTTGATCGCCAAAGTCGCCTGCCACGAAGCCACCAGCGACGTGACGGTATTGACGACCCCGGCCGTCTCGCAAGTCGGCTGCGCCCCGCCCGGCGGCTCGGGGTAAACGCACTCGAAGCAGGCCGTGCGATTGGGCAGCACCGGCATCGCCAGCCCGTAGCCGCCCACCGCGCCGCCGTAGATCCACGGCACGGCGCGGTCGACCGCGTAGTCGTTGACCAGGTACCGCGTCTCGAAGTTGTCGGTGCCGTCGAGGATGACCTCGGCGCCCTCGAGCACGTCGGCGATATTGTCCGGGGTCAGGTCCGCCACCACCGGCTCGACTTGAACGCCGGAATTGATCTTTGAAATCTTGCGCGCCGCCGCGATCGCCTTCGGCAGCGCGTCGCGTGCGTCGTCCTCGTCGTAGAGCCACTGCCGTTGCAGGTTGCTCCACTCGACGTAGTCGCGGTCGACGAGAATCAGCCGTCCGGCGCCCGCGCGCGCCAGCGCGCCGGCCTGAAACGCGCCCAGCGCGCCGCAGCCCACGATCGCCGCCGTGGCCTCGCGCAGCCGCCGCTGTCCTTCTTCACCGATGCCGCTGAACAGAATCTGCCGCGAATACCGGTCGCGCTCCGCATCCGTCATTCATTCCATGATCGCAGGAGGCGGCGCTATTCTGATTGCATGAGCACGCAGTCTTCCACGCGCCGCGGCTTCCTTGCTTCCGCCGGCGCGACCGTTTATACCCTGAGCGAAACCCGCGCGAAGGCCGCCTTCAAGGACACCGTCAACCTCGGCTTCATCGGCAGCGGCATTCGCGGCACGCAGCTCATCGACGAGTTCAAGGAAGTGCAGGGCGCGCGCGGCATCGCCGTCTGCGACCTTTACGACGGCTGCCTGGAACGCGCCAAGGAGCAGCTCGGCGACGGCATCCAGACGGGCAAGGACTACCGCGCCGTGCTCGACAACAAGGACGTCGACGCAGTCGTCATCGCCACGCCGGATCACCTCCACGAGCGCATCGTCCTCGACGCCATCGACGCCGGCAAGCACGTCTACATCGAAAAGCCCATGACCTGGGCCATCGAGGAAGGCGAGCGCATCATCGCGGCGATCAACAGGACGAAGCTTGTCCTCCAGGTCGGCAGTCAGGGCAAGACGTCGACGCTCACCGCGAAGGCCCGCGAGATCGTCAAGTCCGGCGAGCTCGGCAAGCTCAGCATGGTGCGGCTCTCCGAGCATCGCGGCAACGCCGAAGGCGCCTGGGTCTATCCCATTCCGCCCGACGCCAGCGAGCGGACCATCGACTGGCCGCGCTTCATCGGCAAATCGCCGAAGAAGGCCTTCGACCCGAAGATCTTCTTCCGCTGGCGCTGCTGGTGGGAATATTCCGGCGGCGTCGCCACCGACCTCTTCGTGCACCAGTTCACGACGCTGCACGAAGTGCTCGACGTCAAGCGCCCCTCGGCCGCGGTGGCCATGGGCGGCATCTTCCGCTGGAACGACGGCCGCACCGTCCCCGACGTGATGAACGCGCTCCTCGAATACCCCGAGGGGATGCTGATGGACATCTACGTCAACCTGGCGGGGACCGCCGGCAACCAGCAGCGCGGCGTGCTCATCGTCGGCTCGGAAGGCTCGCTGCAAATCGGATACGGCCGTCTCGTCCACTACCCCGAGCCCGTCTATCCGGAGGTGCAGTTCTACGGTTCGCTGCAATGGCCCAAGCGCCTGCGCGACGAGTACATCGCCAAGGCGCCCGGCCCACGCAAGACCGAGGACCGGCCCTCGAAACAGATCACCGTCGAGCGCGGACCCTCGCACAACGCCTGGTTCATCAAGTCGATCGTCGAAGGCGCGCCGAGCCGCGAGAACGCCGAGGATGGCCACTACGCCGCCGCGGCTGCGCATCTCTGCAACCTCGCCTACCGCCGCAAGCGGCGCGTCGAATGGAACGGCAAGGGCAAGCCGAAGTTAAGCTGAAGGAAGGGCTTGCGAGGGGCGGATGAGCGCGGATGGTACGATGGCACAAAGTGAAGCGGCCAGGAATCGCCGTGGCGCTGTTCGTCTGCCTGCTCGGTGGCGTCTGGCCGCGCCGTGCCGCCGCGCAGGCGCAGAGCTACGCCGGTAAGCCGATCTCCGAGATCTACTTCGAGCCCGCCGAGCAGCCGCTCACCCGCGATCAGCTTGGCCTCGCCATCGGCCTCCGCCCCAAAGACATCCTCACTGAAGACGCGCTGCGCCGCGCCATCGAACGCCTTTACGCCACTGGCCGCTTCGAGGACATCGCCCTCGACGCGACGGAAGAGAACGGCGGCGTCCAGCTCACGTTTCAGACCAAGCCCCGCTTCTTCCTCAGCCGCATCGCCGTCACCGGAGTCCCCGAGCCGCCCAACCCCGCTCAGCTCGCCAGCGCCACCGGGCTCTCGCTCGGCGATCCGTTCCTCGATGAGGATCTCGAGCAGGCGGCCACGCGGCTCTACGAGATCCTGCGCAACAACGGCTTCTACACGGCCAGGATCCGCGCTGAAACGCAGCGGCGCACTCCGACCGAGGAGGTTGACGTCGAGTTCATCGTCGAGCCGGGCCGGCGCGCGCGCTTCGCCCGCCCGGTCTTCAGCGGCGACCTTCGACAAAGCGAGAAGCGTCTCATCCGCGCGACCTCGTGGCGGCGCTGGTTCGGGCTCCGCGGCTGGAAGGATGTGCTCGACTCGCGCGTTCAGAAGGGACTCGACAACCTGCGCTCACTCTACCTCTCGCGCAATCACCTGCTCGCGCAAGTGCGCCTGAGCGCGCTCGACTACGACTCCGCCTCAAACACGGTGACGCCGAAGCTCGACATCGACGCCGGTCCGCGCGTCAACGTGCGCGTGGAGGGCGCGAAGGTTCGCAAGGGCACGTTGCGCCAGTTGATCCCCATCTACCAGGAGCGCACGGTGGACCGCGAGCTCCTGCTTGAAGGCCAGCGCAATCTCGAGGAATACTTCGTCGCACAAGGCTACTTCGATGCGAACGTAGGGTACCAGGTGACCGATCGCGACGCATCGGGCCAGCAGACCATTCGCTACTTGGTCCAGCGCGGCCAGCGATCCAAGCTCGCCCACCTCGAGATCCGCGGGAACCAGTATTTCTCGACCTCAACCATCCGCGAGCGCATGGCCATCACGCCGGCGACGAAGATCCGCTATCGCAACGGCCGCTATAGCAAAGCTCTGCTCCAGCGCGACATCGACGCGATCCTCGACCTCTACCAGACGAACGGCTTCCGCGACGTCAAGGTGGATCACAAGCTCGAGCCGAACTGGCAGGGCGATCCGCGCAAGCTCGCGCTGACTCTGCAAGTCAAAGAGGGGCCGCAGTGGTTTGTCTCGAACCTCGAAATGAGCGGCGTCGACCTGCGGCTGGTCGAAGAAGTCCAGTCTCTGCTCACCTCGACACCGGGCCAGCCCTTCAGCTCGTTCAACGTGGCGACGGATCGCGACACGGTGCTGAACTACTACTTCAACAACGGCTACCCTGAAGCGGCGTTCGACGTGACCATCACCGAAGCGGAAACGCCGAACCGCATGAGCCTCCGCTACGTCATCAACGAAGGACGCCGCAACTTCGTGCGCGATGTGCTCGTGGGCGGGCTCCAGACCACCGACGCCTCGCTGGTTGAGAACCGCCTGGCTGTAGCGCCCGGCGAGCCGCTTTCACAGGGCTCGATCGTGGAGACGCAGCGCCGTCTCTACGACCTCGGCATCTTCGCGAAGGTGGATGTCGCGGTGCAAAACCCCGCCGGCCGCGAGCGCAACAAGTACGTGCTGATGCAGGTGGAAGAGGCGCGCAAGTATTCGCTGAATCTCGGCGTGGGCGCCGAGATCGGCCGCATCGGCGGCGGCGCGACGACGTTCAACGCTCCGGCCGGCGCCGCCGGCTTCTCGCCTCGCGCGCTCATCGGCATCTCGCGCGGCAACATGTTCGGCCTCGGCCACACCGCCGGGGCGACTTTGCGTGCATCGAATATCCAGCAGCGCCTGCTGCTCAGCTACCTCGCGCCGCAGTTCCGGGGCAACGAGGATTTCAACCTCACATTCACAACGCTGTTGGACCGCTCGCGCGACATCCGCACGTTCACCTCGCAGCGGCTCGAGTCGGCGGTGCAGTTGAGCCAGCGCCTTTCGCGCGCGAACTTGCTTCAGTACCGCATCACCTTCCGCAACGTCTCCATCGACGAGGACACGTTGAAGATCGAGCCGGAGTTGATCCCGATCTTCTCGCTGCCCGTGAGGACCGTGCAGATCTCGTCGTCGTTCATCCAGGACCGGCGCGACGATCCGCTGGAATCGACACGCGGCATCTACACCACAGCCGACTTCGGAATCGCGCCCAAGGCTTTGGCGGCGCGCACGGCGTTCACGCGGTTGCTGCTCCGCAACTCTACCTACCACCGCGTATCGCGGGATGTGATCTTCGCGCGCACATCGTCGCTCGGCTGGCTTTACAACCTCAACTCGCGTCCGGTCCCTCTGCCCGAGAGGTTCTATGGAGGCGGCGCCACAACGCATCGCGGCTTTCCTGAAAACCAGGCCGGGCCGCGCGACGGCATCACCGGCTTCCCGATTGGCGGCAACGCGTTCCTGTTCATCGGGCACGAACTGCGCTTCCCGATTCTGGGGCGCAACCTGGGCGGGGTCCTCTTCCACGACATGGGCAACGTTTACTCGTCGCTCGACAAACTTTCTTTCCGTGTGAAGCAGCGCGACCTTTCTGATTTCGACTACATGGTCCACTCCGCGGGCTTCGGCCTGCGCTACCGGACGCCCGTCGGCCCGATCCGCGTGGACCTCGCGTACGGGCAGAACGCGCCGCGGTTCTTCGGCTTTGAAGGCAGCCGCGAGGATCTCCTCCGTGGCGTCGGGATTACGCTGAAGCAGCAGCGGGTGAGCCGCTTTCAGTTCTTCTTCTCGCTGGGGCAGACTTTCTGATGAAGCGCGCGGCAGCATTGTTGTCACTGGTCCTCGCCGCAACGGCGGGCGAGATCATCGACCGCGTCGCGGTTTCAGTGGGCGACCAGGTGATCACGATGAGCGCGATCCGCCGCCACCTTCGCATGGAGGCGTGGGATCAGGGCAAGGAGCCGGACTTCTCGTTCGCAGCGCGGAGGCGAGCGGCGGAACGCTTGACCGACCTCGTGCTGGTGCGTCGAGAGCTCGAGTTAAGCCGTTACATTTTGCCGCCGATGGCCGAGGTGGACGCGCAGATCGCGAAGAGCGTCATGCCCCGCTACGCCAACGAGAAAGAGCTCGAGGCGAGTCTCGCCAGGCATGGCTTTACGTTGGAAGATCTGCGCCAGGAGATTCTGTTCAGAATCGCCGTTGTGCGCTTCGTGGAGTTTCGTTTTCGTCCTGGCGTTCAAGTGGGCGAGTCCGAGGCGGAGGAGTTCTATAAGACCGAGTACCCCAAGCTGCTGAAGAACGGCGAGGCGCCTGCCAGCCTCGATGACGCGAGAGACACGATCCGCGAAATCCTGACGCAGCGCAAGACGGACCAGGCGCTCGACAACTGGCTGCAACAGACGCGGCAGCAGACGCGGATCCATTACTTCGAGGAGGCATTCCGGTGAAGCGCGCGCTCCGCTGGCTCGCAATTTTCGCCGGGATGGCCGCGCTGCTAGGCGTCGCGGGCCTGCTCGTCGTGCGCAGCGACTGGTTCCGCGAGCAGGTGCGGGCGCGGATCATTGAGGAGACCGAGCGCGCATCCGGCGGCAGAGCGGAGCTGAAGCGCTTCGACTTCGACTGGACGAAGATGCAGGCCGGCGTGGCGGGCTTCGCGCTGCACGGCACAGAGGCACAGGGGCTCGCGCCGCTGTTCCGTGCGGAGAAGATCACACTGCGGCTCACTGTGCTTTCGTGGATCCGGCGCAGAGTCGATTTGAGCGAGCTGACGATCGAGAAACCCGAGTTCCGCATCTACGTCGCCGAGGACGGCACGACGAACCTGCCGCGGCCTCGCGTTCCGGCGAAGGGCACTCCGGTGGAAACGCTGCTGAAGCTGAAGATCGGGCGGCTCAATCTGCGCGACGGCTTGTTTGAATACGACTCGAAGGCGACGCCATTCCATCTCGCGGCGGAGTCGATCGGCGGTCAGCTTGACTACGACAGAGCGGGGCCGGCCTACGCGGCGTCGGTCTCGGTGAAGACGCTGCGGCTGCCGCACCTTCCCGAGCTCGGACTGGAATCCGATGCCAGGCTCGAAGCGCAACGGATGATCATCAGGCGCGTGCGCGTCAGCCGCGGCGATTCGTGGGTCGAGGCGGCTGGGGCGATGGAGGGATATCGTCAACCGCGCATCACGGCGGACTGGAGGGCGGAAGCGGAGCTCCGGGAGTTCCCGCAGTGGAAACTGACCTCGGGAAGAGCGTTCCTCGACGGCTCGGTGCGCTTCGATCTTGACCATTCCTACGATGTCGAAGGACGGGTGCGAGTCGCTGGATTCGGTTTTCGCACGGAAAAGGCCGCACTCAGCGGAATCGACGGCTCGAGCGTTTTCCGTTTGCGGCCCGGGCGGCTGGATGCGGTGAGTTTCAGCGCGAGCGCGCTGGGCGGAGAGTTGAAAGGCGAGGCGACTCTCAAGGATTGGCGCAGGATCACGGTCAACACTGAAGTCGCAGGACTCGACCTGGACCGCCTGCGCGCGCTCGTGTCGGAGCGCGCCCTGCCGTGGAACGGAATGGTGAGCGGGCCAGTGACAGCCTCCGCCACGATCTCAGGCGAGGGCTTCGACCATGCGGTGCTCGAAGGCCGCGTGGAGATAGCGCCCGCTGTAGGACAACTGCCGGTGGAAGGCTCGATTGAGGGCAAGTGGACTCAAGACAGCGGCAGGATCGAGTTGCGGCCCTCCACGCTCAGGACCCAGGAGAGCAGTCTCAGCATCCAAGGCGTTCTCGGGGAGCGCATGAACGCGGGGCTGCTGACGAGGAACCTGCGCAACATTGAAGCGGCGCTCGCGTTAACGCCGGCCGGAAAGGATTTGAAGATCCCCGTGGAGTTGGAGGGCGGAGAATTGCGCGCGACGGCGGTGGTGACTGGTCCGCTCGACAACCCGAAGATCAGCGGCCATCTCACCGCGACCAACGCCACCTACTCAGGAGTGCGGTTCGATAGCGTTGCCACCGACGTCCGCGTTGACGCGGCGTCGCTCGAGCTGAAGAACCTGGAAGCCCGCAGAGAAGGCTCGCGCAGCACCGGCAATCTGAGGTTGGCGTTGAGCGATTGGAAGGTGACGGACCTCTCGGCAGTCAACGCCAGCGCGACGCTGCGCCAGGCCGACATCGGCGCGCTGCTCAAAGCGCTGCGGATCGACCAGCCGGTATCGGGCCGCGCGGACGCGAACATCGATGTCAGTGGAACACTCGCGGCGCCGCAGGGCAAAGTGCGCTTTCTGATCCGCGACGCAGCGTACGCGAACGAGAAATTCCAGAGCGTTCAGGGCGAGCTCACCTACCGGGAGGCAAAGCCGGGGCAGTTCGAAGGCGCAATCCAGGCGGACAAGGCGACCATAGAGTTTCGCGGAGAGTACGAGCGGCGCGGAAGCTGGCGCGACGGCCGGCTGAAGTTGTCGGCGCAGGAGACCGGTTTGAGTTTGAACGCTTCCGAGACGCTGGCGGCATGGGCGCGCCCGCCGGACGGCGTGGTGGAAATGGATGTGAAGGCGGAGATCGAGATCCGCGGCGGCGAGCCGCATATCTCGGCGATCGACGGGACCTTGAACGCGCGCGGCTTGACGCTCGCGAAGAAGCCGCTCGGCGATCTCCGCATCACGGCGCAGACGGCCGGCGGCAAAGTGCGAACTGAGATCGCGGGAGCGATAAATGGCCAACCCTTCCGCGGAGATGGAGCGATCGATTTGTCCAAGGGATATCCGGCGCAATCGAAGCTCATCCTGCCGCGCCTTCCGTTCGCGTTCCTCAGAGACCTGGCAGCGGATCCCAGGGGCGCGGAAACCGAGCAAGCGCCGGTCGAGGGGTTCGTCGAGGGAGAGTTTGAATGGAGCGGACCGTTGAACGAGCCGGCGACAGGCAAGGCGGTGGCGACGATCCGCCGGATTGAGGTGAGCCCGCGCGAGGCTCCGATCGCAAAGGCCCAAGGAAACGGCGGCGAACTGACGCTCAGAAACGACGGGCCGATCGAGGTGACGGTCGACAGCAAACAGGCGCGATTCAAGGGGGCGCGCTTCAAGGCCAGCGGCACCGATTTCAGCATGGGCGGGAGCTATACTTTCGCCGCGAAGAGCCCGCTGGACGTGGCGCTGAACGGATCGGTGAACCTTGCGATCCTGTCGAACTTCAAGCCGGACCTGCTCGCGTCGGGGACGGCAGAGCTGGACGCGAGAGTGCGCGGCGCGGCGGACAACCCCGACCTCAGCGGGCGAATGACGATGAGCGGCGCCTCGTTCTACCTGAGGGATTTCCCCAACGGAATTGAAAACGCGCAAGGCGTCGTGCACTTTGAGCGCAATCGCGCCAACATCGAGAAGCTGACCGGGCAGACCGGGGGCGGCGCGTTCCAGGTGACGGGCTTTGTCGCGGTGAGCCGGGGCGAGATCTCCTATCGGCTGGCGGCGACGGCCGGCAGCGTTCGCGTGCGCTATCCCGAAGGGGTCAGCACAACGCTCGATGCGGCGCTGACGCTCACGGGCTCGACGAAGGGGAGCCTGCTGGCCGGCAACATCACGGTCCAGCGATCGGGCTTCAACCCGCGCACCGACTTCGCAAGCGCGATCGCGGGATCGACGAATCCCATTCCGGCGCCGATCACGCAGAACGAGTTTCTGCGAAACCTGCTGTTCGACATTCGCGTGAGGACCTCGCCCAGCGCGACCATTCAAACCACCTACACGCAGGACCTCCAGACGGAAGCCGATCTGAGGCTGCGCGGCAGTCCGGCCAAGCCCGTGCTGCTTGGAGCGGTGCAGGTGAACCAGGGGGTGATCAATTTCTTCGGCAACCGCTACACGGTGAGCCGCGGGGAGGTGCTGTTCTACAACACCGCGGCCATCGTACCCTCGATCGACCTCGACCTGGAGACGCGCATCCGCGGCGTCACGGTGTTCATCAACGTCAGCGGCCCGCTGAGCCGCCTGAACGTAACATACCGTTCCGAGCCGCCGCTCCAGACCAACGAGATTCTCGCGCTTCTGACGGTGGGCCGAGCGCCTCCAACGGCGTCGACCTCCGCCATCGCATCGGGAGGCGTCCGAAGTCCGAACGTGCTCGAGACGGGTTTGGGCGGCAACACGCTGCTGGGCGGCGCGCTCAGCGCGGGCGTGAATAGCCGGGTGGAGCGCTTCTTCGGCGCGAGCAGAATCAAGATCGATCCGCAGCTCACCGGCGTGGACAACCTCCCGCAGGCGCGCCTGACGATCGAGCAGTCGCTGACGAGGGACGTCACTGTGACGTACGTCACAAACCTTTCGAGGACGCAGCAGCAGATCGTGCGCGTCGAGTGGGACCTATCGAAGGCCTGGTCGCTGGTCGCGGTGCGCGACGAAAACGGCGTCTTCGGCGTTGATTTTCTGTTCCGCAGGAGATTCAAGTGAGCAGGAAGATGCGGCTGCGCGCCAGCCAGGGCCGGCTGAAGGTGGAGCATTCCATCATCGACGGGCTGCGCCCGGTGCTCGAGGTGATGCTCGAGTGGGAGGAGATCAGGTCGATCGTGCCGGGGGTGATCAGGGCGGTCCGCGACGCGAAGGGGAGAGAGGTGAGGATTCGCGTCACGGTCGAGACGACGAATGGATGGAAGGCAATCGCACTCGCGGCGGGGGCGCGGCAGGAACTGTTCATCTCGACGGATCTGCCGAAGATCGCGCTGGAGGGGATTATCGAGGCGGCGATAAGAAACACAGCCTGAAGGCTATGTTACGGATTGAAATAATGACGGCGACTAGAATGCCGCGCACCTTGCTGGTGGTGGAGGACGAAGAGCCGGCGCGTTACGCGCTGAAGCGGGTCTTCTCCTCCGCGTACCGCTTCGCCGAGGCCGCGAGCGTCCCCGAGGCTCGCGAGCAGTACCGGAAAGAGAAGCCCGATGTCGTTCTGCTCGACTACAATCTGCCCGGCGAAAGCGGCCTCGTTTTCCTGCGCGAGGTGATGGAGCAGCCCAACGCGCCAGCCGTCATCATGGTGACGGCGGTCGGCTCCGAGAGGCTCGCCGTGGAGGCGATGAAAAGCGGCGCGTACGACTACCTGGCCAAACCCTATGACCTCGATGAACTGCGCATCGTCGTGGCGCGCGCGATCGAGCGGCAAGAACTGCGCGAAGAAGTCGAAGGACTCCGCGACAAGCTGGCCGGCGAGGGCCACTTCGGGCCGATGATCGGGGACTCACGCCAAATGCGGGAATTGTTTCAGACCGCGCAACGCGTGGCGGGCTCGGAGCTTCCCGTGCTGATTCTCGGCGAGAGCGGCACAGGCAAGGATCTGCTCGCGCAGGAGATTCACCGCCGCAGCAATCGCGCGAAGCAGCCGTTTGTGGCTCTGAACTGCGCGGCGCTTCCCGAAAGCCTGGTGGAGAGCGAGCTTTTCGGCTACGAGAAGGGCGCCTTCACAAACGCCCTTGTCCCGCGCGCCGGCAAGTTCGAGCAGGCGCACCGGGGGACGCTGTTTCTGGACGAGATCGCCGACATGGAGATGTCGACGCAGGCGAAGATCCTGCGGGCGGTGGAGTCCGGCTACGTCGAGCGGCTCGGCGGGACGAAGCCCGTTCCCGTTGATGTCCGGCTGATCAGCGCGACGAACAAGGAGCCGCAGCAGATGGTGCGCGACGGGCGATTCCGCGACGATCTCTATTTCCGGCTGGCCGCGGTGACGCTCTATATCCCGCCGCTGAGGAGCCGGCAGGAGGACATTCTCACGCTGGTGGACCACTTTTGGCGCGCTCTGCGCGAGAAGTACCAACGAACAGGTCCCGAGCTCATGCCCAGCGCGTTGGAGAAACTCCAAGCCGCCGCCTGGCCGGGCAATGTGAGGCAGTTGCGGAGCACCGTGGAGAAGCTCTTCATTCTGAGCGCGGGCGACAAGGTGGGCGCGGACGAAGTGGCGGCGGCGTTGAGTCCGGAGCCGCCGCGCGAGGAGAGCGGGCTTGAGCCGATCTTCAGCGAGCCCGATTTCCGCGAAGCCCGGCGGCGATTCGAGATCGAATACCTCACACGCAAGCTGCGCGAAAACGGCGGAAACGTGACGCGCACGGCCGAGGTGATCGGCTTCGCGCGGCAGTCTCTCCAGGAAAAGATCAAAGAGCTCGGCATTCTGAAGTAAGCGCCAGTTGCGGCTGACAACGGCGCGGGCCGGCGCCAGCGAAACATGACATCACGTCCCCGGCCGGCGGACATAAGCCCTTCCATTTCAGCGGCTCGCGATTTGGAGCCGTCCGTGCAGACTGTCCCGGCGGAGGTGCTTATGAAAGCGACCAAGTGGATTCTGGCGCTGGCGGTGGCGGCGGCTGCGCCAGTGACAGGCCAGAACACAGAGAAGAAGTACAACGGTCACGGCTATGCAGTGGTGGGGCTCGGTGTTCCCGACAGCGGCAAACTGGCCGACCTGATTTCATTCGGCGGCGGTGGCGAAGGCTTCCTTTGGAAGGGTCTCACCATCGGCAGCGATCTCAACTACGTCATGCCGCGCATGGCGACAGACGAGGGAATCGGGATGTGGAATCTGACCGGCGGATGGCATTTCATTAACAGGACGGGCGAGCAGAAGGTGATCCCGTTCATCACGGGCGGCTACTCACTGGCATTCCGGGAGAGCACGCTCAGTCTGTACAACTACGGCGGCGGAGTCAATTACTGGTTTCAGCCGCGCGTGGGCGTCAGGGTCGAGGTGCGCGACTACAGGCACAACCGGTACGGACGATTCAACACTGAACTTCGGTTTGGTGTTCTGTTCCGCTAGCCCCGATGGGCAAAGCGGTGATAGGAGCGCTGCCGTGCCGCTGGACGATCTCGCGACCGTCGTTGCCGCGGCGGTCATCCTGCTGACATTCATCACAGCGGCGCTCGACAGGCGCGGGCGCTCGCGAAGGGGGAAACGGCGATGATACGCAATCAAATCTCTCTCCTCTGTGTGTTGCTGCTGAGTTGGGCAGGCATCGCGCAGGCGGCGGTCCAACCGCCTCCTGTTCCGAAACCGACCATCCAGGAGCAGGTCTCAATGATGGCCGCCGGCAGCGCGGCGGAGGTGAAGCTGCTGAACAAGCAGAAGCTGAAAGGGCGTCTCGGCGAGATCACTGAGACGGGCTTTACGCTTCAGTACGCGGTGAAAGACAAGATCGAGACGCGCACGGTCGACTTCAAGGATGTGAAGTCGATCTAGGCGATCAAAAAGGAAGGGATAAGCCGCGGCGGGCTGATCGCGCTGTCAATGTTGGCCGGCGTCGGGATCCTTGTGCTGGCGACGTGGATCGTCTGCATCGCGGGCGCGTGCTACGACTGAGGACAAATCCTGAGCGTCATGCCACGTCAAGTAGAATAGGGCCGCATGCTCGGAGACAAACGGTTTCTGAGGACGATCAGACCGCGCAACATCCTGTCCTTCGGCCCCGAGACGCCGGAGATGGGGTTGAAGTCGCTGAATGTCCTCATCGGTCCCAATGGGTCCGGCAAGTCCAATCTGATTGAGGTGATCGGCCTGCTTCAGTCAGCGCCGGGAAACCTGCTTGAGCCAATCCAGACGGGGGGGCGGGATTGCCGAGTGGCTGTGGCAGGGCGCCGGGAGACGACCTCGCGCGGAGATCGACGTCACCGTTTACTACCCTCATCCCGAAGGCCGGGTTGCTTGAAGGACTGAACCGCGCCACGCAGGACTGCCGGAGAGGGCAGTACTCGAAGGGGGAGCATTCCTACAAGATCCTGGCCCGGATTGATCCGGAACGGGTGGGTGGTGCGTCGCCGTATGCCAGGAAGCTGGTGGACTGGTTGCTTGGGAAAAAGCGCACAGCCTGAAGGCTGGGCTACGGCGGAACCACAGCCTGAAGGCTATGTTACTTGGCCAGGTGGAGGGCTACGACTCCGAAGGTGAGGTACTCGTAGCTGACGTTGGGGAAGCCGGCGGTGCGCAGCTCGCCGGCAAGCGCCGGGGCGTCAGGGAATTTGCCGACTGATTCGGGGAGGTAGGTGTAGGCGTCGGGGGAGCCGGAGATCCAGGCGCCGATCTTGGGGAGGAGGCGGCGGGAGTAGAAGTTGTAGAAGGCTCTGAAGGCGCGGTTGGGGGGTTGCGTGAACTCCAGAATGGCCAGCGTTCCGCCGGGCTTGAGCACGCGCCGGAGCTCGGCAAGGCCGCGGCGGTAGTTCGCGAAGTTGCGGAAGCCGAAGGCGATGGTGATGAGGTCGAGGGACGCATCGCGCAACGGCAGGCGGAGCGCGTCGGCTTCGAACAGCGCCGTACGCGCGGCGCGGCGGGCGCTTTTCCGAGCGGCTTCCACCAACATCGGATGACAAAAGTCGCTGCCGAAGACCGGCGCCCGGCGGCGCGATTCGAGCGCGAACATCAGGTCGCCCGTGCCGCAGCAGAGATCGAGCACCCGCGTCTCGGGCCGCGCCAGGACATGGGCGACGCGCGCGGCCGTGCGGTGGCGCCAGTAGCGATCCGCATTGAACGAGAGCAAGTGATTGAGCAGGTCGTAGCGGTGCGCCACCGCGCCGAACATGCCTCGCACCCAGCGGGCGGCCTGCTCTTCGCTGGAAGTCCCGCGCGGGCTCGTGCCCGGCGCAGCGCTCATGCGAGCGCCTTCCCCGCGGCTTCGAGCACCAGGGCCGCATCGATCCCGCTGACGACGCGCACTTCGCCGATATGCGTCGCGAGCACGAAGTGGACCGCGCCCTGGACGGCCTTCTTGTCCTTGGTGAGGCGCGCGACGAGGTTCTCCGCCGCGATGCCGTGTGCCGATGGAAACGGCCCGTAGAGATCGATTGCCGCGACGATGCGATCGCGTTCCGGCGCAGGCAGCAACCCGGTGAGGTGCGACAGGTGCGCGGCGGCTTTCATGCCGATGGCGACCGCCTCGCCGTGGAGGAAGCGCGCATATGCCGTCTCCGCCTCGAGCGCGTGGCCGATGGTGTGGCCGAAGTTGAGGATGCGACGCAGCCCGCCCTCTTTCTCGTCGGCGCTGACGACCTCGCACTTGATGCGCACGCTTTCGGCGATCAACTCCTCGAGCACGGCGGGGTCGCGCGCGAGGACATCGCCCGGGCGCGACTCCATCAGCCGGAACAGCGCCGGGCTGCGGATCACTCCGCACTTCAGCACTTCCATGAGGCCGGCGCGATACTCGCGCTCCGGCAGCGTCGAGAGCACATCGGGATCGGTGAGAACCGCGAGCGGCTGATGAAATGCGCCGACGAGATTCTTGCCGCTCTCGAGATTGGCGCCCGTCTTCCCGCCCACCGCGGCGTCCACCTGCGCCAGCAGCGTGGTCGGTATTTGAATCACCGGGATGCCGCGCATGAAGATTGCAGCGAGGAAGCCGCCGAGATCATCGACGACGCCGCCGCCAAAGGTGACGACAACCGAACTGCGGTCGCCGCCGAGAGCAACCATCTCCTCCGCCATCGCTTCCACCGCCGCCATGCGCTTGCGCTCCTCGCCGCCGGCGAAGCGGATGAGGTGGAAAGGGCGATCGCCGAGCGCCGCGCGCAGGCGGCCGCCGTGATGATTCCAGACCGTGTCCTCCGAGACCACGAAGATTTTGCCGGCTCGCGCCGGAATGAATTCGCCGAGACGGCTGAGGCAACCCCTTTCCACAATGGCTTCATAGCGTTGCGCCGCCGTGACGACGGCAAAGTCAGGCATACCTTCGTTGTACCATGGGGGTTATCGAACCCATCGCGCACACGATTGACACCGGCTTTCTCGTTATTGGCGCGGGGGTTGCGGGCCTGCGAGCGGCCATCGAACTGGCCGAGGCGGGGCGTGTGCTGGTGGTCGCCAAGGACCGGCTGGAGGAGTCATCGTCGCAGTATGCGCAGGGCGGAATCGCAGCCGCGTTGAGCGACGACGACGAGGTGGAGCTGCACGAAGCGGACACCATCGCCGCCGGCGACGGGCTCTGCGACCGCGAGGCGGTGCGCACGCTGGTGCGCGAGGGCCCGCGGGCAATACAGGAACTGATCGAGTGGGGGGCGCACTTCGACCGCGAGGGCTCGAAGCTCTCCTTCGCTCGCGAAGGGGCGCACAGCCGAAGCCGGGTGCTGCATTCGCACGGTGACTCGACCGGGCGCGAGATTGCGCGCACTCTTTACCGCAAAGCGTCGTCGCTCGAGCGGGTGAGCTTCGTCAGCTTCGCCGGGATGCTGGACCTCACAGTGGACGAGGGGCATGTGACGGGCGCGATCGCATTCGACGAAGGCCGCAATGATCTGATCCGCATTCGTTCGCGCGCAACTCTGCTGGCAACGGGCGGACTGGGCCGCGTATACCTGAACACGACGAACCCCGATGTGGCCACCGGCGACGGCGTGGCGGCGGCGTGGCGCGCCGGCGCCGTGATTTCGGACATCGAGTTCGTGCAGTTCCATCCGACGGCGCTGCACGTGGAGGGCGCGCCGCGCTTCCTGCTGTCGGAAGCGCTGCGCGGCGAAGGCGCATGGCTTCTAAACGCGAAGGGCGAGCGCTTCATGCTGCGCTATCACCCTCTTGCGGAGCTGGCTCCGCGTGATGTCGTCTCGCGCTCCATTGTGGCCGAGATGCAGCGCGAGGGCTCCCCGCACGTTTGGCTGGACCTCTCGGGCCGCGGCCCGGAGTTCGTCAAACGGCGCTTTCCGCGCATCCACTCGACGTGCCTGGCGTACGGCATCGATCTCGATCGTCAGGCCGCGCCCGTGCATCCGGCGGCGCACTACGCCATGGGCGGCGTGCGGACCGATCTGGCGGGGCGGACATCGCTCGAAGGACTGTACGCGGCGGGCGAAGTCGCCTGCACCGGAGTCCACGGCTCCAACCGCCTGGCGTCCAACTCGCTGCTCGAGGGAGTGGTCTTCGGCGCGCGCGCGGGTAAGGCGATGAGAGAGGAGCCCGGCCATTCGCGCAAAGGCGCCTCTCCGGAGTACGAGGTCCCTCAAATCGGCGAGCTCGAGCTGCGCAAGTTGGCGTGGGAGCAGGCCGGGATTCTGAGGTCGGGCGAGGCGCTCCGCGAGCTCATCGCGAGGCTCGAGTCGCTCGCCCTGGATCGCGGGGCGGCCGTGACGCGCGCCGGAGCGGAACTGCGGAGCATGCACGCGGTCCTGCTTTTGATCGCCCGCTGCGCGCTGGCCCGCGAGGAGAGCCGCGGGGCGCACCGCCGCATCGATTATCCTGAAAGTTCGCCCCGATTCGAGAAGCACTCCATGATTTCCAGGCCGGCATCCGAGGTCCGCTTTGAATAAGGACCGCATCCGCGCGCAAGCAGTTTACCCATCGTGTGCATTTGCATTATTGGCCGTCGCCGAGATCAGGCAGGTGGGTCCGGAGACGGCGCTGTGGGCCACTCCGGCCATCCTGCTCTCGGCGATGATGATCGCGTGGGCGGCGGAGTCCGCGCAGTTTTTCGTGGCGCAGGGCTTCGCGCTGGCCATCCTGGCGTGGCTTCAGACGCTGCCGGAGTTCGCCGTGGAGGCGGTGCTGGCGTGGAAGCAGCAGACGCCGTACCTGATCGCGAACCTCACCGGAGCGCTGCGGCTGCTCACGGGCCTGGGCTGGCCGATGATCTACTTCACGGCCGCGCTGTTTTACCGGCGAAAATACGGCAAGCCGCTGCGCACAATCAAACTGGCCGAGGAACACTGCGTCGAGGTGATCGGGCTTCTCGCGCCGCTCGTCTACGCGATGTTCATCTGGTGGAAAGGTACGCTGGACCTCGTTGACGCCGGCGTGCTCATTGTGATCTACGCCCTCTACCTGATGGTGCTGTCGAAGGTCCCGCCGCAGGAGAAAGAAGGCATCGAGGACCTGGACCGCATCCCGCGCGCCATAGTGACGGCGCGTCCGGCCTGGCGCAGATTTTGGATCCTGGCGTTGTTCGCGGGAGGCGGCCTGGCGATTTACTTCTGCGCGGAACCGTTCCTCGGCAGCTTGTTGGCCGTCTCCGCGATAGTCGGCGTCCCGAGCTTCGTGTTCATCCAGTGGGTCGCGCCGTTCGTCAGCGAGTTCCCGGAGAAGGTCTCGGCATTTTACTGGGCGCGGACCATCGAGAAGGCCCCGATGGCGCTGATGAACATGGTCAGCTCGAACATCAACCAATGGACGCTGCTGGCGGCGATGCTGCCGATCGTGTTTTCGATCAGCAAGGGCGCGCCGTCGGCGATCGTGTTCGATTCGCACCAGGAGCTCGAAATCCTGATGACGATCGGGCAGTCGCTGGTGGGCATGATCTTTCTGGTGAACATGGAGCTGATGTGGTGGGAGGCGGCGGCGCTGTTCGGGCTGTGGTTCTTCCAGTTCGCGATGTCGCCGATCCAGCCGGAGAGCGGGTTCTATGAGATTGCGCGACGCTCGCACCCGGGCGTGACCATCATCTACTTCGCATGGTTCGGAATCGAGCTGTTGCGGATCGTCTTCGGCAAGCGCCCGCCCGTGGCGTTCATCGAGTTCGCGCGGATGTGGCGGACGCGCATTTGGCCGAAGCGCTGAGAGCCCTTTGAAGCGCGGCGCGTCTCTGCTTCTATGACCGTCAGGTCCGGGAGGCGCGATCATCGCCTCCTGCGCCCGATCCTCAATGCAGCGGTCCAGTTGAGCCCGGGACCACTGATGATAGCGGCGGAACTTGGGAGGCCGCAATCCCTTCCCGAATTCGTTCAAGACCGCTTCGGAAACGACGAGTTGAAATCAGTCTTCGGGCCAGGCTCTGAGGATCCGCGCGGGCAACCCGGCCGGGCTGATGACCGCGCTGACGAACACGTTTGCGTCAAGCGCCGCGCGGATCAGGGACGCTTCCGGCCGCGCTGTTTCCGCAACAGCAATTGCACATGCGGATGAGGACTCGGGCCGCGTCAAGAACCAAGCTTGAGAGGGTGAGCTCGAACACCAACCAGCGGACGCTCATGAGGCGGAAACGCTGAACAGCGGCGGGCGAAGGCTGTGAAGCCCTCGCCCGCCGCTGTTTTATCTGTCCGAGCTATTTCGAGACGATCTTCAGGACGTCCTCACCCTTGATGGGCGTTCCGCCGAATGCCGGCATCAGGTTGCCGGTCAGGCTCACGACAAGGCACTGGCCGTCCGACACCTGGCCCAACGCCGCCGCCAGTTGCTGCGGGTCGAACTTCAGGCTGAGGTCCATGTAGCCGTCGGGACCGGACGTGTTGCAGGCCTGGCAGCCCTCCTTGCCCGTGAAGGGCGAGTACGGTCCGGCCACGTCCTCCATGGACCAGCGGAGCGGAGCGACGCCTGCGATCCGCACCGAGGCGGGGTCGATCTGGCTGGCATCGAACGACGCGCCGCCGAGAACCGCAACCGGGACGATTCCTTTTTCACCCATGTTTAGTGGATTGGGACAAGAGGCCGGCTTGATGTCGACGGCGACCTCGATCGCGCAGTCTCTCTTCGCGCGGCAAACCGCGTTCAGCAGCAGGATCTCGTCCTCGACGCTGCGGTTGCACGGTACGCCCAGCGCGCAATTGCGCGGGTTCTGCAATGCCGTCCAGTCCCCGAAATCCGTAAAGAAGGCCACCACCGCTCCCTTGTCGGGACAGGCGTTGGCCACCACCACATCGCGTTCATTGTCCCCGTTCGTGTCGGCGTTCACAACTCCGGCGATCTTCAAGTCCGGATCCAGCGTAGCGGCGTTGTAGACTTTCAAGACGCCGATTGGGTCGCCGGAACAGCTCCAGGTCAGCGGCAGCCCGTTGGCCAGTTGGCTGGCCGGATTCATGTGCACGGTGTTTCCACCGCACACTGACCCCGAAGGCACGGCGAAGCCGTTGTTCAGGGTGGCCGCGGAGAAGAAGCCGTACGTCACTCCATTGAAGAGCTGCTCGGTCGCGCTGAACTCGGTGATCAACACGCCGCCGCCTCTCACCCAGGTTTCGATCGCCGCCGCGTTCGCCGCCGCGGCGCCGGTACCGTCCCGCAGCACGTACAGAACATCCAGGTTCGCGAGCGCGCCACCGGCGATGCTCGCGCTGGTCTCGCTGCTGACGGTTTGGCCGTTTGCCGTCAGGAATGCGCTGATGGCCGGGCCGAAATACCCGCCCAGCAATCCAACCCTGCTCGAACAGGACGCTGCGTTCGGGGTCGGAGCGGCCGCCGCGATGGATTGCGTGGGCTGACCCGAGGTCGTGGACTGCGCCGGCAGAATGCCCGCACTCCCGACAGTCAGCGCCAAAACCGAAAAGACAGTCAGTGTTTTTTGCATGCTTTTTTCCTCCAGTGCGAAGTCTTGCCCTGTCTCCACTCCCTGGAGACAAAGCGGTAGCTTGTTGATAACGCCGCGGGCGACTGCTCCGCGACTGAGGTGCGAACGGCGGCCACCAAAGTACCCGCGGGCAAGCCGTTACACGGAAAATACGATCGGTTGGAAGGAAAGGGCGCGCTTTGCCCTTAGCGGACCACGATATGGTTCAGAATCGCCGTGCCCATGGAGCGGCATCGGTCCGGGCCGCTCCACTCCTCCAAGCAAACGGTCTGAGAAGCACGCGCCCCTCCTGGCGCGTGTCTAGAGTATGGCTTAATAACGAGAAACCGTCAATGGAAAAATGAATGAAAATTGAGGTCCACTTACAGGGAGGCGCGCCGGCGAGGAGGACTTCGCCCAGCCGCACCCGGCGGCCGGCTGCCGCTGTTCGCCGCTCCGCTACACTGGAATTGGCTCCATCCTGATGAGGGAACGAATTCACGGCACGACGATCCTGGTGGTCCGCCGCAATGGCAAGGTGGTGATGGCGGGCGACGGCCAGGTCACGCTCGGCAGCGAGGTCCTGAAAGCGACCGCCAACAAGCTGCGCAAGCTGCACAAGGACCGCGTGGTGGCGGGCTTCGCCGGATCAACGGCGGACGCCTTTTCGCTTTTCGCGCGCTTTGAGTCGAAGCTCGAGCAGCATGGCGGCAACCTGTCGCGCAGCGTCGTGGAGCTGACCAAGGACTGGCGCATGGACAAGGTGCTGCGCCACCTCGAGGCGCTGCTGCTTGTGGCCGACGCCGAACACATCTACATCCTCAGCGGGCAGGGCGACGTGATCGAGCCCGACAAGGACTGCGCCGCGATCGGCTCCGGCGGGGGCCATGCGCTCGCGGCCGCGACGGCGCTGCTCGAGAATACCCAGTTGTCGGCGCGCGAGATCGCCGAGCGTGCGATGAAGATCGCCGCCGATACCTGCATCTACACGAACGACAAGATCAGCTATCTGGAGCTGAACTAAGACATGGTGATTTACCTCCCCGGCGACGCGAACCGCGACGAGCCGCTGCTCGACGAGCTGACGCCGCGCCAGATCGTAAACGAGCTCGACAAGTACGTCGTCGGCCAGGCCGACGCCAAGAAAGCGATCGCGGTGGCGCTGCGCAACCGCATCCGCCGGCAGCGGCTGGACCCGGACATGGCCGAGGAGGTGATTCCGAAGAACATCCTCATGATCGGTCCGACGGGGGTGGGCAAGACGGAGCTGGCGCGGCGGCTGGCGCGGCTGGCGAACTCGCCGTTTCTGAAGGTGGAGGCGAGCAAGTTCACCGAGGTGGGCTACATCGGGCGGGACGTGGACTCGATGATCCGCGACCTGGTGGAAATCGCCATCGACATGGTGCGCGAGGAGCGGCTCGAGGAGGTGGCCGAGCGCGCAGAAGCCGGCGCCGAGGAGCGCCTGCTCGACTACCTGATGCCGCCGTCGCAGGAGATGAACGAAAGCGCCGAGCGGACGCGCGAAAAGCTCAGAGAGAAACTTCGGGCCGGCCGCCTCGACGAGCGCATGGTGGAGATCGACGTCAAGGACCGCCCCCCGCAGTTCGAGATCTTCGCCAACACCGGCAACGAGGAGATGGACGCCAGCCTGCGCGACTTCCTCCCGAACCTTTTCGGCGGGCGGACGAAGAAGCGCCGCATGCGCGTGGCGGAAGCCTACGACTACCTGGTGCAGGAAGAGGAGCAGAAGCTCGTCGACATGGACCAGGTGACGCGGGTGGCCATCGAGCGGGTCGAGAAGAACGGCATCATCTTCCTCGACGAGGTGGACAAAATCGCCGGCCGCGAGACCGGCCACGGCCCGGACGTTTCGCGCGAGGGCGTGCAGCGCGACATTCTGCCGGTGGTGGAGGGGACAACGATCAACACGCGCTACGGCTTCGTGCGGACCGATCACATCCTGTTCATCGCCGCCGGCGCGTTTCACGTCTCAAAGCCGTCGGACCTGATCCCCGAGTTGCAGGGCCGCTTCCCGATCCGCGTCGAGCTCAAGCCTCTCACCGAGGAGGATTTCATCCGTATTCTGAAAGAGCCCAAGAATGCGCTCATCAAGCAGTACACGGCGCTGCTCGAGACCGAAGGCATCCAGCTCAGCTTCACCGACGACGCCGTCGCCGAAGTGGCGAAGCTGGCGGCGCAGGTGAACGAGTCCAGCGAGAATATCGGCGCGCGGCGGCTGCACACGATTCTCGAGAAGGTGCTCGAGGAGGTCTCCTTCGAAGGTCCGGACGTCAAGAAAAAGAAAGTGACCATCGACGCCGAATACGTGCGCAAACAGCTTGACGGCATCGTGAAGGACCAGGACCTGAGCCGCTACATCCTCTGATGCGCCGACTGATCTCCGCCGCCGGATTCTTGCTGGCGGCCGGGTGCGGCTACGTGGGCGAGCCGCTGCCCCCGGCGCTCAACATCCCGGAGAAGATCGAGGATCTGCGAGGCGTGCAGCGCGGGGACCGCATCCTGGTCTCGTTCACGCCGCGCCTGACGTCCACCGAACAGCTTGTGCTGAAGCGCCTGCGCGAGATCGATCTGCGCATCGGCGAAATCGAGAAGGGAAAAGAGTTCGACCTGAACCGCTGGGCGGAGCGGGCGCGGAAAATTCCGGCGCCCTCGTCGAAGGCGGAGACAATCGAGGTTGAGATCCCCGCAACAGAGTGGCGCGGCAAGGAGATGGTGATTGCTGTGCGCGCCGTGGGGCCGACGGGCCGGCCGTCGGCGTGGTCGAATCTGCTGGTGATGCACGCCATCGAGCCGCTCACGCCGCCGCCCTCGTTGGACGCCGAGCCGCAGCCCGACGGCATTCAGTTGCGCTGGGACGCCGGCCCGCCGCGCGAGGGATCGTCCTGGCGCGTGTGGCGTGCCAAGGGAGACGGCGCGGAAGCCGCGCTAGCCGGGAAGACGGAACAGCCTTCGTTCAAGGACGCCGGCGTCGCGTTCGGAGAACGTGTCACGTATGCCGTCCAGCGCGTCGTGCAGGCCGGACCGCTGGAGGCCGAGAGCGAGGTCTCCAGGGCGGTGACGGTAACGTATGACGACGTGTTCGCGCCCGCCGTCCCAACCGGGCTTACGGCCATCGCGGGCGTAAACTCCGTCGAGCTCTCTTGGGAACGCAATCCTGAAAGCGATCTGAAAGCGTACCAGGTGTGGCGCGCGGAGGCGGGCAGCGAGTACGAGAGGTACGGCGAGCCCTTGGCGGCGCCGTCGCTCAGCGACAAGAAAGTGGAGTCCGGGAAGACGTACAGGTACGCCGTCTCGGCGATCGACGAGAAGGGCAACGAAAGCAAGCCGTGCGCGCCGGTGGAGATCGTCGCGCCGTAGAAGGAAACAAAGATGACGCGATATGTTCGATTCACGACGGAGCCGGGCGTGCCCCGCACGGCGCCCGACGGTTTTCCGGGCGTGCTGAAAGGGAAAGCGGAAGGCGACCTCATCGTCGCCGAAGGAGGGCGCACTTTCGCCCTTGCGTCGGTGCGGCTGCTGCCGCCGGTGTGGCCGACCAAGATCGTCTGCGTGGGACGCAACTACGCCGAACACGCGAAGGAGTTCGGCAACGAGCCGCCCGCGGAGCCGCTGATCTTTCTCAAGCCGCCGTCGTCGCTGAACGGGCACGGGATGCCCGTCGTCTACCCGCGCATCTCGCAGCGCGTGGACTTCGAGGGCGAAGTCGGCGTGGTGATCGGGCGGCGCGCGTCGAGGATCTCCGCGGCGGAGGCGCAGTCCTGCATCTCCGGCTACACGATCGTGAACGATGTTACGGCGCGCGACCTCCAGAAGAAAGACGGGCAGTGGACGCGCGGCAAGGGGTTCGACACGTTCTGTCCCGCCGGGCCATGGTGGACGCCGAAGGAAGAGGTTGATTTCAGCGCGTTTCGCGTGATCACGCGCGTCAACGGCGCGGTGCGGCAGGACGCCCCCGTGTCGGACATGCTCTTCAGCGTGAGTGTTATCCTCGAATTTGTCAGCCAGTTCATGACCCTCGAGCCAGGGGACCTCATCGCCACGGGCACGCCCCCCGGAGTCGGCCCAGTGACGGCCGGCGACAGGGTGGAGGTCGAGGTGACCGGGCTGGGGATCCTGGAAAACACGATTATCGCAGGTTGATTTTGCGTCGGAAATGCAGCCGGAGCTCTTGAAAGACCCGCGTCTTTGGGCCGGAGCAGCCTTTTCAGCGGGGCTGGCCGCGCTCGCTGTACGCATTCTATTGAAGCGCAGACTGACGCCGGCGGAAAAGGAGCGGCGGCGCCGTCTTGCGGTGCAAGGGCGGGGCCGGACCGTCGAGGGAACGATTACGGATGCGGGCGCCGGCATTGTGCATTACGGCTACGAGCTGCGCGGCGTCGCGTATTCCGCGTCGCAGGACATCTCGGCGCTTGTGGAGAGGATTCCGGGCGACCCGTCGCGGCTGGTGGGCCCGGTGAGCGTGAAGTATGAACCCAACAACCCGGCCAACTCCATCGTCCTCAGCGAGGAGTGGTCCGGCCTGCCGGCGATCGCCGGCGTGTCCGAGTCAGTAGTAAACAAGGAGGAACCTGCATGCAAATCACCATCAATCTGAAGAAAGCCGTGCTCGCTTCCGCTGCGATTCTCGCGCTCGGCGCCGGCATCGCCATCGCGGCGAACAGGTACGGCAAGCCGAAGTCGGTCATCCACGTCGTGACGCTGTATTACAAGGACGGCACGACGGAGGAGCAGAGGAAGGCGGTGGTGGACGGCATCGAGAAGATGGCCGCCGCGATTCCCGGCATGAAGAACATCTGGCTCAAGCCGTTGCGCGTGCAGGGCGAGGTCCAGGAAAAGCAGCCCGACGGCGCGGTCAAGAGCAGGCGGTTGACCGACGCCTTCGTGATGGAGTTCGAGAGCGAAGAGGCGCTCAAGGTTTACGCCGATCACCCGGCGCACAAGGAGTGGGAGAAGATCTACGTTCCGGTGCGCGGGCAGTCGCGGACGAGCGACATCACGAACTGAACGCCGCGGCGTGGTCGCGGACGAACTGCTCGAACGTCGTGGCGGGGCGGCCCGTGAGCCGCTGCACTGCGCCGGACACCGGCGCGGCGCAGCCGTCGGCGTAAGCATTCTCGTACAGCCACACCAATCCGGCAGCCAGCCACTCCGGCAGACCCGCAGCGGTCATGCCCTCCAACATCGCCTGGGAGGGGACCTTGACGTACGTCACGGTCTTGCCCAGCGCCCTGCTGAATGCAGCGGCGATGTCGTTCATCGAGATTGCCGCGGGACCCGTGAGATCGTAGATTCTTCCGGCATGGCCGCCGGGCTGCAACAGCACTGCCGCGGCCGCGGCGGAGATGTCGCGAGCGTCGATGTGCGGTACCAAGCCCTGCCCCGCGCAGCCGTACAACCTGCCCTCCGCGCGGATTGAAGCGGCGGCCGCGAAGAAATTCTGCGCGAAAGCCTGCGGCCGCAGGATCGTCCAACCCATGTCGGACTCCTGGAGCGCTCGGTCTCCCTTCACGTGGTAGCGGCCCATGACCAGCGGCGATTCCTCCGCCGCGCCAACCACGGAGATGCGCACAATGTGCCGGACTCCCGCCTCCTTCGCGGCGGAATAAAGCCGCGCGTGCAATTCGCCGATACGGGGGTCGACGGGCGTCGAAAGCAGCACGCCATCCATTCCCGCGACCGCGGCCGGCAGCGTCTCGGGCCGGTCCAGGTCTGCTTCGACGACCTCGGCGCCCAAGCCCGCGAGCGCGGCGGCGCGGGCCACGTTGCGGACCGCGGCTCGAACCCGCGTGCCCGCTTCCAGCAAACGCAGCGCCGCTCCGGCGCCCACTTGGCTGTTCCCACTCAAAACGAGGATGCTTCGCATGAAGTTCTATTCTAAACTCGCGCCGCCGGATCGGAGGCCCGGCGGCGATCTGTATTCTGTATCTATATGCGTAATCTGCTCCTCGTTCTTTGTGTGCTCGTCAGCCCGGCGCTGGCGCAGAAATTCGAGTACTGGCCGGGAGCGCAGTACGATCCGGCCATTCCAACCATCGAGAAAATCCTCGGCTTTGCACCCGGCGATCGCATCGCCACACATGCCGAGATCGGCCGCTTTTTCGAAGCTCTCGCCGGCGCCGCCGCGGCGCGCCTGAAGATCTTCGAATACGGGAAGACCTGGGAGCGGCGGCGGCTGTTCTACGCGGTGATCGGCTCGGAGGCCAATATCCGCCGCATCGCCGAGATCAAAGCGGGCATGAGGCGCTTGAGCGATCCGCGCAAGACGCCGCAGGCGGACGCGCAGAAGATCATGGCCTCGCTGCCGGCCGTGATCGGGCTCTCCTACGGCGTGCACGGCAACGAGGTCTCCTCGCCCGACGCGGCCATGCTCACCGCGTATCATCTGCTTGCATCGCGCAACGACAAGCTTGTGGCGGCCGTGCTGCGCGAGGTCGTCGTGCTCATCGATCCGCTCCAGAACCCCGACGGCCGCGACCGCTTCGTCCACAACTTCACGCAGAACGAAGGCCTCGATCCCGATCCCTTTCCTCTCGCCGCCGAGCGCCAGGAGCCGTGGCCCGGCGGGCGCACCAACCACTACCTGTTCGACATGAACCGCGACTGGTTCGCGCTCACGCAGCCCGAAACGCGCGGCCGCGTGAAATACCTGCTCGAGTGGCTGCCGCTCGTGCACGTCGATCTGCACGAGATGGGCACGGAGTCCACCTACTTCTTCGCGCCCGGCGCCCTGCCTTACAATCCTCACCTCACCAAAGAGCAGAAGGAGCAGATGAGCTGGTTCGGCAAGAACAATGCGAAATGGTTCGACCAGTTCGGCTTCCCGTATTTCACGCGCGAGGTCTACGACGAGTTCTATCCGGGCTACGGCGCCTCGTGGCCCTGGTATTACGGCGGCATCGGCATGACGTATGAGAACGCCTCGGTGCGCGGGCTTGTGGTACGGAAGAGCGACGAGTCGCTTTACACGTTCCGCGACAGCGTGCGCAAGCACTTTGTGGCGTCGCTGGCGACATGCGAGACGGCGGCGGAAAACCGGCAGAAGCTGCTCGAGGGTTTCTTCAACACGAACACGACAGCGGTCCAAGAAGGACAATCCGAAAAGGTGAAGGAGCTCATCCTGCCGCGCCGCGGCGATGTCTCCGCCGTCGACAAGCTCGCCCACCTGCTCGCCGAGCAGGGCGTCGAGGTGCGCAAGGCCCTGGCCGCCTTCAAGAACGCCGGCAAGGAGTACCCGGCCGGCTCGTACGCGATCCTGATGGCGCAGCCGCGAAAGCGCTTCCTGCGCGCCGTGATGGACCCCGAAGTCTCCCTCGAGCCCGACTTCATCAAGGAGCAGGAGCGGCGCCGCAGGAAGAAATTGCCGGATCAGATCTACGACGTCACTGCGTGGTCGCTGCCCATGCTCTACAACGTCGATTGCGTGCGGGCCGAGGAGGTCTCGCAGGGCGATTTCACGCTCATCGCCGGCCCGTATCAGCCTCGGTCCGCCGTGCCGGCGAAGGCGTCGGTGGCCTACATCGCGCCGTGGGGAACGCAGGCTGCGGGGCGTTTCATGTCGGGCGCGCTTCGCGCCGGCCTCGCGATGCGCAGCGCCAACAAGCCCTTCACACTGAAGGGCCGCAAGTATCCGAGCGGAACACTCATCGTTCTCGTGAAGCAAAACGCCGCGGACGTGCACGACACGGTGGCGAAGCTGGCGAAGGAGTCCGGCGCGGAGGTGGTGGCCACCAATTCGAGCTGGGTGGACGACGGAGTCGACTTCGGCAGCAATAACACGCTGGCGCTGAAGAAGCCCGCGATCGCGATGGTGTGGGATCAGCCGGCGTCGTCGCAAGCGGCGGGCCATACGCGCTATGTGCTCGAGCGCATGTACAACTATCCGGTGACAGTGGTGCGCACCCAGGCTCTGGCCAACGCCGACCTTAGCAAGTTCAACGTCCTGATCCTGCCCGACGGCGGCGGTTCCGGTGGAGGCTATGGACAGGCGTTCAGCGGCGCCGCGCTGGACCGCCTGAAAGCGTGGGTGCGCAGCGGCAACGTCATCGTTGGTGTCGGCGGCGCGCTCAGTTTCCTGTCGAGCCAGCAGGCCGGACTCCTGGCGTTGCAGCAGGAGAACCTCGCACGCGAGACCGCGCCGGCCGCGAAGCCCGCCGAGGCCGCGAAACCCCCGGCCGCTGCGCCAGCGCCGCCGGCCTCCGGACCCGTCGCCGGCAAAATCTTCGCGAAGCTTGAAGACTACGAGAAGGCGATTCTCCCCGAGCGTGAGCTGCCCGACGCCGTCGCCGGCGTCATGCTCCGCGCCAAGGTGGATCCCGAGCTCTGGGTCACCGTCGGCCTGCCTGAAACGCTGCATGTTCTCGTCAGCGGCCGCACCATCTACTCGCCGCTGAAGCGCGACCGCGGCGTCAACGCCGTTGTGTTCAGCGGCCCCGAGGACCTCGTCGCCTCGGGCTACATGTGGGAAGAGAATCGCAGGCAGCTCGCCTACAAGCCGTTCGTGGTCGTGCAGAGCGAGGGCCGCGGCGCCGTCGTCGGCTTCACCGCCGACCCCAACTACCGCGCCTTCCAGGACGGCCTCAACGTGCTCTTCCTCAACGCCGTGCTGCGCGGGCCGTCGGCCGTCGGGCGCGGCGGCGGACCTCCGGGAGACGAGGATCTGCAATGATGCGTGCTCTGAGCGCACTGCTCGTTCTGACGCCGGTCCTCTGCGCTGACGAGCGCACTGACAAGGTGGACAAGATCTTCGCCGCCTACGACAAGCCCGGAAGCCCGGGCTGCGCGCTGGGAGTCGTCAGCGGGGGCAAGCTGATTTACAGCCGCGGTTACGGCCTGGCGAACCTCGAGTACGGCGTCCCGCTGTCGGCGCAATCTGTGTTCGATATCGCTTCAACATCCAAGCAGTTTGTGGCGATGGCCGCCCTGCTGCTCGAACAGGAAGGTCGCATCTCCCTCGAGGACCCCGTCCGCAAATGGATCCCCGAGCTTCCCGACTACGGCAAGCCGCTCACCATCCGCAACATGCTCGAGCACACCGGCGGCCTCCGCGACTACCTCACTCTGGGACGCCTCAAGGGCCTGCGCCCGGCCGACTACTCAAGCGAAACCGATGCCCTGCACTGGCTCGTCCGCCAGAAAGAGCTCAACTTCGCGCCCGGCTCCGACTGGCTCTACTCGAACTCCGGGTATTTCCTGATTTCGCAGGTGGTGAACAGAGCCGCCGGCAAAACGCTCCGCGAATACGCCCACGAGCGCATCTTCGCTCCGCTGGGCATGAAGAACACGCACTTCCACGACGACCACACCGAGATCGTCCCCAACCGCGCCGCCGGCTACGCGCCCGCGCCGGGACGGTTTCGCATCAGCATGAGCCTCCTCGACATGGTCGGCGACGGCGGGCTCTATACCAACGTCGAGGACCTCGCGCGCTGGGATGAAAACTTCTACTCCGCCAAAGTCGGCGGCCCGCCGCTCATCCGCAGGCTCCAGCAGCCCGCGAAGCTCGACACCGGCAAGCCGCTCGACTACGCGCTCGGCCTCATGATCGATAAATGGAACGGCCGCCGCCTGGTGTCGCACGGCGGCAATTGGGCCGGCTACCGCGCCGAGCTGATCCGGCTCCCCGATGAGCGCTTCAGCGTGATCTGCCTCTGCAACGTCGTGACGGCCGACGCCGCCGCGCTCGCCCGCAGCGTCGCCGAGATCTGGTTCCCCCCGCCGCCTCAACGCGCAACGCAGGCGGAACCCATCGTGCTCAGCGAGGAGCAACTCCGCAAATGGCAAGGCGACTGGCGCGAGGAGATGAGCGGCACCATTTGGAAGCTGGCCGTCAAGGACGGTAAGCTTGGCGGCCAGCACCCCAACGGACCCGTGCGTCTCGTCCCCCTTGGAGACCGCGAATTCAAAGTGGAAGGCCCGCCGCTCCCCGCGCGTATCGTCTTCGACGACCGCACGGCGCGCCTGGTGATGGGCAATTTCCCCTCAATCAACCTCATCCGCGTGCGCGAAGTCGCGCTCAAGCGCGCCGAACTCGAAGCCCTCAGCGGCAAGTATTGGTCCGACGAGCTGGAAGTGCACTACGTCCTGGCCGCCGACAACGGCAAACTGACCCTGCGCGCCCCGCGCCAGAGCCCTCTCCCCCTCATCCCCGCCGACATCGACCTCTTCGCCGGCCGCGGCCTCGAGCTCAAGTTCGAACGCGACGCCGCGGGCAAGATCACCGGCTTCCGCCTCGGCGCCGGCCGTGTCCGCAACCTGCTCTTTGTGAAGTCCTCCTGAGCCGCGCCGCCCCGGCGCTCGCGGCTTGCGGCCCCGAGCCGCTTGCCACAATACCTTTCAGACCGAACTGAATCTGCCGCGGCAATTCGACTGGCCCGAGAGCACGCCGAACGGCGACGACGTCACCGACGTGTTGGGCCCTCCGAGCCGCGGCGTGTTCCACGCGTTGAAAAACTCCGCCCGGTACTGCGTCACCATTCTCCCGGTCATCTGGAACTCCTTGAAGATCGAGAGGTGCCACTCGGGGGTTTCCGTGCGGATGTCGGGCAGATACAACGAAAGGCGGACATCGCCCTCAAGAGTGACCTTGGCAGACGGTTGAGAAGAACACGATGACAGGCCCGCGATCCTCTGTGTTCAGAGCGCCTGCGGCGGACGACCCCGCCCTGGCGGAGGTTGTGCGCCGCTTGGCGGACGCCTGCCAGCCGGAGCGTGTTTACCTATTCGGCTCCGTCGCCAGCGGCGACGCCGGTCCCGACAGTGGCTACGACACCTTGATCGTGGCGCCCGACGATGCCGCCCCCCCGCCGGCGTAGGAGCGGTCTCGCCTCCGAGGCTCTTCTCGGGACCGGCATTGCGGATGACGTGCTCGTCTGGACCAGCTCCTACTTCGAAGACCACCGCCGGGTGAAGGCTTCCCTGCCCGGCACTGTCCTCCGCGAGGGGAGACTCCTGCATGGCGGATGAACAGGCCCGCCGGCAGGAGGTGCATGCCTGGATAGAAAGCGGCGGACCTCGATCTTCGTGCCGCCGCCCACGAAATCTCCTCGCTTGAGGAACGGCTTGAGGGCGAAGTCGTGTTCCACGCGCGGCAGGCCGTCGAAGCCATCTCGTCGCGCATGACGGAGTTCGCCCGGAGGCGCCGCTATCCCGGCCTGGCTTCAGATCCGGCTCGCGAGGAGGCTGAAGGGGCCTGCGCCGTCCCTCGCCCGATCTGCGACGCGATCCTCAGCCAAGCTCGACTCAAATTGGTCAAACTGGTGGATCAGCCCACCCGGAGACGCGGTGAAGTCAAGTCGCCTCACCGCGCCCGGCTGCGAAACGAAGCCAAGCGGCCCACTCGCGGTCCGCCGCGAAACCAGGCCAAGACGGCTCCGGCGCCCCGCGCGGGCCGAGAAACCCTCAACTCATCATCGACACGTAGAAATGGTCGGGCCGCCGGGATTTGAACCCGGGACCTCTTGCACCCCAACCAACTTTTATCAATCACTTACAAGCATCGCTCACTGAAAACACAAGACTTAACCGCGACCGATTTGGACTCCAATTGGACGCCAGGGCCGCGAAAAGGGGAGAGTGGACTCCACACGGACTCCACACCGAGGACCACCTGCCGAGGATAATCACAGGTCCACAGGTTTGGCATCACACGTGCCTCGCGCGCGGTTGTACCCGCCTTCTGAAATCCTCCTGAGCAACTTTGTTCAGAAAGAATTCTGGTTCCCTTATACAGACGACAGCGCCCATGGCGCCCGCATCCCCGTCGGGGGATTCGTCTCACTGTGGATCGGGATCGGGCTTGATCACGTGAAGATGAGCGATCCGCAGGCGCGCCATGGGAAAATCTGGGCATGCCGTCTGCCTTGCCCATGGCTCTTGTCCGCCAGCAGCTCCGCTGCCAGGTGAACCGCGCAGAGATGATGCTGATCGAAGCGAGGGCGCGCGAGGAAGGCAAGAGCGTGGCGAACTACGTCCGCTCCAGACTCGGCCTCCCCGATCGCAACGCCGGCCGCCCGACGGTGGCTCAACTGGAGGTCGAGCAGGACCAGGCGTGGGAGATCCTCCGCGGCGTGGGTGTCGATCCGGCGGCTTTCTTCCCGGCGGACGACTCCTGGCTGGCGGATTACCGCTGATCTTTCTCGCTGCGATGGAGGAACCCGTCGGGAGCGGTGTCGCGGAATGACGGTTCCCCTCTCCGAACTGAAGCGGGGCGATCGGCACAGGACGTTCGAGCTTCACACTGCACGCATTGACGCGTCGGAGTTTCAGTGAGGAAATGGTTTTCAGCAAATGCTGAAAATGCACAATCCAGTGAAAGGATCATTCAAGTCAAGGGCTGCGGAGAAGATGCCGCGTCAGCGATTGTTGAGGAGGTAATCACGACGGCATGGCGGTGACCTTCCGAGACTACTCCGCAGATCAAGTAAAAGCGGCCCGCTCCGTTCTACTGGAGCTTGTGCGTCTTGGCTTGGTCCCCGGAGGCACGCCGGAGGGCGATCAGTCCATCTCGCGCGGGGTTAGCGTGATCCCCAGATCGTCGAGTGCCTTGACCCTGCTCTCCATTGACACACTCAAACGAAAGCAAGGGGCGGTCGGAGGCTGGGACTATTTGGACGATTCACTTCTCGATCTCGGCAAGCGCTGAGTCGAGCGCGGGGAGCAGTGCAGGTAAATCCTCGGCAACGGTAGTCCAGACGATGTTGAGGTCCACATCGAAGTAGGCGTGGATGAGCCGGTTTCGCATCGAGACAATCTTCCCGAAGGGGATGGAGGGAACCTGTGCCCGGGTTCCCGGCGTCACCTTTGAGGCCGCCTCGCCCAGGATCTCCAGACACCGGGTGAGCGCCATCCTCAGCATCACGTTTTCGTCGAGCTCAGTCCGTGTGCGCCCGGCGGCCATCTCCACGGCAGATGCTGCGGCCTCCCGCATGTGGCGCAGCCGGACGGCGTCAGGATTCGGCATAGACAACCAGCGCGTCGCGAACCACCTCGTCGCGGAAGTACCGGCTCAAATCCATCGGGGTGCGCAAATCGACTTTCCGGCCGCCGAGCAACCCGCTCAACTCCTCCTCGATCTCCGCGAGCCGGAAGAAGCCCACCCGTGCCTCCGGTCGAAACTCCACCAGGACATCGATGTCGCTTGTGCCTGAGAAACGGTCGGTCAGCACGGAGCCAAACAGAGCAAGCTTCCGAATGCCACTGCGCCGGCAGAGTTCGCCGATCTGGGCCTCTGGAATATCGATCTGCGCCACCGTCATGCTTCTTCATTATGGCTTAGACTGTCGACTTCGCGGTTTCGCCCAAAGCCTCGCAGCCAACCTCGATCAGGCGTCCGATCCTGTCCTTGATCTCTTCGGCCGGGCGCGTATGGCAGTTGGCCACGGCGAAGCCGCCGTGCGGATTGGCCGCCTCGAAGTCCTGGCGCACGCGGCGGTTCTCCGGGCCGAGCCAGATGTTGAGGCAGCGTACCAGGTCCGCGAAGCTTGAAGGCTGGTAGTCCCTGTGGATGACGTACCAGTCGTTGAGGCGTTCCTCGCGCTTGAGTGCGTACCGCAGCCGCGCCACTTCGGCGTTGAGGTCCACACCGCGATACGAGAAGGCCGTTTCGATGCGCTGGCGCGCGTCCTGGTCGATGCCGCCATCTTCGGTGGCTGTTCTGTCGTTCCGGCGCCGCGAAGGTGTACTCTCCAGTCATCTCCGGGTCGGCGTGGCTGGCGATCATCGGTGCTTCGATGGCGCTGCCGCCCGCTTCCTGCCGCCAGGTGATGTGGGCGCGGCAGAAGAAGTACCCCT
>CAYYNC010000064.1:0-35062 GCA_964472745.1 uncultured Solibacteraceae bacterium
CTACGAGATCGGAAACGCCATCACTGTTTGGTTGCGGCTACGCCGCGCTGTGAGACATCGGCGGTGGAAATGACGCCACTGGACCTCAACACAACGCCAGTCGCGCCCGCCGCGCAGACTTGCGGCGCCTACAGCGGACCGATCGCCTCGCTCTTGCAGCAGAAGAGGAGCGCACTTCGGCCGACGTGGGGCAGTACGGGATGGACTTCAGGAACATCGCGCAGGCGGACGGCGGCTGGGTGCGCCGGCAGCAGGCGGCAGTTTCGCTCCGGGCGCGCTTCTGGCAGAGTGGTTCGAGGAGGCGCGGCTGGGTGAAGCGGGATTGGCGCAGGTCGCGGGAATTGCTGGAGCGGGCCCGGCGGTCGCTGGCGGGCGGCGTGTCGAGCCCGTTCCGCGCGAAGGTTCCCGTGCCGTTGTATTTCGAAGACGGGCAGGGTTCGCGGCTGAAGGACGCGGATGGGAACTGGTACATCGATTACACGCTGGGGTGGGGTCCGAGCATCCTCGGGTACCGTCATCCGGCAGTGGTGGAGGCGGTGCGGCGGGCGGCGGAGGGGCCGCACACGTATGGGGCGCAGCATGAACTGGAGTTCCTGGTGTCGGAGAAGATTCAGGCCATGATGCCGTGCGCGGAGCGGGTGTCGTACACGTCGAGCGGGACGGAGGCGGTGCAGTTGGCGTGGCGGCTGTGCCGGGCGTTCACGGGGCGGAACGTCATCCTGAAGTTCGAGGGGCACTATCACGGGTGGATGGACTCGACGCTGATCAGTTATCACCCGCGGGAGGATGAAGCGGGGCCGCGTGAGGCGCCGGCGGCAGTGACGCATTCGAAGGGGCAAGCGCAGAACGCTGTGGAGAACATCGCGGTGGCGCGGTGGAATTCGCTGGAAGCGGTGGAGCGGGTGTTCGAGCAGCGGGGCGATGAGATCGCGGCTGTCGCGATGGAGCCGGCGCTGTGCAATTCAGGGTGCATCCTGCCGCAGCCAGGATATCTCGCGGGCGTACGGGAGATCGCTCACCGGCACGACGCGCTGCTGATGTTCGACGAAGTGATCACGGGGTTCCGGATGTCGCTGGGGGGTGCGCAGCAGTATTACGGAGTCATCCCGGATATCGCGACGTTCGGGAAAGCCGTGGCGGGAGGGCTTGCGCTCAGCGGCGTGGCGGGGCGCGCGGAGATTCTGGAGATGACGGCGACGGGCGGCGTGGCGTTCGGAGGAAGCTTCAACGGGAATCCGATCGTGCTGGCGGGGTCGCTGGCGACGCTGGAGACGCTGGCGGCCGATGGCGGGGCGGCGCTCAAGCGCGCGCACCGCGTGGGCGAAATCATCATGGAAGGGATTGGCGAGGCGGCAGGCAAAACAGGCGTGGCTTTACTGGTGACGGGATTCGGGACGGCGTTCGCGGCGCACTTCACGAGCAAGACGGAGCTGCGGGAATATCGCGATCTGTTCGGGGATGATGCGGAGATGCTGCGGCGGCTCGTAGTGGCGCTGCTGGAGGAGGGCATCAACATCCTGCCCGACGGGCGGATGTACGTGTCGGTTGCGCATTCAGAGGAGGATGCGGCGGAGACGATCGCGGCGTTTGAGCGGGCGCTGGGGCGGGCGGAGTGAGCACCATTCGGCGTTCAAGCGGGGCGAGGAGCCGGCGGTTGCGAGCAGTGATGGCGACGTGGAGGCCGGAGTCCTGAAGGAAGAGGCTCCGGCCGGCGCCGCGGGTGGAGAAGTTGAGGCGCAGGCGGCCGCCGCGATTGGCGTGGATGCGGGAGGGGCTGAAGCCGTAGCGGCAGGCTTCGATGCGGATGGCGCGGGTTTGCGGGGGCGGGGTGGCGAGGGTGGCGAGGCAGGCGGGGAGGGCGGCTCCGGCGAACAGGATGAGGAATGCGGCGAGGCGGCGGGCGGGGTTGGCGGTTTCGGGGACAGGCGGCTGAAACGTGGATTGCGGGAGGGCCGCGGTGTTTTGCAGGGGTGGTGGGCTCGGCAGAACTCGAATCTGCGACCTCTACCGTGTCAAGGTAGCGCTCTAACCAACTGAGCTACGAGCCCTCGGATGGATCCGCTCCCTTAAGGTCGCGGCCCGGCAGCGTTGGGGTGTCGCGACGTTTCCGCGGGCGAACAAGACCAGGATAGCATCACTCGACTTTGCGGTTCAGCCAGTTGTCGAGGTTGAACTGATCGCTTTTGATCCAGTCCATCAGGCTACGCTCGGTGGCGCGGACCTGGTCGACGGCGGCGGGCAGGCGATCTTCTATGCCGGCGGGCACGGTGATGAGGCCGTTTTCGTCGCCGTGGAGGATGTCGCCGGGGCGGACTTCCATGCCGCAGATTTGCACGGGGACGCCGGCGCGGACGATGCGGAAGTAAGCGTGGCTGGCGACCGCGCCGCGGGCGAAATAATGGAAGCCCATGGCGCGGACCTCGGGGATGTCGCGGACGCCGCAGTCGCTCACCAGGCCGATGGCGCCGAGGCGAGTGAAGAAGGTGGCCATGATCTCGCCGCAGTGGGTGGCGTAGTCGGGGAATCCGCCGATCTCCTGGAGGACGACGACGGCGGGCTTCGGCGACTGTTCCACGAGCTTGTAGAGATCGAGGAAGCGCGCGTTGTCGCGCGGTTCGGTCTGCGTCATCGTCTCCACTTGGGCTGTGACGGCGTAGCCGATCATGCGGCCGAATTCGGGGAAGAGGCAGCGGAGCTGGAGCGGCGCGAAGCCGGTGTTCCAGCGCCGCACATTGCAGACCTCGATGGCGTTCGAGAGGGTCGGGGTATCGACGGTTTTCAGGTAGTCAATCCAGTTGTTCATTTCAGATCTCCGCGGCGAGGGCCGTGTGGATGTCGAGGCGGGGCAGTTCCACGGCGCCGGCTGCAAGTTTCAGAGGCCGGCCTCCGGGCTCGAGGCGCAGGTTGCGGGGCGCTTTCGAGAATTTGACGCGGATTCCGCTGAGCGGCGGAATGAAGTCCATCGCGGAGTAGTCGCCGGCCACTTGCATGGCGGTGGTGTTGAGCAGGTGCACGATGAGGCGGCCGTCCTTGCGGCGGAGGGAGACCTCAACGGTGGGCGGGGCTTGGACTTCGACGAGCGGCTTGAAGCGCGGGCTCACGACGCGGCGGATGAAGTCGCGCACGGCGGGGGCGTGCGTGGCGGCGTAGACTACACCGATGGGGCCGGGGATGAGTACAATCTCGCCTTTGCCGCGGCGGATGGAGAGCGCCGCGGGCTTGCCGCCCGAGCGCGTGTCCATTCCATCGTGGCGCCGTTCGATCACGCTCGCGCCGGCCGATTCGACATCCTGCCAGATGCCCGCGGCGTTGCCGAGGACTTCGCTGCCGCCGAGAAATGCGGGCTGCTGTTTCGCTTCGCCTGCCAGGCGGACGCCGGCGGCTTCGGCGAAGAGCGCGGCATTCCGGGCTCCGGCGATCACCACGGCGCCGCCGCTGTCCGCGTAGTCGAGCAAAGTCTTCTTCACGGCATCGCCGGGAGCGGCCCAATCGGGAAGCACGATGAGCGGATATTGCGCCGCGATGCGCGCGAGTTTCCAGTCGGGCAGCACGTCCACGCTCCACTGGCAGGCGAGGAGCGAGTCGATCCAGCCACGGGCGGGGTCCTGCAAGCGGCCCCAGCCTCCGAACAGCTTGTTGGATGTGCTGTAAAGAGTCTCTTTGGAGAACACAACCCCGATCTGCGGGACAGTCTCGCTGTTGAACGACACGGCCTGGCGCGCGCGGCAGAACTTCGCGAGCGCGCCCATCACGTTGATGTGCGCCTGTTCGAAATGGCCGGCGCGGCTGGGGACGTAATACACCTGGAAACCGCCGCCCTGAGCGAGGACGACACTCGCTTCCTGCTGAAGCTGCACGGCGGGCTTGTGGACGTGGCCGATGGCGTTGGACTGCGCCTGTTGAAAGCCCCAGGCCATGAGGTCCCAGGACTTGCCGGTCTGCGCGAGATAGCGCGATTCGAGGCGCGCGGTGGAGATGCTGGCGTTGCCGAGGTAGTCGCCGGAGAGGAAATCGACGGGCAGCGTGGGCTCTTCGGGGACGAATGTCGAATAGAGCCAGTTGCTGGCGATCTGGAATTTCGGGTGTGTGCGGTGGACCTCGCCGACGTAGTGGCGCACGTACTTGCGGAACTGCTCGCGGTTGAATTCGAGGAATTCGAGCCAGCCGGGCTCGCCCGCCTTCCTGGGCAGTTGCGCAATGCCGGTGGCTTTGCGAAAGGCCTCTTCGGCGGCGCTGGAATAGTCCGGGCCGGTGGACCAGCATTCGCCGTCCACCCAGGCGCCGTCGAGCGAGTATTTCGACGCGGCTTCGCGGAGCTGGGGGATCATCAGTTGGCCGACGTAAGGGCCGAAGGTGGAAGTATTGCGCGTGTCGGGCTTGCCGTCGGGGGTAACGCGCGCCCATTCGGGATGGCGGCGGACGGCTTCGCTGTCCCAGACGCCGGAGAAGTGAATGTAGAGCGCGACGCCGTGTTTGGCGGTGACTTTGCGCCAAACGGCGAGGGAGTCCTTCACGATGCCAGGGGCGGAGGGGCCGACCTGGGAGGGCCAGCCGAGCCAGCCGGCGTGACCCTTGGAGTCGTATTGAACGAAGTCGGGCTTGGTCGCGGCGAGCAGGCGCTCGACCATCTCTTCGGTGACATCGCGGCCGAGGGCGGTGTCCTTCTCGTTGGGGTGAAGATCGAAGTGGAGCCCGAAGAAGCTCTCGGAGCGCTTTTTGCGGGGGGGATCGGATTGCGCACTGAGCGTGGCGGCAGCGCTTGCGGCGGCGAACTGGCGGCGTGTCAGCTTGGGGGGCGGCATACCACTTACAATATAGAGTTCCCATGGCGTTCGACATTCTTGACACTGAACGAGAGGGAGTCACGGTCCTCTCTCTGCGCGGACGGCTGACGCTGGGCCCGGCGGTGGAGACACTGCGGGAGACTCTGGAGCGGTTGGATGCGGAGGGGAAGTCGCGGATCGTGCTCGATTTCCGCGAGTGCGACTACATTGACTCGTCGGGGCTCGGGTGCCTGGTGTTCGCCCACACCAGGATCGCGCGCGCGGCCGGGCAAATGACGCTGTTCGGGCTGGACCAGCGCGGTCTGGAGTTGATGGTGGTGACAAAGCTGGCGACGGTGTTCCGCATCTTCGATAACGAGATCGATGCCATCAACGCATGCTACCCCGAGCGCAACGCCAAAGCATTCGACGTTTTGGAATTCGTGCGGTCGCAGCGCGCGAAGGGCGGCTGAGGATGCGGCTGGTGGTCGTCGGCGGAGTCGCGGCCGGCCTTTCGGCGGCATCGCGCGCGCGCCGGATCGACCCTTCGCTCGAGATCGTCGTGCTGGAAAAGGGCGGCCGCATTTCGTATGGGGCGTGCGGGCTACCCTACTTCATCGAGGGGAGCGTGCGGTCGGTCGAGGATCTCGTCGTCTACACGCCGGAGTTCTTCGAGCGGGAGCGGGACATTCGCATTCGCACGAATGCCGAGGTGGTCGCGATCAGGCACGCGCAGCGCGAGGCGGCCTTGTCGACCGGAGAGCGGATGCGGTACGACGCGCTGGTGTGGGCGGCGGGGGCGCGACCCGCGGGCCGGGCGAGCGATCCGCGCGTGTTTCACCTGCATACGGATCTGGACGCGCTGCGGCTGGACGAGCATTTGCGATCGCACAAGCCGGCGACGGCAGCCGTCGTGGGCGGCGGCTATATCGGGCTGGAGATGGCGACGGCGCTCAGGGCGCGCGGGCTGGCGGTGTCGCTGTACGCCGAGGCGCCGCACTTTCTGCACTGGGATTCGCCGTGGCTGACGGCGATGATCCGGGCGCGGCTGGAGCGGGCGCGAGTGGATGTGCAGATGGGCGCGGCGGTGCGCGATGCAGCGGCATTGAAGCAGGACATCGTGCTGGCGGCGACGGGGTTGACGCCGAACGTGGAAGTTCCGCGGGAGGCGGGGTGCGAGGTGGGGAGGTCGGGCGCTCTGGCGGTGACGGATCGCCTGGAGACGTCGGTACGCGGAATCTTCGCGGCGGGCGATTGCTGCGAGACGAACCACATCGTCTCGTCGCGGCCGGTGTGGATTCCGCTGGGCACGACGGCGAACAAGATGGGCCGTGTGGCGGGAGCGAATGCGGCGGGGCGGCGCGAGCGGTTCGAGGGGATTGCCGGAACGTCGATTGTGCGCGTGGCGGGGCTGGCGGTGGCGACGGCAGGATTTTCGGAATCGCAGGCGCGGCGGGAAGGATTTCAGCCCGCGTCGGCGAAGATCGAAGCGCGGGAGAGGCCGAAGTATTTTCGGGGGCGTCCGCTGACCGTGGAACTGGTGGCGGACCGTTCGTCGGGGCGGCTGGTAGGCGCGGCGATCGCCGGCGACGATGGGGCGCTGGCGCGAATCAACACCGTGGCCGCGGCGCTCACGGCGCGGATGAAAGTGGAGCAGCTTGCGACGCTGGACCTGGCCTATGCTCCGCCGTATTCCCCGGTGATGGATCCGCTGCTGATCGCGGCCGGGGAACTGCTCAAGGCGTTGTAACCGGCCGGTTTTGGATAGAGTGGCCTTATGCGGCCTGCGGCGCCCGGCATGCTTGTTTGCGGATTGGCGATTGAGGCCTCGGCGGCTTTCGTTGAGGATTTCATTTCGCGCTTCACTGCGCATGGGCAGGTGATGGTTGAAGGAATCGGCCCCGTGGCCGGCGCGCCGGCGTCCCTCAGTTGCGGCGCGCGCGGTGAATCGAACACCGAAGGTAAGTTTGCCGTGAATGGCGCATTCCGGCCGCCAGGCGGCGGGGATTGCACGTTGGCTTTGAGCCTGCACGGCTGCGAAGCCAGGGTGATCGAGTCGACGCGCGAGGCAGGCTCGGCGGGCGTGGGAGTTGTGGTGTTGAAACCGATTCCGGGGAAGGCGGGAGCGGGCCTGGTCAGCTTCACTTCGCTGAAGCCGCCGGAGGCGGCGAGGAAGCTGAGGGAGGAGGCGCGGAAAAGCGCGGCGAAGAACAACCTTCGCGATGCGGCCTGGCGGCTGGAGAAGGCGGTGAAGCCGGCGGAGGGCGACGTGGAGGCGCGGGCGGAACCGGGCGTGGTCCGCAAGCAGCCCGGCGGCGAAGCAGGCGCGCGGGCGGCGCTCGAAAAGGTGCGGCGGCTGGACGGGCGGTTCGTCTTGCCGCGCGTGGAGATGGCGGCGCCGGCGCTGCGGCGGCAGGATCGGGCGGGCGCGGTCGCGAACGCGGCCGAGGCGGCGCGTGTAAATCCGGTGGACCACCCGGAGGTCTGGCTGCACCTTGCGACGGCGCGGCTAAAGAACGGCGATGCGCAAGGCGCGGAGCACGATGCGCGGAAGGCGCTGCGCGCGGAGTCGAAGAAGAAGATTCCGAAGGCGCATAATACTCCGGGGGGCGCGCTGGTGCAGTTGGGGAGGACCGGGGAGGGAGTAGAGGAGATCCGCAGATACTTGCAGGAGGCGCCCGGCGCGGCGGACGCGGCGGCGGTCAGGGCGCAGTTGGAGCAACGGGAGATGAGATGAGCGGGACGCGGGTGACGGTGTTAGGCACGGGGCTGATCGGCAAGGCGATGGTGCATGACCTGTGCCGGGACTATCAGGTGCGGGCGGTGGACCGGTCGGAGGAGTCGCTGAAGCGCGTGGCGCATCTGCCGTGCGAGCGGATCCGCGCAGATGCGAGCGATCCCGCAGAGCTGGCGCGCGTCACTGAAGACGCCGGCGTCGTCGTGTCGGCGATGCCCGGGGTGATGGGGTACAGGCTGCTGGAAGAGTTGATCCGGCTGAAGAAACACGTGGTGGACATCTCGTTCACCGAGGAGAACCCCCTGGCTCTGGAGGCTTTGGCGAAAGAGCACGGGGTGACGGTGTGGCCCGACGCGGGCGTTTGTCCGGGGTTGTCGAATGCGGTGTGCGGATTCGGCGCGCGGCACTTGTTTGCGGCGATGGAGCGGTATGTGTGCTACGTCGGCGGCCTGCCGGCGCACCCGAAGGAGCCGTGGTTTTACAGGAATCCTTTCGCGGCGGTGAGCGTGGTGGACGAGTACACGCGGCCGTGCCGTTTCCGGATCAACGGCGAGATGGTGGTGAAGGAGGCGCTGTCGGAGCCGGAAGACCTGATGTTCCCGGAAGCGGGAGAACTGGTGGCGTTCAATACGGACGGCATCCGCACGCTGCTCGACACGCTGCCCGAAGTGGGGACGCTGGTGGAGAAGACGCTGCGGCACCCGGCGCATTACACCTTCATCCGCAAGCTGCAACAGGCGGGATTCATGGACGCGCCGTACAGGGAGACCTTCGCCGAGATCGCGGCGAAGGGATGGCGGTTCGAGGAAGGCGAGGAAGACATCACGATCATGCGGCTGGTGATGGAGGGCCTGCGCGTGGACGGCGGGCACGGGCGCGTGACATACGAGCTGCTGGACCATTACGACCGCAAAGCAGGGTTGCTCTCGATGGCGCGTACGACGGGCTTCACGGCGACAGGCGTGGCGCGGATGGTGCTGGACGGAGACCTGGTTACGCCGGGCGTGCATGCGCCGGAAAAGATCGGCATGAATGCGGCGTGGTTCTCGAAGCTGGTGCGGCATTTGAACGCGCGGGGCGTTCATTTCAGGGTGGCGTGGGGCTAGCTCCCGAGAGCTCGCGGCGCAGCCAGGCGAGGGCGAGGCGGAGGTCGCGGCCCACGGTGGGGACGGAGACCTCGAGCGCTTCGGCGATCTCGGCGATTTCGAGTCCGGAAAAGAAGCGCAGCTCGAGGCACTTGGCCTTGCGCGGGTCGAGTTTTTCGAGGCGGGTGAGGCCGTCGTCGAGCGAGAGCAGGTCCGAGGCGTTCTCCGCGCTGTAGTGGAACTCATCGTTGAGCGGCTCGAACTTGATTCCGCCGCCGCGCTTGCCGGCGGCGCGGGCGCGGGCATGGTCGACGAGGATCTGGCGCATCATCGTGGAGGTGAGGGCGAAGAACTGGGCGCGGGCGCGCATGGAGGGGATTTCGCGGCCGGCGAGGCGCAGATAGAGCTCGTTGATGAGGGCGGTGGGCTGGAGGGTGTGGCCGGGGCTTTGCGAGGCGAGGTGGCGCCGCGCGATGCGCTTCAGTTGATGGTAGACGGCGGGGAAGAGAGCGTCGCGGGCGCCGGGATCGCCGCGGTCCCACGCCTGAAGGAGGATGGTGATGTCGGCGGATGGCTCCATGGCAGGATCTCATTCGCGCGAGGCTTTCAGGAGAAGATCGCGGCGGTCGCGGATGAAGCGTCCTGGGACTTCGCGGCGGATAAGCTCATTGTAGACGCCGAGGCCGCGGGCAAACCACTCGCGGGCGAGGGCAGGCAGGCCGGCGGCTTTCGCGGCCTCGCCCGCGTAGCCGTAGCACCAGCCTGATTCGCGCAGCTCGAGCAGGACGGCTTTGCCGAGGTCGTACTTGGCGGCGCGGTCCGCGCAGGCACGGGCATACTGGAGCGCTTCGGCGGTGCGGCCGAGGCCGAGGAGCGCGCGCGCGTATTCGGCGTCGAAACGGATGCGCTGCGTGGCGAAGACGTAGCGGGAAGGATCGCGGCGCGTGAGGCCGTCGAGCAATGCGCCGCCTTTCTCAAGCGCGCGGACGGCGCCGGCGTGATCGCGGAACATGTTGCGGCCCCAGGCGAGCGCCGTGTGAGCGACGGCGTAGAGGTAGAAGGAATCGACGTTGGAAGGATTGCTCTCGGCATTGGAGCGCATGTCCTCGATGAGGGCTTCGAGTTCCGCCAGTCCACGCCGGTCGCCGGAGCGGAAGCGCGTTTCGGCGAGCTGGAAGCGGTACAGAGTGAGCGTGCGGACGGCGGCGTGATCGCTGGGGTCCAACTCGACGAGGCGGCGGGCGATGGCCTGGGCTTTGCCGAACTGCTCCAGAGCCTCGGCGTATCGCTCTCCACGCTCCGTAAAGGGGCTGGCGAAGATGTCGCCGCTCTCGTTGTGGTTGCTCTGCTGAATCTGGAGCAGGCGCAAGCTGTTGGGGTTTTCGCGCAACAGCTCCCCGGTGAGATCGATGGATTTGCCGATCCAGCGGGCCGCGAGGTCGTGGCGGTTGGCGAGCTTCCAGGCGCGGCCGAGGCGCGTATAGAGGCTCGGCAGCCAGAGACGCGCCAAAGAGGGATCGCGGCGCGAGTTGTCCTCGACCTCGCGGATGATGGCCTCATAGCGCCGTGCGGCGCCCTCCTGATCACCAAGGACGCGGATGGTTTCCGCTTCACGCACGCGGCCGGCGAGGGAGAGAGCGGGGTCGTTCGCCTTGGGCGCGAGAGCGAGCGCCTTGCGGATGGTTTCGAGCGCCTCCCTGGAGCGGCCCGTCGAGACCTGGGCGTCTGAAGCGCCGTAATGGGCCTCGATGAGCGCGCGCAACGCCGCCGGATCATCGGGCTGCTTTTTGACGAGAGATTCGGCGAGCTGGAGCGCGCGGAGGTAGTGCGGGACGGCGTCTCGCGTGCGGCCGAGGTTCGGGCCATAGGGGTTGCCGAAGACGTCTCCGACCTTGCGGTAGGCGGTGGAGAGCTCGAGCATAAGGGAGGGATCCGATCCGCTTTCAGAGGCGAGCTTATCGAGGTACTCGAGCGCCGTCCGCGCGACGAGCTCGCGCGCCTGGGTGGTGCCGGGCAGGTCGCGGATCTGGTCGTGGAAGTCGAACAGGAAGCGGTTGGCGAGGGTGCGGACGTTGGCGAACTGGCGCTCGGCGCGGCGGGCCTGATAAACCGCGACGGCGGCGACGGCGATGAGGCCGAGGGCGGCCAGCGACGCGACGGCGGCGGCGGCGCGGTGGCGGCGGAGGAACTTGGCGGCCCGGTAGCGGCGTGAATCGGGGCGGGCGAGCACCGGGCGGTCGGCGAGAAAGTTGTCGAGATCGGCGGCGAACTGCTCGGCGGAGGCGTAGCGGCGCTGGGGCTCTTTGCGGAGCGCCATGGCAAGGATGTTGTCGAGATCGCCCGCGAGCTTGCGTCTGAATGCGAGCGGCGCGGCGGCGCTGGCTGCGGGCGTCTCGATCTCGCAAATGGCGCGCAGGAGCTCGTAGGGCGAAGAAGTGGTTTGGATGCCGTGGGGCTTGCGCCGGGTGAGTAGCCGATAGAGCACCGCACCCAAGCCGTAGACGTCGGTGGCGGTGGTGGCCTGTTCGCCGCGGATCTGTTCGGGGCTCGCGTAGTCGGGGGTCAGCGCCTGGTGCGCCGTCGCCGTGAGCTCGCCGAAGCCGGGATCGAGGAGCCTGGCAATGCCGAAATCGAGCAGCTTCGGGTGGCCGTCGCGCGTGACGAAGATGTTGCCGGGCTTGATGTCGCGGTGGATCACCAGCTTCTGGTGGGCGAACTGGACGGCGCGGCAGACCTTGGCGAACAGGCGCACGCGGTCTTCGAGGGTGAGCGCGTTTTCGTCGCAGTATTCCGTGATGGGCCGGCCGTCGATCTTCTCCATCACGAGATACGGGAGGCCTTCGGCTGTCTCGCCTCCGTCGAGCAGCGCGGCGATGTGCGGGTGAGCGAGCTGCGCGAGAATGCGGCGTTCTTCGAGGAAGCGGTGGCGGGCGAGGGCGGAGTCGGATTCGGAGCGGACGATTTTCAGGGCGGCCTGCTGATCGAAGCCGCCGCCGGCGCGGCGGACTTCGAAGACGGCGCCCATGCCGCCGCGGCCGAGAACGCCTGTGATTTCCCAGACGCCGAACCGGCGCCCGATCCAGTCTTGTTCGTTCTCGCGAACGAGTTCGCCCGCCGCGCGGCCGACGACGGTAAGATGTTCGGGCAAAGGAGCGTCGTGGGCGAGGAGCGATTCGACTTCGCCGCGCAGTTCGTCGTCGCCGGCGCACTCGGCATCGAGGAACGCGCGGCGCGCGGCGCCGTCGAGATCCGCCGCGCGTTGGAAGATCGCTTCGATTCGCGCCCAGTCCGCCATGGTAAAAACCCGACACCCCGGCCAGCTAAACTGGCATTTATTCATCTTGGCATGTTGATGCGAACTGGAGCACTGTTCCTTATGGCCGCGTTGGGATGCGAGGCGCTCGACGCGCAGACGCTGCGGACGATCGCGGGCAACGGCGCGCCCGGGTTCGACGATGCGCGCGTCAATCATCCGTATGGGCTGGCGATCGGGCCGGATGGGGCATTGTATTTCTGCGACATCGACAATCACGCGGTGAGACGGCTGGACTTGAATTCGGGGAAGATGACCACCGTCGCGGGGAGCGGGGAGAACGGCAATTCGGGGGATGGCGGCCCGGCGGCGAAGGCGGCGCTGGGACAGCCGTACGAAGTGAGGTTCGACAAGAGCGGCGACATGTTCTTCGTGGACATGCCGAACCATGTCGTGAGGCGGGTGGACAGGAAGACGGGGGTCATTACGACGGTGGCGGGGACGGGGCAGGCGGGGTTCGCGGGAGACGGGGGTCCGGCGGTGAAGGCGCCGCTGCGGAGCCCGCATTCGATCGCGTTCGACCGGGAAGGGCGGCTGTTGATTTGCGATATCGGCAATCATCGCGTGCGGCGCGTCAATTTAAGGCGAGGCACGATCGAGACGTTCCTGGGGACAGGGGAGAGAAAGCCGACTCCGGACGGGGCGCCAATCGCCGGAACGCCGTTCAACGGTCCGCGGGCGATCGATGTTGCGCCGGATGGCACGATGTATCTCGCGCTGCGCGAGGGCAACGCGGTGTACAGGATCGATCCGAAGAGGAACCGCGTGACCCGCATCGGCGGAACGGGAGAGAAAGGGCTCACGGGCGATGGCGGTCCGGCGGTGAAGGCAACGCTCAACGGTCCGAAGGGACTCGCTCTGGGGCCGCGCGGATTGCTGTACGTTGCGGATACAGAGAATCACGCCATCCGCAGGATCGACTTGAAAACGGGCATTATTTCGACGGTAGCGGGGACAGGAGAACGCGGCGACGGGCCGGACGGCGATCCACTGAAATGCAGGATGAACCGGCCGCACGGCGTGTTTGTGGGGGGCGCGGGCGAAGTCTACATCGGCGACAGCGAGGCGCACCGGATCAGGCTGTTGCGCTGATCTTCAGGGTTTGAAGACTCGATCGAGGATCTCGGGGGTTTCCTTCAGGCCGGGGTGGAAGAAGACGAGCGGATCGCGCCAGTCAGCGACGTCGAGCGGCTGCGCGGACCAGAGCAGATCGAACTGGAACTCCATTTCGCCGTGGCTGTCGGCGACGAAGTTGGTGTGCCACTGGTTGTCGAAGACCATGGCCGCGAGGCGCTGGGGGTCGCGGGGAGGATCGGTGTGGCGCTCGAGCGTGTGGGGTCCGCCGACGGAGACGAGCGGGGCGTCTCGCGTGAACCACAGCCAGCGGCCTTCAGGCGAAGCGTATTCGGCCCAGCCATCGATGGCAAAGTAGTCGCGGCAAGAGCCTTCGAGCTGATCGGCGTAGGGGGTGAAGGGAACTCCGCCGTTGGAGAAGCGCGGGAGCGTGGGGACGCAGCCCAGCGCGGTCTCGATGTAGAAGACTTCGGGCGCGGTGGAGGAGATACGGTCGAACTTCACAGTGAGGCGAGCGCGTGGCGCGGTCTTCCAGATCTCGAGCGTACGGCGGGCGCGTGCGAGGCGCGGGTGCTCGAACTCCTGGGTAAAGACGACGGTGTGCGCATTCTCTTCGCGCGCAGCTTTGCGCGCAGCGGCATCGATGCGGCGGAGCGCGGTCTCGCGGATTTTGGCGCGTTCGAGCGGGTTGGGGTTGGCGTGCAGACGCGTGATGGTGGACCGGTTGGCCGGCGGGATCAGCGTCATCGCGCAGAAGTCGCCGATGGCGCCCTGGAAGAGCGGGCGGGCCATGCCGGACCACTGGGCTGAGGCAGGCCAGCCGTTTGAATCTTCAAGAATCGCGGGTGACGCGCCGTAGGTGCCAGGGTTGGGGAGCTTGTCGATTTCGAAGTGACGGATCTCGCCGGGCGCGAGGTTCGCGACCCAGATGCGCAGCCTGCCGGTTCCCTTCACATGCTCGGCGCTGACCTCGCGGTGAAGCGCGCCGGCTTCGAATTCGACCCAGCCGCTGAACGGAATCCTGGATGGGTTCGCGACGTGCAGTCCCGGCGCGGCGCTTTCGAGTTTGTGGCGCACGCGCTGGCCGAGCAGGAACTCAGCCTGCGCCAGCGGCCGGTACGCGGTGAGGCTCTTCTCGACATACTGGCCTTGCGTGAAGAGACTCCAGGGCTGCGAGACGCTTTCGTTCGCACCCCAGGTGTGCTCGTCGAAGAGGCAGAGGTCTTTGAGGATGCGCTCGGTTTTGCGGCGCGCGGAGCCGCTCAGCGGGCCCCACATGGGCGAGAGCGCGGCGGCGAGATCGCGCTTGGCGTGGCGGCTGGCGGCGACTTCGCGCGGACCGGAAGCGTCGCCGTTGGCCCACCAGTCGGTCCATTCGCCTTCGAGCGTGCGGACGCGCGCGCCCACCGATTTTTCCATGTCGAGGAGCGCGCCGGTGGCGGTGGTCAGGCGCAGTGCGGGTTGAAGGCCGAGCCTGTTCCAGGCATCGACGAACGGCGCAAGCGGCGGCCAAGGTGCGTCGTTGTCGTAGCGCCACTGGCCGGTGTAGGAGAGGATCAGCGTTTCATAGTCGTAGCCTTCCTTCTCGACCGCCGCGACCCTGGTGAGCAGGTGCGCGTGCGCGGCGCGCAACGAGGCTTCATCGGTTTTCATGAAGTCGCCCTCGCGCACCGGGCGGTAGGTGAGGCTGGCGGCCTTGGCCTGGCGCGGCTGCCAGTTCCTGGGCTCGAACCAACTGTAAGCGACACCGTAGTGATAGCCGTTCCAGACGAACATCTTGCGGCCGTCGGGCATCTTCCACCAGAAGGCTGAAGGGCGGTAGAAGGGCGGGCCGCCGGAGTCGGCGTTGATGCCCATGAGCAGGCGCGTGATGCCGCGGTCGAGCAGGCGCATGGCTCCGGCGCGCGGGAATCCGTTGACGTCGCTCTGGATGGCGGCGCGCGGGTTGAGCTGCTTCCACAGCTCGCCGGGGACCCAGTTGAGCGCTTGCTCCCACTGGCGCGCGTCCATGAAGGGCGCCTGGTTGAAGGGCAGCGCCATGACGTCAAGCCGGCCTTTGCGGACGAGGGCGATGAGCTGTGCGCGCCGGCCGGGCGTGGATTGGCGCCACCAGTCGTCGACGACGGCCATCGATTCCGCGGTCCAACGGAAGGAGGGAAGGCGGAGGCAGGCGTCGATGGCGGCGTCGAGGAAACGGACCTGAAGCTCCATGCACAGCGAAGGGAGGTCGGTGTAGCCGATGTCGTTGTGCGAGTGATGAAAGATGTCGATGCGGCGGATCTTCGTTGCGGGGGCGGCCTGCGCGAGTGCGGGCGCGGCGGCGGAGGCGAGCCATTGGCGGCGGGTCATCAGGGTTGCTCCGCCGCCAGTATATGCGATGCAGCTATCCGGAATAGACGGTCTCTTCGGGCGCGTCCGTGGGACTTTCGAAATCCAGGCGGTAGCCGTCGGGGTCGGTCACGGAGGTGACCCAGAGGCCGTTGCCTACGAATGGCCGTGTCGCCGGGATGCCGCGCGAAGCGAGGTCGCGGTAGATCGCCAGGGCATCCTCACACATCAGGCAGATCGTGACGCCTTGGCCGAGCGGTCCCTCGGGAGCGCCCTTGTGATGCCCGTCCCGCCAGTACTCCTGAAGCATGATGGCCGCCTTGTCGAGCTCGAGCCAGCACCAGCGGATGCGTCCCTCGGGGCTCCAGTGATTGGTGAGAACGAAGCCGAGGCCGTGGATGTAGAAACGCAGCGAGGCCTCGATATCGGTGACGCCAAAGAACGGCACGGCCAGCCTGACCGCGTGGCGCGGGGGCGTCGTGCCGGAGCCCTCAGAGTCTCCAGGAGGTTGCGCCATCTGACGAGGATATCAAGCCGCTCAGGGCGCGGGGTTTTGGGGTGCGGGGCGAGCGCTGATATCGAGGACGCCGGTCGAGTCCACTTCGACGTCCGTGGTGAAATCGATGCTGCCGTCGGGGGATACCGCGACGCGGTCAAACCTGACGGCGCCCGCTGCGTGGAGGCGGTGCGCACGGTCTTGCCGTCGCGCGTGAGCTTCACGTGGAAATCCGCCGTTGATTGGGCCGGCAGCGTGAGCGTGGCGAAGCCCAGGAGGATGAGTCGCGTTTTCATTGAATGCACCTCGGACCTTGCCCGGCTTGGGACCGGCCCAGCTTCGTCGATCTGTCGCAGATCGGCGGATCCGGCGATTACTTGAGGTCCAAGCGCAGAATCGTGAGAGAGTGCTTGGGGAAGGTGTAGCTGACAGCGCCGCCGGCGGCGCCGCTCAAAGCGGCCTGGCGCGTCACGGGTCGCACCTTCTTGTCGTCGTTGAAGGTGTGGGTGGCTTTGAGGTCGGGGTGGTTCAGCTCCCAGACGCCGGCCGATGAGGCGATCGCGCCGCCGGGGTTCTCGATGCGGGCGGTGATGTCCATGGTCTCGGAGCGGTTGAGCACGTTCAGATAGACGGCGCCGGTTTTGGGGTCGCGCGTGGCGGAAGTGTCGAGATAGGGGAGCTTCGGCCGGCCGGCGGGCTGATAGGCAGGCGCCGACACCCAGAGGTCGAGCGCGATGTTGCCGCGCTGCTTCGCGTATTCGGCGATGGGGAAGTAGATCGGCTGGAGGAAGAGCCCTTGTTTGTTGGTGAAGATCGGCGCGATGACGTTGACGATTTGCGCGAGGTTGGCCATCTTCACGCTGTCGGCGTGGCGGATGAAGGAGTTGAAGAAAACGCCCATGGCGAGCGCGTCCTCGAAGTTGTAGATCTCCTCGAGGCGCGTCGCGCCGGTGGCGAACTCGCTGCCGCCGCGGGCGCGATACCAGACGTTCCACTCGTCGTAGGCGATGTAGATGGGGCGCGGGTTGGGGCGGCCGGCCTGAGCGGCGCGGATCTGTCCTGCGACGATTTCGATGCGCTGGTCGAGATCGGCGGAGAACGACATGAATCGCTCGAAGTTGTTGTCGCGGTTGCCGACGTAGGTGTGCAGCGAAATGTAGTCGATCTCGTTGCGCAGCTTCTCGAGCACTGTGCGGTTCCAGCCGATCCAGTCCGAGTTGGGGCCGAAGTTGGAAGAGCCGGATGCGATCAGCTTGATCGAGCCGTCGACGCGGCGCATGGCCTTCGCCGCCTCCAGGGCGAACTTGGAGTAGTCCTCGGCGTTCTTGTGGCCCAACTGCCAGGGCCCGTCGATCTCGTTGCCGAGGCCCCAATACTTCACGGCCCAGGGCTTGTCGCGGCCGTTCTTGCGGCGCTGGTCGGCCCAGTAGGTCTTTCGGGCCTCGTTGGTGTACTCGACCCACTGGCGCGCTTCGTCCACCGTGCCGTAGCCGGCGTTGATGCAGATGTAGGGCTCGACGCCGATGCGCTCGCAGTAGGCGAGGAACTCGTCGGTGCCGAAGCGGTTGGAGTCGAGGTCGCCCCAGGCATGGTCGGGGCGCACGGGGCGCAGGTCGCGCGGGCCGATGCCGTCCTTCCAGTTGTAGCCCGAGGCGAAGTTGCCTCCGGGCCAGCGAAGCAGAGTGACGCCAAGGCCTTTCACGGCCTCCATCACATCTTTGCGGTAGCCTTCGGGCGTCGACAGCGAACTGCTTTCCTCGAAGAGCCCGCCATAGATGCAGCGCCCGAGGTGTTCGGCGAAGTTGCCGAAGACGTGCGGGTGGACTTCGCCGATGGTGCGGTCGAGATCGATCTTGATGCGGGCCTGGGGCTGTTGTTGGGCGAAGGCGGCCAGGGAAAGGGTGGCGAGGATGAGGCTGCGCATGGCTTTCCTGAGAATGTATCACTCGCGAGCCGGTAGTGAGATGGGCCCGATCGGCGATCGGGGGGCGGATCGGCGATCCGCCCCCCGAGTTTTCGTTATTCGAACGGGATGGTCTGAAGGGAGACGTCGAGCGCCGGCCAGTTGGGGACGGCGACGACGAGGTCGGAGTTCACCGGCACGTGAACGTTCTCGAAGTTGCGGTTCACCGGCGTGTTGTTCGCGCGATTGATGGTGAAAGCGCGGACCTCGACGTTGCGCACGGCGCCCCGGTTGCCGAAGCGGGCGACGGAGAGCTCGGGCGAAACGGTGATGTCGATATCCGCGCCAGGATCGCCGCCCGCGCCGCGGATGGCGAGGGCGCGCGCCTCCTGGCCGACCTGGCGAGCCAGGGTGAGATTGAACGTCTTGTTGGCGCCGGGGGTGAAGCGGATCTGGGTGGCGTCGTTGTTCACCGCGAGCACGTCCACCTGGCCGGGCGCGGTGTCCACGCCTTCGAGGGCGAGCGAGCCTCCGCCGGGGATCACCGAGTGGAAGGCGTACTTGCCGTTGCCCTTGCCGACGATGCGGCGTGTGAGCGGCGTATCGGCCGGCAGCATGTACATGCCCGGCACGAGATAGCAGGGGTGGCTGTCCGGGATCTCCGAGAGGATCTGGTTGCCGAACGTGCCGGTGCGGAGTCCGACGCCGTCGATGATTTCGAGCTCGGCGGGCGAGAGAAGGAAGTCGATGACGAACGTCGTAAGGCCGAGCGGTCCGCTGAACGGCAGGTCGTGGTCGGCGAGCAGGTACTGGCCGTTGGTCATCATGCCGAGCGTGATGCCGTCGGTGGAGCGGAACTGCACGCTGGCGCCTCCGTTGAAGTAGTCGAAGTGGATCTGGCCGCCGTCGCGGCGGAAGACGAGCCGGCAGTTGGGGTTGTCGGCGTCGTTGCAGTCCCAGACGAACATCTCGACGCCGTCGAGATCGGTGATCGTGGTGGAGCCGTCGGCAGAGAGTTGCGGCACGCGGCCCTTTGGGTAAGTGAAGCGCCAGGGCATGACGCAGTGGGAGTCGCTGAGGCGGTCGAAGTACCCCTGGTCCCACGCGGCGCCGGAGGGGACGAAGAAGATGAGAGGCGCGTTCTGGCGGTCGCAGCCGCGCAGGAACGTGGCTTCGACTTCGCGCGCCGTGCGCTCAACGCGCGCAACGCCCTGTCGGCCCTGGTCGTGGAAGTGGAGGAGGCTTTCGCGGCTCAGCAGCTTGCCGTGGATCGTGGTGAGAAACTTGTGCTGGCCGGCCTTGGTGAGCGAGACGGCGTCGTTGTCGCCGCGCCAGAACTTGTCGGCGACGAGGCTGGCAAGCGAGGTGCAGAAGCCGGTTGCGAGACCGCCGTTGGCCTTGCCCTTGAGGAAGTGCTTGTAGAAAACAAAGAACGCGGCGGTGAGGACGGGGTGGCCGAAGACCGGATCGAGCAATTCGTGCCACACCTCGGCGGAGCCGTAGGTTCCTTCGAAGGTCTCGAAGCTCGGGATGCCGTCGGTGAAGTTGTCGAAAGAGAGATTGTGCGTGCCGTAGCGGAATGGAATCTCGAGAATACGCGGCTTGGATGCGGTGCGCGGGTTGCTGACGCGCCCGTCGGGGTTGCGCACCTGGACGATGACGTCGCCGCCCGCGGAGCCCGCGCCGCCGGTGCCGGGGACCGTGAAGACGAGGCTGTTGTTGGTGATGTTGCGCGCCGGGACCGCGGCGCCGTCGATGAGGACCGAGGCGCCCGCGAGGAAGGCCCGTCCGGCGAGGGTCACATCCGCGTTGGGAGCGAGGGCGGCGGTAACGGCATCCAACTGCGGCTTGATCCAGACGGCCAGGCGGTTGCTCTCCGTGCCGTCGCTGCGCCGGACAACGACGGACTTCTCGCCGCCGGCGGTGTTCATGGGGATGTTGACGAAGATGCTCTCGTCGGCATTCACGGTGGGCGAGAGGGCCACGCCCTGGAGCAGCACGCGGTCGCTCGATGAGAAGCGGCTGCCGCGGATGGTGAGCTTGTCTCCGGGGAAGGCGTCGGTGGGATCGAGCTGCGAGATCCAGGGACGGGTGAGCATTTCGTCCCAGGCGTCCTCGGAGAACTCGAAGAAGCTGACCATGCCGTCGACGCCGCCGCTGAAGCCGTCGGGGCCTTGCGCGCCGGGCTGGCCCTTGGCTCCGTTGTGGCCGTTGCGGGCGTCCTTGCAGGTTTCGCCGACGCCGCTGCGCCCGCCGCTGCCGCCATCGCCGCCATCGCCGCCCGCGCCGCCGCGGCCCGCGCGTCCGGCCTGGTTTTTGATTTTGAACGCCTTGTTCGTAACGGTGGAGGCCAGCGTGCCTTCGAGGACGCCGATGGTGATGCCGCCGCCGTTTCCGCCGTTTCCGCCACGACCTCCGTCGCCGCCGCGGCCTCCGTCTCCGCCGTCTCCGCCGTCGCCGGGGTCGGCCGTGCAGTGCCAGCCGAAGAACCAGATGCGCTCGCCAAGCTTGCCGTCGGCGCCGTCGCCGCCGCGTCCGCCGCGCTGTCCGCGGCCGCCCGCGCGGCCGTCTTCGCCTGCGAGGTCGAGGTTGGGCAGGGCGTTCAGGCTCTTCACCCACATTTCGAGCTCGGGCGCGTTGGCGCCGCGGGCGCCGGTGATGCCGGGCTCGCCGCCGCGCCCCGGCTCGCCGTCGAGACCGTCGCGCGAATTGGGCTTGGTGTGGATGCCGTCCCAACCGCGTCCATTGAGGTCGGGATTATCGAGACGCGGCGGCGTGCTGCCGCCGGGCTGGCGCCAGCGGATGGCCGCGTTGGCGCCGCAGGTGATCTGCTCGGCGATGATGTAGAGCTTGGTGACGGTGGGCTCGACGACCAGCTCCGTGTTGGTGAGATCGAGCGTCTGGGCGATAATGACGGCGCTGTTGACGGGGATCGTCTTCAGCGACATCACCTTCATCGTGGCTTCGGCGGAGGAAGGCCAGTTCGCGGGGTTGACGGATTCGAGGACCTCGAGCACCGAGGCGTTCACCGGCTTGACAACGGCGCCTTCGACGCGGATCAGCTCGGAGACGGAGCGCGGGGAAAGGAGGCCGCGAATCGCCGGGTTCTCGCTCCGGAGCTCGACCGGAACGCGCGCGCCGGTAACCTCGTCTCCGCCGAGGTCCGCAATGCGACCGCCGCCGGTGATCACGCCGCCCAACCCGCCCGGACGGAAGACCGTGCCCGGCCGCGGCCTGACGACGACGCCGCCGGGGCCGGCGGGCTGAGGCTGAACGGGCTGCGCGGGCTGAACAGCCTTCTGGAGCGTGACATTGCTGTTGCGATTGACGAGGAACTGCGCAAGGTTGGCGCGCTTCTGTTCGGCGGAGAGCGTGGCGCTGGCGAGCGCGGTGGCGACGGACGCCCAGTTGACGCTGACGGCGGGCGACTTCTTGGCTGCCACGATGACCTTTCCGGGAGTCATTACGGTGCGCTGTGTGACGCGCAGCGTGGTGAGGTCGGAGAGCTTCTGGACTCCGGCGGCGTTCATGATGTCGCGCACGGCCTGAAGGCGCGCGCGGCTGGGATCGCTGCGCAGCTCGACGGCGACGCGCGCAAGGCCGGTCTTCTGCCTGAAGGCCGTGGCGATCTGCTGCGCCTGCGCCATCTTGACGTTGACGGCTTGCGCGTCAACAACGCCGTGGCGGATCTGCACGTCCTCGATCCGCCCCACGAAGGGGAAGCGGCGGCCGTCCACCCACGCGCCGATCTTGAATCCCGCGGCGCCGGCGTTTTTGACGGGCCCCGGAACGGATTGCGATGCAACGCGCGAATCATTGATAAAAAGCTCGTTTACTCCCGCTTGATTTCGCGAAAAACGCACCTTCGTTTTCGCGCCTTGCGGCACCAGCGCATTGCCGCTGTTGACTCCTACCCATCCGGCCGCGGTGAGGACGGAACCCACCAGCCTGCCGTTCGGCTCGAGGAAGAACGCGACGCCGGGCGTCTGCGCCTCGAGGATGTTGCGCCGGTCGCCGGCGATGGCTTCCGGCGTGATGGCGGCCTCGATGGTGAACGTTTGCAGTTCGTCGAGAGCGGGATTGCGGGCCATCTCGACGAAGCCGTTGGCGAGCCTGTAGCCCCCGGGCGTGGGCGTCGCGTTGGCGGCGTTCAGCACGGCGATTCCGCGCGTCGAGCCGTCGAATGCCTGTCCCTTTTCCAGGCGAAGATGGAACAGAGTCGTCCCAGTTTCCATGAATGTCCTCCAGAATCAGATTCCTCCGGGCGTATTTCTGAACGTAAAGCGAGAAAGCGCCTACGTCAAGCGGAATATCGCCGCAAGCGCCGGCGGCGTGCGGATTCAGACCCGGATGCGGTAGAGCAGTGCGTCGCCTTCCCAGCCGGAAGGGAAGGCGAACAGGCGCGTCATGTGGAGGCAGATCTGGCGCGTTTCGCGGTCCTCGCGCGCGTAGAAGTTGCTGAGGGCGAGGATCTCGTGCTCGCCAGGCTGGCGGTCGTCGATGGTGCGGACGCTTTTGCGGATCAGCAGTCCGCTCCTGCGGTCGACTTCGGCGATGACGAACGGGTAGCGGGGCCGGTTGCCGCGGGGATTTGAGGGCGTGATATTGCCGAGCCAGAACAGGCGGCCGCTCGAGTGGGCAACCAGTTGGGAACAAGAGCTTGGAGAGTAAAACGGATCGCCATCGTCGTAGGTCCATGGCGCGGAAGCGGACCAGCGGCGTCCGCCGTCGTTCGACATGGACATCCACTTGCGCGAGGGGAGCGCAGGATTCTTGTCGTTCGATCCGCGAAGGATCATCAGCAGACGGCGAGGGGCGAGCTCAGCGACGGTGGGCTCCATGATTCCGCGCGTGGACTCGCGGGGGGTGAGCGCGAGACGGTTCGACATCTCCCATTCGAGCCGCTCGCCGCGCCAGCGGCCAAGCAGCGCGCAGGCTTCAGTCCAGGTGTAGCCGCCGGCGGGATTGTAGGGCCGGCCCTCCGGGTCGAGCGCCGTCACTTGCACGGGCAGCACGATGGTTCCGTCGCGCTGGGCGATGGGGGCGCTGGTCTGATCGCCCAGCATCACGCAGTTCTTTCCGGTCCAGATGCCGGGCAGGGGATGCGTTGCGTTGAATTCACGGCCGCGGTGGAGGACCTGCTCGACGGGACCGAAGGTGCGCGCGCCGTCGCTGGAGACGCGGTAGTAGATGTTCCACTGGCGCATTCCTTCGAGCGGATCGTCAGTGGGCAAGATCCCTTCCGTCCAAAAGGCGATGTAGCGGCCCGTCCGTGCATCGGCGAAGCCGGCGCGCGGGTGACGCCGCAAGGTCCCGTTGGGGCGCTGTTCGCGGGTCGGCGATTCCTCCGGCTCACTCCACGTCCGGCCGTTGTCGCGGGAGCGGCGCAGGTACGAGATGTCGATCGTGTCGGAGCGCGACCAGCGGGTTTCCACCGAAAGCATGCCGCCGCCGGAAGCGGCGGTGTAGAAGGCGTAGGCCATCACCGCGGTTCCCTTCCCCGGCGATGGAATGAAGACCTCGCGGGTCACGCCCTCAGCGGCGGCCGCACGCGCGGCGCCGCCGGCGAGGAAAGTCCTGCGCGTCACTGAGCCGGGCTCTTCGGCCCGGGCAGAATGCGCGAGACCTTGCCTTCGCGCATGATCACATCCACCAGTTCGCCTTTGGCGGAGCTGTAAGACAGTTGTTCGTCGCCAATCTCGCGATCCGAGAGCACGATCGAGCACTGCGGCGGACCGAAGCGGCCGACGATTTCGTCACGCTCCATGCCCACCTTCAGAGCGGCCAGCGTGAGCGGCTCGTAGTTCTTCGGGACAACCGGCGCAATCGCGTATCTCGATCGCGAAGTTCTCCGCACGGGGTCGAAGACCAGCATTTGCGAACCGCCTTGCGTTGTGGAGACATTGCCGGAGCCCGTGCGCGGGATGTCCATGCCGGCGCGTGAAACCGCGCCGCCGATGGCGCGCCCCAGCGGCGCCACCGGAGAGGCCTTCGCTCCCACCGTTCCGCGATTGAGTACGGCTTCCGCGGCCGCCTGCCCGAAAGCGGGTCCGGCCAGCCCACAGATGAGGAAAACCACCGAGTAGCGGCCCATTGGCCCTATTGTAAGATGATTCCGCGCTCCTCGAAGAGGGTTCCCAGCCGCTGTTGCAGGTTGAGCAGGTTGCGCCGGTACTGGACCGTCTGGGTGACGAGGTTCGATTGAGCCTGAGTCAGGTCAGTCTGGGCTGCGAGCAGGAAGAAGATGTTGATGACGCCGAGGTCGTAGCGCTTCTGGTCCGCGTCGGCCCGCTTCTGGGCGTAATCCACTGCGATTTGGGCCAGCTTCACCGATTCACGCGACGATTCGACGTTGGTGATTGCGTTCAGCACGTCGAGACGGATCTGCTGCTCCAGTGAAAGCTTGCGCAGCGTGTTCAAACGCTTTGTGACGACCGCATCGCTCAGGTCGGCCGCGGCGCGGCGGTCGCGCAGCGGAAGCTGGAGCGTGAGGCCGAACTGATAGGTGGGGAAGTCGAAGCCGAACATCTGGCCGAAGGCGTCGCTGATCCCGCCGGGGACGGGGATGATGGGTCCTTGCGTCACGCGGGGGAAGAACGTGCCGCCGCGGCCCTGGGTCGCGTAGGAGCCGGTGAGGTTCAACACCGGCTTCAGTCCTTCCAGGGAGCTGCGGATCTGCATGTCGTTCACTTCCAGCGTCGTCAGGTTCGACTTGTAGTCCGGCCGTCTGGAGAGGGCGAGTTTGACGAGTTCTTCGCGCTCGAACGGCTTCTCGTCCAGCTCGGGAGACACGTTTTCGGTGAGCTCGATCGGGAGTTTGCTGATATCGGGGTCGAGGTCTGCGCCGATCTGGCGGCGCAGGGCATCTTCGGTCTGGCGAAGGAGGAACTGCACCTGCGTGAGGTTGATCTGGGCGGTTGCGCGCTGTTGCTCGGGCTGGAAGATTTCGAGCGGGCTGGTGGCCCCCAGCTCAAGCTCACGCCGGGCGCGCTTCAGCGCCTCCTCGGCGAGGTCCAGCGCCTTCTGGTTCACGTTGATGCGCTCGCGGGCGCTGACGACGTCCCAGTAGACGTTCTCCGCGGTGGTGAGGAGGCGGAGCATCTGGTCCTGAAAATTGAAGTCGGCCACCTGGCGGTTGGCGCGCGCGATGGTGATCGGGAGCTTGGTGATGTAGCCGCCGCGGTTGCGCAGCAGCGGCTGGGTGAAGCCCATGGTCCAACGGGTGGTATAGGCGGGGTTGTAGAGCTGGAATGTGTCGTTGGTCGAGGTCTTGCTGGTGTTGAGGCCGGTGGTGACCGTGGTGCTGCTGGGCAGCAACTGCTGGAAGTTGAGATTGAAGGGCTGGTTCAGGTTTGAGAGGATCGTGGCGCCCTGCAACTGGTTGGTAGTCGGCGATTTGGCGCGAGTCGCCTGAAAGTTGGAGGTCACCGTCGGGTCGAAAACGCCGAAGGCGCGCTGGATGGCGTTCTTGGGCGTTTCGAGCTGCAACCTCTGGATGGCGATATCGGTGTTGTTCGTCAGCACCAATTCGAGATAGTGGCGGAGCGAGAGCCGGAGCTTGCCGTCGACGACGAAGTCCTTGAGCCGGGCCGGCGGGAGAATCGTCACCGTGGTGTCGCTGGCGCGAAACGTCTGGCGGAACCACGCTCCGGAACCGGCCCACTTGGGCGTTGTATCGGCGAGCGGTCCGGAGATTTCCGTGCGGACCTGGGCGGGAGAGACAGTAACAAGGATTGCGGTCAAAGCAAGAAGGCGCTTGGTCAGGTGCATGGGAAAAAACTCGGGCATTTGATTATGTGGAAGCCGGGGCCGCGGGGATTGAGGGACGCGCTTCCGGCGAAAGCCTACTCATACCGGATGGCCTCGATAGGATCGAGCTTGGCGGCCTGGACGGCGGGGTAGATGCCGAACAGCAGGCCGATGCCAACCGAAACTCCGAACGCGACGCCGATGGAGGCGAAGGTGACCACCGTCGACCAGCCGGCCGCCGCGGCGATGATTCGCGAGAGTGTGACGCCGAACAGGATGCCCAGCAGTCCGCCGATGATTGAGATCATTACAGCCTCGGTCAGGAACTGGCGGACAATGTCAGCCTGGCGGGCTCCAATCGCGCGGCGGATTCCGATCTCGCGCGTGCGCTCGAGCACGGTGGCGAGCATGATATTCATGATGCCGATGCCGCCGACGAGCAGCGAGATGCCGGCGATGCAGATCATGACCACCTTAAAGATGTTCGAGGTCCGCTTTTTCTGCTCCAACAACCCGGCGGGCACGGTGACGGTGAAGTCGCCCGCGTCCTTGTGCGTGGCCGCGAGGATGGCGCTGATCACGCCCGCGATCTCGACGGAGTCCGAGCCTGGCACGACGCGGAGGTAGATGCCGTCGATTTCGTCCTTGAGGTAGGAGTTCGGATCCTCGAACCGGCGCATCACGGTGTTGAGCGGGCTGACGACGAGGTTATTGCGCGAAATGATTTCGACGCCCTCGACGTCGGAATCGCCGCCCGCCTGCTGCGCCATGATGCCGATCACCTGGAGCCAGACGTCGTTGATCTTGACGAACTTGCCGACCGCGGGCTCATAGCCGAGCAAATTGACTTTGGCCGATTCGCCAAGCACGCACACCGGCGCGGAGGTCGCGTTCTCTTCATCAGTAAAAAAGCGGCCCTCGACCATGCGCAGGCTCTGGATGTCCTTATAGGTCGGCTCGACGCCGATCAGGATCGGCGGCTCCGCCGAGGTCTTGGGAAGGACCTTCATGGGCTTGAAACGCTTGCGCGGCGTGGCCTTTTCGAGGCCCTGCGTGTTTTCGAGGATGGCGCGGTAGTCGCGGAAGGAGAGCCCCGGCGAGACCTGCCGCCGCTGCTGGAGCTCGTTCATGTCCACCGCTTCCTTGGCCTCGATGATGATGTTGTTCACGCCGAGCAGGTCGATGTAGGAGAGCATCTCTTTTTCGACGCCGGCGGTGATGGCCAGCATCGCCACGACAGCGCCCACGCCGAAGATCATGCCCAGCATGGTGAGCATGGTCCGCAGCTTATGGACGAGGAGGCTCGAAAGCCCCATGTAGATTTCAGGTATGTATGCCTGTAAGATGGCGGTCATAGTCGGCTATTGTCCTCCCTTGGCTGCGCCGGTGGGCATGGCGCCCATCGCGCCTCCGGAGGATTTCTCCGCGGCCTTCTTCTTCCCCTCGCCGGGCTTGGCGGTGGGGTCGCCCAGCGCGATCACATCGCCGGGGTTGATGCCGCCGGAGACGATCGTGACCGTTTCACTGCGCTTGGCGATCTTGATCGGCCGCGCTTCGAATTTTTCGCCGGCCTTCACGAAGACAACGGGCTTGCCTTCCTTCTCGAAGACGCTCTGGTTCGGAACGAAGACGGCGTTCGGGACCTTCTCCACGATGATCTCAACGTCGGCCAGCAGGCCGGGCCGCAGGAGAATCTCGAACTGAGAATCTTCGCCCGGGGGAGGCGGCAGCTTGGCGTTCTCGATGTCCTTGGCGGAGAACTGCGGAGTCCCGCCGCCGAAGCCCATTCCGAACGGCGCGCCGCCCTGGCGGCCTCCGCGCTCGCCCCTCTCGCCGCGTTCGCCTCTCTCGCCACGCTCGCCGCCGGGCGCGGCGCCGGGCGCCTGGAAGCCAAAACGCATCTCGCGCGGCCCGCTTTCGCCGCCCTTCACCGCCTCCGCGCCTTGCTTGGAATCACCTTTCTTGGCATCACCCTGCTTGGTCGCGCCACCCATCATCTCGCGCATCTTGGCGAAGATCTGCATGCGCTCTTCCTGCGGCAAATCCTGGACGTTGCGGCCGCCCGTCAGCTTTTGCAGCGCTTCGCGCATTTTCTGCCGCTGTTCGTCCGACATTGCGCCGCCTTGTCCGCCGGGACCGCCCTGACCGCCAAACATCATCGTGCGGCGCGGTCCGCCTTCGCCGCCCTGTGCGCCGGCAGCGCCGCCTTGTTGGACCGCGGCCATGCCGCCGGGGGCTCCACCAGGCTGCATGACGCCGGGAGGGCCGCCGGGCATGGCGCCAATCATCGCGTCGGGAGAACCGCCCATGGAGAACATCGAGACGACAGGCTGCGTGATCGGCTTTTTGCGGTTCGCTTCGGCCATGGCCAGAATGCGCGCGATCTGCTCTTCCTTGGCTCCCAGAGCGCTCAGCAACTGGCGCATGTCGATGGAGAACAGCACGTCGAACTTCTTCCCGGGGTCGGACGAGAAGACGTTGGCGCTGGCGGTTCCGCTGAGCGACTTGATCTTCCCGTTGAACACCTTGTCGGGCATTGCGTCGAGGCGGATCATTACATCCTGGCCCTCGGTGAGGTTGGCGCGGTCCAGCTCGCCGACGCGCGCGATCACTTCGAGCTCGGAAAGATCCAGCACTTCGGCCACGGGCATGCCGGGCTGCACCTGGTCGCCCTCGCGGATGTCCGGGATGGTGGTGCCGAACATGCCGGAGAATCCCGAGCGGTTCTGCTTGATCGCGACGAGCCCGCTGATGGGGGAGAGCATCTTCACCTGCGCCAGCCGCTGCTTCTCGCGGTTGATGTCCAGCTCGGTGCGCCGGCGGCGCTCGCGCAGTACGGCCAGCTCGGCTTCCGCCTGCTCGCGCCTCGATTTGATATCGACTTCAAGCTGCTTCAGCCGCCGCCGCGCCTCTTCGAGGTTGAGTAGATTCTTCTTCTGGTCAATCGCCGACAGAAGCTCGTTGCGCTTTACTTCCAGCTCGGCGCGGCGCACGGCATACCGCGCGCGCAGCAGGTCCACCTGGTCCTGATTGTTGCGGATGGCAAGATCTGCCTGCGACTTCTTGATCTGCTCATCGCTTTGCTCGAGCTCGAGTTCGCGCTGTTCCAGGCGGGAAAGAACCTCGGAGTCGTCGAATTCGACGATCAGGTCTTTCTCGCGGGCAAAGGAGCCAAGCTGCGCAAGCCGGGTGACCTGGACGGTGCCGAAGAGATTCGGCGCGGAGAGCGTGGCTACACGGACAGCGCGCAGCTCGCCCCTGGTAAACGAACGCACAACCACGTCTCCGCGGCGGACCCGCGTCGTCGGCGTCGGCTTCTGGCGCACCTGAAGGCTGGAGTAAAGACGCCACGCTCCGTAGCCGGCGGCGCCGAGCAAAGCGATTCCGAGTAGTCGATAAAAGATCTTCTTCATGAGCGAAACCTGGCGGAACTAGAGCTTCCGTGATCGTTTGCGGACTTCGTCCGGGTTCTCCAAGGCGATACGGTCGCCGGCATTCAGGCCGCTGACGACCACCATGTCGTTGTCGTTCCTCTTGCTGACCACGATCGGCCGCGGCAAGAATTCCTGGCCGCGCTGCACCCAGACGTGCGGCTTGCCGTCTTTCTGGAAGCTGGCGCGCGCCGGAATCAGGAGCGCATCCGGGGTGCTCTCGATGATGATTTGCGCCGTGGCGCTCATGCCGGGGCGAAGCCGCGGATCGTTCTGTTTTAATGTCGCGCGCGCGGGAAAATTCTTCTCGGTCGCGGTTCGAGGGCCGCGGAACTGCAATGCGGCGATGGGAGAGATCCAGTCGATGCTCGCCGTGAACTCGCGGTCCGGAATCGCGTCCACGCGGACATTGACGGGCTGGCCGACCTGAACCTTTCCGCGATCCACCTCTTCGAGCTTGATCTCGATGCGCATTTCGGAGAGATCGGGGATCTCGGCGATCGCGGCGCCGGTCCATGCGTTGTCGCCTTCCTTGAACGGCGGAGGGGTCTGGCCCCACGAGCCGCCGGCGCGGAAGTTCGGCAAGACGTTGACGATGCCGTCGATGGGAGCGCGGATGGTCATCTTGCCGAGATAGCCCTTGATGCGCTCGACGTCTCGCAGGTACTTGTCTTTGCGGTATTCGATGCGCGAGATGTCGGCCTCCTGCGAGACCTGGTGGGACTTGACGGTGGCCTTCACCTGTTCGAGCGCGCCCTTGCTGATTCCGACGTTGATGCGGTTCTTCGCGCCTTCGATTTCGGAGAGGATCTCCGCCTTGGACGCTTCGAGCTCGGAGCGCTGCACGTCGTATTCGGACGTCATCAGGTTCATCGCGTCCTGTTCGTTGACCATGCGATGCGAGGCCTTTTGCTGCACGATCTCGGAGTCGGTCGTGCGCACAGCGGAGTTGCGATCGAGGTAGTAGTTCTCGAGTTGCGCGGTGTCGAATTCGACGACGACGTCGCCGGCCTTGACCGGCTTGCCGGATTCGGCCAGCTTCGTGATGCGCGGATTCGGAACCTGCGGAGCGGCGAGAATCGTGGAGCGCGTGGAGCGGATTTCGCCGCGCGCCGTCACCGCGATGATGAACTCCGCCTTGCGCACGGAGACAGTGGGAATCTCCACTGGCTGCGAGAAGTTGTAGCGATAGGCGGCGAAGCCTCCGCCGGCAACGGCCGCGAGGACCACGACCCAGATGACGATGCGGCCTATCGCGGAGGAGCCGGCCGAACCGAGACGCTGTTTTGGCTTGAGATCTTTCGACATCGTGAATTCCTGTTGCTATGCTTTGCCGGGCGGTTGTGAACCCTGGGGCTGCTTCGGGGAGGGTTTCTCCAGCGCCACCACCTCGCCTGGCTTGACGCCCGAGCGGAAGCCCACGGTTGTGTGGTTGCGCAGCGTGACTTCAACTTCGCGCTTTTCGAATCCGTTCGCCGTGCGGACCAAGACGTAGGCCGGCCCGCCATCGGAGTCTCTGAACACCGACTCGGCGGGCGCCAGAGTAAGGTTGGGCGACTCCTCGATGACGATGTCGGCGCTGACACTGAGGTCGGGGATGACGCGCGGATCCATGCGATCGATCTTGAGGAAGACCGGCACTTCGCGCACGAACGTGCCGCGCTGTCCGCCCGGATTCGTCATCGCGGCAATCGAGGTCACGTGCGCCGGCAACTCGAGGCCGGGATAGGCGTCGAACCGCAGCGTCGCCTTGGCGCCGATGCGGACGAACTCGACGTCGGCCTGGTTGACCTTAGCCGAAACGAGCATCGAGGACGGATCGACGATCTGGGCGAAGCTCTGGCCGGGGAACAACTGGTCGCCCTGCCTGATCTGGCCGAAATCGGAGCCGCGCAGGGTGTTCTGCATCACAAGCATTCCGCTCATGGGCGCGATGACTCTCATCCGCTCGATGTTGGCTTCGGCCCGCTTCAGCTCAACTCTGTTCTGCTCGATGGAGAGCTCTGTGTTGCGGCGCACGGCGCCGTCTGAGACTTCAAGGAACCGCTGGGCGGCGAGAACCTCTTTCAAATTCGATTCCGCCTCTTCCAACGCCAGCTTCAAGGTCTCGGCCTGGATCTGCGAACGCACCGGCGTTGTCTTGATGTCCAGCTTCGCCCTCTCCACCGCGGCGCGCGCCTGCGCGATCTGCTGTTCCCGCGCCTTGCGCGCGGCCTCGATTTCGGCGTCGAGAGCGCGGAGATTAGTTTCCGCCTGCTGGACCGAAGTCCTGTAGTCTTCGAGACGGATGAGCTGGTATTGCGTGTCGAACTCGGCGACAAGCTCGCCCTTCTGAACAATGGTGCCGGCCGGTTTGATGCTGTGCAGCACCTGCATGAAATCCATGCCGCCGCCCATGCCGCTCATCTCGTAGCCGCCGCCGCGCCCGCCGCCTCCACCCGCCGTGGAGGCGCCGCCGGAAGAAGAGGAGGACCGGCTGCTGGACGATGCGCTGGAACTGGAAGACGCGGCAGCCGAGGAAGCCGCCGAGGATGATGAGGACGAGGCGCCAAAACGGTTGGATGCGCCACGGAACGTCTCCAGGGACGAACCGGCCGTTGAGCCCCCGCCGCCTCCCCCGGAGGACGAGAGGGTGGAAATCGACGAGGCGGACGCCGATGTGTCGGAGGTTGTGGAACCGCCTCCACCCCCGCCACCTCCGCTACCGCCGCGGGAGTCTCCTCCCCGGCCGCCTCCGCCGGCCATTCCACCCCCACCGCCGACGGAGATCTGGATTGCCATGCCTCCAGCTCCACCCATCATCGACACGCTGACCCCGCCGCCCCGGCCTCCGCGCAGTTGAGGCGCCGTCAGCGTGGCGGCCTTCTCAGCGATCGTCACGCCGGTGAGACGAATGGTCCTGGCAAGTGTCCCGCTGGAGATCACGGCGGTCTTCAGCGCCGCGACTCCGCCGCCCGAGCCGCTGGATGTCAAAGTCGCCTGCCTGAACGCCAGCCACGAGATGGCGGCGATCCCAGCCAAACTCAAGAGCCAAAGCAGGTTGCGCCGGCGGCGCCGAGGCGCCCGAAGGGGCTGCGGCACCGGCTGCGGAGTAGGGACCGGTTGATAATTCGGCTGCGGCTGCATTGGTAGTTTGTCCGGCTGGTTTGAACGCGCCTCTAACTGAACTCCAGGGATTGACGGCGCTCGCCGCCAGAAATTAAGACGAGGCGCTTTTCGAAAAGGTTATGCCGTCTCAACCATGGATGTCGTGGGGATTCGCTCGGTCGCTGTTTTTTGCCAAGCGGGCAAAGAGCGGCGAGGGGCGGAAAGAGAACAAAGGGCGAATCGGAGAACATGAATGCTCCCGCCGCCGCTCAGCTCCGTAGGGGGTAGGGGCGGGCGGGGGTGCGCCCGCCCCTCGGGCGGATGGGCGGGCTTTGCGGTAAGCCCGCCCGGGCGGTTGGGGCGGTCCCGGGGGAGGGCCCGCCCCAAGGTCTATTCTACGCTGACATCGAGGCCAGGAACTCACTATTTGATCGCGTTTTTGCGAGTTTGTCCAGCAAAAGTTCTACGCTCTCGACGGGGGAGAGGGGCGCCAGCACCTTCCGCAGCACCCAAATGCGGTTCAGCTCCTCCCGCGCAATCAGCAATTCGTCCTTGCGGGTGCCGCTCTTGTTGATGTCGATGGCGGGGAACGTGCGCTTGTCCACCAGCTTGCGGTCGAGGTGGATTTCCATGTTGCCGGTGCCCTTGAACTCTTCGAAGATGACATCGTCCATGCGCGATCCGGTGTCGATGAGCGCGGTGGCGACGATGGTCAGCGATCCGCCTTCCTCGAGATTGCGCGCAGCGCCGAAGAAGCGCTTGGGACGCTGCAAGGCGTTGGAGTCCACGCCGCCCGAAAGAACCTTGCCCGACGGCGGAACAACCGTATTGTAAGCGCGCGCGAGACGCGTGATGGAATCGAGCAGAATCACCACGTCGCGCTTGTGCTCGACGAGCCGCTTGGCTTTTTCGATCACCATCTCGGCCACCTGCACGTGGCGCGAAGCCGGCTCGTCGAAGGTGGAGGAGATCACCTCGCCCTTCACCGAACGCTGCATGTCGGTGACCTCTTCGGGCCGCTCGTCGATGAGCAGGACGATCAGAATGATCTCCGGGTGATTGATCGCGATCGAATGCGCGATGGACTGAAGCATCATCGTCTTGCCGGTGCGCGGGGCGGCGACGATGAGGCCTCTCTGACCCTTGCCAAGCGGCGTCAGCATGTCCATGATGCGGCCGGAGAGGTTGTCCTTGGTGGTCTCGAGCTTGATGCGCTCATTGGGGTAGAGCGGCGTCAGGTTGTCGAAGAAGATCTTGTTGCGGGCCTGCTCGGGCGGCTCGAAGTTGATCGCGTCCACCTTGATGAGGGCGAAATAGCGCTCGCCTTCCTTCGGGGGGCGGATCTGTCCGCTCACCGTATCGCCCGTGCGCAGGTCGAAGCGGCGGATCTGCGAGGGGGAGACGTAGACGTCGTCGGGACCCGGCAGGTAGTTGTACTCGGGAGCGCGCAGGAAGCCGAAGCCGTCCGGCAGGCATTCGAGAACGCCTTCGGAGAAGATCAGTCCGGCTTTCTCGGCCTGCGCCTGGAGGATCTTAAAGATCAGCTCCTGCTTGCGCATGCCGGCGACGCCGGGGATGTCCAGGTCGCGGGCGATGCGGTTGAGCTGCGAGATGGACATCTCTTTGAGCTCGCCGAGGTCGAGATTGCCGCGCTTGTTGAGCCCCCCTGAGCGTTCGAGCGCCTGGTCGCGCTCTTCCTTGCTCTCAGCGGCATCCGGCGGTTTCGCCGCGCCGGCCGGAGCTTTGGGCGCATCGGTCCGGGATCCCTCGTCGCGCGTATCCGGTGCGGGCTTGTTGTCAGCGCCCTTCTTTTTGTGGTTGGCCTCCGCCTTGGCCGGCTTCGCTTCGCCGGCGGCTTCGGCGACCCCGGTCTCCGGGCTCACCGGGACGTTGTTTTCCATATCGCTTGACAAATCTCTTTCACTCCTTGGCCATCGAGGCCCGAGAACCAGATGATCTCTCCGTCGGGATAGTGTCTCCGGATCGCCCTCTGGCTTGCGTTCTTTTCACGCTGATTCAACTTGTCCACTTTCGTCGCGACCACAAGGAACGGACAGGAGTGGAAATCGAGCCATTGCTTGAGCTGGAGGTCGGATTCCATCCAGCCCCGCCGGGCGTCCAACAGCAGGACGCACAGCACAAGATTCTTGCGGCTCAGCAGGTACGGCTCAATCGCCTGCCGCCAGCGCGCGGCGGCTTCCCGCGGCGCCTTCGCATACCCATAACCGGGGAGGTCCACCAGCATCACCTGGTCCTCGACCCGGTAAAAATTCAACGTTTGGGTTCGCCCGGGGGTGCTGGACGTAAACGCCAGCCCCTGCCCGGTCACCCGATTGAGCAACGTGGACTTGCCGACGTTGCTGCGGCCCAGAAACGCTACTTCCGGCAATTCCCCCGAGGGGAACTGCTCCGGCGAAGCCGCGCTCGTTACGAACTCTGCTCGCAGCCGCACGGCCATCCCACACCGATCTCTTCGCGCAATGCGCCCGCCGGGCCCTAATGAGTCAGGTTCTCTTCGGCCGGCTGCACCGAAGTGACTTCCAGCGGGTGCGCCGCAGGCCTCTGCGTGAGAGAAGCAAGATCGCCGGCCAGGGCGACTTTCAGCACCTCATCCATCGATTCGACAAAGTGGATCTTCATGTCCTTGCGGATGTTCTCCGGGACATCGGCGAGGTCCTTCTCATTATCGCGCGGAAGGACCGCCTCGAAAATGCCGTGCCGGTGCGCCGCGAGCAATTTCTCCTTGACCCCGCCGATCGGGAGCACGCGGCCGCGGAGCGTGATCTCGCCCGTCATGGCGACGTCGCCGCGCACTGGAATCCGGGTCAGCGCGCTGGCGAGCGTTGTCGCAATGGTGATGCCCGCCGAGGGGCCGTCCTTGGGAATCGCGCCCTCCGGCACGTGAATGTGTATGTCCAGATGGCGGTAGAAGTCCTTCGGCAACCCGAGCATCGCGGCGCGAGAGCGGATGAAGCTCATCGCGGCTTGCGCCGATTCCTGCATCACGTCGCCCAGCTTGCCCGTGGTCATCAGGCGGCCGCGGCCCTCCATGACGGTGGCCTCTGTTGTGAGCACCTGGCCGCCCACTTCCGTCCA
>CAYYNC010000065.1:0-8848 GCA_964472745.1 uncultured Solibacteraceae bacterium
ACATCACCAAATACACCCGCTACCGCCGCGCCATGCAGCGCGATTTCAACCGCGCGCTCACCGAGCTGAAAACCCTCCAGGCCGACCGCGCCCTCCGCGCCGAGACCGAATCCCCCTCCCTTTCCGGCCGCCAAATGGCCTCCGCCGCCCCGCCTCTGGCCCTCGTTGAGAAATTGGCGAAACAAACCCAATTCCTCTATAAGCGCTTTGAGAACACGGAGTTGGACGCCGCAGTCCAGGAGCTCGAGGCGGTCCTCTCCGCCGCCCGCTAGTCAAAAAGGAGCCCCCCATGTTGCCTGACTTGCCCATTCCGTATATGATCGTCTCAAACAGGAGGTCCGGCTCTGAAACGACGAAACTTCCTCGCCGCCGCGGCCGCCGGCGCCGCCGGCTGCGCCCGCTCCCGCACCCCCGGCGCCGCCTTCCGCTTCTTCTCTGAGGACGAAGCCCGCACCGTCGACGCCTGGGCCGAGTGCCTCATCCCCGCCGACCAGGACCCCGGCGCGCGCGCCGCGGGCGTGGTGTATTACATCGACCGCCAGCTCACTCTCAAATACAAGCGCTACCAGAAGGACTACCGCAGAGCCATCGCCGCCCTCAACGCACTCGCGCGAAAGCAGTACGGCCGCGACTTCGCCGCCCTCGATCTCTCCGCCCAGACCGGGCTTCTGCAAGCCTTCGAAACCGGCGCACACCGCGAAGCCTTCAACATGGTCCTCAATCACACCATGCAGGGCTTCTACGGCAACCCGCGTCACGGCGGCAATCGCGATTACGCAAGCTGGCGCATGCTTGGCGTTCCCACCGTCCCCGTGCGCGGCCGCCTCCACTACACCCTCACGGAGAAAAGCTGATGCCGCTGCCCAAGGTCAACGCCGTGGTCGTGGGCGCCGGAGCCGCAGGACCCATCGTCGCCAAAGAGCTCGCGGTCAGAGGTTGGAGCGTCGTCCTGCTCGAACGCGGCAAGTGGAACACCGCCGCCGATTGCCGCAAGGACGACCTCCGCAACCAGCGCAACGCCACGCTCGGTTACCCCTTCGGCCCCGACGACGAAGGCCAGCCCCGCGTCGTCGTCGACGAGCGCGGCCGCGAGCGCGTCGTCGAACCCTCCGGCCCCGGCTACATGAACAACGCCGCCTGCGTCGGAGGCGGCACGCTCTCCTATGGCGCGATGGCCTGGCGCTTCCACCCCGACGACTTCCGCATGGTCTCGCGCTACGGCAACGTCCCCGGCTCCACGCTCAGCGACTGGCCCATCTCCTATGACGACCTCGAGCCCTACTACGAAAAGGCCGAGTGGGAAATCGGAGTCTCCGGCGACGACTCCACCAACCCCTTCAAAGGACCGCGCAAGAAACCGCTCCCCATGCCGCCCCTCGGCCCGCCCACGCGCGAGCACGAGATCCTCTGGAACGCCGCCCTCAAGCTCGGTCTCCACCCGTTCCACATCCCGATGCTGCGCAACTCCGTGCCTTACGGAGGCCGCCCCGCCTGCATGAGATGCCGCTGGTGCGTCGGCTTCGCCTGCGAAGTGGACGCCAAATGCGGCACGCAGAACACCGTTCTCCCCGTCGCGCTCAAGACCGGCAACTGCCGCATCCTCACCGGCTGCATGACGAAGGAGATCACCTTCGACGCCCGCGGCCGCGCCACCGGCGTCGCCTACTTCGACCGCGACGGCCGCCTCTTCGAGCAGCCCGCCGACGACGTCGTCGTCTCGTGCAGCGCCATCGAGTCCGCGCGTCTTCTCCTCAACTCCACTCACCGCCTCTTCCCCAAGGGCCTTGGCAACAATCACGACTGGGTGGGCCGCAACCTCCAGGGCCACACCTACACCGGAGCCATCGGCCTCTTTGAGAAGGAAACCTACGACGACCTCGGCCCCGGCGCCTCCATCGCCCTCTGCGATTACAACCACGGCAACCCCGGTCTCACCGGCGGCGCCATGCTCGCCAACGAGTTCATCCGCCTGCCCTTCCAGTTCCTCGGCTTCAAGGACCCCGACGTGCCCCGCTGGGGCCTCGCCCACAAGGAGTTCATGCGCCACGCCTACAGGCGCACCATAGCCGTCCAGGGTCCTACTCAAGAGATGCCCGTCTTCGACGCGCGCGTCTCGGTCGACCCCAAAGTGAGAGACAAGTGGGGCATCCCGGTCGCCCGCCTCTCCGGCGGCAAGCACGATCACACCATCGAAATCGGCGAAGCGATGACCTTCAAAGCCGAAGCCTGGCTCAAGCAGGCCGGCGCCATCAAGACCTGGCGCAAACGCCCCGGCCGCGGCTTGAGCGGCGGCCAGCATCAGGCCGGCACCTGCCGCATGGGCAACGACCCGCGCACGAGCGTCGTCGACGCCAACTGCCGCATCCACGACTCCGAAAACGTCTATGTCGTCGACGGCTCCGTCCACGTCACCAACGGCGGCTTCAACCCCGTGCTCACCATCATGGCCATCGCCTTCCGCGCCGGTCAGTACATCGCGAATCAAGGCCGGAAAGGAAGGGAAGTGTGAAGACCGCGCTCGTTGTCACTCTGCTTGTCGTGGCCGCCATCCTCTCGGTGCCCACCCTCAGCTTCGTTTACGAATCCGGCGGCAGCGCCGCCTGCGCGCGCTGCCACGAGATCGCGCCGATGGCCGCGAAGTGGCTCGCCTCATCGCATCGCAACGTCGCTTGCGCCAGGTGTCACGGCGACGCGCTCACCCTCGAGCCCGCGTTCCACATGACCAACGCCAATCGCGTCGTCACGCACTGGACCGGCAAAGTCCCCGAGCGCCCGCGCCTCAAGCTGAAAGACGTCTTCGCCATCCTCGAGCGCTGCCGGACCTGCCACCCCAACGAATACGCCGCCTGGGCCGCCGGCCCTCACGCCGTCCAGTACAAGGACATCTTTCTCGACAAGCAGCACAACCGCGACCGCCGCTTGATGGATGACTGCCTCCGCTGTCACGCCATGCACTTTGAAGGCGGTATCCGCGATCTCGTCACGCCCATCGACAACAAGGGCCCCTGGAAACTGCTGCGCGAGGACCTCGCCCAAAAGCCCGCCATCCCTTGCCTCACCTGCCACTCCGTCCACAAGCAGGGCGAGCCGCAGAAGCTTCACGTCCGCAAAGCCGGCCTCTCGCGCAACGAGCCCGTCTTTCTCCCATCGCTCGCGCTCTTCGACCGCCGCGAATCCGCGCCCGTCGACGCGCAGCTCCTCCCCGTTCCCGTCGTCTACGACAATCAGCGCCCCATCCGCATGTCGCGCGACCCGCGCCAGGGACTCTGCTATCAGTGCCACGCCCCGCTCGCCAACATGCAGTACAACTCAGGCGACGACCGCACGCCCGTCGGAGTTCACGAAGGCTTGAGCTGCTTCTCCTGCCACGACAAGCACCGCCAGACCACCCGCGCCTCCTGCGCCACCTGCCACCCGCGCCTCTCCAACTGCAACCGCGACGTCGAGACGATGGACACCACCTTCTTCAACAAGCAGTCCAGGCGCAACATCCACTTCGTCACCTGCGCCGAATGCCACCCCAAAGGAATCCCCCGTGTCGGGCGGATCGCCCGATCTGCCGGCCGGTCGCCGGCCGGCCCCTAAACAAACTCCACCCCAATCTCCCGAGCGATCTTCTGTATATAGCCCCGCCCCTCGTCATACTCCGCCGCATTCTTCAAATGCTCCAGCATCAGCGGAGTCTCGCGAGGCAGCTTCGATAGCTCGCCCAGATACGCGCGGTAATCGATAGACCCCCGGCCCGGAATCACCTCGACGAAGTGGACGTTCATCTCCACCACCCACTCCAGATCTTTCGCGTGGCAGCTCGCAATCCAGGGCCCCAGCTTGCGGAAGCACTCGGCCGTAAACGCCGCATTCGCATAAAAGCGCTGCGGAGAATTCACCCCGTTGCAGATGTCGATATGAACAGCGAACTCTTTCCGGTCCACGGCCTTGATCAATCGCAGATACTGATCCGGCCCCTCCGGGATGGCCCATCCCATCATCTCGACGGCGAACTTCGTCCGCTTCGGTTTCACCGTGTCGATCAGCTTCCGGCAATTGGCCACCGTCGCGTCCATGAACTCATGCGTGAAGTTCTTCGGATGCGGCCCGTACCACGCTTTCTCATTGAAAGACCCCGCGATGTCCACGCAGCAAGCCGCGCCCACTTCATCGGCCAGCGCCAGCCGCTCCGTGACGTACTCGATGTTCTCCTTCCGCTTCACCGGGTCCGGATCGAGCATGTTCCGCCACGCGCCGACTTCGGCGATGACGACGTTCTCCGCCTTGTACGCCGCCTCGATCGCGCGAATCCGCTCCTTGTCCTTCAACTGCACGTTCGGAACATACGCCGCCGAGTAGCCCAGCCGCCTGTGTTCCCGCGCCAGCTCGCGCGGATCGTCCGACTTCAGAAAGATCGGTCCGCCCAGCCGGACCTTCGTCTTGCCCGCGGGAGCGGCCAAAGCCGCCGCCGGAACGGATGCGAGAAAGCTGCGTCGTGTCGTCATGGCACGACCAGTCTATCGCCCTCAATGAACGTCCGGCAGGTCGTGAACGCCGAGCGACAGCGGATAGCGCCCGTGCCTGCGCACCAGCTTCAGCACGAACTCGTAGCGCTCCGCCGACACGTTCGACGGGACGGAGTGGTCGGACTGGAAGATGTAGCCGCCGCCCTTCGCCGCGTTGAGCTTCCGCATCACGATCCGCTCGATCGAATCGAACTCCGCCTCCGCCCAGGCGAGTACATCCATGTTCCCGCAGAACCCGATGCGATGCCCGTACTGCCGGCGCAGCTCCACGACATCCAAGCCCGCCTTCGCCTCGAGCGGATTGTAGGCGTCTACGCCAACCTCGATGAAGTCCCCGAAGATCCGGCTGACGTTCCCGCAACCGTGATAGATCACCGGAAGCCCGTGCGAGTGGCACAGATCCACCATCGCCTTCACCCCGGGCTTGAACACCTTGCGCCAGAACGCCGGCGAGAACAGCATCCCCTTTCTGTAAGCGACATCGCCCCAGATCACCATGCCGTCGAGCAACCCATCCGCCGCTCTGATCTGCGCTGCGATCAGCCCCAGGTTGTACTCGTGCAGACGGTCTGCGAACCGCTCGATGTCGTCGGGATACTCTCCCATCCACCTCAGCGCACGCTCGCTCCCCGTGATGCGCCACAGCATCTCGTGCGCTTCGCACGCGCTGCCGAACACCGGAAACTCCGGCCACTCCTTGCGCACCGTCTCGATCCAGGGCGGCGAGTTGCGCTCGAAACCATCCCCCACACCCGCGATCTGGTTATCGCCCCCGCTGAAGAACCGCCGCTCGTCGTCCGGCGCATCGAAGCGGAACGCCCGCAGCTTCTCGATCGTGTTCGTCTCGAACTCCATGAACGCCGGCATCGCCAGATCAAGCCGCTTGCGGATCGTCGCCCCGAACCCCGTCTTCACCACGACCTCGGTCTCATCCTCGCGCAGCACTTCGAACGGCCGGATGTGCGGGTCCATGTTCGGAAGGGTCGCCTTCCAGTCCAGGTCGTAGTACCGGTAGATGTCGGTGTCCGCCGCGACGCCCGTCTCCTCGCGCCACCTCTTCAGAAAGCCGCCCCAGAAGAAGTCGCTCACCGGAACACGGTCGGCCTCCTCATGCCGCAGCGTCTTGCGCATGCGCTCGAGTTTCGCCAGGCAGTTCGGACTGCGCTCCATCGCGCTCTGATCCTATCAGAGCGCTGCGGCTCAGAACGGATACAGCGAGAAGGACTCGGGCTCTCCGCCGCCGCCCGCGCCCACCGCGGCCAGCTCGCCCTCCACCGGCAGCGGCCGGCAGAAGATGCCCGTGTCTCCGAGGTAGACCTCGTACTCCATCGAGCTCTTCAGGCTGCCTTGGATCAGCGCCTCCGACAGCGGGTCCTCGATGTACTTCTGCAACGCGCGGCGCAGCGGGCGCGCGCCGTAGCTGCGGTCCGTCAGCGTCTTATCGAGGATGTATTTGGCCGCGTCCTGCCCCAGCCGGATCTTGATCTGCTTCGCGGCGAGATTCGCGTTGATCTGGCCCACCAGCAGGTCGACGATCTTCAGCAGGTCGTCGTCCGTGAGCGATGTGAACAGGATCACCTCGTCCAGCCGGTTGAGGAACTCCGGATTGAACGCCCGCTTCACCTCGCTGGTCACCATCTCCTCGACCTTGTGCGGGATGCCGGCCTTGTCCTGCGCCGAAAAGCCGAGCTGCCCCTTCTTGTCGAGGAACCGCGCCCCGAGGTTCGAGGTCATGATGATGATCGTGTTCTTGAAGTCCACCGTGTTGCCCAGCCCGTCGGTCAACTGGCCGTCTTCAAACACCTGGAGCAGGATGTTGTAGATGTCCGGATGCGCCTTCTCGATCTCGTCCAGCAGGATGATCGAATACGGATTCCGCTTCACGCGCTCGGTGAGCTGCCCGCCCTCTTCATACCCCACGTAGCCCGGAGGCGAGCCGATCAGCTTCGACACCGAGTGCTTCTCCATGAACTCGCTCATGTCGAAGCGCACCAGCGACTTCTCGCTGCCGAACAGGAACTCCGCCAGCGCGCGCGCAACCTCGGTCTTGCCCACGCCCGTCGGTCCCAGGAACAGGAAACAGCCCGACGGCCGCTTGGGCGACTTCAGCCCCGCGCGCGAGCGGCGAATCGCCCGTGCGATCGCGCTGATCGCCTTGTCCTGGCTCACGATCCGCTTGTGCAGCTCCTCTTCGATCCGCAGCAGCTTGCTGACCTCTTCCTCCTTGATCGCGGTCATCGGCACGCCGGTCCAGCGAGCCACCACGTCTTCGATGTCGTCTTTGGTGACGACGCCGGTGGTGGACTCGTCGATGTTGTACTTCTCGCGAAGCTGCCGGAGGTTCTCGCGCTCCTTGCGCTCCTCATCGGAATAGAACCGCGCCTTCTCGAACTCGTGGTTCGTGATCGCCGTCTCCATCCGGTGGACGATGAACTTGATCCGCTTCTGGATGTCGGCGATCTCCGGCGGCAGCGTCGTCTGGCGCAGCTTCACGCGCGCGCCCGCCTCGTCGATGAGGTCAATCGCTTTGTCGGGCAGGTAGCGGTCGGGGATGAAGCGGTTCGACGCAAACACCGATGTCTCGATCGCCTCGTCCGTGTACGCCACCGCGTGGAACTTCTCGTAGCGTTCCTTGATGCCGAACAGGATGCGGCAAGCGTCCTGTTCCGTCGGCGGCGGCACTTTCACCGCCTGGAAGCGGCGCTCCAGCGAGCGGTCCTTCTCGATCGACTTGCGGAACTCGGCGGGCGTGGTCGCGCCGATGCACTGGATCTCGCCGCGCGACAGCGCCGGCTTCAAAATGTTGGCCGCGTCGAGCGATCCCTCCGCGGATCCCGCGCCCACCAGCGTGTGCAGCTCGTCGATGAAGATGATGGCGTTCTGGTTTTCCATCAGCTCCTTCATGATCGTCTTGAGCCGCTCTTCGAACTGGCCGCGGTACTTCGTGCCGGCGACGATCAACGAAAGATCCAGCGCGAGAATGCGCTTGTCCGCCAGGAAGCTCGGAACGTCGCCGTCGGCGATGCGTTGCGCCAGCCCTTCGACAATCGCCGTTTTGCCCACACCCGGCTCGCCGATGAGTACCGGGTTGTTCTTCGTGCGGCGGCACAGGATCTGCACCACGCGCTCCAACTCGTGGTCCCGCCCGATCAGCGGATCGAGCTGCCCCTCAGCGGCGGATGCGGTCAGATCGCGGCTGAACTCGCTCAGCAGGCTCGACTCCTTCGGCCGCGCCTGCGGCGCCTTCTCCGAGGTCTGGCGCGCGATCTCCTCGCGGACCTGGTTCAATCGCAGCCCGCGCTCCTGGAGAATCTCCGCCGCGAAGCACTTCTCCTCGCGCAGCAGCCCGAGCAGCAGGTGTTCGGTCCCGATGTGCTTGTGACTGAGCCGCTCGGCCTCTTCGGCCGCATAGGCGAGCACGCGCTTGCACTCGTGACTCAGCGGCAGATCCACCGAGGTCGGCACCTTCTCGCGCACCGTCGTCTGCGCCTCGATCTGCTTGCGGATCGACTCGATATTGGCCTGCGAGCGCAGAAAGCGGTTCGCCAGCGCCTTGTCTTCTCTCAGCAGGCCCAGCAGCAGGTGCTCCGTCTCGATGTACGGGCTGCCGAACTGGCTGGCCTCGTAGCGGGCGAAGAAGATCACCCGGCGCGCCTTTTCCGTGTACCGTTCAAACATAAGACCTCGCCTCCCCGCTCCTGGCCTCCATCTATGGCTCTAACTCCCATTCTAGAAGATGTCCGGAAGCCCCATCCCGGTTCATCCTCAGATCCCCTCCCAGTAGCCTTCACCCTTAAGATCACTCCGCCGGGCCGCGACTGCCGCCCGAATATCCTCCAGCCTGAGCCCGCGCTCCCGGAGAATCTCCGCCGCCAAGCACCTCTGCTCGCGCAGCAGCCCCGGCAAAAGATGCTCGGTCCCGATGTGCTTGTGGCTCAGCCGGTCGGCCTCCTCGGCGGTATAGGCGAGGACGCGCTTGCACTCATTGCTCAGCGGCAGATCGACGGAGATAGGGAGCTTCTCCCGCGCCCCCGCGCGAGCGTCGATCTGATTCCGGATCGATTCAAGTTCGGTCTGCGAGCCCGCGAAGCGCCTGGCCAGGGCCTGGTCCTCTCTCAGAAGGCCCAGCAACAGGTGCTCCGTCACAATGGCCGCGCTGCCGTAGTGGCTGGCCTCCTAGCGCGCCAAGAAGATCACCCTGCGCGCCTTCTCGGTGTACCGCTCAAACATACAGCCCTCAGCCGCGCAACTCGTGCCTCCGCGTCGCGCGCGGCAATTGCGCACTCCCCCCGCGCTGCTCAAACATGCAGCCGCCCCCCGCGAAGCTCGTACCT
>CAYYNC010000065.1:8948-34422 GCA_964472745.1 uncultured Solibacteraceae bacterium
GCTCAAACATGCAGCCGCCCCCCGCGAAGCTCGTACCTCCGCATCGCGCGCGGCAATTGCGCTCCCCCGCGCGCGGCTCAAACATGCAGCCGCCCCCCGCGAAGCTCGTACCTTCGCATCGCGCGGGCGGCGAAGGCGGGATTGTGTGTGACGTAAACCGTGGTCAGGCGGTTCGCGCCGTGGATCTGCTCGATCAGCTCCATGATTTTCTCGCCCGTGGATGCGTCGAGGTTGCCGGTCGGTTCGTCCGCCAGCAGCAGTTTCGGCGATCCGGCCAGCGCCCGCGCCAGCGCAACGCGCTGCTGTTCGCCGCCCGAAAGCTCGCCCGCGCGGTGGTGCGCACGGTGCGCGAGTCCGACTTCCTCCAGCCGCAAGCGCGCCGGCCGCTCCGCTTCGCCGCCGGGAGCTCCGCGAATCAGCAGCGGCATCATGACGTTCTCGAGCGCCGTGAACTCCGGCAGCAGCGTGTTCATCTGCCACACGAATCCGATCTCCCGGTTGCGCAGCTCGGCGAGCTCCTCGCCCTCCAGCCCCGTCACCTCGCGCTCGCCCAGCCAGATGCGGCCCGCCGTGGGAACATCGAGCAGCCCGAGCAGGTGCAGCAGCGTCGACTTGCCCGTCCCGCTCTCGCCCGTGATCGCCACGCGCTCTCCCGGCGCGACGTCGAGATCGAGATCCGAGAAGACCTCGACCGCGCCCGCCGCGGCTTCATACCGCTTCGCCAGCCCGCGCACGCGCAGCGCCCCGTCGTTGTTCACGGCCACGCCTCTATCATGGCGCACGCCGCGCGCCCGCTACAGCGACGCCAGGAACGCCTTCAGCACCTCGAGCGCCTGCGCCTTGTTCTCGCGGCGGACGTTGTGGCCCGCGCCCTCGATGTGCACCAGCTTGCCCTTCGGCAGCAGCTTCGCGATCTCCTCGTTCTGCGCCCGCAGCTCGCCCTGCGCGTCGGCCTTGAGAATCAGCGTGGGCGCCGTGATCTTCGGCAACAGCTCCTTCATCCCCGGCCGGTACGCCGCCCCGCCCGAAACGGTGTATGGGTGATGACGCCGCTTCGACGGCGCCCAGTACTCGCACTCGGACTGGCCCCACTTGGGCGAGCCCTTCATGCAGCCCGCGACCAGTTCCTCGTAGCTGAGGTTGTTGCGCTCCAGGATCGCCGCGCGGCGTTTGCCGGCATCGGCGGGCTGTCCCGGCGCGGGCGGCAACGCACCGCCGGGCCGCGCCAGCCCGGGGTCTTCAAGAATGACAGCGCGCGGCACATCCGGATACTTGGCCGCGAACCACGCCGCTGTCGAGCTGCCCATCGAATGCCCCATGATGATCGGCTTGACGATCTTCAGCTCGCGGATCAGCGCCGCCAGGTCCTCCATCATCGCGTCGGCCGCGCCCTGCTCGGCGGGCGGATCGGAGAGGCCATGGCCGCGCGCGTCGTACATGATGATGTCGTAGTCCGCTGTCAGTTCCTTGGCGAAGTTGGTCCAGCACAGCCCGTCGTCCGACGACCCGTGCGCCATGATCATCACCGGCTTGTTGCCGCCGGTGCGCCAGTAGTGGATGCGAATGCCGTTGGCCATCACGTAGTGATCGGTCCAGCCGGCAGGGGGAGCCGGGGGTCCGCCGAAGGCGGGCGCGGCCAGAGACACGAGAAGCGCAATGAGTGGAATCCTGGAACTCATGCTCCACAAGACGACCGCCGCCCACCGCGGGTAACAGGGAGAACTCTGCTTTCAACTGCCGGCCCTGCCGCCGGAGCGACTCCCCGGAGGCGGGCTCTTGAACCGGAGGCCGCTGTTATGAATGATGATGATGTGACCCAATCACCTCTCCTCACCCGCAAGAGCTTCCTCTCCGGCGCCCTCGCCGCGCCTGCCGTTCTGCGCTCCGCGGCGCCGAACGACCTCCTCGGCCTCGGCATCATCGGAACGGGGACGCGCGGAGGCGACCTCGTCAAGGACGTCGTGAAGGCGAGCGGCGCCAAGCTCGTCGCCGTCTGCGACGTCTACAAGCCTCACGTTGAAAAGGCCGTCAAGCTCTCAGGGAACCCGGATGCGAATCGTTACGTGGACTACCGCGATCTCCTGGCGGACCGCCGTGTCGACGCCGTCATCGTGGCGACGCCCGACCACTGGCACTCGAAGATGCTCATCGACGCCGTGGAAGCGGGCAAGGACGTCTACATGGAGAAGGGCTGGACGCGCACTGTCGCCGAAGCGAAGGCGATGCGCGCCGCGGTGAAGCGCAGTAACGCCGTGATGCAGCTCGGCCACCAGGGCCGCCAGTACGCCAGCGCCATTCAGGCTCGCGAGCTGATCCAGCAGGGCCTCATCGGCGACGTCTCCATCGTCCGCACCGGACGCTGCGGCAACTCGACCCCAGAGAAGCCGACGTGGCGCTGGTACGGCTACTACTCGCAGTTCGAGCGGCCCGACCCGGAGCAGGTGAAGCGCGATCTCAACTGGGATCTCTGGCTCGGCCCGGCCGGCAAAATCCCGTTCAGCATGGAGCGCTTCTGGCACTGGCGCTGTTACTGGGCCTACGGCACGGGTGTCGCCGGCGACCTGCTCTCCCACGAGCTCGACTTCGTGCAGAGCGTCCTCGGCTACGGCATCCCCGATACATGCATCAGTTGTGGCGCGATCAACCTGTTGAAGGACGGCCGCGAAGTGCCCGACACCACGAGCGCCACCTACCAGTTCGAGAAGCAGAACTGCACGGTGACGTTCTTCAGCACGATGAACAGCGCCGTGCCGGGACAGGCGCCTGAGTTCCGCGGCCGTTACGGGACCATCCAGTTCAACCGCATCGGACAGGACGCCAACGATTTCCAGGTGCTCGGCGACCGAAACGGCGGCCGCCATCCTGAAGGCGTTATCCGCCGCTTCGATCCCGCCGCGACGCCGCCGCAGCCTTCGCACATGCAGGACTTCATCGACTCCGTAAGGGCGCGCCGCCGCCCCAAGTGCAACGAGGACGAAGCGTTCATCGAAGCGGTGACATTCATCATGTCCGTCGCCGCCTACCGCGAGAAGCGCATGGTCCGCTGGGACCGCGACAAGGAGGAGATTGTCTAAGAGCTTTGGTTTTGCTGCTCGCGGCTTCGGTCGCGCAGGCCGCCGGGGTATCGTTTGTCTTCGCGGGGCTCAGCCTCACGCCGGAGCCGTGGAACAAGGAGGCGAACTTCGCGAAGCTCGAGCGCTACGCGCGCCAGGCCGCGGAGCGGGACGCGAATGTGATCGCAACGCCCGAAGGATTCCTCGAAGGCTGCGTCGGCAATGACAAGCGGACGCCGGGGCTCACGCGCGCAGCCTGCGAGAAAGCGGGCGAAGCTCTCGACGGCCCAATGCTCGCTCGCGCCGCCAACCTTGCGCGCGAGTTGAAGGCGTACCTGCTCATCGGCTTCGCCGGGCGCCGCGACGGCAAGACCTGCAACACTGCCGCCGTATTCTCGCCCGGCGGAGCAGTCGCGTCGCGTTACGCAAAGAGCCGCACCGCGGCTGACGAGCCGTTCAACGCGAAGGGCTCGGAGTTCATCGTCGCCAACACGAAGCTCGGCCGCTGGGGGACGCTGATCTGCTTCGACCGCCAGTTCCCCGGGACCGCGCGCATCCTCGCGCTCAAAGGAGCGCAGTTCATCTTCGTGCCCGCCTGGGGCGGCTACGGCGGGATGAACGACATGATGATGCGCCTGCGCGCTTACGAGAACGGAGTCTGGCTGGCGTTCGTGCGCCCGGAACGCTGCCTGATCATCGACCCGCGCGGCCGGGTGGTCGCGCAGAACTCGGGCGAAGAGGGTCAGACCGTCGCCGCGGCCGTCACGCTCCCGGGCGCGAACCCCAGCTCGCTGCTCAATGAGCGCAGGCCGGAGCTTTACGGCGAGATCCTGCGCAGCATCAAGTAGGGCCGTTCTACTTCAGCGGCGCCGCGCGCAGGAACGCGACGGCTAGATCGTAGATCGCGGAGATTTCGCGATCTCGCGTCATCCCGCCGAATCCGCGCCCGCGTCCCGGCACGATCACCTGCTCGCGCCTGACGCCGCGCCGCTTCATCTCATCGGCCATCAGCACGGACTGCTCCGCGGGCCCACCGGCGTCCTGGTCGCCGAACGGCAGCATCGTCGCGGGGTGGTCCGCGCTCGCATTCTTCAGCGGACGCCACGGCGCAAACGCCTCCGGCGCCTTGCGCGGATCATGGCCGGCGGCCGGCGGCGGCCACCGCCCGTTCTGCCGCGCGGAGAGGTGGAACGGCCCGCGCCCGCCGTCCCGCTCGGCAAGAGGCTGCGTGCCTGCCACGCCGTAGGCCCTCTCGCGCGAAACCGCGGGCTGCTTCGGTTTGAGAAACGGCGGATCCTGCGCGCCTGCGGCGATCGCAGGCGCGGCGGCGCATACACCACCAACTGCGGCGCTCATCATTGCCTCCCCAGAAAAGCCGAGACGATCTCCTCGTCGTTTCGCGTGATGACATGCAGGTTGGCGTAGGCCGGGTGCGTCCAGTTCACCGCTCCCAGCTCGCGCCGGTTGCCCGGATTCGTCGTCGGCTTGATCAGCGCAGTCCGGCTGATCTCTTCGTAACCGCGCGGCGACAGCTTCGCGATGATCAGCTCGCCGCGGTCGTTGTTGATGAAGTAGCGGCCGCCGTTGCGCACGATGAAGCCCGACGCCCAGCGCGCCTTCTCTTTCGTCACCGCGAGCGTCTCCCATACACGCTCGCCCGTCTTCAGATTCAGACAGCGGAACTGCCCGTAGCTGCAAATGCCGTAGATATGGTCGCCGTCGATCACGGGCGTATTGACGACGGCGTGCAGCCCATCGGTCTGGATCTCGCTTTCGCTCTTGCCGCGCCACAGCATCCTCGCTTTCTCTCCGGCAAGGTCAAGCAGCATCGATCCGTTGTAGAAGCACGAGACGAGCAGCCGCGCGCCGCTGGCCGCCGGTGTGGACAACGTCACGCCCATGTTGACGCGGAACGGCTGCTCCCAATAAAGCTTTCCCGTCGCCGGATCGAGCGATGCCACGGCCTCCGGATGCCAGACGATCAACTGCCGCTGTCCGCCCCCATCGACGATGATGGGCTGCGCGTAGCCGTGCTCGGACTCCGAGCGCAGCGCTCGCCACGCCTCTTTGCCCGTCCGCTTGTCGAACGCCATCACCTTGGCGTCGGGCCGGCCTCCGGTTATGACAATCACGCGCTCGCCGTCGACGAGCGCCGAGCCGGCGATGCCCCACGCCGGCATCTCCGTGCCGAAGTCCTTCACGTAGTCCTTGCGCCACTGGATCTCGCCCGTCTTCGCGTCGAGACACAGAAACGTGCCGCTGCCGCCGGCAACGTAGACGCGGTCGCCGTCCACTGTCGGCGTCGCACGCGGGCCGCTCGCGTAACTGATGCCGCGATAGTCGGCGTCCCATTCGCGCGTCCACAGGACCTTGCCCGTCTTCTCATCCAGACACAATGCGCGCTCGACGCCTTTGAGGCCCGCCGAAGGCTGGAAGTCGGTGACGTAGACGCGCCCCGCCGCCACAGCGGGTCCCGCGAAGCCCGCGCGCAAAGGCGTGCGCCACGCGACGCGAAGACCTTCTCGCGGAAAGGTCTCGACAACACCCTTCTCGTTCCACTCTCCGCGGCGGCCCTTGCCGCGCCACTCGGGCCAGTCTTCCGCGAGCGCGGAGCAAGAGAGGAGAATCAGCAATGCGATCAGACGAGCTCTTCCCGGAGTCACAGCATCAAGTATTGCCGATCGCGATGAGCGCAGTGGCCGCGGCCAGCAGCGCGAGGCCGATCCAGAGAGCGCGCAACGCCGCCCGCGGCGCGCTTTTCCATTCGCCGGTGAGCAAGCCGGAGAGGTCGGCTGCGATGATCATGAAGATCCGGAGGAGCGCCCGGCCCACCGAAGTGCCGGGGCGTCCGAGGCGGACGGAGCCGACGCCGTAGATCGCGACCGCGCCCATCCAGAGCACAGCCATGAGCGACGCCGGCCACACGCCGCGCGTCCACGCCAGGCGGAACCGGCGCCATGTGCGGTTGCGCTGGAGCAGGTGGAAGCAGCAGGCAATGTTCGGGACGAATCCGCCGGGGAGCGCGGCGGGCCAAACGGCATAGCTGCCGTTTGCCGCCGAAGTCCCGCGGCGCGCCGCCTCCTGCGCGCGCTGCGCGAGGTCGCCACCTGCTTCCCGCTATAGCGCGTACATCGGAGACCGCTCGCCGACGCCCGATGGAGCGGATGAGAACTCGGCGACCAGGCTCTGAACCTTGGCCGGGTATTCTCCATGATGCCGGCGGCGCTGCTTGCGAGCGTGGTGGCGGGCGATGCCTGAGCCGCGGCGGATTCTTTCGCGCGGCGCGCCGGCCGGCGCGGACGGCGGAATCACATTCCGTGCGTGGGCGCGGCGCGCGAAGCCGATCGCGCCGCAATTCTCAGGCGCGCGACGGGAGCCGATCGAGATGACCCGCGCCGCCGCCGGGAGTTCGACGCATTCTTCGAGTCTCCCGAGTCTCCCGCCCGCAGAGCGAGAGCGCGTTTCCGCAATCGAAGTTGAACTGGGATCCGACCGGGCTCGAGCCGCAAGCCTCCATCTTGCGGTCCTGCCGCGACTTGCTCCAGCTCCGCAGGCCGGCCCCTTGCCTGAGGAACTGCCGGCGCGACGTGACGCGGGTGGAGGTGAACGAGGCGGAGCGCTGGCTGGCGATGCGGAGAGGGACGAAGGCGGCAGCCGGGCCTTGCTGGCGGCGAACTTCTCCGCCGCGCAGTTCGTGATTCCGCTCGAAGACCTTGGAGGGAGGTGGCGGCTGGCCATGTGGAGCGGCGCCCTCATCTGCGGCGGAGACGGCCGCGGATCGCCTCCGGACGAACTGATGCCGGCAGGCGAAGTTCGGCTCGAAGGATGCCGGGCCGTACTCTACCTTTCGACCGAGCCCAGACAGGGGCGTTGTCCGATTCCGGGAACATGCGGACAGTGAAGGCCGTATACTCAGTTAACACGGAGGCACTATGGCTCTCGGCGATGCCCTCAAAGGGTTCATCAAGAAGCAGTTTATCGACGTCATCCACTGGACCGAACCGGAGGACGGCATCCTGGCGTGGCGCTACCCCATGCAGGACATGGAAATCCAGAACGGCGCCCAGCTTACCGTCCGCGAATCGCAAATGGCGATGTTCGTCAACGAAGGCCGCTGCGCGGACGTCTTTGGTCCGGGCCTTTACACGCTCAACACCCAGACGCTGCCGGTCCTGACCTACCTCATGAACTGGGACAAGCTGTTCCAGTCGCCGTTCAAGAGCGATGTTTTCTACTTCTCGACGCGGCAACAGGTGGCGCAGCGCTGGGGAACGGCGCAGCCGGTGACGATCCGCGACAAAGACTTCGGGGCGATCCGCCTGCGCGGCTACGGCATCTACTCGTGGCACATATCCGATCCCAAGGCATTTTTCACGAAGGTGAGCGGCACGCGCGAGCTGTACCGCGTCGACGAATTCGAGCCGCAGCTCCGGCAGACGATCATCAGCCGGATGTCGGACGCATTCGCGGAAAGCAAGATTCCCTTCCTCGATATGGCCGCGAATCTGGTCGAAGTGGGCGACCTCATCAAGGCGTCGGTCACGCCGCTGTTCGCTGAATTCGGCGTCGCGCTCGATACGTTCGTGGTGGAGAACCTCTCGCTGCCCGAAGAGTTGCAGAAGCGCCTCGACGAGCGCATCGGCATGAACATGCTGGGCAATATGCAGCAGTACACGCAGTTCCAGGCGGCGCAGGCGATCCCGATCGCGGCGGCGAACGAAGGCGGCGGTGTGGCCGGACTGGGCGCGGGACTTGCAGCCGGCGTCGGCATCGGCCAGATGATGATGGGCGCGATGACGCAGGCGCAGCAGCCGCAACAGCCTGGGCCTCCGCCGCCCGCCGCTCCCGCGGCCGGAGCGGCCGCGCCCGCGGCGGACACCAAGTTCTGCGTGAACTGCGGGCAGAAGATCCCGCGCGCCGCGAAGTTCTGCTCCGAGTGCGGCACGGCGCAGGGGTGAGCGTTCGCGATACGATGCCCCCGATGAACTCCGGCAGAGAGTGGGTGGTGGACGCCTACGGTTGCGACTCCGCCGCCCTGGCCGACCTCGATCTCCTCGAGCGCCTGTTCAGCGAGATCATCGAAACGCTCACCTTGCACCCGGCCGCGCCGCCGCAGTGGCGGCGCTTCCCGGGCCCGGGCGGAATCACCGGGATGGTGATGCTGGCTGAATCGCACCTCACCGTCCACACCTTCCCCGAGCTCGGCGCGCTCTGCATGAACCTCTTCTGCTGCCGGCCGCGGCCGGTGGCCGACTTCGAGCGATTCCTCGGCGCATTTCATCCGCGCGAAGTGCGCGTGCGGCGGCTCGACCGGCCGTTTGAAAGCGCGGGATCGGAAAGGGCCATCGCATGAGCGGCCGCATTGCGCAGTGCCCGGCGTGCGGCGCGACGGTCCAATTCAAATGGTCGAGCGCGGTGCAGGCCGCGTGCGCGTACTGCAAAGCTATCCTGGTTCGTCACGACGTCAACCTGGAGCGCGTCGGCGAAGTGGCCGATCTTCCTCCCGATGCATCGCCGGTCCAGATCGGAACCGAAGGCCTCGTTGACGGCAAGCGGTTCCTCGTCGTCGGCCGCATCCGCTACGAGTGGGAGCAGGGCAACTGGAACGAGTGGCACGTCATCTTTGCCGACGACTCCAGCGCCTGGCTCTCCGACGCGCAGTCCGAATACGCGGTGTCCAGGCTGGTGCAGCCCGGCGCCCCGCTCCCTCCTCACGAGAAGATGAATCCGGGCGTGTTCCTCGCGCTGAGCGGCGCGCGGTACATGGTGATGCACCGCACCGTTGCGAGGTACGTGGGATTCGAGGGCGAACTCCCGTTCACCACCACCGATCGGAGCGACTGCCTCTTCATCGACCTGCGCACCGAGGACGGGCGCTTCGCGACCGTGGACTATTCCGAAGATCCGCCGTTCCTGTTCGCCGGGCGGTTCGTCGAGTTTGAAGAGCTGCGCATGCGCAACCTGCGTGAATTCGAGGGCTGGTGAGGCGATGAGCGGCCCGGCGGTTCCTCCTCCCGCGGTGAAAGGCGCCCGCCAGCTCAACTGCCCGAACTGCGGCGGCCTGATCGAAGTCCGCGGCATGCAGCACACGCGCAGCGCCGTCTGCGCGCAGTGCCTGACAATCATCGACCCTTCGACGCCCGAGCTTCGGATTATCCAGCAGTTCGAGACGCGCGTCCGCGAGCGCGCTCTGATTCCGCTGGGCACGCGCGGCAAACTGCACGGTACGCCGTACGAGGTCATCGGCTTTCAGGTCCGCGTGATTGTCGTCGACTCGGTCGAATACAGTTGGCAGGAGTACCTGCTCTTCAACCCCTACAAGGGCTTCCGCTACCTGACGCACTACCAGGGCCATTGGAACGACGTCATCACAATCAAGGGTCTGCCGCAGATCACAAAATCCGGCGGCAAGAAGGCCGCGAAGTACCTGGGCGCAACATACCGCCACTTTCAAACTTCGCTCGCGCGCACGGCCTTCGTGCTCGGCGAGTTTCCGTGGCAGGTGAAGGTGGGTGAATCCGTCGAGGTCAACGACTACGTCGCTCCTCCGCAGATGCTCTCCTCGGAGGTGAGCGCCGGCGAGGTGAACTGGTCGCTTGGAACGTACCTGACGGGCCGGCAGGTCTGGGACATCTTCAAGCCGCCAGGCGCGCCTCCGCAGCCCCAGGGAGTGTTCGCCAACCAGCCGTCGCCGCACACCGGCAAGGTCCGGGACTCGTGGACCACGTTCATGCTGTTGTTGCTGGCGTGGGCCGTGCTGCTGGCGCTGTTCGCGTTCTCGGCTTCCAACCGCGAGGTCTTCCGGCAGACGTTCACCTACTTCCCGGAGCGCGCCGGAGAACAGTCCTTCGTCTCGGATTTCTTCGATCTCGGCGGGCGCACCGCCAACGTCGAGGTCGAGCTGCGCACAGATCTCAACAACAACTGGGCCTACTTCAACCTGGCGCTGATCAACGATCAGACCGGCCAGGGCTTCGATTTCGGCCGGCAGGTGAGTTACTACCACGGCCGCGACAGCGATGGGAACTGGTCGGAAGGCTCGGCGCGCGATTCGGTCGTCGTGCCGCGGGTGCCGGCTGGCAGATACTATCTGCGCATCGAGCCCGAGACCGATCCCAACGATTGGAAGACCTCGCAGACAAGCTCAATCCGTTACGAGGTCGTGGTGAAGCGAGACGTTCCGTCGCTGTTCTGGTTCTGGGTGGCGCTGCCGTTCCTGTTGATCCCGCCGCTGTTTCGCACTTTCCGCTCCGCATCGTATGAGCAGCGGCGCTGGGCGGAGTCCGACTACGCGCCCTCGGGCGATGATGACGACGATTGAGAGGAAGTATGATTCGCACGCCGATCTATGCCGCATACGGTTTGATGTTGCTGCTCGGCGCGGGGGCCGCACAGTGGTACGGCTACCGGCCCGGCAATGTAAATGAAGTGAAGAACGTGCCGAAGTCGGTCCGCGAGAACCCGGGAGTCTATCGATCTCACTATCACTGGCTGCCCCGCTGGTTTGGAGGGAAATAACGAGATGCCTTTTGAATTCCACTTGAGCGCGCTGCTGAACGCTTTTGTGTTTGCAGTACTGGGCGTGGCGATTCTGGTCGTCAGCTTCTTCCTGCTGGACAAGATCACGCCATACGACCTTTGGAAGGAGATCGTGGAGGAGCAGAACACCGCGCTGGCGATCCTGGCGGGATTGATGTCGCTGGGGATTGCCATCATCGTAGCGGCGGCGGTGCATTAGCCCCTCGCCCGTCCGATGGCGATTGTCCTCTTCATCTCGGTCCTGCTGATCGCGGCCTGCGGGCTCATCTACGAGCTCATCGCGGGTGCGCTGGCGAGCTATCTGCTGGGCGACAGCGTCTTGCAGTTCTCGACCATCATCGGCGCGTACCTTTTCGCGATGGGCATCGGGAGCTGGCTCTCGCGCTTCATCGACCGCGCGCTGGTGGCGCGGTTCATTTCCATCGAGCTGATGGTGGGACTGCTGGGCGGGTTCTCTTCCGCGTTCCTCTTTCTTGCGTTCACATGGGCGAGCGGATTCCGCGCGCTGTTGTATGGACTCGTTACGCTCATCGGCATTCTGGTCGGGCTGGAGATTCCGCTGCTCATGCGAATTCTGCGCGAGCGGTTTCACTTCAAGGAACTCGTGGCCAACGTGCTCACGTTCGATTATCTGGGCGCTCTGGGCGCCTCGCTTGTGTTCCCGCTGTTCCTTGTGCCGCGCATGGGGCTGGTGCGGGGAGCGATGGTGTTCGGATTGGTCAACGCCGTCGTCGCGCTGTGGTCTACGTGGCTCTTTCGCGAGCATCTGCCGAGGCCGTCGGCTCAGCGGGTGTCCTGCGCGCTCGTCGTGCTCGTGCTTGGAGTGGGTCTGGTTTCGGCGGACTGGATCACCGACACGGCCGACGCGGCGCTCTATTCGGACGACGTCATCCTGGCGCGGACAACGCCGTACCAGAGGCTCGTCGTCACGAAGTGGAAAGACGACTACCGCCTCTATCTGAACTCGCATCTGCAATTCAGCTCGCGCGATGAGTACCGCTATCATGAAGCGCTCGTACATCCGGGCCTGGCGTCGCTGCCCGGCGCGCGGCGAGTGCTCGTGCTCGGCGGCGGCGATGGCCTGGCGGTCCGCGAGATCCTCAAGTACCCCGGCGTGGAGAGCATCACGCTGGTGGATCTGGATCCGGAGATGACGCGCCAGTTCTCGACGCATCCCCTGCTGCGCAAGCTGAACGGCGACGCGCTGAAATCGCGCAAAGTGCGCGTCATCAACGCGGACGCGTTTCCGTGGATCGAGCGCTGCGAAGCGATGTTCGACTTCGCCGCCGTGGACTTCCCCGACCCCAACAACTATTCGCTGGGGAAGCTGTACAGTACGGCCTTCTACCGGCTGTTGAAGCGGAACATCTCGGCGGGCGGGCTGGTGGTGGTGCAATCCACTTCGCCGATGTTCGCGCGCCAGTCCTACTGGACCATTGTCGAGACCATGAAGCACGCCGGCTTCAAAACGTATCCCTATCACGTTTACGTTCCGTCGTTCGGCGAATGGGGCTTTGTCATCGGCGCGCACAACGACTGGCGACCCGCTGCAAACCCTCTGCCCGCCGGCCTCCGCTTCGTCAACGCCGACACGATCGCGGCGATGTTCAAGTTCCCTCCCGACCTCGCGCCGGTGCCTGCCGAGCCGAACCGGCTGAACGACCAGGTGCTGGTGCGCACCTACGACCACGAATGGCGCGAGATCGTTCGCTGAAGCTGACTCGCAGGGAGGCAGCCGCGGCTCTTGCCGCTCCGGCGCTTGTCGGGCTTTCGTGCAAGTCGCTGCGCACCGTCGAAGGCGCCTTTGTCTTCGAATCGCAGGAACGCGGCCACCTGTTGCGCGATCGCGCACGGTTCGACCAGCCAAGGCGAATCGTCGGGATTCCGGTGGTGATTGTGGGCGGCGGACTGGCCGGGTTGTTTGCGGCATGGTGGCTCCAGCGGTCGGGTTTCACCGATTTTGAGCTGCTCGAATTCGAAGAGCAGCCCGGAGGGAATTCGCGCTGGGGCGAGAACGAGGTGAGCGCCTATCCTTGGGCGGCGCACTATCTGCCCGTGCCCGATCCGCGCGATGAGCTTGTGCACACAGTGTGCCGCGAGTTCGGGCTGCTGGACGCCCTCGGCCGCTGGGATGAGCGGCATCTCTGCCATTCGCCGCGGGAACGTCTGTTCATTCACGGGCGCTGGCAGGAAGGCATCGAGCCGGTGGTGGGCATTACGCCGGCGGGCGTGGAGCAATACAAGCGATTCGAAGAGCTGATCGATCGCTACCGCGACACGGGCGCGTTTCGCATCCCGATGGAAGAGGGCCTCGATCGAGCGACGCCCGTGGTCCGCGAGCTCGACACGATCACCGCCGAAGAGTGGATGCGGCGCGAGGGTTTGCACGAGCCGTATCTGCGCTGGCTCGTCGATTATTCGACGCGCGACGACTACGGGACGGCGGCATCGCGCATCTCCGCCTGGGCGGCCGTGCACTACTTCGCCGCGCGCGCGCCCGAGGAAAGAGGGCCGCTCACATGGCCCGAGGGGAATGGCTTCTTCGTCCGGAGGCTGCTGGAGAAGCTGGCCAAGTACATTCGCACGGGTGTGCTGGTCCATCGCATCGCGCCTGGCGGCAAGGGCTGGCAGGTGTTCACGGAGGACACACGTTACGACGCGCGGGCCGTGATCTATGCGGCGCCCACGTATCTCGCCTCGTGGATTGTGGATCCGCCGCCGCCGAAGTGGCCGATGAACACCGCGCCCTGGATGGTGGCGAACCTCACCCTCGACGCCTGGCCGCAGGAGAAGGGCAGCGAGCCCGCGTGGGACAACGTCATCTACGGGTCGCCATCGCTGGGCTATGTCGTCGCCACACACCAGACTCTCGGACGCCGGCCCGAGCGCGCGGTCTGGACGTACTACTGGGCCCTGGCCGAGGGTGCGCCGAAAGACATGCGCGAAGTGCTGCTGGGCGGCGATCATTCGTGGTGGTGCGAGAAGATCTTCAGCGATCTCGAGCGCGCGCACCCCGACATCCGGAAATGCGTCAGCCGCATCGACATCCACCGCATCGGCCACGCCATGCCGTCGCCCGCGCCGGGGTCGATCTTCAATTCGGAGCGCATGCGCCGGGCGCGGCGTGAAGGCGCGCTGGTGTACGCCAATTCCGACCTGAGCGGTTTGTCACTCTTCGAAGAGGCGCTGTACCACGGCGTAAAAGCCGCGCGCTACGTGCTGGCTCACCACGTGTAGTGAACCGTGTAACTGATCACCGCCTCTGCGTTGGGCGCGATGCGCGGACGGAACTCGATCGTGCGCGCGTCGGCCTTCGTGAAGTCCGCTGTCTTGCGAGTCACCTCCCATTGAATCCAGCGGTACAGGTGCTCGACGACGCGCACCTCCACCTCTTCGTTCTTGTGGTTGCGGACCTTGATCTCGAACGTCTCGTCGGCCCAGTGACGGCCGGTGTCGAGACGGAAATCGGTCTGGCGGCGTTCGCCGGCGATGTCGAATGCATTGCCGGTGTAGATGCGCACGGTTTCGTCCTTGGGCGTGTGGTCGACACGGTCTTCGCCGACAAACTCGCTGCCGCCGCCGGAGTCGCGCCGGTATACCTTCACTGTGCCGCGCGGCAGCGGCATACCGAGGCGCGACGCCGCGGAGTTTTGGAACTCGAGCATCACCCAGACCTTCTGATTTGACGCCGTGCCGTACTCGGGATTGGTGCGGATGCTCGAGTAATCCCAGCCGCGATATCGGGCATCGAGGCGGAAGCCGTCGTAGACGTAGATGCGCTTCGCCGGCACGTTGGCCGCACGGACGAACTCCACCTGCTTCACCTCGCGGTCGAGCACTGTGGCCGGCCGCGGCAGCGTGTAGAGATGATACTCATCGAAAGCTCGCTCCGTCACCGCGGCGGGCCGGTCCGCCTCGCTGCGCAGCATGCCGGCGACGATCTGCTGCTCGGCCTCCGGCCGCGCGCGAGCGACATCGCCGGCCATCAACTTCACCGAGGCGCTCTCAAAATCCTTGCCGCTCATATTCTCGAGCGTCACCCAGCCCGTGAGGTCGAAAGCGTCGCCTTTTTCCGCCGCCACCGCATTGTACGTGGCCTCCCAGCGCATGCCGCCAGTGAGGTAGGAGAATTCGGTGTCGTGCCTGCCGGCGGTGTCCGTCCACAGCCGCCAGAGCAGCGTCGGCTTGAGGAACGACTTCGGATCGAGCGCATCGAAGATCGGCCGGCCCGGCATTCCAAACTGGATTTTTCCATCGACCTCGACGATAAGCTGGCCGCCGGCATCCGGGCGCGACATCAACATCTGCGTTTGGGCGTACTGGCGGCCGTAGCGGTTCAATGCGGACGTGTGCGGCACGTACCCGCTGCGCAGGATGCGGCCCTTGACGATACGCTTCTCTCCCGTCTGCGGGTGCGTCATTTCGAAATCGATCGTCTTGCCCTCGCTCTTGCGCAGCAGCAGTCCTTCGCTCAGCGGGTCGCTCTCGTAGTTCTGCTCGAGGATCCGAATGGAGTCCGGGCGCTTGACGTCGCGCAGGACGACCGAGTCCGGCTCGAGGTGCGCCGTGATGTCCGAGACGCGCAATTCGTTCTCGCCGCGCTTCAGCTCCAGAGTGCGCTGCTCTTTCACGACGGCGAAGTTCTGGTTGTAGATGGTGAGTTGCGTTTGGGCGGAAACCGCTGTGACGAGTGCAAACAGGCAGAGGCGCTTCATGCATCCATGCATATCAGGAAAGCAGGGGCGGGCTGCTTCGCCCGCCCAGACTCACGCGCGCTTGCCGCCGCGCGGCCATTCGCGGATTTTCGCGATCTCCTCCGCCGGGATGTGAATGAACTCCAGGAATTCCTGGTGCTCCGCCGGCGCGGACCTCTCGAATTCCGCGTGCCAGCGGTTCATGTCCTGCTCCGTGAACCCGGCCGCGCGCATGATCGCGACCCATTTGTCTTTGGTGATCATTTCGTTCTCCTTGAAGGCTTTTTTCGCGCCCAACAAGCGGAGAATCGAACGCTGATGCTCGCGCAGACGCGAGATCTCGGCGTCGATGTCCGCAAGCCGGCGCCTGAGGACCGATGCCGCATCGCCGCAACTGCTGTCCAGCGCCTTGCGAATCTCCGCCAGCGGCACGCCCGTGTTGCGATAGATGCAGATCTGCCGCAGGCGCTCCACGTCCTTCTGCCCGTAGCGCCGGTAGCCGCCCAGGCTCCGCCCGGCGGGCTTGAGCAATCCGATGCGCTCGTAATAGAGGATTGTGCTGCGGCTCAGACCGCAGGTTCTGGCCAACGCGGTAACGGTGAGCATCGTCCTGATTCCACTCTCAACCCTGAAGCTTTAGACAGGTCAAGCGCAAGCGCAACGATTTTCCGCTACACTTTGGAGCGGCGTGCAGGCGCATCCGGAGTACTTCAAGCTGTTCGGACCGGCGCACCTCGGCATCCTCGCGGCGGTGCCGGGCCTGGCGTTTGTCCTGGCGCGGGCGGCGCGGGCGAACGCTCAGCGCGCGGCTTGGATCGCGGGCATCCTCGGCGTGCTGCTCGCGATCAACGAAGCGATCTGGTATGTCTTCGTGATCCGGACCGAAGGCTGGCGCTTCCCCGAAGGCATGCCGTTCGACCTCTGCGATATCTCCGTCTGGCTGACCGCGGCCGCCGCCATCGCGCGCCGCCCGCTGCCGTTCGAGCTCGCCTGGTTCTGGGGCGTCGCCGGCGCCAGCATGGCCGTCATCACGCCCGACCTCTGGGAGCAGTTTCCCTCTTATCCCACCGTCGCATTCTTCATCGGGCACGGCGGGCTGGTGACAGTCTTGCTCTATCTCGTGTGGGCGCGGATGCTGCGCCCGCGGCCGGGATCGATGTGGCGCGCGCTGATCTGGGCCAACCTGTACGCCGTCGCGATGGGCATCTTCAACGCGGTCTTCAAAACGAATTACATGTATCTCTGCCGCAAGCCCGCCAGCGCGTCGGTGCTCGACTACTTCGGCCCGTGGCCCTGGTACATCTTCGCCGGCGAAGCGCTGGCGATCGCCATGTTCTACTTGCTCTGGCTGCCGTTCCGCGGCGGCGCGAGAGCTTCTTTGAACGCCTCGTCCACAGGAACGCGATAGCCGTTCGCCAGCCGGTTCGTCTCGTTCGCCAGCCCGGCCACCGCCAGCAATTCTCCGAACATCTCCGGCGTCATGCCCTTGGCGACAGCGCCCGCCGTGTGCGAATGGATGCAGTACTCGCAGTTGTTCGTCACGCTCACCGCGACGTAGATCATCTCCTTCACCAGCGGATCGAGCGCGCCCGGCGCCATCACGCGCTTGACGTCATTCCAAACGCGCGCCTGCGTCGGGGGGTGGTTCGCCAGCGCCTTCCAGAAGTTGTTCACCCAGTCCGTGCCGCGCGTGGCCATGATGTCGTCGTAGACCGCGCGTACCTCGGGCGGCGCGTCGTCGTATTCGATCAACCCGTTCAGGCTCATGTGAAGGATTCTATCGCCGGCGGAAACCGGCATTTGCGGAGAGAAGCAGGTCTGAAATACTGTTGTGAGTATGCCCGACGCCATCGACCGCCGCGATTTCCTCGCCGCCGGGGCCGCCGCCTTCGCCCCCGCTGCGAAGATTCTCAACCACAACCCGAAGATGGAATACCGCCGCCTCGGCAAGACCGGGCTCATGGTCTCCGCCGTATGCCTGGGCGGCCACTGGAAGCGCGTTGCCACGGTGATGCCGCCCGGATTCAAGGGAGAAGGGTACATGGATGAGGACTTCAAGAACCTCAGGAATCCGGCCTTTCTGAAGAACCGCGCGGAAGTCGTCACACGCTCGATCGAGTGCGGGATGAACTACGTCGACGCCTGCGCGCCGCAGGAGATCCTCGCCTACTCGAAGGTGCTCGAAGGACGCCGCGACCGCATGTACTTCGGCTTCTCCTGGCACACGCGCGAGCCGCGTTTCGAGGAGTGGCGCAACGTGAACAAGCTGGTCGAAGGGTTCGAGCAGAGTCTGAAAGAGGCGCGCCTCGATTACGTCGATGTATGGCGGATCTCGCTGCCCATGGAAGCGATCCCCGACCTTGGCATCGCCAACATGGTGGAAGAGGCCACCGTGGGCGCGCTCGAAAAGGCGAAGCAGAAAGGCCTCGCGCGCCACACCGGCGTCTCCAGCCACAACCGCACCTGGCTCAAGTACCTCGTCGAGCACTATCCGAAACAGATCGAGGTTATCCTATTTCCCTACACGGCGGACTCGAAGGTCCTGCCCGATGACAGCCTCTTCGACTCCATCCGCAAGCACGACGTGGGCGTGTTCGGCATCAAGCCCTTCGCGGACAATCGCCTGTTCGCAGGCGACAGCTCTCCCACGAGCCCGACCCTCGAGGAGGACGACAGGCGCGCGCGCCTCGCCATCCGCTACGTGCTCGAGAACCCCGCGATCACCGCGCCCATCCCCGGACTCGCCAGCGTCCGCCACGTGGACAACGTCGTCCGCGCGATCGAAGAACGCAAGCGCGAAGGCCGCCTGACTCCCAGGCAGCGCGCCGAGCTCGAATCGGCCGCGCGCGGCATCTGGGCGCGGCTCGACGCCAGCCACGCGTGGCTGCGCAACTGGGAGTACGTGTAGCCTACGCGAACCGCAGCGCATAGAGGTCTGCGTCCTTCAACGCGAACCGCAATCGCACCGGCTGCGCCGCCAGCCGCGCGACGTCCGCGCCGCTCTTCCAGTTGACAGCGTGGTCCACGCGATCGCCGATCAACTCCACGCAGTCCGAGAGCGCGTAACCGGGCAGCGGCCGCCCCGCGGCGTCCTGAATCTCCACGCGGACGCCGCCGGCGGCCGAGGTCGCGAAGTTCACCTCCAGGCGTGTGCCGCCGAATCGCAGCAGCCGCGTGCGCATCTCGCCGCCCGCGTATCCCGCGTGGACCGACGCGAAACCGTCGGGACGCAGAGTGTACCGCCGCAGGTGAATCTGCGGCTGCCCGTAGCGGCGGACCACGTAGAACGACATCTCGCGCTCGCCCGTCGGCACGACGCCGAGCGCCGGATAGTTGGAGCGCGACACCCAGTTCTCGAGGCCGAGGCCGGGGCGCAGGAAGGCTTCCATGAACGTGCGATCGTAGCGCGTGCCGCCGCGCGTGGTCAAGAAAACGGCGTCCGAGCAGTCTTTGTAGTAGCCGGGATCGACGTTGACCGCGCGCGCCTCTCCCGCGCTCAGCACCTGCCGGCCCGGCATGAAGCGCGCGCAGATCGCCACGGCGATGTGCGGAGCGCGGAAGTACGGCGTTGTCTGATTGGTGTAGAGGTGCTCGGGCGGTACGTCGCCGAAGGTCATCTCTTCGGGCGCTGTCCAACGGATGAAATCCTCGCTGGTGGTGCGCGACACCCAGCGATAGCCCGTGCCGCCGATCTTCTTGAACACGCGAAAATAGCAGACGTAGCGCCGCTCGGTCTGCCACCAGAAGGCGAGGTTCTGCGAATCGAAGTCGCCCTGGGTGAAGACGGGCGCGTCGCTCAACTTGCGCCAGTGCACGCCGTCGGCGGATGCGAAGGCGTGCAGCCCGCTGCGGCGGATTCCGGCCAGCGCCTTGAAGCGCTCGCCCGCGCTGACGCCCGGACGCGTGTCGAGAAACGGGCAGAAGTTGTGCGACAGCGGCGCCTGGCCCGCGAGGATCACGTTGTTGGCGCGCGTGCCGTTGATGTCGTACAGGTTCAACAACGGCTTGCGGAAGCGCGCGCCGTCGGAGGACTCCGCATAACACGTCACTTCCTCGTCGCGGCCGTCCTTGCCAGCGCTCGGCACGCCGCGATAGTAGAGGCGGTAGGTGTCGCGGTCGTGGAGCACCGTTGCGTACGCGCTGAAGCGGCCTTCCCACGGGCGGTCGAACTCGATCGCCGTGCCGGCGTCCAGGGGCTGCGCCAGCCGCAGCTCCGCGCCGCTCATGCTCTCGATCAAAAAGCGGTCGATGAACAACTCGCGGCGCGAGCCGATGTCGACGGGCGCCTGTTGCGCGGGCGCGGCCAGGACCGCGGCCGTGCCGGCGAACGCGCGCCGTGTGACGCGAAGAGCGGACATGCACTTACTCTACAATTCGGATGAGGACTCTGAATGATCGAAACGGGACTCGCGGGGAAAGTCGTCATCGTCACCGGCGCCGCGGCGGGCATCGGGCTTGCCACGGCCGATCGCTTCGAGCGCGAGGGCTGCCGCGTCGCGCGTTGGGACGTCAAGAACGGACCGGGAATCGAGCGCGTCGACGTCACGGACGCCGCCGCCGTCGAAGCCGCCGTGGCGCGGATCGTCGCGGAGTGGGGCGCGCCGTGGGTGCTGGTGAACAACGCCGGCATTCTGCGCGACGGCCTGCTGGTGAAGTACAAGGACGGCGCGGTCCAGAGCGTGATGAGCGACGAGCAGTTTGGCGCCGTCATCGACGTCAACCTGCGCGGCGTGTTCGTCTGCGCGCGCGCGGTGGCGCCGCACATGATCGCGGCCGGCGGCGGGGTCATCCTCAACGCGTCGTCCGTGGTCGGACTCTACGGCAACTTCGGCCAGACGAACTACATCGCCGCGAAGGCCGGAGTCATCGGCATGACGAGGGTGTGGGCGCGCGAACTGGGCCGCCACGGAATTCGCGTGAACGCCGTCGCGCCGGGCTTCATTGCGACCGACATGGTGAAATCGATGCCGCAGAGCGTCCTCGATTCGGTGCAGTCGCACACGCCGCTGCGCCGCTTCGGCCAGCCCGAGGACGTCGCGAACGCGTATCTGTGGCTGGCGTCCGATGCGGCGTCGTTCGTCTCCGGCGCGGTGTTGTCGGTGGATGGCGGAGTCGTGACGGGGACATGACATGAGGAAGATCTACATCGCCGCGTATCATCAATCGCAGTTTGGAAAGCTGATGGGCATGACCGTGCCCGAGATCCTCGCCGCCGCGGTCAACGGCGCGTGCGGCGAGATCAACGTGGACGCCGCCGCGCTCGACGTGGCGTCGGTGGGCGCGACGTGCAACTTCACGCTGAACGAGCAGGGCCTGCTCGCGGGCCTGGTGGCGCACGTGCCGGGCCTCGAGTCGAAGCCGATCGAGGCCGTCGAGAACGCGTGCGCGTCGGGCGGACAGGCCATGCTGAGCGTGGTCTACAAGATGCTGGCGGGGCTGGCGGACACCGGCGTCGCGATCGGCTACGAGAAGATGCGCGACGCCGAAGGCAAGGCCGACGGCAAGCTGATCGGACACGTGCTTGGCCACTTCTCCCATCCCGGCGAGAGAGAAGGGAAGACGTTTGTCTTCCCGCACATCTTCGCCGAGATCATGCGCGCGTACATGGACGAGTGGGGCGCCACGGAGCGCGACCTCGCGCACATCGCCGCGCAGGAATACGCGAACGCCGCGCACAACCCCTACGCCCAGATGCGCAAGGCGCGCGTGACGGTGGACGACGTCCTGCGCATCGAAGGCATCAACCGCTATGTCGTCGAGGGACTGCCGCTCAAGACCTTCGACTGCTCGCAGATCACCGACGGCTACGCGGCGCTGATCCTCGCGACGGAAGAAGGGCTGGCGAAGCTCGGCGTGCGCAAGCAGGACTGCGTGGAGCTCGCCGGTTTCGGCCAGGCAGTGGACCCGCTGAGGAAAGAGGGCCGCGACGTGCTGCGTCCGGCCGGAGCGCGCCGCGCGATGTGCGACGCGTACAAGCGAGCGGGGCTGGAGCCGTCCGACATCAACGTCGCCGAGATCCACGACTGCTTCACGGTAATGGGCGCGATCGGAACCGAAGTGATCGGCAAGGCCGAGGAGGGCCACGGCGCGCGCTACTGGGTGGAAGGCAAAGCCGCGCAGTGCGGCGAGTGCGGCATCAATACATCCGGCGGTCTGATCGCGAAAGGCCACCCGGTCGGCGCGACGGGAATCGCAATGATCGGCTGGTGCGCCTGGCAGCTCCTGGGTAAGGTCCCGGCGGAGTTGCAGGTCCCCAACGCCCGCGCCGCCGCAACCTTCAACATCGGAGGGCCGGTCTGCGCCTCGGTCTGCACGGTGCTCAAGCCGACATAAGGGCCGCCGCCAGTGTTATCGAAGCCACTCGCTGAGCGGCAAGCCGCTGCCATCAATGATTGCTCTCATTGTCCCGATGGGGAGGATCTTACCGCGATGATAGGCCACGATGACCTGCTTGCCGCTGGCAGGGTTGCGCCACTTCTGGTGGCTCCCGGATTGACCCGCCAAGCGAAAGCCGGCTCTCCTCAGAATCGAAATGACCTGATCGGCTGTGAGGCGAGGCGTGCCCCGCTCACCCAACCGTCACCTCGAGGAGCTTGGCCTGCTCGGGAAGCTCAAGGTCGGTCGGAGTGAGATACAGCCGGATCGCTTCCGCGATATTCGCGCGCGCCTCGTCTTCTGTCTCGCCCGCGCTCGCGCACCCGGGGAGTTCGGGGCAGACCGCCGAATACGCCCGCGCTTCGGAATCGTACTCCAGTACAACCCTGAACTTCATGTCTCCAGTATAGGCGAGCCGCAGACTAGGCCACAGGGAAGCAGCGGCGAACGACGGAGCGGACAAGTACTCGCCTTCTGGATGGTCGTGCCAGGAGCAAATGCAGGAGAATGACTACCCTACGCAATCGCGCACCGTGCTTTGTTTTGCACCCCGAGGAAGTTCCTCCATGCCTGATTCCAGGTCCAGCGCCACTGTAGGCGGATTCTTTCGTTAATTGCTCCCTGTCCGGTTCACCCCAGTTGGGGTGCTGCTCACGTCTCGCCAAAAAAATTCGACTACTCTCGTGCAATCAACCTTCGCTGTGCTGTTGATTGCTATGAGGAGGTGTTACCATGAGTAACGTAAGTTCGCGCAGACTGTTCGGGCCTATCCTGCTCCTTGTTGTGTGTGCTGGGAGACTCCACGCCGATCCGCCTTGGGTCTCTCTTCCCAAGGACTTTCCTTCAAAACCGGTCATCTTCGAGCAGTTCGACACGGCATCGGGCGTGTTCCAGGGAATGAGGTACTTTGGATACAGGACGCTCGGACCTAATGGGAGTCTGACCGCGAGAGGCGACGTCTACAACTCCCCCACGGCGACACACCCGTATGTGCAGTTGGATCAGGAGAGGAACATCTTCTACCTTGCCCCTGGGACATTTCCGACCAAGGCTATTGGCGCGGTCGTTACAGTCGGAGTCCCTGAAACGGGGGACTATAAGGTCGAGGGCGTTTTCGCCAGGGCTAACGATTTCATGTTCGCCGGCGATGGGGTCCGAGTCGTGGCCTTCGTCAATGGTTGGATAGACTCGCCCATTTTTAGCGCCAACATCTCGAGCGGCCACCTTGTGGACCCCTATGATCCCTTCGCTGGGACGGGCACTGCGCCATTCAGTTTCACCGTGCGGCTTGTGCAGGCCGATCGTATTCAATTTGCGGTCTTCAGCGGCCCGGACCTTCTAGATGGGACATTCGACCTGACAGCGCTCAAGTTCAGCATCAGACGGGTGGCCCGGCCGTAGGCGCGGATGCGCGAAATGCAGCCCACCGCGTCCGCCCGTCCTCCGACGAGGCGGGGGCGGAAGGCCCCGGTTCGGCAGCACAGGATGTTTGAGCCCGGAGTATCTTCTCTCTGCCTGATTCTTGGCAGGCTCAAACGAATTGATGGGCATGACCGTGCCCGAGATCCTCGCCGCCGCGGTGAACGGCGCCTGCGACGCGATCAAGGCGGAACCCGCCGCGCTCGACGTCGCATCGGTGGGCGCGACGTTCAACTTCACGCTGAACGAGCAAGGGCTGCTCGCCGGGCAGGTGGCGCATGTGCCGGGCCTGGCGTCGAAGCCGATCGAGGCCATCGAGAACGCGTGCGCGTCGGGCGGGCTGGCCGTGCTGAGCGTGGTCTACAAGATGCTAGCCGGGCTGGCGGACACCGGGGTCGCGATCGGCTACGAGAAAATGCGCGACTCGGAGGGCAAGGCCGACGGAAAAGTGATTGGGCGCGTGCTCGGCCACTTCTCGCATCCCGGCGAGCGCGAAGGGAAGACGTTTGTCTTCCCGCACATCTTCGCCGAGATCATGCGAGGCTACATGGACGAATGGGGCGCCACCGAGCGCGACCTCGCGCACATCGCCGCGCAGGAGTACGCGAACGCTGCGCACAACCCCTACGCGCAGATGCGCCAGGCGCGCGTGAGCGTGGACGAAGTCGTGCGCATCGAAGGCATCAACCGTTACGTCGTCGAAGGGTTGCCGCTCAAGACCTACGACTGCTCGCAGATCACCGACGGCTACGCGGCGCTGATCCTCGCGACGGAAGAGGGCTTGGCGCGGCTCGGCGTGCGCAAGCAGGATTGCATCGAGCTCGCCGGCTTCGGGCAGGCCGTGGACCCGCTGAGGAAAGAGGGCCGCGATCTGCTGCGTCCGGCCGGCGCGCGCCGCGCGATGTGCGACGCGTACAAGCGCGCTGGCATCGAGGCGTCCGACATCAACGTCGCCGAGATCCACGACTGTTTCACGGTGATGGGTGCGATTGGAACCGAGGTGATCGGCAAGGCTGGAGAGGGCCACGGCGCGCGCTACTGGGTGGAAGGCAAAGCTGCCCCGCGCGGCGAGCGCGGCATCAACACCTCCGGCGGCCTGATCGCGAAAGGCCACCCGGTCGGCGCGACCGGAATCGCCATGATCGGCTGGTGCGTCTGGCAGCTCCTGGGCAAGGTCCCGCCCGAGCTCCAGGTCCCCAACGCCCGCGCCGCCGCGACATTCAACATCGGTGGCCCGGTCTGCGCGTCGGTCTGCACGGTGCTGAAGCCGGCGGCATGATGATCTTGTGCGCGTCGAATTGTCAGTAACGCTCCCAAAGGACCTGCTGCGCAGGATTGACCAGGCAGAGCGGAACCGGTCGGCGTTCCTGGAGCGGGCAGCCCGCTTTTACCTCGCGCGGGTGGAGAAGGCGGCGCGCGATGCCAAGGACCTCCAGATCATCAACCGGTCCGCAGACCGGCTGAATCGCGAAGCGGAAGACGTACTGAGCTACCAGAGGCTACGTCGACCCTTCTCGCTATCTTGACGGCGCGCACCATGATCGAACGAGAGGGGGTGGTACGCTGCGGGCATGAACCGGCGGGCATTCTCGCGCATTGGCGTCGCCGCTACGTCGCTTGTCGCCGGTCTGGCGCTGTTCCACCGCCCGCTGTCTGACGCGCGTTACGCCATCCCCTACGATCTGCCCGAATACCAATTCCCGCTTGCCAAAGTTGGGGAGGGGCGCGCATCCCGGACCGGCTGTGTGGGCTCGCCGATGGCTCCTCATAAAACCCTGATTCTCACGTCAATGGTATAGGCCGGGGCTCATCAGGGACTTGAATGTCGGATGCGGATCTGCGGGGCAGGGACCGAGCTTCTCCGAACGGCGAGTTTGGCGAGCCCGCAAAGCCACATTGCTCACGATGACCCCGCACGCATGGCAGGCCGACGCCACCAAGTTCCAATCAGCAGAATTCTGCCGGCCGTTTGGTGGACCCTGGGGTGCTCGACCATCCCACGTGGAATTGTCGTGTCTCACCTTGTTCTAGCTTTTGACGCGGAGCGCGTGTTCCCCACAGCCGATAACCATTCGGCGGCCGAACCCCTGTTCCGCGGCGAATGACAAATTCAATTGGAGGTTTACTTCATGCTCTGGCTTCGAGTCCTCTCGAACTTGACAGCGATTCTACTCCTGTCCCTCCCCTTGGCTGGACAGACTTTCGGTCCGCCTACGGCATTTCCGGCGCAGATCTATGTCAGTGGTATCAAGACCGCTGATTTCAACCACGACGGCATTCTCGACATCGTCATCGATGAGAGCGAACCGAATCAGGTGTCGATCTTCCTTGGTGCGGGAAATGTACCGCCCTCGATTTCTTGGACAGTAAATTCACCATAATCATGCAGCCTGC
>CAYYNC010000066.1:0-34073 GCA_964472745.1 uncultured Solibacteraceae bacterium
TGGATCTGGAGCTTGGCCTGGGCGGCTTCGCCGGTATGGCAGACGCGGCAGCGGGCGGTGAGGATGGGCAGGATTTCGCGGGCGAAGTCCACTTGGGCCGGCTGGGCAAGCGCCGGCAGGGCCGCGACAGAAAGGATGATGGTTGGCGTGAAGCCCCTCATTTGCATTTGATTTTACTCCAGGGTGAAAGTTAGGGCGAGTATTGGATCCGCGGATTGCGGCGTTTTTTCGCGGATTCGGGGACGCAGCCGTGGCTGGTGTGGGAAGCGGGGCCGCACGTGCGGCTGGGGGAGCGGGGGGCGGCCTCCGGGGCCTTCCGGGGGAGCGCCTTTGTTGATTTAAAAGGAGTTATGGGTTCGTTTGCCGGGGACGAAATTTTGGCGGGGTGGTCCCGGCGGTTGCGGCTTCCCGGTGCGGGGGCGAACGTGGTGAGTGGCTTGCGGCAAAGGGAGAGGCAAATAAGAACCGTATCCAGTGCAAATAAGCAGCCGCTGGGTTCTTCCGAGAGTACACCGTAAGTAATTGAAAACAAACACCCGCTGAAACCACAGATTTTCGCCTGTTCGAGGGTTTTGGACGTGTGGCCGGTAGGGGGTCGCAGAGCGCCGCTGACTTTCATTTTCGGGGATGGGCGAGTGGCGGTCATGGCCCTTTTGTGTGCAAGTTTTTTTCTTCTGATTTCTTCCTCCAATTGGGGTGTTTGACGCACTTCCTGGGAGACAGGAAGGGAGGATCGGACCAGACACACTTCGGCCATGGGGATTGGGGTGATTCGGGCTATCGAGAGTAGAGACTGGTTCGTCATTGGTGTGCGCGCAATGCGCCCTCCCGGAAAGAGGCTCGCACGGCATTTGCTCGCGGCGGAGGGGGTCAAAACCGCAAGTGGCTGGTAAGAGGTGAGATACGACTACGAAATTTTTTTCAAAATCTTGTGAACGGCTTTTTCATTGAGTCAATTTGATCCAAGGAGAGGCAGGATGGGCGCGGACTGGACATCCCGACTTCTTCGGCAGTTTTGCTGTTGATCCTCGAAACCCCACCTACCGTGGACCCAGCGAGGCCCCGGTGATGTGCCGCGCCGGGAGCAGGACACGCACCCGCGCCGCAAAGAATCTGTCGGCTAGAAATTGTGGTTCCGTTCTCCAAGTCAGGGCGCCACAAGCGACGTAAGCATCCGGTGAACCCATCCCCACGCGCGGTCAGCGGGGGCGCCGGCCGTGCCATCGGGCCGAAGCCGGTTTCAAGTTCACCGGCAGCAGTTCATCCAGGGCATTGACTGGATGCGTCGCGATGCGCCGCAGCACGTCCTTCAGGTACGCCCACGGATCCAGCTTGATCTGCCGGCAGGAGGCCATGAAGCTGGTCAGCACCGCGGCTGTCCGCCCGCCCCGGTCGCCGCCGTAGAACAGCCGGTTGTTCCGGCCCACGGCGACCCCGCGCAGGCTGCGCTCGGCGCCGTTTTTGTCGATCGCCGGGCCGCCGTCCTTCAGGCAGCGGTTCAGCGCCTCCCAGTTCGACAACGCGTAGTGGATCGGCACGCCCTCCGGGCTCTTCGGCAACACGCACCCCGCACCCGCTCCAGCTAGTCGCGGAACTCCGCCATCACCGGCGCCGGCCACCTTTGCCGCATCTCCAGCCGTTCCGCGCTCGTCGCGTCGCGCGCCCGCCGCTCCACACGGTACAGCAGCCGGATGTAGCCCAGCGCCGGCATGACGCCCTCGGCGCTCGCGAGAACTGATCCACTTCTGCTCAGATAGATCTGCCCACACCAGAAACAGGCTCTGCCACGTGGCGCGGAGCGAGAGCGTTCGACATCATCCGCGCCGAAGGCGCGCAAGTCTCATGCTTGCCGTCGTTGCCTGTTCCAACTGCATCGTCTGAGGCAAAAGCCACTCGGCGTGGGCGGAGAAATCTCCCCATAGGCCGGGCGTGGCGGGCAGGTGCGGCGGATCGCTCTTGGCGAGCACAGGCGGGTCGTTTCTCGCGAGCGCCGAAGTGACGCACTGCAAGTTGCTCGAGCGCGCGAGGTAGAACTTCCGCCGCGCATGCCCCACGCAGCCCACCTCCTCCAAGCCGCGCTCCGGCTCCACGAAGAAATGGTCGTAGCCGGATCAGGCGTCCGCTTGCAGATACCCTCGATAACCTTCCAGGAATTGGTCCGGTCCCTAGCGCTTGCGCGCCGGCCTTTCGTCGTACACCGTCGCGCCCGCACCCACACAGGTCCACAATCGTCCGGTCCGAGTCTTCGGTAACTCCGGATCCAGCACCGGGGCGGCATCCGGGCCCGGCGTGTCGCCGGTCTGCACCCCCTTCGATCCCAACCCCTGCGCCTTCAACCGCTCAGACAGCGGCGCCAGCAACCGGGCCGTCCGCCCCATCCAGTCGCACATCGTCTTGCGCGACAGATTCACCCCGTGCCGCGCGAAGATCTGCTCCTGCCGGTCGAGCGGGCAGTGATCGTTGTAATTGCTCACCGCCACCTGCGCCAGCAAGCTCGCGCCCGCAGGCTCTTCTCGATCGGCCGCGCCGGCTTCGGCGCCGTCTTCACCGCGCCGCCGCAGGAGCAGTCATACTTGCCGCGCACTTCTTCGATCACCTTCAGCGACGCCGGCACAAACTCCAGCCGCTCGCTGACCTCTTCCCCGATCCGCGCCATCGGCTCGGCGCAGTGCGGGCAGGCGCGCTCGGCTTCGCTCAGCTCGTGTTCGATCCGCTCGCGCAGCAGTCCGCGCGGCAGGGGCCGGCGGCCGTGACCGCGCCGCTCAGCCGGCTTGTTCTCGCTGCTCGCCTGGGCGGCTCCAGACCGTCTTCCTGCTTTTGCTCCGGCTCCTGCTGTTGCGCCTGCTCCGCGTCCAGTCCGGCGATGACTTCTTTCACATCGCCGCCCGAGGCTTCCAACTGGAGCGCGAACCGGACGAGCCGGCGCTCGTCGATCTTTTCCCGCTTCTGCCCGTAGCGCCAGCGCAGAAGCTGTTCCGGGATGTTCATCACGCGCCGGTAGCGGCGCTCGTGCGCCTCCAACTGCGTGGCCAGCTTGACCACCATTTGCCGCAGGACTTCAGCGTTGTCCGGCAGGTTTTGGAAGCCGAATTTCGCAACAAGAAGTATACGACTTGGTTTGGCCTCTGAAAAGCAAAAAATGCGTCAAAACTCAATATTTATGCGGCTTCTGAGCGCCTTCCAATCTCGCCTTGATTCGGCGCGACATACCGTTTTCGCCGTTTTGCATTTTCCCAATCCAACCCCTCCAGCAGCGCTCAACCCCGCCGCGGTCACCTCGTTGCGCCCCGTCGAGGCGAACGGAAACGCAAACGCGCCCGCCTCCAGCCGCTTGGCCCACAGCGCCCAGCCGTCCCGGTCCCAGTAGAGAATCTTCACCCGGCCTGTCCGCCGGCTACAGAACACAAACAGATGTCCGGCCAGCGGGTCCACGCCCACCCCGTGCTCGGCCAGGGCCTTCAATGCGTCAAAGCCCCGCCGCATGTCGCACCGCGCCTTGTGCAAGTACACGCGCACCGCCGCCGGCAGCGTGATCATGGCGCCGGAGTCAACGCCGCTCGCACCACTCGCAGCGTCGCTCCATCCGTCCCCGGAGGAATCCGCAGCCGCCGCTCGCGCTCGACGATCAACTCCAAGGTCGCCTCACCTGCCTCGCGCGTGTCGGCCTTCGGATCGACGAGCAGGAATTGACCTGGCTCATTGCGCGTGGAGGACTGCCCTCGGTCCGCCTCCAGCACGCGCCGCCAATAATAGAAGACGTTCTCCGCGATCCCGCGCTGGCGGCAGAACGCGCGGACGCTGATGCCACTCCGCTCAGCCTCTTCCATCACCCGGCGCCAATGCGGGCGCCGCGACGACATGGCCCGCTGCCTTTTGCTTTCGTGCACCGCCCCCAGTCTCGGCGAGATCAGCGGGCCGCGCAAGATGGGTTTACCGGACGCTTACGCTGCTGGCGATTTTGCCGATCTTCGTGATTCTGGTGTTCGAGTTCCGCTCGTTTTCACGCCCGATCGCGATTCTGGCCGCCACCGTTCTCTGCGGGCCGGGCGCGCTTCTGGGACTGTGGATGACTGGGACGACACTCAACATTTCTTCCTTCATGGGGGCCGTCATGGTGGTTGGCATCGTCCACAAGAACGGGGTCCTGATGCTCGATTCGGAGCAGTATTTCCCGGAGAAGGGGTACCAGCTCCGGGAAGCGATTTTCGGCGCGGGGAGGCGCAGGCTACGGCCGATTCTCATGACCGCGCTGGCGACCATTTTCGGCATGACCCCGCTGGCGCCGGGAGTGGGCCCGGGCGCCGGGCATATCAAGACGGGTTCCGGCTGCCGCAGCGAACGCGAGGCCAATTTCAACCAGTTCCTGAGGGTCGAAGACCGCCTGGGTGCGCAGGCCAAGTTCGCGGGGCGCGCGGCGTTCTGCCGCTGTCCGCGGTTCGGCGCGCATTTTGGGAGAATAGAGGGCATTCATGTCTTCAACACTGAACAAGTACAGCTCGCGGATTACGCAGGTGAAGTCGCAGGGGGCGTCGCAGGCGATGCTCTATGCGACGGGATTGACTGAAAGCGACATGGAGAAGGCGCAGGTGGGAATTGCCAGCGTCTGGTACGAGGGCAACCCGTGCAACATGCACTTGCTGCAACTTGCCGAAAAAGCGAAAGAAGGCGTCCAGGCGGCGGGGCTCGTCGGGTTTCGGTTCAACACGATCGGGGTGAGCGACGGGATCGCCATGGGGACCGACGGGATGAGCTACTCGCTCCAGTCGCGGGACCTGATCGCGGACTCGATTGAGACCGTGATGGCGGCGCAGTGGTACGACGCGAACATCTCGATTCCCGGGTGCGACAAGAACATGCCGGGGTGCCTGATCGCGATGGCGCGGCTGAACCGGCCGGCGCTGATGATCTACGGCGGGACGATCCGGGCAGGCTGTCTGGGGGACAAGAAGCTCGACGTCGTATCGGCGTTTCAGAGTTACGGCGAGTACCTGAGCGGCAATATCGACGAGGCGACGCGGGAGGCGATCGTGCGGCACTCGTGTCCGGGCGCCGGAGCGTGCGGCGGCATGTACACGGCGAACACGATGGCGTCGGCGATCGAGACGCTGGGGATGTCGCTGCCCTACAGCTCGTCGACTCCGGCCGAAGACCCGCTGAAGCTGGAGGAGTGCTTCCGCGCCGGGGCCGCCGTCCGGAAGCTGCTGGAGATGGATCTCAAGCCTCGCGACATCATGACACGGGCGGCGTTCGAGAACGCGATGGTGGTGGTGTCGGTGCTGGGCGGGTCGACCAACGCGGTGCTGCACCTGGTGGCGATGGCTCGAGCCGCCGGCGTCGCTTTGACGATCGACGACTTCCAGAAGGTGAGCGACCGCGTGCCGCTGCTGGCCGATTTCAAGCCGAGCGGCAAGTACGTGATGGAGGACCTGCACGAGATCGGCGGACTGCCGGCGGTACAGAAGATGCTGCTCGAAGCGGGACTGCTCGACGGCGAATGCGTGACGGTGACGGGCAAGACGCTGAAGGAGAACCTGAAGGACCTGCCGGGTCTCAAAGAAGGCCAGCAGATCGTGCACCCGCTGTCCGACCCGATCAAGCCGACGGGCCACATCCAGATCCTGCGGGGCAATCTTGCGCCGGAAGGCGGGGTGGCGAAGATCACCGGCAAGGAGGGGCTGAGCTTCTCGGGTCCGGCGCGCGTGTACGACTCAGAGGAAGACATGCTGCACGGGCTCGAAAGGAACGAGATCGGCAAGGGCGACGTGATTGTGATCCGGTATGAAGGACCGAAGGGCGGTCCGGGGATGCCGGAGATGCTGACGCCGACGTCGGCCATCATGGGCGCGGGGTTGGGCAAGGACGTCGCGCTGATCACGGATGGCCGGTTTTCGGGCGGGTCGCACGGGTTCATCGTGGGGCACGTGACGCCGGAGGCGCAGGAGGGCGGTCCGATTGCGCTGGTGCGCACGGGCGACCGGATCACGATCGACGCGACGCGGAACCTGCTGGCGGTGGACGTCAGCGAGGAAGAGATGGCGCGGCGGCGTGCGGAGTGGAAGATGCCGCCGTACAAGGCGACGCGCGGCACGCTGGCGAAGTACATCAAGCTGGTGCGCAACGCGAGCGAGGGGTGCGTGACGGACGAGTAGACCGCGCCGAACCGTTGTGATCCTCTGACTGCATAGTTGAACCGCACGTGGCCGGAACTGCGCCTGGTCTCCGTGAGCCTCAGCCAGCCAAGCGCATGGGGCCTGACTGCGGGGCCAGCCGCCGGGAGGCGATTCCCTGGCTGTGTGCTTCCAGGAATGCACGCGCGCGCCCCTCCCCCATGTACTTGGCCAGGATCTGCTCGTCAGTGCGCCGAAGATCCACCACCGCGAGACCGTCGAGCGTATCCGAGAACTTCCCGTCCACGGTAAATGCGATGATACGTGCGCCCAATCGTGCGTACTGCTTGATCAGGATCGGAACTCCTTTGCCGTCCGACTCGATTTCCGAGACATGCTCGTCAAGCTCGTCGAGGGTCGATAGAGCGCGAGGCAGCGCGTCCAGTTCGTAGCTGCGCAGGTAATGCGGGCGGAACGCTCTTCGCGGTTTCACAAACCTGGCGAGCGGTTCGTTGATGGCCTGCGCCTGAAGATACTCGAAGATCAATTCGCGCGATGCCGCACAGTACCGTTTGCTGACGCTGACGGCGCCGAAGAGTGTGGCCACCTCGGGATGCCGCCAGATCCATTCGCAGATCCCTCGCCAGAGGAGAAACAGGGGCAGGTATTTCTTCTGGTATTCGAGGCGGACGAATGAGCGGCCCAATTCGGCGGCCGGCCCGAGGCGTTGAAGAAACTCCCGGCCGTAGGTGAATAGTGTGCGCGTGTAGAGTCTCGCGCTGCCCCCGACGACAAGCTCCGATAGAAGCCCGATACGGTAGGCCCCGGCAATCTCCCGGTTTTGTTTGTGAAACAAGAACAGGTGATGGTAGGAGCGGTCGAACGAATCGAGGTCGGCTTGCCGGCCAGTGCCCTCTCCGGCCGCGCGGAAGGAGATTTCCCTCAGCCTGCCGATTTCATTCAACACTGAGGGAATCTCGAAGCTGCGAGCTGCGCAGACCAGGTAGTCGGGTGTTTCCAGGAGGCGGGACTCCACAGGGAGGGAATCGATTTCTGCGGCGAGGGTCTCTCCGGGAGCAGAGGGAATGACGGGGCGACTCCGCCGGAAGCGTCTCAGCGAGGGATGGTTCTCCTCGCGCCGCGCCGAGAGAAGATAGGTCTGCCACCGCAGATAGGAGGTGATGCCGGCGTCGTCCAACCCCGCCAATGCACTGGCGGGGATCGGGCGGCCGATGCACGGCGAGACGACGGCGTTTCGCTTGTTGAGGAATTCCGCGGGCAGCGCCGCCGTTTGCAGCGAGGGATGGAGGAAGCCCAGCAGGTGGAATGGAAGGCTGTTCGATCCTGAGAAGTAGACCGGCACGGCGGTAGCGCCAGTTCGCCTGATGAGTCGAGCGGCCGTGTCCGACCAGGACCTGTCGATGGCGCGTCTCAGAAGAGGATTGAATCGGGACACCTCGCCGGCGGGGAAGATCACCAGAACCCCTCCCTCCTCCAGCCATTGCAGGGCGCGGCGAACGGCCAAGGCATTGGCCGCGACAGTCTTCTTCCGCGCGAACGGGTCAACAAAGATGCAGAAGCGATCGAGCTCCGGAGCGACGCTCAACATGGAGTTGGCCAGGATTCTGAAATCCGCCCTCACTCGGGGCAGAACGCTGCATAGCACCGCTCCCTCCAACAGCCCGAAGGGGTGGTTTGCGACAAGGACTACAGGCCCACGAGCCGGGATTCGATCCAATTGCCGTGGAGGGATTTCGGCCCGGATGTTGAGCCGGGCGAGGACGTCCGAGGCAAGGCACTGGCTGCCGGCGTGACGGACTTGGCGGTAGATGTCGAACAACCGCTTTGCGCCGGGAAGCTGCACGGGAAGCTGCATGTGCATCCTTTAGCAATCCCAGTTGAATTCCCGATGAACAGGGAATCTTGAGTCGATGAACCCGGGAAGGCTAAAGGCCGGCATCGGGGACGGCCGGCGAGTTTTCCGGCTCGGGGGCCGGTCCCGGAAGCGGGGCGATCATCCGACGCCAGGGAGGAGAAGACAAACCTCCTGCCGGGAAAGCCGCCGGCGCCGGGAATCAGGAGGAAGGGCGCAGCGTGGATCACGCCGACCGCGGCAAATGCCGCGGACGGGCCGGAGCCGGCGAGAGAATCCATCATCGAGTCATGTGCCAGACACGAAAAAGTCACTATCGCCGGCTAAACTGTGACCTCGCGTATTGAAACGGGAAGACCGAGGGAGGACAGCATTGATGAATCGCTTCTTTTGGCGACTGGCGGGCAGCGCGCTGCCGCTTCTTGCTCTGATGCCCCGCATGGCGGCTCAGCAGGGCGGCACAGTGACGGCGACCTACACGCTGCCGGAGATCCGGCTTGGGGCTTTCATCCAGCAGACGATGGGGGGCGCAGCGCCGGAGGATCATCAGATTCGGCTGGGAGGGATCGGAAGCGATCTTTGGCACGATCCCGCCGACGGCCCGAATGTTTTCTGGATGATCACCGACCGAGGACCGAACGGGCAAATCCGGCCACAGCCGGGCGCCCCCGCCCGGCGCACCTTCCCTGTGCCGGAGTTCACGCCGACGATCCTGAAGGTGAAGGTGGAAGCCGGCGAGATCATCATTCTCCAGGCGATTCCGATAAGGGGCCTCAGCCAAACGGGCGCCGGCGGCATCTCCAATTACCTCGGCGCCTCTCCGCGTGGCGACGAAACTCCCTACGGCTGCCTGGCGACCGATGCCGACCTGCTCAGTCTGAACGCGAACGGATTAGATACGGAAGGCCTAGTGCGGGACAAACAGGGGAACTTTTGGGTGGTGGAGGAATACCGGCCCTCCATCCTGAAGATCAGTCCGGAGGGAGTGGTATTGAAGCGCTTCGTTCCAGAAGACGATCCCTTGACAGGTACGGATTACGCATTGGGCAAATACCTGCCCGCCGTATTGCAGTGGCGCAAGGGAAACCGCGGTTTCGAGGGAGCAGCCATCTCGCCCGACGGCAAAAAGCTTTATACGATGTTGCAGAGCCCCGCTTCCAATCCGAGCGCCTCGGTGGGCAACGCGTCACACATGGTGCGTCTGTTCGAGTTCGACATCGCCATGGAGATGGTGACAGCGGAGTATGTTTACGTATTGCAGCCGGTGTCTGAATTCGGGCTGGTTTACCCCAAGGATCAGCCGGAGATGAAGGTCTCCGGAATGGCGATGCTGGACCAGCGCCGGATGCTGGTCCTGGAGCGTACCGACGACGTGGCGAAGCTGTACAGGGTAGATCTGCAAGGTGCGACCAACATATTAGGGACCCAATGGGATGAGATTCCGCCGGCAGCGAGCCTGGAGGCGGTTTTGCCGGCACAACTCCCGGCAAATGGCATTGTGCCCGTGCAGAAGGAGCTGGTGGTGGACCTGTCCCAGGTTCCCGGGGTACCGGGAAAGATCGAGGGCATCGCTTTGCTGGATTCGGGCAAGCACATTGCGGTGGCGAACGACAACGACTTCGGGATTGGAGGAACGCAGACAAATCCGCTCCCCTCGCCAGCGAGCGCAAAACCGGGGCAGTTCGACTCCAACTGCGACCTGCACCCGTCTGCGGCCCGCAGTCAGATCCTCGTGATCAAAACGGAGCAACCGCAGAAGCAGCAATAGAGTCCGGCGTTGGGGTGGAGCGAATTCGAGGAGGAGTGCTCCACCCCTTTTTCGATGCGCCGCAGGAGGCGTCGTCAGCGGCGGATGCCCGCCGCCCAGGAGGCAAAGCCGGGGAGCGGAGCGGGGATCCGCCGCAAGAGGTGGCGCCAGCGAGCGCCCTGCTTTCCACCCGGTTCCAGATCACAGTCAGGCGGCAGGATGGGCCATGGGGCGACGGAATTCCGAATCCTGCGCCGCTTCTGCGTAGGCGTCGTAAACCTGCTCGAAGACGGAATCCCACGTGGTTAGCAGAGCGCTCCGTCTGGCTTCCCGAGCCAGGCTTGCGCGCAGGCCGGCATCGAGCGCCAAGGCGGTAACTGCCCTGGCGAATTCCTCGAAGTCGCGCGCGACGAATCCATTCAGTCCATGGGTCACGATGTGCGCCGGTCCGCCCTCCGCGGTAACGACACATGGCACGCCGGACGCCATGGCTTCCAGGACGACGTTTCCGTAGGTGTCGGTTTCGCTGGGAAAAGCGAAGACGTCGAAGCCGGCGTAGATTTGCGCCAGCTCCTCACCACGCCTCAAACCGTGGTCACGCAGGCGTCTGATGTTGGCATGAAGCCAAGATCTCTCGCCTCCGTGGCCGACGATCTCGATGCGAAAATCACGCAGCCCGGCCTGGCAGAGGGCACGCTCGAGGTCGGCCAGGCGGCGCACGCTTTTTTCCGGAGAAAGACGGCCCACGTAGCCTATGACAAGGCTTGTGTCACGCCTGGCGCGCCTCCGAGGATCGAACAGCTTGCAGTCCACGCCGCGACGCATCAACCGGCAGGGTTTACCGGTCTCCCTTTCGAGGAGGCGGATGAGGCCCTGGTGTGGCGCGAGTATGACGCGGGCGATGCGGTAATAGAGCGTCAAAAGCTTGAAGGAAGCGGACTGAGCCCAGCGCGCCAGGCTTCCCGGCGCGAACGTGCGGAGGCGACGCGCGACATATTCATGCAGGTTGGTGTGCCAGGAGGCGACCAGAGGGAGACGCAACTCGCAGGCGAGCAGCACACCGAGCAATCCGGCATGGTTGGGTCCGGTGACGTGAACCACCTCGGGACGGAACTTTCTCAGCAGCGTCCTCAGCGCGGGCAGATGGCGCGCGAAGTGGAGGTCGAATTTCAGATCCTCCTCCAGCTCGAGGCAGCAGCGGCTGGGCGCCATCTCGTAACGCTCCACGCCTTCCAGACTTGCCCGTCCCGTCCGTGGACCCGCGTGCACGCTGAGCATCGGGAATCCGCGTCTTCGCGCGTAATCTTCGAGCATGCGACAGGTGAGCGCGACCCCGTTCACCTCGTGAAAACTGTCCGCGAAGAGCGCAACACGGCGTGCTTTGAGCGTCACAACGACAACTCTTGCGCGGGTTGAAGAACGTGTCTGATGGCGGCCTTGACGCCGCGAAGCTCCATGAGCCTGGCTGCCGCCACGAACAGGCGGATCAGAGACGGCTCGCGCCCGGGTTCAAAAATCCGGCTCAGAGGCACGGCCTCGCCATCGGCGCTGCACCTGTAGAACACCCGGTCACTCCACTTGGTCCAGCCGTGCATGTGGCCGTCATGGTCGCGGACGACATCGACGATGGCGCCCAAGACGCGGCTGCTCATGGACTCGCGATACTGAGGCATCACCAAAACAGCGCTTCGCCCGGCGAAGCGGATCTCCGCGACGAATTCGGAGAAGCTCCGGGACCTCGTCAGGTTGATCAAGGCATTCGGCTCGCATCCATGCCGATCTCCGCCAGAGACGGCGGGGAGGCCGGCACGGGCTGCAAGATCCATGACGCGGCGGTTTTCGCGCCACGAGCGCAAGCCGTTCAGTTCCAGGGCATGGATCCAAGTCCGATAGATGGACAAGAACTCCTCGGCAAGCGCATTCTGAAGCGCCTGGCCAGTTCCTTTCTCATTCCAATAGGGGTGATTGAAGACAACGAGCGTTTCGCGATCCTCGCCAAGCCAATCGAGCAGTCCACAGAGCTCGGCCTCGCGCGGCTCCTCGGTGAAACGTGCGAGGGCCGACATCCGAGCGCCGGCCTGCCGGCCAGGCAAGTTGTGGATGCCGAGATGGAAGTAGGTGTCGCGCCAAGGAACTGTCCACTCGACGCTGAGGGGAGCATCCCGGCTTTCGTTGAGGACACGCAGCAGCAAGGGCGCCTCGATGTTGTCGTGGTCCGTGATTGAGACGAGTGGCTGGAGGCCGAGGGCCTCGATTTGCCCGCGTTCGAGCGCGAGAGCCTCTTTGGGGCCCAGGGGAGGCGTCCACCAGAGGTTCCTATAGTTGAGGTCGCAACCGTGCGACCGGCGGTAGCGATCTTCGTATATGCGCAGGAGTGCTGAGGCCGGAGGAACGGCGGCCAACAAGCGCGGAATGAAGTCCAAAGTCTCGCGGGAATGCGACGTGTGGCTGTGGAGGGACACCCCAGTACTGAAGAGGCCTCGGGCCGAAGCGGGCCGCCAGGCGGCATGGACAGTGGTTTGATTCATGGCATCTCCTTGTGAAGGGCGTCACCGTGAAGCAGGCGATGGCGAACGGGAATCTCCAGCCAGACGGCTCCACCGAGGATTGGCGATGACCGCCATCCTGCTCGCAACCGGCCGCGGATTGCGTTCAGCCGAATGGCCAGGGGAGATTCCACCCGCTCGAGGGGATGATTCACCAGCCCCCGGCGCGGAGGCATCCGGTGCGGCGGATCTGGCCGCAAAATAACCATCAGCCCCAGCGTGCGGTGGTTCCGTTACAAACGAGTGGGAAGAACGTCAATTGTCGATCAAACAAAAACATAAATGGAAGTTTTGGTTTACAGCGCATGTCTCACCAACATCGCGTTCTGTAACAGGGGAGGGCCGACAATCGCGACGCAGTATTTCTGCCTTTGACTCACGGGTCCGGAGTCCATCACTTTCCCAGTAGGTTTCGGCTCCAAAGCGCCCCCGTCCGGCGTCGGAGACACGCAGACAGCGGTGCGAGACGCGCGCTTGCCCGGCGACCGCGAATTGGGAGCTGGGATCCGGCAATTGCACGTGCAGGGGCGTCCAACCGCGCAGCGGCGCGAACGCTTGGGGTCTGGCGTATCTCCTCGTGAGGCACAAGCGCACCGGCGGAGGCGATCGCGCAAGTTCCGGTGAGCCGGCTTCAGGCCGGGCGGCAAGTGCATGACGGGAGGCGTGCACGAGATCAAGGAAGCCAACAACGACGCGGGGCTGGCGGCATAAGCGTCCAAGCGCCGGATGATGAACGCCAACTGTTTCCAAATCGTGATGCTGGCCTGCAACCTGAACTGCTGGTTGCAACTGTTCAAACGCGAGGAGGACGCCACGGCCGACTTGATGCGGCACACGACGCTGGCAACTGCGCGGTTGCGTTTTCTGTTCCTGGCGGCCAAAGTCTGGCGGCATGCCGGGCGGGCAGGGGTCAGCTTTGGCGACCACTACGAAGACAAAGGCCTCTTCGACCGCCTGATGCGTCGCCTGCGAGCGGTCGCTGCCTGTGCCGAGGGCTTCGCGCCCGCGATCGCGACCGCGCTGGGATGCTGAATGGGGGAGGAGCGCGCGTAGAATTTTATGCACGAGCGGCCCGGTGGATGCAGCAACTTACAAACCAGGAGGGTAATCTAAAGCACTTCAACAGCCAGGAGGCAGCCGCCGAGGAGGAACGCTCAGCAGGTCAGGCGTGATGTGCATGCTCGATCTATGCATAATTCAGGTGAGACAAAATAAGACGGCGCTGCGCGTGGCTCTGGCGGCGTTGGGTTTGTTGATGGCGCCCGTGGCCGCTTCGCGCGTGGTGGAGGGATGGAACCGGCCCCCGCGCGCGTTCGTGCTCACCTATGTCCTGTTCTTCGGAACAGGGATGGCGTATGCGCTGCTCGCCAGGAAGATGAACGCGTGGGCCTACAAGGCGGCCGTCGGACTGGCGCTGGCGGGGGGATTCGTCCTGTGGTGGCCGGCCATGGTCCACATGTCGGAAACGGAAAACCCGGTGAGCCTGGTGTACTTCGGCGTCCTTGCGTTGGGGGCCGCCGGCGCCGCGCTGGCGCGGCTGGAGGCGCGAGGGATGGCTCGCGCTCAATTCGCGATGGCGGCGGCGCTCGCGGTTGCGCGGGTGATCACCCAGGCGCCGTGGCCGGACACGCCGGCCGGGCCTGTCTGGAACATCGGAGCCGTGCATGGCGGGTTCGTGCTGTTGTTCGCCGCGGCGGGTCTGCTGTTCCGGCACGCGAGTTTGGAGGGATCGAAGCAAGACCGCGGCCAATCACAAATCGGCCTCGCTTCCGCGTGTGCCGGGTTAGGCCGTGGCGACCTGGCGGATCTGAACAGCGCCCGGGCAGGCAAACAGCACGGGAAGCTCTGCGCTGCTCCTCCGTGCAGAGGCGGACTGAAGCTCGCCGGCGGATCACTCACGCGCAAACAGAAAGTTGACCGTCGTAGGGTGGGCTTCGGCTCCCAATGTCCGGCTTGCCGGCGGATCGGGCGCCCGCTGATCGCCTGCTTCAGAGTTGGGGCGGAGGGCAACCGACTACGCAGCGCAGGAAGCTGAGTTCCTCGTTGAATCCGGTTGAGCGGCTTCAGCGGGGAGATGCGAACCAACGGCATCGTTGCGTGTGCGACATTCCGGCCTGTCGCATCCGCCGGCAGATGCGCCGCCGTCTCTGAGGCGAGGCTTATGCTCTCCGATCCGTCTGGTCCGCCGGTCGCGGCGCCCCGCCATGCGCTCAAGATACTTGGTATGGTAAAGTACATTGCAGAAATGAGAACGGATCGGCCAGCGAGGATCGATGAAGAGGAATTGTGACAAGTCGAAGCTTCCTGGTTTGAGTATTGTGTTTTCTGTAAAGAGCCGGCTATGAAGCGATCCACTGTCGCCGTCGGGGTGTTCGCCATCGTGGCCGTCCTCATCGCGTTCGCCGCGGGTTACCGGGCGCTCAATCGGGACGCCACCCCAGCGCAGGTGAAGCCGCCCGGAGTCACCACTGTGAGAGCGGGGGCGCCGGAGGCGGTCCACCCGAGCTTCCTTTACGGCCGCATCACCGCTGTTGACGGCGTCGTCTACGAGGGACGGCTGCGCTGGGGAGGCGGCGAGGAGGCCTTCTGGGGCAACTACTTCAACGGCGCCAAGAAAGAGAACCCGTGGGCCGCGCACGTGCCGCCCGAGCGGCTGCCCAAGGAACGCCGGCCGATCGAGATCTTCGGGTTCGAAATCGTCGCGCGGGAGTACCCGCTCGATCTCGGCCGGCTCTTTATGGCGCGCTTCGGGGACATTGCGCGCATCGAGGCGGGCGTCCGCGACGTGCAGGTCACTCTCAAGAGCGGGACCGTGTTCGACCTCGACCGCTTCTCCGCCAGCGACTTCGACGACGGCTTGCGGGTGTGGGACGGCCGGCGGGGCGTCGTCGACCTCGACAGTCTGCGGATCCGCGCGATCGAGTTGCTCGCGGGCCCCGGGCGCGGCTCCGTGCCCGACCGGCTGCGCGGTACGGTGCGCACGCGGCGGGGCGACTTCACCGGCTTCATCCAATGGGACCGGGAGGAGTGCGTGGGCGAGGACGAGCTGCGCGGCCAATCCACCAACGGCGAGCTCAGCCTGCGATTCAACACCATCCGCTCCATCGCGCGCCGATCGCACGACAGCTCCGTTGTGACGCTGCTCGACGGCCGGGAGATCGCGCTCTCGGGCACCCGCGAAGCCGGCCGCGGCAACCGCGGGATCTACGTCGACGACGCGCGTTACGGCCGGGTGCTGGTCTCCTGGGACGCCTTCGAGCGCGTCGAGTTCAGCGCCGGAGGCAGCGGCCCCGCTTACGGCGACTTCCCGGTAGGGGGTCCGCTCACGGGCGCTGTCACCACTCGCGCCGGCCGCCGCATCACCGGCCGGCTGGTCTACGACCTCGACGAGAGCGAGATCACCGAGACTCTCGACGCCCCGTCCGAGGGCGTGGACTACACGATTCCCTTCGGCCTGATCGCCTCGATCGTTGTCCCCGGCGCCCAGCGCGCCAGGGTCATCCTCCACAGCGGCGAGGAACTGGCTCTGGAGCGCAGCGGCGATCTCGGCGAGGGAAATGCAGGCATGCTGGTCTTGACCGGCGGCCGCCAGCGTCCCGAGTACGTGCTCTGGAGCGACATCGAGCGGGTGGACCTGGACCGGCCGGCGGCGATGTACCCGCCGATTCGCGGGCGGTAGCGCCTGGGCGTCCGGCGAGCCGACCGGAGGGCGGGGATCGCAGGCCAGGATGCACTTCGGCGGCTCCGCTACAATGATCCGGATGCAGGCTTCTCAACTTGACTTCGGCTATCCGTGGTGGCTGAGCTACGGCCACCTGGTGCTGGCGGCGCCCGCGATCCTGCTGTTGATCCTCGGACGGGCGCGGAAATGGTCAAAGTGGGCGATGCTCCCGATCGGGGCCGTTGCGATTTGGTCGACGGCGGCGTTTGTGATCGTGCGGTTCGTGATCAACCCCAACGCGGCACCCGCACTGCCGACACAGAGCTTCCTCCGGGCGGGGACGGGGCGGGTGCTGGACATGGGGGCGGGCACGGGCAGGTCTTCCATCATGGTTCTTGCGGCGCGTCCGCAGGCGACGCTGGTGGCGCTGGACCTGTTCGGCGATTCTTTCGAGCACCACTTCGGGCGAAGCGAGGATCCGCGGCAGAGACTGTTTGCGAACTTGAGCGCCGCCGGCGTGGAGCAACGCGCGACGATTGCGTCAGGGGACATGCGCAAGCTGCCGTTTGTAGCGCGCGAGTTCGACGCCATCGTGAGCTCGTATGCGATCGATCACTTGAACCCGCAGGGAATCGGCGAGGCGCTCGGCGAGGCCGCGCGAGTGTTGAAGCCGGGCGGGGAGTTTCTGCTGATGGTGGTTGGGAAAGAGCCCTGGCTTCAGTTTTCTTTCGGCCCGCTACTGATGCACGGCGGACCCCGGGGCGCCGGGTGGTGGGCCGAGCGGATGCAGGCGGCCGGATTTCAGGTTCTCGAGCAGGGGACCCGTCCGATGACGCTCTATCTGTTTGCGCGGCTTTCCAAAGACTCCCCTCGCGCGAGCGGGCAGCGCTGAGAGCCCTCCCCAGAGGAGACCCCGGCCCGGGAGGCCGCCTCGCGAAGGCTTGGTCACAGCCCGTACAGGGTGATGGCCCGCCGCGCCACTTCCACGAGGAATCCCGCGCAGACCGTGGCGACCGCGGTGAGCTCGAAGGCGTGATGCCACACGCGGGCATGGTCCTCGACCAGGCGCGTTTCCGCCTTCTTGCGCCCGGCCAGGATGGCGGCGTGGCAACGGGAGCGAATGCGCTCGCGGCATTGGAGATCAGGCTCGTATGCGGGCAGGCCGGCAAGCATCCGCGATTCGTCGTGATGCCTGAAGTCCGTCGGCGTCATACGGCCGCCTCCCGCAGCGGCGGAGCTTGCGCCCATCCTCCGGTCAATTTCAATTGGCGTGGCAGCAGCGCGCGCCCGGTGGAGGGGCCGGCGCATGGCTTTTTGGCTGACGCCGCAGAGCCGGGCGATCTCCGCCGCGGTCATCTCATCGACGAGCGACAACTGGAGCAGCTCGCGAAAGCGCGGGGACAGCGCGGCCAGCGCGCTTTCGATCCCGGCTTCCAGCCCCCCGGCCGAGGCCTGCTCGAACGGCGAGGGCCCGCGCCGCGCCGGGCCACAGTCCCATTAAGCCGGCCGCGCGGCCGTCCTCGACGACACGCGAGCGGCAATGGCTGATGTAGAGGTTGCGCGGGAGGGTGTAGAGCCACGGGCCGAGCGGCGTGCCGGACTTAATCCCTCGGGCGTGCTGGACGAGCCGGAGCCAGGTCTCTTCAAGGAGATCCTCCGCCAGCTCCCGGCGCCTGAACAACCGGACCAGGAAGCTGTCCAGCCGGGCGCGGTACTCGTCGTCGATCGCGTCGAAGGCCGCGGGGTCGCCGGCGGCCATCCGCTGGAGTAGGGCGTGCTGAGTCTCGCCGTCCGTACAGACATGACGCGCGGAGAGGCGCGAGCGTGACGGCCGTCGCGGCCCGGCGCCGGATGCCCCGCCCTGGCCGCCGCCTACGCAGTTCGTCCGGCCGAGGGCAAGCTGGCGCTCATCCGGCCGCTGTCGCTGGCGGGGGTGTTCGCCGCTGTGTGCGGTAGGGCCACGGGATTCGCCGTTGCGCTGAACAACGCCGCCGACGCCGGCGTGAAACCGGAGAGCATGAAAAGGATGCTGGCGGGCTTTGCGGAGGCATGGGTCCCGCTGTTTGTCGCCTTCGCATTTCTCTCGGTTGCGTGGCTGCTGGTGGGGGCGCGACTGCGGCGGCAGGTTTGAGCGCGCAGTGCGCGGAACCGTTTGACCGGATACCGCTGTTATCGGCGGCAATCCGCCGGGGCCGGATTCCCCGGGCGCGATTGCAGGGCGCGCGTTTCGACGGCCAGCACGAGAGCCAGCGCGGCGAGCGCGAGCGCCGCTGTCAACAAACCACTCGAGAGACTTCCCTTCGCCGTTGATATCGATCCGACGAGCCAGGGAAAGACCGCTCCGCCGAGACCTCCGAAGGCGAAGACGCGGCCGATGAGAGCCGATGAAGATCCGGCGACGCGGTGCTGGAAGAGTGCGACTATGCTTGGGAAGACCGGCGCCATGCCTGCCCCAGCGAGGATTACGCCTGCAAGCAGAATTTCGATCCGCCGGGCCAGCAGCAAGACTGAAACGCCCGCGAGGGCGAGCAGAAGACCGCGTGCGGCCAATCGATTGGGGGCAGTGGCGCCAAGCCGGAGTCCAACCAAGAGACGTCCTCCCAGGATCGAGGCCCAGAACGCGGCCTGGGGAAGGCCTCCGTATTGGGGCGGGACTGCGCCAGTGCGGATGGAGAATGCCGGGAGCCAGCCACTGAGCGAAGTCTCCGCCCCAACGTAGAGGAATAGGCAGAGAGCCGCCGACCAGGCAGCCGCCCGATGGAATCGCGCGGGCGCTGGAAGGGGGCAGATCGCGCCGGCCGAGGCTCCTGGGAGGCGGAGGGTCGCTCCGGCGCAGAGAAGAGCGAGCAGGCCGAATGGCGGCAGCACGGCGCCGAACTCGACCTTCGCGAACATCCAGGAAAAGACCGGCGGCGCGACCACGGCTCCGAGGCTCCAATGCATATTGAGGAGATTCAGGGCGGCGACGTTCTTCCCCGCGAGGCGATTCGCCGCCGGGTTAATGAGACCAAGCGCAAATCCATACGCGGCCACGCAACGAACTACTGCTTCGCGGGCGGCGTATCCCAGCGCGACAACGCCGAATCCCACGGCCAGATAGGAGAGCGCGAGGGTCCGCTCCATGCCCAGGCGCGCTGCGATCCCGCCCAGGAGCAGAGCGCCGGCCGTGCTGGCGAGGAATTGCGCCAGGAAGAGGCGGCCTGCCTCAGCGTCAGTCAGGGTAAAGGCCGCGCTCAGATGTGGTAGGAGCGGCCCGAGCAGAACGGTGGCCGCGCCAGTGATTGTGAAGGGGAGTCCGAGAAGGAGGTTCTTCGTCAGCACGCCACTTGCACGCGTGGCCATTGTCCCACGGGACCCGTCGACTCGCGAACCACGAGCTCGGGCACGACCTGCACGGAGGCGGGCGCGGCCGCGCCGCTCTTGGACTCGATTCGCTCGACCAGTTTTTCCGCGGCGAGCGCGCCCATATGGCGCAGGGGCTGCCGGATGGTGGTCAGGGCGGGGATGTGGTAGGCGGCGCCCCAGATATCGTCAAATCCGACGACTGACACTACTTCCGGGACGCGCAGGCCTCGTTCCTGAAAGGCCCGGATAGCGCCGAAGGCGGAGATGTCGTTGAAGGCAAACAGGGCGGTGAAGCGAACACCGCGCTCGAGCAGTTTCTGAGCGGCCGCGTAGCCGGTCTCGGGCGAGGGCGAGTCGCCCTCGAGCTGCACGACGAGTCGGGGATCGATCGGGATTCCGCGGTCGCGAGCGGCGAGTGCGATCGCATCCCAGCGGACGGAGGTATCGGAACTGAACTCCTGGCCTTTGATGACGGCGATGGCACGGTGCCCCAGGCTCATGAGGTGGTCGATTCCCTGGGCCGCAGCGGCATCGTGATCGAGGTTGATGTTGAGGACACCCTCGTCTTCCCTGTGGCCCGAGACGGAGACCACGGGGATTGGAGTATGCACCGGATAGGGGGTATCGACCAGGATCAAGCCTTCCACCTGGCGATCAGCAAGTTGCCGGGCGACGGACTCGACCTGACGCGCCGAATGCCTGTGGCTGGTGGCGAGACACATGTAGCCGCGCTGCATCAGCACCTCCTCGATTCCGGCCATGACGAGGGCGGCGTAGCCTTCGCTGAGCTCGGGCACCATCACGCCGACTGCGTAGGTGCGTTGCGCGCGCAGGGAGCGGGCGAGGAAGTTCGGGCGGTAGTTGAGCCTGCGCGCGGCCTCGACAACCCGCTTTTTCGTGGCGGGAGGGATGGCTTCGGCCGCGGGCGAATCATTGAGGACAAGGGATATGGTGGTGGGGGAGAGGTTAAGATAGCGGGCCAGCTCGCGCAGGCTGACCGGACGCGGAGTCCCGCCTTCGGCCTGGGGGCGCGGCTTCCTGCTCTTTGTGGGCACGATGGAATGTTCGCACGGAGGACCGGGAATTTCAATAGCTAAAACGATTTTTCTCTTGACAGCCGCCGATGGGTGTCTTAGATTGGCCTTAGTAAATCCATTTAGTGGGGGAGAGTGCGGAGGTTCGTCCATGAAAACACGAGTGCGCCGGTTGATAGCGGCTGCCGCCGCGATGTTCGGTCTGACGATTCTGGCCTTGCCCGCCCTAGCGCAGTTCCGTGCGGGCTTGCAGGGAGTGGTGACTGACGCCAACGGCGGCCTGGTGCCCGGCGCGAAAGTGAGCGTGACGAGCCTGGAGACGAACGTCACGCGCACCACCGAGACCAACGACAGCGGGGCGTATGCGGTTCCGTCTCTGGCGCCTGGCAGGTACAGGGTGGAAGTCGAGAAGACCGGATTCACCAAGAGGGTCTTCTCCGACGTGGTGGTGATCGCCGAGCAGATTCACTCGCTGAATGCCGAACTGGCGGTGGGCCAGGTGACGGCGTCCGTGACGGTGTCGGAATCGGCGGTGCCGCTCCTCAAGATGGAGGGAGCGATGATCGAGGGGACAATCACCGCGCGCGAGATCGAGAATCTTCCGTCATTCGCGCGTGATCCGTTCCAACTCGCCAGGCTGACTCCGGGAGTGTTCGGCAATGGGGCGATCGCGGCGGGCGGCGGGACGACGTCGATGCCCGGGGTCAACCGTCCGGCATCGGGCGCGGCGAACAGCATCTTCTTCATAGAGAACGGGCCGCAGGTGATCGCAAACGGCACGCGTCAGAACTCGAACAACATCCAGGTGGACGGCGTAGGGGTGAACAGCGTGTCGTGGGCCGGTTCCGCGGTGGTGACGCCGAACGAGGAGTCGATCAAGGAGATCAAAGTCGTCGCGAACAACTACACGGCGGAGAACGGGCGGAACAGCGGCGCTCAGATCCAGGTGATCTCGCAGAACGGGACGAACGAGCTGCATGGAAGCGGATTCTTCAAGTGGCACCGGCCCGGTCTGAACGCTTATCAACGGTGGAACGGGCCCGGCGTGCCTTCGCCGGTGCGTCGGGACCTGAACCGGTTCAACCAGTTCGGCGGGAGCCTGGGCGGGCCGATCCTCAAGAACAAGGTCTTTGGGTTCTTCTCTTATGAAACGCTGCGCAGCGGGTCGAAGAGCCAGGGTGTGGCGTGGTTCCAAACGCCGGAGTACATGGCGAACGCAGGTCCGCCCAACAGCAAAGCGCGGAGGATGCTTTCGTTCGCGGGGCAGGCGCCGCTTTCGGGCGGGGTGTCTCCTCTGAGCTGCGCGCAGGTGGGCCTGCCGGCCACCCAATGCCGGGATACGCCGAACGGGCTCGATCTGGGCTCACCTCTGACGACGCCGCTTGGCACGGCGGATTCGACGTTCGGCCAGCCGGGAACTCCATACGGGATCGGGAACGGCTTCGATGGGATCCCGGATGCTATCCGGCACATCACCATGACTCCCAGCGACTCCGTCAACGCGCAGTACAACGGCCGCCTCGACTACAACCCGACCGCGAGGGACATGGTGGCGGTGAGCGTGTATTGGGTGCCGACGATCAGCCATTCGATCAACGGGCCGGCGCGGCTGTTGAACAAGTGGACTTCAGACCGTCTTTCGAGGTCGTGGACAGGCATCTGGACGAAGACGATCTCGCCGTCGCTGATCAACGAGGCGCGGTTCGGCCTGAGCGGCTGGAAGTTCGACGAGACGGAGTCCAACAAGGATCAGCCTTGGGGCCTGCCGATCAGCACGATCGACGGGCATGGTTCGGTGGGCCTCCAGCGCTTCGGGCCGTCGGGTCCGGGAGTGTTCGACCAAGGGACGTGGAATGTCCGGGACACGGTGAGCAACATCCGCGGACGCCACTTCCTCAAGATCGGCGGAGACTACTCGCGCGCGCATTTCCTGGACCGGAGCGCGGGCTCGGCGCGGCCGTCGTTTGCTTTCCGGAATCTCTGGAACTATGCGAATGACGCGCCCTACCAGGAGAGCGGCAATTTCGATCCGGTGAGCGGAAGACCGTCGGATAACGAGAAGAACCTGCATTTCACGATCGCCGCCCTGTTCATTCAGGACGATTGGAAGGTGAAGCCGAACCTGACCCTAAACCTGGGGTTGAGGTACGAGTATTACTCGCCGATGATGGCCGACGGGGATGTGATCAGCAATCCGATCCTGGGAGCGGGAGATGCAGCCCTGACGGGATTGAGGATGAAGATCAGCGACCGGCTGGCGTCGACCAACTGGGCGAACTTCGGGCCGCAGATCGGGCTCTCGTGGAATCCGCGGATGTTCGGCAGCAAGATGGTATTGCGGGGCGGCTTCGGGATCGGCTACAACGTGCAGCAGCTTGCAACGTTGTCGAACGGACGCTCGAATCCCCCCTGGATCACGAGCCTGACGCTGACGGGCGCGAACATTTTCTACGCGACTCCGGACGATCCGAAGCAGTTCTCGAACTGGCCGGCCAATCCCGCCGCCAGGCAGACGTTCGACCCCAACTCGGGGCTGCCCGTTGGAGGCGCGGCGGTGAACCTGAACGGTTTCCCCGAGGATCAGAACACGCCGATCACCTACCGTTATTCACTCGACGTGCAATACAACTTCGCGAAAAGCTGGGTGGCCACGGTGGGCTACTCCGGCAGCCAGTCGCGCAATTACAGCCGGCAGAGGAACCTGAGCATCACGAACTGGCCGAACCTGAATCCGCGCGTCAACCGCTTGTTCTGGTTCTCCAATGACGCTTCGGCGCACTACAATGCGCTGCTGACTCAGCTTCAGCACCGGTTCTCGAGCACGTTTACGCTCGACGTGCAGTACAGGCTGAGCCGCAACATCGACCAGGGGTCGCAGGATTACTACACCGACCACTATCCCTTCGACATCCGGTATTCAAACGGGCCCGCGGATTTCGACGTGACGCACGACTTCAAGGCGTGGGGGGTGTGGACGCCGAAGTTTTTCCGCGGCCGGTACGGATGGCTGGAAAAAGTGGCGGGCGGGTGGACGCTGAGCGGGATTCTGAACGTGCACTCGGGCTTCCCGTGGACGCCGACATACAGCAACACGGGCGGCAACGTGGTCTTTCCCAACAGCGGTTACTCGACGCTGCGGCCGGCGGCCTATCTTGGAGGCGCGGAGAGCGATTACAGCAACTCAACGTTCCAGCGTCCGAGCGGCAACTTTCCCAAGGGCGCGCTGGCCTACTTCACGGTGCCGACATGGCCGGCGACGGGGATCCCGCCGGCGCCGGAGGTCGGGCGCAACTCGTTCCGCGGTCCGCGATATTACGGCTTTGACGCGACGCTCGCGAAGTCCTTCGGGCTGCCGGCGACGAAGATCTTCGGCGAGCGGGCGAAGCTCAACTTGCAGGCGAATGCATACAACGTGTTCAACAAAATCAACCTGACGAACATCAACACGACGATCAGCACGGACGGCCGAACGAGCAATCCGCTGTTCGGACAGGCGCAAGGCGCGTTTTCTGGGCGCATTGTCGAGCTTCAGGCAAGGTTTTCATTCTGATGGAGCCCACACGCCGGGACGCGCTATCGCTGTTCGCGGGAGCGTTCGCCGCGCACAGGCAAGTGAATCTCTCGCGGAGCGATGAAGCGCTGCTGGAGGACCTTGCGCGGCGGTGCTTTCTCTACTTCTGGGAGAATTCGCATCCAGAAACCGGGATTGCGCGCGATCGCGCGCGCAGGGATGGATCGCCTCATCGCGAGGACCGGGTGCATGTGGGGAGCATCGCCTCCACCGGCTTCGCGCTTGCCGGGCTGGCGATCGCGGAGAAGCGGGGCTGGGAAGCGAAGAGGGCGATTCGCGAGCGCGTTTTGAACACGCTGCGGTTTCATGCGCGCGAGATGCCCCACGAACGCGGTTGGTTCTATCACTTCGTCGACACGCGCAACGGTGAGCGGGTGTGGAAGAGCGAGCTGTCGTCGATTGACACGGCGCTGCTCACGGCCGGAGCGCTGACCGTGAGACAGGCGATGAGCGACGATCGCGAGATCGTCAAGCTGGCGACGGCGATTTACGAGCGCATCGATTTCCCCTGGATGCGCGACGGGAAGACCACGCTGTCGCACGGATGGCGGCCGGAGTCCGGTTTCATCCGTTACCACTGGGACCACTACAGCGAGCACCCGATGCTCTACCTCATGGGGATCGGATCGCCCACGCATCCGATTCCGCCCGAATCCTGGTGGGCTTGGACGCGCGATTGGAACGAGTACGCGGGCTATCGGTATCTCGGCCGGGCGGGGCTGTTCACGCATCAATACTCGCACGCGTATGTCGATTTCCGGGGCCGGCGGGAGAACCGGGAACCGCACGTCGACTACTTCGAGAACTCGGTGAAGGCGATGCGGGCGCACCGGCGGTTCTGCATCGATTTGCGCTCCGAGTTTCCGGGTTATTCGGAGAATGTGTGGGGCATCTCCGCTTCAGACAGCAGGAAAGGCTATGTCGGCTGGAAGGGGCCGCCGCGCGATAAGAGCATCGACGGATCGGTAGTCCCGTACGCTTCGATCGGCGCACTGATGTTCACACCGGATATCGCGCTGCCGGCGATTCGCGAGATGAAGGAGCGGTTCGGGCAGCGGGTATATTCGCGGTATGGGTTCGCGGCTGCGTTCGATCCGTCCGGCGACTGGGTGGGCCCGGACGTCGTGGGCATCGATGTGGGAATCTCGCTGCTCAGCATAGAGAACTTTCGGTCGGGGCGGGTGTGGTCGTGGTTCATGAAGAACCGCGAGATTCCACGGGCTCTTGATGCCGTGGGGCTGGTGAGAGCGCGGTGACTCGAGCGGTTCGGGCGTCGGCCGGGAGAGGGAGCGGCGCGCAATATTCCGCGCGCCGTTGAAAACAGGCGCTTATCGGCTCGCGGCTTCGCGGACCTTCTGCACCGCGGGCAAGAGGAGGGCGATGGCCGTCGTGCCGCCGCGGTTGGTGAGCTGGAGCGAAGGCAGCGCGCCCGGGATGTGCTGGCCGCCTCCGCGGGAGGTATCTGTGCTCGCTTCGTCGAAGACTTCCAACATCACAACGAACGTTTTCGCCACGTTCGGCAGGAAGAGCTCGCAGGCGCCGGCGCCGAGGTCGATCGGAACCGTCCGCTCCGCCTCGGGCGCCCGGCTGGAGGCGTTGTCCAGGAGCGTCCACCTGACTTTCACCTTGCCGCGGGCGCCATGGTTGTGGAGGCAGGCTTTCAGCCCTTGCGTGGCGTCCACAGAAACCGGGCCATAGAACGTCGCGACGCCAACCCGGACGGCTTCCTGCGCCGTGGTGATCGCCGGCAATCCAACCAGAAGCGCCGCCGTGGCAACCGCTTTCAGAAACATGCCGCGGGCTGCGTCGAATCCAGTCATCTTCATCTTGCTTTCTCCTCTATCGAGTCTGGGAACCGCCAACCGGCCCTCCGCGGATGCGGACGGCCGTTCGGAACGGTGTGCATTCCTACAGACGCAAAAAGGGATCGAGATCGATCACGGGATGGGCGGCGCATTACGTTTGCGATCGTGGCGTGACGCAGACCAGGCTGTTGTCCGCGTCGACGCGCACGTAACCGCTGCTGCGGATGCATTCAAAGAGGTTGCGCTCGAGGTCCGCCATCATGGGGATGCCATGGATGATGGCCCCGAGGTCCGGAGCCCGCGCCGGCCAAACTGCCGGTCTGGAGGAGGCACTGGCTCGCCGGTGCGTTTGCGCTGATCCTGCCTGGTTCTGCATGCCGCCGTCTTTGCCGTGCGCCCGGCCGGCGGCAGGTGTATACTCAGGGGCGCCTCGACATCGAGCAGGAGGAGAAAAAGAAGTGCGGATTCCTGTGCTGGCCGTTTGTGTGCTCGCGGTGGCGGCGGGCGCCCAGGCGCAAACGCTGCTTGGAGTGTACTTCGGCAATCAGGGCTGGAAGATGGAGCAGGTGCGGGCGATGGAGGAGTGGCAGGGCAAGAAGCACGCCGTGGTCAACCTGTTCACGGACTGGACGAACTCCACCAAGGTGATGAACAACCTGTTCGGACAGCAGTTGCCCGATATCTGGAACAACGGCAACGTGCCGATGATCACGTGGGAGCCGTTCACGGGCGCGCGGACGCCCTCCGATATCGAGGTGAAGATCGCGGCGGGGCAGTATGACGCATACGTGTCGGCATGGGCGGGGAGGCTGAAGACCTTCCTGAGCGGACCGGATGGAGTCTTCGGAAACGGGGATGACCGGCGCGTGTATCTCCGGTTGGCGCATGAGATGAACGGAGACTGGTATCCGTGGGGCGCGGCAATGGGAGGCAATTCACCCGCGGATTATGTGGCGATGTGGACCCGCGTTGTGGGGGCGTTTCGAGGATTGGGCCTCTATTCCGGCCACGTGCAGTGGGTTTGGTGCGTGAACAGCGACGACGTGGGCGGATTCACGGCGGAGTCATACTTCCCGGGCGAAGGCTACGTGGACTGGGTGGCTGTCGACGGGTACAACTGGGGCGCAAGCCAGAGCTGGTCGTCGTGGAGAACGCCGGCGGAGTGCTACGCAGCGATGCTGTCACGGGTGCGGGCGCTGTCGGACCGTCCGGTCGGCCTGACGGAGTTCGCCAGCACATCAAGCACGGCGGCGGGTGGCAGCGTGCCGGCGAAGTCGCAGTGGATCACAGATGTGTTTGAGTGGGCTCTTCAGAACGGAATCAAGATGGTGTGCTGGTTCAACGAAGATAAAGAGACCGACTGGGCGGTGTTTGGCGGAAGCCGGGGGGACGGGACGTACAAATCGGGGCGGACGACCTATCGCACGTACGCGGCGTACAAGGCGGCGGTGGGGGCGGCGGGGCTTTTCTCGCCTCCGGCCGGAGAGCCGCGTCTGCTGACCGACGCCCAGTTTTGGGGGCAGTGAATGACGCCACTCAAGCGCGAGCTCGGATTTTGCACAAATCTCTTGTGCCGCCTGCTGAAGAGGCGTTAATATTTTTGCAGTACCTTTTGCTTGCGTTGGGGCTGCGTATTCCGTCCTAAGTAAGTACAGATTCCTTGGGTTTGATTCACTACGGAAGGCGGGGATTTCCATGTCGAGGGTCGAGAGAGCGGTATACGTGTTGGTCGTCTGCGCCTGCCTGGGGCTGGCGCAGTTCAATAGCAACGTGCAGGGGGTGGTGCAGGACCCGTCTGGTTCGGTCGTCCCGGGCGCGGCCATGCGCTTGAAGAACGTGCAGACTGGGATCACTCTGGAGACCCGGACGAACGAATCGGGATTCTATCGGTTTTCGAGCCTTGCGCCGGGGGACTACGAGGTGACTTCGGAGGCGAAGGGCTTCCGGGTAAAGGTCGTCCAGGTCGATTTGACCACCGGGCAGAGCCGCGATGTGAACTTCAGCCTGGAGGTGGCGGGGACGGCGGATACGGTGCAGGTGACCGCGGAGGCGCCCCCTTTGGACACCGCCGAGACGCGGCTTCAACTGACGATGAAGCAGGACAAGGTCCGCGATCTGCCGCTGTTGAACAACAGTATCTTCGCCATTCTGGCGCTGGCGCCGGGGGTGACAGGGACCAACGGGGCGGCGGACAACTTCCGGCCCGAGTACTTCTCGGGGATGAGCGCGAACGGCCGCAGCGCATACGGCAATACGTTCAACGTCGACGGCATCAGCGTGACGTCGAATATCTCCAATGGCACCTCGAATCTGGGTGTGAATCCGGAAGCCGTGTCGGAGGTGGCGATCGAGACAAACACGTTCAAGGCCGAACAGGGCATGGGCAGTTCGATCGTGGTGTCGATCAACACCAAGTCGGGCACGAACGAATTTCACGGCGCGGGCAACTACTGGTACACCAACCAGGACATGCGGGCGCGCACGTCGCTGCCGTTCATCGCGCGCTGGCTGCCGTTTTCGAGGCAGAACGTGAACGGAGCCTTCGGGGGTCCGGTGATCAGGAACCGGACGTTCTTCTTCAGCTCCGTGGAGATGCTGCGGCAGAAGGATGCGGCGTCAAGCGTGGTCACTTACGAGTCGCCGCAGTTTGTGAACTGGGCGCGGCAGAACTTCGCGAATACTCTGGGGACGCGGCTGCTGACGGATTCTCCCGCCGACGCGGTGTCGCTGACGAATCCCAACTTCCGGACTGCGCAGCAGGTGTTGGGGAACGAGTGCGGCGGTCCGATTTACGCGAACATTCCGTGCGACATGCCGATTCTCGTGCAAGGGACGTGGAACCGCGCGCCGTACTTCAACGGACTGCAATACAACTTCCGCGGCGACCAATACTTCCGCGAGGGCAAGGACCGCATCAACGGGACCTTCTTCCGGACCTAGTCCGACAACCTGAACGCGCAGCCGCGCACTCGGTTCAATAACACGAGCCGGCGCTTCGTGAACGCCTTCCAGGCGAACTGGACGCGCACGTTCACGCCGACGCTTCTCAATGAGTTCGGCGTTTCGGGCAACCGCGTTTTAGGCGAGGATGGCATGGGCGCGCCGTGGCGGATTCCGAGCATTGGGATTCAGGGCAGCCAGGGGCTGGGGAACGGGTTTGGCGGGACCTTCGTGCAGAACAACTGGAACTGGCGCGAGGTGGTGACCTGGGTGAAGGGCAACCACACCCTGAAGATGGGGTTCACCTATTTCTGGGGCAACGACTACGCGCTGTTCGAAGTGGCGAACAGCCGGCCGACTTTCACTTTCCTGAACCTCGTGGACCTGGTGCGTGACCAGCCATTCTCGGGCGCCGGGGCCGCGCGCGACCCGCTGACGGGGCAACTGAAGCCCTACCAGTTCGGCGCGAAGACGAACACGTACGGGCTGTTCATCCAGGATGAGTGGCGCGTGAAACCGAATCTGAGCCTGACGATGAGCTTGCGATACGACGATTTCGGCGACCCCGTGGGCATCCGCAACTGGCAGATGACCAACTTGTACCTGGCGCAGGGAAACACGTTCGACGATCGCGTGCGCGGGGCGTCTATCCGCGTGCAGGATTCCCAGTTCAGGGGGCGGCTGAAGAACAACTGGAGCCCGCGGCTCGGTTTCGCATGGTCGCCGGGATCGGCCAGGAAGTGGAGCGTGCGAGGCGGAGCGGGGCTGTACTACGACTGGATCACCCTGGGCGAGAGCGTGGACCGCGTCAATGTGAACCCGCCGAACTTCCTCATCCCGAACGTCGGAGTGCAGTTGCCGATCAGGCCGGTCTTCTCGATTGGCGATTCGGACACATATCCCTTCGGATTCAAGCTGCCGCAGATCCCGGCAGGCCGGCTGGATGAGCGCGGGGGGATCGCGGGCGTGCAAACAGGAGTCGGCGGATTGCAGTCGGATCTGCGGCCGCCCAAGAGCGTGAACTACGTGGTCGGCGTGGAGCGCGAGCTGCCGGGCAGGACGGTGGCGGGGATTAATTACAGCGGTTCGTACACTTGGGACGCGTTGGTGGGCACGAACTATAACCGGTTCCCAGGCGATTTGCTGGACGGCCGGCTGGACCGGCTCAATCCGAGCTTCGGCGGCATCCAGTTCGTCACGAACTTCAACGAGATCAAATACAACTCGATGATCATGACGGTGCGCAAAGACATGCGCGGTCAGGGGACGATTCAAGCCAGCTACACTCTGGGCCGGGTGACGGACTTTTTCCAGGGCGGGTCGCGTTCGGTGGGGTTTGAGGACGTCGTCGATCCGCGCCAGATGCGCGACCGCCGGGCGGACGCGCGGTGGGACGTGCGGCATCGCTTCTCGGGCTCCGGCGTGTACCGGCTGAAGACGCCCTGGGCGGAGAAGCGGGTGTCGAAGCTGGTGCTGGGAGGATGGGAGATCGGCGCGACGGCGATCCTGCAATCCGGCATGCCGTACCACATTTCGAACAACGCCGCGTTCAATCCGATTCGGGACGCAGGTGGGAACGTGATCGGCTTCCGGCCGAACTCGGGCGACTACAACGCCGACGGAACGAACTTCGATCTGCCGAACGTACCGTCGGGGCTGCCGCGCATCTACGACCGGAGCCTCTTCCTGGGGGCGAACGCGGGCCGGCCGGCGTTCAATGCCGCCGAGTTCACGGCGCCGCCGGTAGGCCAGCAGGGTAACAGCCCGCGCAATTACTTCCGCCAACAGGGTTTCATCGCGATCGACACGAGCGTGATCAAGAACACGAAGCTGCCGATTCTGGGCGAAAGCGGGAACTTGCAGTTGAAGTTTGAGTTCTTCAATGCGCTGAACCGCGTCAACCTGGGAGGGATCAACAACAACGTGGCGGATTTCAACTTCGGCCGGATCCTGGGACAGGGCCAGACTCGCATCGTGCAGGTCGGGGCTCGCATTGCGTTTTAGATTGGAAGAATGAAGCTGCTCTCGTGGGCGCTGGCGATTCTGCTGCCGGCGTCCGGGTGCCTCGCGGCTGATGCCGCACGCATCCTGGATCTGCTGCGGCGGGGGCGGTTCGGTGAGGCTCTCGCGGCCAGCGAAGCCGAGGTGCGGCGCGCTCCCGGCGACTTCCAGGCCTGGACGTTGAAGGGCGTGGCTCTGCACGCGCTGAACAGGCCTGGCGAGGCGCTGGTTGCGCTCCGCAAAGCGCTGTCGATCAAGCCGGACTTCCTCCCGGCCCTGGAGGGAGCGGCGCGGGTCGAGTATCAGACGAAAGACGCGAGGTGCGAGCACACGCTGAAGAAGATTCTTTCCCTGAAGCCAGGCGATCCGCAGGCCCACGCGATGATGGCGGTGTTGAGCTTCGAGAAGAGAGACTGCGGCGGCGCAGTAACGCATTTCGAGCGCGCGGGCGACCATACAACGCAGATCCCGATCGCGCGCTGGCAGTTCGCCGCGTGCCTGTTTGAAGCGCGTCGATTCGGCGATGCGGCAGCGCATTTCGAAGCCTTGCTCGCGCAGCGCGAGGACAGCTCGGTCCGCTACAATCTGGCGCTGGCGCTTTACGAAAACAAGCAGCCGGCGGAGGCCGCGGCGGCGCTGGAGCCGCTGGCGTCACGAGCGGTCCCGGAGTCCGACGTGCTGAGTTTGCTGGCCGCGGCGCAGGAGGCCGCAGGGCAGACGCCGAAGGCCCTGGAGACGCTGCGGCGGGCCATCGAGATCTATCCGCGTGGGGAGCGGCACTATATCGACCTGGCGCAGTTGTGTCTGGACCATCACTCGATTCCGCTGGGACTCGAGATTCTCGCCGTGGGCCGGAAGAACATCGAGCGCTCGGCGAGGCTGGCAGTGATGCAGGGCGTGCTCGAAGCGCGTTCCGGTCTGACTCAGGAGGCGGAGAAATCATTCCGCGCAGCGGAAGGCATGGGGCAGACCGGGCTGGGGCTGCTACTGCTGGAGATGAACATGTTGGAGGAGTCGATCGCCGTGCTCCGGCAACAGCTTGCGAAGGACCCCGCCCAGCCGATGGCCAGTATCCTGTTGGCGCAGGCGTTGCTCAGGAAGGACAACAACGCGGAGACGCTTGCAGAAGCCAAGCGAATCCTCCTTTCCCTGGGAGAGGTGGGGCGGGCGAACGCGCAGGCGCGGCGTTTGCTGGGCAAGATTTATATGCTCGAACAAGACCTCGCCAAAGCGATCCCCGAGCTGGAGGCGGCGCTGCGGCTGGATCCGGAGGACAGGAGCTCCGCATATCAGCTCATCGCGGCGTACCGCAAGACGGGACGCACGAAAGAGATCGCGCGGCTCCAGACGACGGTGAAGAATCTGTTGGATGCGGAGCGAGAGGCCGAGTCCGAGGCCGGCCGGTATCGACTGGTGCGCGCGCCCGAGGCGGCGGAGAGACAGTGAGAGGATTCCGGCGCGGCGAGCGCCCCGAAAGAACTTGAAGGAGATGGCTGTGATGCGTACGATTTCTGCATTTTTTCTCGCTTCCCTGGCGTTCGCGCAGCTCGCGCAGCGGCCGGTGCTGGATACGGCGAAGTCGCCGAAGGCCGCGTTGCGCGGCGTTCCGGTGGGCGCCGTCAAGATGCACGACGGCTTTTGGTCGGCGCGGCAAAAGGCCAACGTCGATGTCAGCTTGCCCACGCTGCTGCTCCTGTTCGAAGAGAAGGGCGTCATCGACGACTTCCGCCGCGTTTCCGGGCGCAAGGATGCGGCCCGGCGCGGACCGCTCTACACCGACTCCGACGTCTACAAGTGGCTGGAGGCGGTGGGCTTCGTTCTCCAAAGCGGGGATCACCCGGAGCTGCGCAAAAAGGCCGAGGCGGTGATCGACGAGATTGTCGCGGCGCAGGAGGAGAACGGCTATATCAACACCTTCTACACGAAGGAGAACCGCGAACAGCGGCACAAGAACATGCGGGGCGGTCACGAGATGTACTGCCTCGGGCACATGCTTCAGGGCGGGATCGCGTGGTTTCGCGCCACCGCCGACCGGAAGCTGCTCGACAGCTCGATCAAGATGGTGGAGTACGTCCTGCGCGAGTTCGGGCCGGACAAGCAGCCGCTCTACGAGGGGCATCCGGAGATCGAGCTGGCGCTGGTGGAGCTTTACCGTCTGAGCGGCGACAAGCGCTATCTCGACCTCGCGGGCTATTTCCTTGAAGGGGACCCGCGCAATCACGCCAGGATGACGCCGCGCGATTTCGTCTACCTGTTCACGGGCAAGCCGTTCCTGGAGCGGACGAAGCTCGAGGGGCATGCGGTGCGGGCGATGTACGCGTGCTCGGGCGCGACCGACTACTACCTGGAAACCGGCGAGGCGCGGTACAAGAAGGTGCTGGACTCGCTGTGGGACGACATGGTGCGGCGGAAGATGTACATCACCGGCGGCGTCGGGTCGCGCGCATCGGGCGAAGCGTTCGGTGAGCCGTATGAGCTGCCGAACCAGCAGGCCTACACGGAGAGCTGCGCCGCGATCGGGACGATGTTCTGGAACTGGCGCATGATGCACGCCGAGCCCGACTCGAAGTACATGGACACCTTCGAGCGGGCGCTTTACAACGGCGCGAACTCGGGGCTTTCGCTGAAGGGGAACCTCTACTGCTACCGCAATCCTCTGGAGCATGTGGGCAACCCGGAGGACAAGATCCGCAACCCGTGGTACGACACGACGTGCTGCCCGCCGAACCTGCAACGCATTCTGGCCTCACTGCCGGGGTACTTCTACAGCACCTCGAGCGAAGGGCTGTGGGTGCACCTGTTCGACAACAACACGCTGAGGTGGAAGCTGGAGGACGGATCGGCGGTGGGATTGACGCAGACCACCAGGTATCCATGGGAAGGCCGCGTGGAGATCAGCCTGACGCAGGCGCCCGGCAAGGAGTTCTCGCTGTTTGTGCGGAAGCCGTTCTGGGCCGGGGCGGCGCGAGTGGAGGTGGCGGGCCAGGCGGCCAAGCCTGATGTCCGCAACGGATACTGGTCGATCCGGCGCGCGTGGAAGCCGGGCGACCGCGTGGTGGTGGACCTCGGCGTGACGGAGCGGCTCACCATCTCAAACCCGCGCGTGCGCGAGAATCTGGGGAAGGTTGCGGTGGAGCGGGGGCCGCTTCTGTATTGCATGGAAGAGCTCGATCAGCCCCAGGGAGCTTCGCTGTTCGATTGGATTCTCGATCTCTCGGGCGGAAATCACTTCGCGAGCGAGTGGAAGGCGGACATGCTGGGTGGAGTCACAGTCGTGCGGCATCGCGCACTGCGGCCGGAGTCGCCAAATGCGGCCGAGGCGCTCTACCAGCCGTTCGGAGGAACGAAGAAGTTGCGCGCCGGGGAGGTGATGCTGATTCCCTATTACCCTAAATCCGGCAGTTCGCGAGTGCCAATGAGGGCAGCCCAGGCGGATCGGCGGA
>CAYYNC010000067.1:0-33892 GCA_964472745.1 uncultured Solibacteraceae bacterium
GTGGTGCGGACGGGGAGAGTCGAACTCCCATGGGTCGCCCCGCCAGATCCTAAGTCTGGTGCGTCTGCCAGTTTCGCCACGTCCGCACTGGCTGCTTCTCACGAGGATAGCAGGTGGCGCGGAGGGGAGTTGCGTTTCGCGCTGGTCTCTATCCCACAGCGCGGGCTGAAATCGCAGCCGGCTCCTGCACGGTATGCGGCAGCAGGCGCGTCGTTGCGACCCCGCAATGACAGCGCTCGCGCGTCGCTCCGCTGAACCAGCGCAGGCCCGACATCGCCGCGTCGAGGACCACGCCCGGCGCCAGGTGGAAACCGGCGCGCGCTTCGCATTCATAGGCGATCAAATTGCCCTGGCGATCGCGGATCTGCTCGAAGACCGGCAGGCCGAACCAGTTCCAGAGATCCTCGTGCCGGGCCGCATCGAGCGGGGCCTCGCCCGCCTGCGTCAAGACTACAATCGGGTATTTCAGACAGCGGAGCGCCATCTGGCCATGACGCCTGAGCCGGGCGACCGTCGTCAGCTCGGCCATGTTTCCCGCCAAAGCTTCGGGCTGGAACGCCTCCAGCTCGCATACGCTCCAGCGCGGGAATGAACGCACATCGAACTCCGCCGCCAGATCCACCCCCAGCACGGCGACCCGCGGCGGCGGATAGAGGGGATAGGCCAGCGAGGGCAATTCCGGCCTCGCCGCGCCGTTGCCCGATCTCCAGGGAAGAGGAATCCTCATAGGAGCAAACTCCAGGTCTTCTCCTATGTGGTGCGATTCTCAGCAGGAATCTCTCAGGCAACCTGGCGAGGGAGGATGCCCAGCAGGCGCCGCAGGTTGCCGCCGAGGATGCCGGCCGCGATCTCCGCGCCGACGCCCAAACTCTCAAGCGCCGTCGCCTGCCGCCAGAAAATCTCCTCGTTCCATCCACGCGGGAAGTACGAGGAGTCAGTGCCGAACAGGAGCCTCGCCGGGCCGGCGACGTCGAGCGCGCGGTCGAATGCGTGTTCAAGCGTCAATCCCGGCGAGTGGTAGCGCGTCCAGGAATTGGTGCTCGATGTGTCGAGGTAGACGTTCGGGCAGAGGTCGCAGAGCATTAACGCCTCGCGGAACATGCCTGAGCCGAAGTGCGGCACGATGAACGGCAAGTCCGGGTATCGTGTGGCGACGGGATGGATGTCGAGAGGATTGGAGTAGCGCATGTCGAAGTGCGATGCGATGCCGAGCTTTCGCCGCACCCCGATGCTCAGCACGCCGCAATGCGCGAACACCACCGCACCGGGCGTCTGGGAGGCCAACTCGAAAACCGGGCGGATCCTCTCGTCCGCAACGGAATAAACGTGCATGGCCGGGAAAAGGCACACGCCCCGCAACCCGGAGTTGAAGGCCGTCTGGAGCCGGTAGTTCAAGTCAGGCAGCAGCGGATTGAAGAGGAAGAATCCGGTGAAGCGGCTGGGGTATGCCGCCACGGCCGCCGCCACCGAGGATTCGTCTCCCGGCAGGCTTGCGATCAGGCAGGCGCGCTCCACGCTGTGAGTGTCCAACTCCCTCACCCACATGGCCGCCAGCTCCCGCGGGTCCTGGGGCGGGACAGGAAAACCGACCGAAGCGCAGACTGTCTCGGCCGTTTCAGGCTGTCCCTTCTGCCTCGCCAGGAGGGTGTAGAAGTTGTACGAAAAGAAATGGACGTGCGCGTCGGCGACGGCGATATCGCCCCATGGTGTATGCATCGGCGGACTCCTCCCAGCCAGGTCCAGCGCCTATCTTAACGCGACTTGCGGTCCAGGACTCGCCGCACGGCTAAAACGATATTAGGCGCCGTCAGACCATACTTCTCCACCAGTCCTTCAGGCGTGCCCGACTCGGCGTAGGTCTCCAGGCCGATGAACTCCACCGGCGCAGGAGTGCGGCGCGCCAGAGCCTGGGCCACGCGCGAGCCGAGACCGCAGTCCAGCAGGTGTTCTTCGACAACGACCAGGGCGCCGGTTTCGCGGGCCGCGCGCTCCAGCGCCTCTTCGTCCAGCGGCTTGATCGTGTGGATATCGAGCACGCGCGCCGAGACGCCCTCCTCCTCGAGCGCCGCCGCCGCCTTGATCGCCTCGGCGACTGTCAGGCCCGTGCTCACTATGGTGACATCATCGCCCGGGAGCAATTCCACGGCCTTGCCGAATTCGAATTTCGTGCCGGCGTCATAGATCACCGGCACTTTCGGGCGCCCGGCCCGGATAAATACAGGCCCCTGGTGTTCGGCAGCCCAGCGGACCGCTGCTTTCATGCAGACCTCGTCGGCGGGGTTCAACACCCAGAATCCGGGCAGCGCGCACGCGAGCGCGAGGTCCTCGATCGCCATCTGCGATGGACCGTCCTCGCCAATCGAGATGCCGCTGTGCGTGCCGACGACCTTGAGGTTCACGTGCGGGTAGGCCACCATCACTCGCAATTGCTCGAAGCCCTTGGTCAACACGAACGCGGAGAAGCTCGACACGAAGCACAGCTTGTCCGCCATCGCCAGGCCGGCTCCGAGCGCGACCATATTGGCTTCGGCGATGCCGCATTCGAAGAAACGTTCGGGAAACTCCTTTGCGAAGTACGTGGTCATGGTGGACTTCGAGAGATCCGCGTCGCATACGACGACATCGGGATTCTCCCGGCCCAACTCCAGCACGGCGCGGCCGAAGGCCTCGCGCGTAGCGACGCCCATTTTCAATTCGTAATTGGTCTTCAGCGGCATTTCAGGCAAGCTCCTTCAACGCGAGTTCGACTTCCTGAGGCGTCGGCGCAACTCCGTGGTACTTGGGATTGTTCTCCATGAAGCTCACGCCCTTGCCCTTCACGGTGTGGGCGATGATCACGGTGGGACGGCCCTTTGCCGCGGCGGCCTCCGCGAAAGCCTTCTGAATCGCCGGGATATCGTGGCCGTCGATTTCAAGCGTGTGCCAGCCGAACGCGCGCCACTTGCCGGCGAGCGGCTCGAGGTCCATGATCTCCTTCACGAAGCCGTCGAGCTGGAGCTTGTTGTAATCCACGATGGCGCACACGTTGTCGACCCTGTGAAAGCTGCCATACATTGCGGCTTCCCAGATCTGGCCTTCCTGGATCTCGCCGTCGCCCACCATTACGTAGACGCGCTGGCCGCCGCCGTTCAGCTTCAACCCGCTGCCCATGCCGAGCGCGAGCGAGATGCCCTGGCCGAGCGATCCCGTGGAGGCTTCAAGCGCCGGGAGGAAGCGCCGGTCCGGGTGGCCCTGGTAGATCGAGCCGAGTTGCCGCAGCGTGTTTAACTGGTCCACCGGACAGTAACCGCACTCCGCCAGCGCGGCGTACAGCACCGGCGCTGCATGGCCTTTGGAGAGAATGAACCGGTCGCGTTGCGGCCACTTCGGATTCGCGGGGTCGTGATTGAGAACGTCCCAATACAGCGTGACGACGATTTCGACGGCCGACAGCGACCCGCCCGGATGACCGGACTTCGCGGCGCCCGTCATGGTGACGATATGACGCCGGATCCGGCGCGCGACTGCGGCCAGCTCTTGAGGGTTGCTGGTTTTCTGCATGAGGTTAAAACTCCATGATAACGGGATCGGCCCGTCCTATTCAGGCGATTCAGGCGAGCAGCCGCGCCGCCGGCAGCGCAAAGTAAGTGAGGATGAAGTCCGCTCCGGCGCGGCGGATCGAGGTGAGCGATTCGATGATCGCGCGGTCGCGGTCGATCCAGCCGTTCTGCGCCGCGGCGATAATCATGCTGAATTCTCCGGAGACCTGGTAGGCGGCGAGCGGCGCGTCAAAGCGCTCGCGCGCCATGCGGATGATATCGAGATAGGGCATCGCCGGTTTCACCATGATCATGTCGGCGCCCTCCTCGATATCGAGGGCAATCTCGCGCATCGCCTCGCGCGCGTTCGGCGGATCCATCTGGTAGCTGCGCCGGTCGCCGAACTGCGGCGCGCTCTCCGCCGCGTCGCGAAACGGCCCGTAAAAGCAGCTTGCGTACTTGGCGGCGTAGCTCAGGATCGCGGTCTTCTGGAAGCCTCGCAAATCGAGAGTCCGGCGGATCGCCAACACGCGCCCGTCCATCATGTCCGACGGCGCGACGATGTCGGCGCCGGCTTCGGCGTGCGAGGCGGCGGACATGGCGAGCCACTCGAGCGTCGGGTCGTTAGCAACGTCGCCCTCCACCACCTTGCCGCAATGGCCATGGCTGGTGTACTCGCAGTTGCAGACGTCGGTGATGACGAGCAGGGAAGGGAACTCCCGCTTGATGGAGCGCACGGCCCGCGGCACGATGCCTTCGGGATCGTATGCGCCGCTCGCGGATTCGTCCTTTTGCTTCGGGATGCCGAACAGAATCACGCCGCCGATTGCCGCGTCGACGCACAGGCGGCACTCTTTCAGCAGTTCGTCGATCGAAAGCTGATAGTTGCCCGGCATCGAGCCGATCTCGCGCCGCACGCCCTCCCCTTCGACGACAAACAGCGGCAGAATGAATTGCGACGGCTCCAGGCGCGTTTCGCGCACCAGCCGCCGAATGCCCTCGCTGCTTCGGAGGCGGCGCGGGCGATGGGTGGGGAATGGCATACGACCATTCTATGCGCGGCATCGGACGAGGTATTCTGGACGCGAGCGGAGAACACGGATGCGCTTCGCCGCCGCAGTCCTGGCAGCAGTGAGCGCCGGTTGCTTTTACCACATCTTCCCCGATCGAGTCGGTCCGGCGAACCAGGCAGTCATCGATTTTCTGGTTGGGTATGTTCGAGCCCAGGCTAAAGCACATGAACGGACGGGGAGGTATGGGCGCATCGTTCCCGGTGACACCTCTATGGAGTGGCTCAACCTCGCGGCGCGCTATGCCACGTTAAGGGAGCGAGAGTATGGATGCCGGTTTGAGACAGAAGAAGCGAAGTACTCAGTGACCTGCCTCCCTACGGAACCTTCAGGGCTCAAGATTTCTTTTTTCGTGGATGAGTCACGCGCGATCAGGATGTCGGGCGATGAGGTTGCGGGACCGGGCAGCCCACGAGTACGACTCAATCCACACGACGAAGATTTTCCGGTGGGAGGCGTGGAGTGAGGAGAAAGCGGGCGATCGCGCTGGCGGCGTTGATTGCGCTGCCGGTCGTCTCCTTCGTGGCGTGGAGCGCGACGAACACGATGCGGCGGCTGAACGATCCTTGCGTTGAATGGGGTGTAACGGGTGAATTGGAGCGAGCCGTCGCGCCGGGTTGCCGGAGCTTTCAGTCGACCACTCAGACGAAGAAACAAGCCGTGACCTGGTTGATTCTGTTGCAGGGCGGGATGCTGATCGCCGCGGTGGCGGGCTTGATTGGCGCGATCCGCGCGCGGCCCAAGTTCTCCGTGGCGGGCGCGGCGATCCTGCTGCTGGTTGCGATCCCTGCGATGTTCAGCATCGGCTTGCTGCTCCTTGCCGAGAGCGCTCTGCTGCTGGTGGTCGCGCGCGAGTCCGCCTCAGTTTGAGCGCTCGATCAGGCGCAGGTCGAAGTGCAGCGAACCCCGCTGCGGGACGTCCACCCTGCTTCCTTCGATCGCGTGCCGATTCCAGAACTCCGGCCCGCGCGGATCGAGCTCCATGCGGCGATCGAAGCAGAAGATGCGATAGAGCCCCGGCGGCACGACGCCGAGCGACCACGCGCCGCTCTCGGTCGTGCGCGCGACGAAGAGCAGGTCGCGCCGCTTGCGCTTCCGTTCATCCTCCGGAACGAGGATCACCTGCGCGCGCGGCGCCGGCTCGTCTCTTCCGCGTACCGCGCGCCCGCTGACCTCCGCTCCCCCTGCGCTGAGCCTGACCAGCAGTTCCACGCCCATCCCGCCGGCCACATCGAACGCCTCAGTAGTCACATCCTGCGAGCCCAGCAACACTTCCTCGACGAAATGGAAATCCTCCGGTTCGACGCTGACTTTATAGCGGCCCGGCGGCAGGAAGTGCAGCTCAAACAGCCCATCCGGGCCGGCCGACGCCGTCAGTTCTCCCGCAGCCCCTTCTACGGCGATCAGGTTCACCAAAGTCCTGGATCTCACGTAAGAACGCTGCCGCGGCCATTCGATCGATCCCGCAATCTTCAACCACGGCGGCACTGCGCAGAGCCGCTCTTCACTCAGTTCCCCGCTGACTTCGACTTTCATCACCATCGGAAGCGCCGGTGTCATGCCGATACGCGTGATGAGCAGCTCGTACTCGCCCGGCGCAAGGCCGGGGAATTCAAACGCCCCCGTCCGCGGATTCACATCGCGCGGCCGGAAAACGTCTTCGTGCAATTCATCCGCGGTCCTCAGCGCCACGCGCGCGGCGGTCAGAGGTTCGCCCGTCTCCCGATCGATGAGCCTGCCCCGCAGCGGATAGACGCGCGTTCGCCGCAGCACGATGACGCGATTCCGTAACTGCGCCCCCGCCCAGGTCTCCACCGGCTCGACGAACGTCATCTCCTCGACCCCGCTGTGATAGACCTTCACCGCATAGCCGATCGTCTCGCCGGTCTCCGGATCGCTCCGCAGTGAATCCAGGCGCACGTCTTCCGGCGGCGCGATCCACATCCCGTACTTGCCGGGCGGGATCTCGTCGACGATGAAGCGCCCATCGGCTCCCGTCTTCGCAGAAAGCACCAGCGGGGACGGCAGCGCGCCCTGCGCCGTCATTCGCCTCATGCGCAGAATCGCGCCGGCGACCGGCTTGCCGTCTTCGGTATAGACCCCGCCTTCGACGACAGCGCCGCGCACGAGCCGCGCTCTGAGGCGCGCGCCCTCCTTCGTCATCGCGATGCGCTCACTGATGATGCGCGACATTGAGTCCTCGGCATCCAAGTAGCCCGGCATGCTCACGCGCACCTGCCACGTGCCGGAAGTGCCGACAGTGAACGTGCAGCGGCCCGCGGCGTCGGTTTCGCAGCTCAGAGGCTGGATGGTTCCGAAAAAGCGGTCGCGGATCCGTGTTGCGGTGACCCGCGCACCTTGCAGCGGCGTTCCATACGGCTCCTCGAACACGGCGACCTCGAGGCCCGGCTGCGCGAGCGCACACACCGCCGCGAATGCAAGAACGGCAGGCCGCATCATCAGTAACAGACGCTTGCCGAGCGGCGCTCGTGCAGAGCCGGGCGATATGATGTCAGCCGTGAGCATCGATCGCAGACAGTTCCTCGCTTCTCTCGGCGGCGCCGCGCTCGCCGCGCCCGCGCCTGCCAGGCGCCCCAATATCATCGTCATCCTCGCCGACGACATGGGATACAGCGACATCGGCTGCTTCGGCTCCGAGATCGACACTCCGAATCTCGACCGGCTGGCGAAGGGCGGCATCCGCTTCACGCATATGTATAACACCGCGCGCTGTTGCCCCACGCGCGCGTCGCTGCTCACCGGGCTCTATTCGCACCAGGCCGGCGTCGGGCGCATGGTCGAGGACGAGAAGCTGCCGGGATACCGCGGCCGCCTCAACGAAAGCTGCGTGACCATCGCCGAAGCGTTGCGCGGCGCGGGTTACCGCACGCTGATGAGCGGCAAATGGCACGTTGGCGAAGATCGGCCGCACTGGCCGACTGACCGCGGCTTCGACCGCTACTACGGCCTGATCAGCGGCGCCAGCAACTACTACAGTCTCGACCCCGGGCGCAAAATGGCCATCGATGACAAGGCCGCCGAGCCGCCCGACCGCGATTTCTACTTCACCGATGCTTTCACCGACAACGCCGTGCGCATGATGGACGACCGCAAGTCCGGCCAGCAGTTCTTCCTCTACCTCGCCTACACCGCGCCGCACTGGCCGCTGCATGCGCTCGAGCCCGAGATCCGCAAATATAAGGACCGCTATCGAATCGGCTGGGACGCTCTGCGCAAGGAACGCCACGAGCGCATGCTGCGCCTGGGGATCGTCGATCGCCGTTGGACGCTTTCGCCGCGCGATTCGAAGGTCCCGGCGTGGGCCGATGCGCCAGACAAAGAGTGGCAGGCGAGCCGCATGGCGGTCTATGCGGCCATGATCGATCGCATGGACCAGGGCATCGGGCGCGTTCTGGCGCGCGTTCGCGCAATGGGCGAAGAGGACAATACACTGGTGATGTTCATGGCCGACAACGGCGGCTGCGCGGAGCTGATCGGGCGGAACTTCCGCAACCTCGAGGGCAAGGTCCGCACTGCCGGAGGCCGCACTGTGCGCTACGGCAACCTGTCCTCGATCCCGCCCGGCCCGCCCGACACCTTCCAGAGCTACGGCCCTGAATGGGCGCAGGTCTCCAATACCCCGTTCCGCGAATACAAGCAGCGCGTTCACGAAGGCGGCATCGCGTCGCCGTTCGTGGCGTACTGGCCGGCGGCCATTCGCGCGCGCGGCGCGATTCTGCCGCAACAGGGCCATGTGATCGACGTCATGCCGACGGCGCTCGACGCCGCCGACGTCGAGTATCCGCGCGAATACCAGGGGCGTGCGATCACTCCGGTGGAAGGCGTGTCGCTGCTGCCCGCGATGCGTTCCGGCAAACCCGTACCGCGCCCGAAGCCGCTCCATTGGGAACACTTCGGAAACCGCGCCATCCGCGACGGCGACTGGAAGCTGGTCGCGCTTGACAAGCGCCCCTGGGAGCTCTATAACCTCGCCGCGGACCGCACCGAGCTGAACGACCTCGCGGCGAAAGAGCCGGACCGCGCCCGCAAGCTCGAAGCCGCCTGGAACGACTGGGCGCGCCGCGCCAACGTCTTGCGACCCGCGTGATCACCGGGCCGTCGCGCCCTCGCGAATCGCCTCAATCTTCTCCAGCATCCCTTTGAGCCACTCTTCTCCGTCGCCGCCGAGGCCGAGGCTCTCCACTTTGAGCGTTCCGGTGCGGTCCGCGATCCAGTTCGTGGGAATGCCCAGCGGCCGCTTGAAACCGTCGAGGAACATCTTCGCCAGCAAAACGGGGAGCGACTTCCAGAACGCGTTCAATCACCCGTGGTTCTGCCCGCCCGCAACCACCAGCGTCACGTAGCAGCGCTTCGGCCAGTTGAACGCCGACATGAACAACGAGCCGCGCCGCGTGGTCGCCGTTTTCAGGATCATTTTCTGACCTCCATATCATAGCCTTCAGCCACAGCACGCGGCACGTGCCGCGAATCATTGCACCCGACAATCGGCGGCGGCAGCCTTTGTTGAAAGCATTGGGATTGTTCGCCGACTGTCTGGAGAAGTTGAGTCTCCTTACTCGCGCTGCGCGGATGCCTCCCGGCTCTCCGCTCAGCGCGTGTGTGCGAGCACTGCCGCCTGATCGCGCCATGAGAGCCGGATCCTCCCCAGGCAGCCTATCTCCCGATCTCCCATGCCGCCCCGCGAGTGGATATAATTCACAAAACGCTACTGGAGGTGTTGGAATGGTATCCGTCCGTCTCGCTAAAGTCCTCGCCGCAGCTTGCGTGCTGCTTGCGGGCGTGTTCGCCCAGGAAACCCGCTCGATGCTCTTCGGGCGTGTGCTCGATCCCCAGGGCGCTGCGGTCTCCGGCGCCGCGGTTGTCATCCGCAACGTGGAAACCGGCGTCTCGATCCAGTTGCGGTCCAATGAAACGGGTTACTACGAGGGCAGCCTGCTGCTGCCCGGCTCTTACGAAATCACCGCCGAAGCCGCGGGCTTCAAGAAGCTTGTGCGAAGAGGCATTGTCCTGCCAGTTTCTTCACGCCTGGAGATTCCGCTCCATCTGGAAGTCGGCGGGCTCACAGAAACCATTTCGGTCACCGCCGAGGCGCCTCTGCTTGAAACCAACGCCGTCAGCTCCGGCCGCGTCATCGACAATAAATCGCTCATGGAGCTGCCCGTGATGGGCAACAGCGCCGTTCTGCTGGTGAAGCTCGCCCCCGGCGTCCAGAGCGGCGGCGTGAACAACTACCTCGCCCTGCACTCCAACGTTGGCGGCTCCGATTACAGCGTCGGCGGAAACGTAGGAGGCAACTCCTGGACTCTCGACGGCTCGCCGAACCAGGGTCCTTCTCGCCGCACGGCCTACCTCCCCTACACCGACGCCGTCGCCGAATTCAAGGTGGAAACCAACAACTTCGACGCGGGAATCGGTCAGAGCTCCGGCGCCGCCATCACCATGATCTCCAAGTCGGGCTCCAACGGGCTGCACGGAACCGCCACCTGGCAGCACTGGCAGCAACGCTGGCAGGGCACGCCGTTCTTCGTCAAGCAGAATTATTACCGCCGCATCGCAGCGGCCGAGGCCGCCGGCAATACCGCCCTTGCCAACGAGTTGCGGAACACCGACAAACAGCCCACCGGCCGTTCCAACAACTGGGGCGCGTCGGGCGGCGGCCCCGTGGTCATTCCCAAGCTCTACAACGGGCGGAACCGCCTTTTCTGGTTCTTCACATACAACGGCTTTAAGGACGTCAAGGTCGAAGACGCCGCGAACTTCAACCGCACGGTGCCGACGGTCCGCAACCGCGAGGGAGACTTCAGCGATCTTCTCCAGGTGCGAAACAACCCGTCGCGTTACGTGATCCACGATCCGACCACGATCATCCGAGATCCCGCCCGTCCCAATAACTTCATTCGCACGCCATTCCCCGGCAACGTCATCCCGAGATCGCGGTTCGCCAACCCCGCCTACGACACATTCAACAAGATCTACCCACTGCCGAACGTTCAGCTCGCCTCCACGGAAGATCCGGTCAACAACTACCTGGCCTCTCAGACGCCCTATAACTGGGACTACTACGCCTACTCCAACCGCGTGGATTACCAGATCAACGACAGTTGGCGCGTCTTCGGCCGCTGGTCGATCAACAACTTCGGCCCCGAGGACCGCAGCGACTGGGTCTATGAGACCGCCCGCGGCCTCAACCTCAACGGGCTGGTCCGCAACAACAAGGGCGGCAACATCGACGTCGTCTACACTCAGACGCCCACCACCCTTTGGAACTTTAACGTCGCCATGAACCAGTTCCGCGAGGGCAACATCCAGCCCAAGGCCCTCGAGTACAAGCCGAGCAGCATCGGGCTTCCGGCCTACATGGATCAAAAGGCGGGCAGCCTTGCGCTGCTCCCTCAAATGACGTTCGGCAGCAGCTCCTACTCCACCGCCAGCCCCGGCGGCTACACGAATTGGACGCGTTACCGCCAAATGACTATGAAGCTGGAAGGGACTTTCATTCGAGGCAACCACACCATGCGCGCGGCGTTCGACAACCGCAACCAGTACCGCACCGGCGGCGGCGGCGGCAATACGAGCGGCAACTTCAGCTTCAACCAGAACTACATGCGCCGCAACGACGACGGCCTGACGCCCGCTACCGACCTCGGCCTCTCGTGGGCGGCGTTCATCCTCGGCATCCCCAGCGGCGCCAGCATCGCGACCAACGACACGTATGCCACGCACACTCCCTACTACGGCTGGTTTTTCCAGGACAACTGGCGCGTCACTCCGAAGCTGACTCTCAACCTCGGTCTTCGCATGGAATTCGAGCGCGGCGCCACAGAGCGCTACAACCGCATGGTGGGCAACTTCGATCCGAACGCGCAGATCCCCCTCGCCGCCAGCGCTCAGGCCGCTTACGCCGCCAGTCCCATCCCGGAGCTTCCGGCCTCCCAATTCAAGATCCAGGGCGGGAACACCTATGTCGGCGTGAACGGCGCTTCCCGCGCGCTCTATCAGTCAGAGTTGATGTGGCTGCCGCGCATTGGGGCCGCCTACCAGCTCAACGCCAAGACTGTCCTGCGCGCCGGCTATGGCATCTTCTACGACACCCTCAACGTGCTGAACTACGGTCCCAACCAGTTCGGCTTCTCGCGCTCCACAAACGCCATCATCTCCAACGATTTCGGTCAGACCTGGGGAGCTACGACGGCCCCGTACCCGGCCAACGCCAACCCCGCCAACTTCCGCAGTATTCTCAATGACCCCTTCCCTGTCCGCGCCGACGGCTCGCGCTTCGACGTCCCCACCCGCGACGCTCTTGGCGCGATGGCCTATGCCGGCCGCGGCTTCGGTTTCACCGCCTGGAACACCCCGCACCCGCGCCAGCAACGGTGGCAGGCGGGAATCCAACGGCAGATCGGGGCCAGCATGGTCGTCACCGCCACATACGCCGGCACATACTCGGACCGCATCTCCCAGTTCTCTTCATCGAACAACGTGCCGGGCAGGCCCATGCAGCCGCTGCCGGCGTCGTTTTATGTGAGCGGGCTCAAGCGCGATGTCTCCGCGCAGAATCTGCTGAACGCCAACGTCCCTAATCCCTTCTACATCGGCAACCTGAGACAAGGCGATTTCCCGGCGCTGGTGTGGGCCGACATGAACGCCAACTCGTTCTTCACCTCCCGCATCATCGCCCGCAACCGCCTGCTGCGCGCTTTCCCTCACATCAACGGCCTCACCAACAACGGCGAGGCCTCGGCCTACACGAAGACCCAGGAGTTCCAACTCTCATTTGAAAAGCGTTTCGCCCAGGGCTGGAATCTCAACCTTGCATACACCGCCATGCGTCTGCGCGACGCCGATGTCTTCCTCAACGAATTCGACTCCGAGCGCCACGTCCGGCCCTCCAATGACGGCCGGCCCCACCGCCTCACCGGCACCGGCGTCTATACGATTCCGGTCGGCAAGGGCCGCAGGTACCTCGGAGCCGCAAACCGGTTCGTGGACGCGGTGGCGGGCGGCTGGCAGATCGCCGCCACCTACGAGTGGCAGCCCGGCCCGCTTCTCAACTTCGGCAACGTCTTCTACTACGGCAGCGACGTTAACGACATCAATAATGTGAATCGCACCTGGGATACCTGGTTCAATACCGCCAACTTCGAGCGCGTCGCCGCGAATGGCCCCGCCGGTTACCACGTCCGCGTGTTCCCCACACGCATCGACGGCCTGCGGGCCGATTCCACCAATCAATGGAACGCCAACATCGGCAAGAACTTCCGCCTCACCGAATCCGCCAACCTCCAGTTCCGGCTCGAAGCCCTCAATGTGCAGAACCGGTCGCAAATGAGCGGACCGGTCACCGATCCCTACAACACCAACTTCGGGCGCATCACCTCGCAGACCTCGGCGGTCAACCGCTGGCTTCAGGTGCAGGCCCGCATCCAGTTTTAGCCGCGAAATGGAAGGCGGCCGCACGCGCGCGGCCGCCTTCGCTCATTGAACGGGGCTCGTCTCAGAACACGATCTTCATCACCAGCACGACGATGCGCGGCTGGTTGCCCTGCGCCGGGTCGAGCTGTCCGAAGCGCGTGTCCTGCACGTTGTTCGGGCGCGTGGCGAAGCGCCCGAAGTGCGCGTAGTCGAAGGCGTTCTGGAAATCGGCGCGAATCTGCGTGCGCACGCGCTCGCGGAACCGGAACTCCTTGTACACCGAGATCTCCCAGCTTTGCAGCCCATCGAGCCGCACATCGGGGAATCGGGTGGGGAAATCGCGCAAGGTGAATGCCGCCTGCGCCCGGTTCGGAAACACCGTTGTGTCGAACCACTTGTCGAAGAACGGGTTGAATTTGTCGCGGCCCGCGGCGCGGGCCAGTTCGTCGCGCTGCGAAGCCGAGAGCTTCGCGCTGCGCGCCACCAGCGGCGCGGCGTTCGGGAACTCCGCCGGCACGCCCGACCGCCGAATGTGCAGGACGTTGATGTTCCAATTCCCGAAGATCGCGTTGCCCAGCGTGTTCATCCCGCTCAGGAAGCGCTTGTTGCGGCCGAACGGCAGTTCATAGGTCACCACGGCGGAGAACGTGTGCGGGATGTCCCACTCCGCCAGACGCTGCTCCAGTCCCGTGTTGAGCAGGTTGCCCAGATCGGTGTCCTGCGCGTTCAGAAGCGAAACCCGCTCCAGAGTCTTCGACCAGGTGTAGGAGACCTGCGCCGCCACGCCGTTCGCGTAACGTCGCGTGCCCTTCAACTGGAGCGAGTGATAGCTCTGGCCGCCGATCGGTAGATTGCTGATGCTGACTCCCGAGAAGTGCGGGTATGCCACCAGCAACTGCTGGCGTGGTACGGTGGCGCCGTTGATGCCGGAGCCTGGAAGCAGGCCGCGCATCGGATTTGGCACCTGCGCATTGAAATACGCCGGCCGCTCCGCTACCGGCAGCCTGGTCAGCTCGTTCAGCGGGATGAAGTTCATATTGGCCGCCACCGGTAGCTTGCGCGTGATGTTGCCGACGTACGACGCGTCCACCAGCCAGCGGTCCGGCAGGCTCTTCTGGAATCCGAACGAGAATTGATTGGAGTACGGCAACGGGCGGTCCAGGAACTGCGCACCGACGCCTTGGCCGAGATCGGTCGCCAGGCCCAGGCTGCTGCCGATGGGCAGCAAGAGACCTGTCGGGAACAGGCTCAGCGGGAAAGGATCCGAGAGCGAAACCGCCGGCGTCAGGTTATTGTCCGTCGACGCGATCAGCGATGTCGTGCGGCTGAAGCCTCTGGCGTCTCCCGCCGCGTTCTGTCCCATCATGGTCAGCCCGTAGCCGCCGCGCATCACCCAGCCCTCGCGGAACTGCCACGCCACGCCCACGCGCGGCTGCCAGTTGTTTTTGTCCGGGTTGAAAGCGTATCGCTCCAGGCCTTTCGAGCCCGCGTAGACCAGGCCGCCTTTCAGCGTGAGCCCTTGCACCTGGTTCGCGATCGGACTCGGCTGATCGAACGCGAAGCCGCGCAGCATGCGGTTGTAGCGCTCGTAGATCGGCGTCTCGTAGTCCCAGCGCACGCCCACGTTCACCGTCAACCGCGGCGTCAGCTTCCAGTCGTCCTGGACGAAGAAGCCGTAGTAGTGATTGCGCCACGACGGGTCGATGTTGCGCGGCACCGACCCCGAGGCCGGGTTGCCCAGCAGGAAGGATGCGAACACATTGCCGGATAGCGCGTCGGCGCGCTGCGGATCGGCCTGCGTCCAGGCGCGCGTGAAGGTGTAGACGCCGCTTGCCGACTCCGGCTGGAGCCGGTTGTCGTTGTAGCGCCGGAAGTCGCCGCCGAACTTCACATTGTGCCGTCCGCGGATCATGTTCAGCGTCGGCGCCAGGCTCCAAGTGTCCTGTGTCTCGTAGTTCTGCGTGCGGGTGGCGCCAAGCGGGCTGAAGTTCTTGTCGCTGAGGTTGAAGCGCGGGAATTGCAGCGCCGTGAACTGCGCCACCAGCCGGTCGGGGAAGCCGAGCTGACGAGGATCGAACCCCGCCGCGAACGTGTTGCCGCTGAAACCCTCGTACCGCGCCAGCCCGCCGCGCAGGTTGAACACCATTGCCGGCGTCATCGTCCATGTCCACTCCGCGCCCCAGTTGCGCGAGATGCGCGTGGAGGGAAACTCGCCCGACGGCTCGGCCGCGTTCGTGCCCCATTGCACGCGCGCCCAATTGAACCACGGCGTCTCGCCGTAGCGCCAGCTCAACCGGTGCGTCTGCGTGACGTTGTAGTCCATCTTGCCCAGCCACTGGTCGTACTGGTTGCGCGAGCTGTTCACGAACAGGTAATTATTCTGCCCGTCCGGACCTTCGCTCGCGCGGTTCGGTTTCGGATAAAACGACGCCGCCTTGCTCGCCACGGGATTCTGGCGATTCTGCGGGATGAGGTTGCCTCCGAACGGCGTGCGCGTGTTGCCCTGCGTGGTCAACGGATCGTAGAGGGTGATCTGCCGGTTCTGGTTGTCGCGGAGTCCCGAGAAGTCGCCGCGCAGCTCCGCCTCGGTCGGCACGGTCCAGATCTGGATCTGCGGATTGCGCTCTCGCAGGTACTCGGTCGAGATCATGAAGAACAGCTTGTTCCGCCCGTCGATGAGCTTCGGGATGTAGACAGGCCCGTCCACCGTGAAGCCGAAGGTATTGTTCTTGAACTCCGGCCGCGGCACACCCGCGGCGTTCGCCGAATAGCCGTTCGAGTTCAGGTTGTCGTTCTTCAGGAACTCGTAAAGCTGGCCGTGCAACTGGTTCGTGCCGGTCTTCAGCGTGATCGAGGTCACCCCGCCGCCGATGCGCCCGTAGGCTGCGTCGTAGGAGTTCGTCTTGATCGTCACCTCTTCGATCGCATTCAATGCGGGCGCGAACGATGCGCTGCGGCTGCCGCGCGTGGTGGTGGTGCCGTCGAGCAGCACGTCGTTCTCGCCGCTCCGGCCGCCGTTGATCGTCACGCCGTTGATGTTGCCGAACGCGTACAGCTCGTAGGAGCCCCAGTAGCGGCTTGTCTTTGTCACGCCCGGCAGCGTGTACTGGAACTGGAACAAGTTGCGCCCGCTCACGGGGATGTCCTCAACGAACTTCCGCTCGATCGTCGCCGAGCGCGAAGCCGTCTCTGTTTCCAGGGCCTGCACTTCGCCAGTCACGGTCACGCTCTCCGAGACCGCCCCGAGCTCCAACCGGATCGCAAGGTCCAGCCGGTCCACCGCCGCCAGCCTGAGGTTCTCCCGCACGAAGCGTTTGAACCCCTCCTTCTCCGCCGTCACGTTGTAGGTTCCCGGCGGAAGGAACCGGATCAAGTACAGACCAGCGTCGTTCGATGTGGCCTCGTAGGTCGTCTGGCGTTCAATATTGGTCGCCCGTACGCGGACGCCGGCGACGATCGCACCCGCCGGGTCGGTCGCCAGTCCGCCGATGGAAGCTTGAAAGTCCTGCGCCGGCACGGTCAAAGCGAGCAGTGCAAGCGCGGTGAGAGTGATGGAAAGACGGTGTGTACCCCACATACTCCTCAAGGTAGCAGGTTCCGGCAGATTTTCAACAAAAATCGACATGCCCGGCAGGAACTTGAAACCACTTGCGTTTTCCGAACCCCTATTGGCATACACTACTTCCCATGAGATTCTTGTTCCTAGCGCTTATGGCCGCCGCCCTCTCCGCCGCCCAGCCGCCCCGCATCGAGGACATCCGGGGCAAGTCGATTCTCCTGTTCACGCCCCACCCCGACGACGACGCCTTCTGCTGCGGGGGCACTCTGGCGCGCCTGGCCGGCAATGGCAACACGATCCGCATCGCCATCTACACGAACGACGACAAGGGCTCCTACGACCTCGACATGACGTCGCAGCGCCTGGCGGCCATCCGCAAAGCGGAGGAAGAGGAAGGCAACCGCATCCTGGGCATCCCCAAGGAGAACCTCATCTGGATGGGGCACCACGACGGCCTGCTGGAGTACGTCGATCCGCTGCGGCTGGTCGAGCAGGCCACCGAGCTCATCCGCCGTTACCGCCCCGACATCGTCATGAGCGTCGACCCCGGCAACGACCACGTCCGCTGGCACAAGACAGACCACCGCATGGCTGCGATGAACACGCTGGACGCCATCCGCGCCGCCGAATGGCATCTCTACTTTCCCAACCAGCGCCTCCAACTCGGCCTCGAGCCCTTCAAGGTCCCGATGATGCTCTTCTTCTACGTGCTCGAAAAGGACGCCAACTACTTCGTGGACATCGAGCCCGTGCTCGACCTGAAGATCAAGGCTTCGCTCGCCCACGTCAGCCAGTTCGAGCCCGCCGTCCGCAAGTACCGCTCCGACTGGCGCCCCGAGGACTACGAAAAGGCCAGGAAGGAAGTGCTCGCGATGATGCTCAAGCGCAACGGCAAGCACGTCGAGGCGTTCCGCTTCGCCACCGAGTTCAACCAGTTCTGATCATGATCCGCGCATTCGTCTCATCTCTCGCGCTGGCCGCCTGCGTTGCGTCCGCGCAGCCGGTCCGCCTGGCGGCCACGCCGCAGAAGTTCCGCACCTTCTACTCGCTGGACGACTCCGCAGTTCCCGCTACGCTGAAACAAACCGTTCCGCCCCACCCGGTGGCCATCGATGCGATGTGCGTCGCCGCCGACGGCGCAGTCTGGTATGGCGCCCGGCAGGGCGTTGTGCGCTACCAGCCAAGAGCAGCACCGCGCGACCGCGTGCAGTACTTCGCCGGCAAGCGCTATCTGCCCGACGATGAAGTCCTCCACATTGTCGCCGACTCCTCCGCCGGCGTCTGGGTGCGGACAAAGTCCGGCGTCTCGCACATCGAGCTGCGCCCCATGACCCTCGCCGCGAAGGCGGAGATCTTCGAGCAGCGCATCCGCGAGCGCCACGACCGCTGGGGAATGGTCTCGCCGTCGATCCTTCAAATCCCCGGCGGCGTGAAATCGAATCGCATGCGCGACGACGACAACGACGGCCTCTGGACCGCGATCTACGCCGCCGCCGAGTGCTTCCGCTACGCCGTCACGAAATCGCCCGAAGCCCTCGCCCGCGCCACGAAGTCCATCGAAGCGATTCTGTTTCTCGAAGAGGTCGCAGGCAAGCGTGGCTTCCCGGCGCGCTCCTATCTGAAGAAGGGTGAGCCGCCGCCGCGCGACGGCGAATGGCATTGGAGCCCCGACGGCCAGTACTATTGGAAGGCCGACACGAGCTCCGACGAGATCGTCGGCCACTTCTTCATCTTCGGCATCGCCAGCGATCTGCTCCCGCCTTCGCCGCTCAACCAGCGCATCCGCGAAACCGCCGCGCGGATCATGGACCACATCATCGCGAATAACTACTACCTGATCGACCTCGATGGAAAGCCGACACGCTGGGGCAAATGGAACATGGAGTACCTGCGCGCCGCCGCCGGCGACGGTCCACTGAATGCCCTCGAGCTGCTCAGCTTCCTTAAGACCGCGGCGCACGTCACCGGCGACGCGAAATACGAAAAGGAATACAGGAAAGCCGCAATCGATCTTGGCTACGCCGCCATGACCGCGCGCCTCAAGGAGCTGCGCGACGAGCTCAATTACTCCGACGAGGAGCTTGCGTTCCTGCCGTTCTACCTGCTGTTCCGCTACGAGAAGGACAGCGAGCTCCTCAATCGTTACTACCGTCCCGCAATGGACCAGTGGTGGGAAAACGCCAGCCGCGAGGACAATCCTCTCTGGACCTTCATCTACCTCACGGGCCGCCCGGAGAAAGGAAGCGACCGCACTCTGCTTGAGGGCGCAGCGCGCACTCTCTACCGCTCGCCCATCGACGCAATCTCCTGGACCGTGAAGAACTCGCACCGCCGCGATCTTGAGTGGTCCGGCGAGCTCGACCGCTTCGGCAAAAAGCAGAGTCTCACGCTGCTGCCTCCCGACGAGCGCCCGGTGATGAAGTGGAACGCGAACCCCTTTGTCGTGGACGGCGGAGCGGACGGCCGCGCGGAGGACGACGGCGCCGCGTTTCTGCTCCCCTACTGGCTTGGCCGCCATCACCGCTTTCTCGATGGTGAATAATCGAGCGAGAATAGCAACCATGGCGCGAGACACGGCATTGATGGCGCGCCGCTGGATTGTGCGCGGCCGCGTCCAGGGCGTCGGCTTCCGCGACTTCGTGCAGCGGCGCGCGCTCGAAATCGGCGTTCGCGGCTTCGTGCGCAATCTCAGCGACGGCAGCGTTGAAGTGGTCGGGGCGGGCACGGTGCGGCAGCTCGACGAACTTGCCGGCCATCTCCACAAGGGCCCGTGGCTCTCGGAAGTGCGGGCGGTGGATGAAACAGAGGCCGCGGTCCCCTCTCAGGATTCCTTCGTGGTGCGCTACTAACCGTGCGATTCCTGCTTCCCGCAACGCTCGCTTTGGTCCTGCTCTCGTGCCGGCCCAGCCGCCAAATGGACATCGGACCTCCGCTCATCACTCCCGATGAGCTGACGAAGCCGATCGGCTATGAATGCCTCCTTGCCGCGCCCGAAATCTATATCGGCACAATCTCGCGCGTGGAAACGGTCGGCCCGCCCCGCCCCTTCGGCGGCGCCGGCCTGCGCCTTATCCCGGTGGAGATCGCCATCAAGGTGGAGCTCGGCATCCAGGGAACGGTTGAGCAAGGAGACGCCACGGTCTACGCATATACGTTTGAGCCCGGCAGCGCGCCCCCGGCGGCGCTGCCCCCCTTCGAGCCCGCCGCCGGCGAGCGGCGGCTGTTCTTCGTAGGGGAACAGGGGCTCTTCCACCGTCTCGCCCGAGACGGGCATGACTACGCACTCCGCGTGCAAACCGGCCATCACCGGGCCCTGCCGATGCTCAAACAGGGAGGCACGCCCGAGCGCATCGCCCGCCTTCTCCTCACGCCCGCGCCCGCAGCGGATTACAGGTTGCTCGCCGGCGGCCTGGAACGTTCCGCCGCAGCCGCTCGCGCCTTCTGCGGACTGAACGCCATGCTCCCGATTCTCCAGGAACTAGCCAGCCACAGCGACCCTGCCTTGAGCGCCTCCGCGAGGTTCCTCTATGAGCAATACCGTCAGGCCTCCTACGGCGCCGGCCCTCTCGCCGCTGCTCGCGCTACTGGTCCTTGCCCGGGCGCCGCGCCGTGAATTCAGATCCTGCGGTCTCCTCCGGGACCCCGAACCTCCGCCTGTACATCGTCGCGTGCACCGCCTTCGCCGCCGCGACCATCTCCGGATACGGAGTGTCGGTGATGGAGACGAAACCGATGTTGTAGTTTTCGCCGTCGCGCGTTCGCCCGGTCAACGGCTGGTCCGCCGCAATGAACCAGTGGCATCCCGTGAACGAGGGATGGTCCAGCACGCTCTCGACGTACTCGCGGAAGAAGCGCGCCCGCTCCTGCTGATCCGCCGCCGCCTGCAATCCGGCATGAAACATGCCGCGATCCAGCGCGCCGAAGTGGAATTCTCCGATCACCGCCGGACGGTCCAAAGCCTCCAGAAAACTCCAGTTCGACGGCGCAATCTTCCGCTGATAAACGTTGAAACTCATCACATCGCAGAACTCCGCGCACGCCTCCGCGGCCTCTTGCGTGAACCACGCGAAACGGCTTCCCAGGTAGAGGTGATCCGGGTCCAGCGATTTCAGCTCGCCGCGAACAACCCGGAAATACTGCCGCGCGTGCTCTTTCACGAAGGCTGAGTAATCCGCGCGAACCCGCGCGTTGAGCGACGGCGCAGCCGTGATCCCTTCCCATGACGCCGCCGCGACGCCCCACGCCGCCGCCAATGCCTCCAGCGACGGATACCGCGCCCTCAGCATTTCGACAAACGCGCGCTTGGCGGGCGATCGCTCGAACTCTTGCGCCAGCGCGCCAGTGGCGACCGCATAGCGATTGCTCTCGTTGTCGCGATTGCCCCAGGCGATCTCGTTGTCGACGAAGTAGCCGATGCAGTATGGATCCCAAGCCGCGGCCGCGGCCTGCGCCCGCAGGCTGTTGCGTGCGCTCACCGCGAAGGCCGGATCGAAGGGATCGTGAATCGTCGCGCCCGCCGACGGGTGATCCACGCGGATGCGGTTGTGCGATCCGCCGATGCCGCCGGCGACCACGTACGGCACGGATCTGCCAAACAGGCGGCTGTCGCTCCAGTTCGCAATCGTGTTGAAGCCCCACGACCGCAATCTCATCAGCGCGGTCGCGGCCCAGCGCTCGAAGGGGTCGCGACCGTATTTCCGCTCCAGGTTGAGTCCATACCAGTTGATCGCAAGGCCTTCTCTGATGGGCCCTTCCACGGCGCCGGATACCTGCTGCACGTACCGCCGCAGAGGGTCGTCCTCACCGGGAAGCCAGCCGAACATCTGCTCACGGCCGGTGATGAAAGTGTGCTCGACGGGGCGGATGCCGTCGAGTCCGGCGCTGAAGAAGAGGCGGCCGTCCGGCGTCACCAGCCACCATTTCCCGGCCACTTTCTCCGTGCGGAAATTCCCCGTCGCTTCCAGTTGCGGCCCCTCGGCCCATCCGCCGAAACGGTCCCGATCCGCGGGACCCGGGTCGCTCTCCAGGTCAGTGCTCTCGGCCTCGCGCCTGGCCGCGAATTCCTCATGCGCATAGACTTTCCCCGGCCAGTCGGCGTGGGCGTATTGGCCGAACTCATCGACGATCCCCTCGAGAGGAGGCGCGGGTCCGAAGCGAACGTGGTCCACGATCAGCGCCTTCCGCCCTGGCGGCGAGCCCATGAAGATCTGAAAGGCGACGATATGGCTCACGTCGAGGATCCACCATCCGCTCGAACCCAGGCTTCGCGCTCCCGGCCACGAAGGCAGGCCTTTCATGCCAAACTCCGCGCCGCCGGCGTGCTTCAGCGGAAACGAAAACGTCCTCGTCTCGCCCGGCGCGATCGTTGCGCCGCCGGTGCGGCAATAGCGGCTGCCGTCCGCCCGCGGGTCGTCATCCACACGCACGCGGAAGACGAGCGCCTCCTCCATGGGGTTGGTGATGTCCATCTGGATTTCGCCGAACTCGCGCAGATCGAACGCCTGCGCCGGGCTGAACCACAGCGAGGGCCACGCCACGGCGTCGAACTCGATCCGCAACGCCTTCGCCCCGTCCGTGACGCCTTGCTCGACGACTTCGATCCTGGTGTTGCGCGGCCGCAGGATCTGCAATTCCTGGTCGTTTTCGAATGACGTCAAGATCTGCCACTGGCCGCTGGCCGCGGCGGCCGACAGAAGCGTGAGCAGGAGAATGCGCATCGATGGCTCCATTCTCTTACAACGCGCTTCGCGCCGCGGTCAAGTAAGCGATGTAGCCCCTGAACAGGACCTCGCGCGCGTCGCCGGCGAACAGCGGATGGACGGTCCGCTCGCACCACCCGCGAATTGCCGCCTCATCCGCCCCGCAGCGCACGGCGTGCGAGACGTTCGTTTCCGTCATCGCGTAGTCTACGTAGAAGTCCGGGGCAACCGCCAGCCCGATCTCAAAGTGAATGCGGTCCTCAAGCCGGAACCCCGTCTCCATTGACGCCAGAATATCCGGATTCAATTCAATCGCCGAACCTGGCGGAGTCGGCCAGAGCCGGTAGAATTCATCGCACCACTCATCGAGTTGAGGCGAGTCCCGGAAGCTGCGCCCGTGCGAGAAGTCGTACACCACGAGCACGCCGCCCGGCGCCAGCACTCGCTCGAGTTCGCGAAAAACGCGCGCGAGGTCGTCAACGAAATTGAGCGACCCCGCCGCCGTGATGAGGTCCATCGACCCTGCCGCAAATGGCAACGCCTCGCCGCGCGCAACCGCGAAGTGCGCGCCCGGCGCAATCTCGGCCGCCGCCGCGAGCATCGCCTCTACGGGCTCGACGCCAAAACACTGTTCCGCGATGTCGCTCAACGGCCGCGTCGATACTCCCGCTCCACAACCCACATCCAGCGCCCGGCGGGCGCGCCCGATCCTCGCTTTCACGCGCCCGATGATCTTCTCGTGTACGGGAGGCCGCGACCGGGCATACCCCGCCGCCATCGCCGCCGAGCCGAACAAGCTGCCCATTCTCGCCGCTCCGTCCTCCGTCTCGTTATATACTCGCGTGAATCGATCCATTCGTGGAATTGAAGATGCACGCCCGCCGCCGCTTCCTCCAGTACCTCGCGGCTTCACCGCTGCTCGCCCAAACCGGCAAAACGCCGCCAGGCTTGTTCGTCGCCTCGCCCAAGGACGCCCTGAATGTCTTCGACTTCATGCTCGCCGCCGAAAAGAAGATCCCGCCCCATCACTGGGCCTACCTGATGACCGGCGTCGATGACAACCGCACGGTCGCAGCCAATGAACATGCTTACCAGCTCTGGCAGATCCGCGCCCGCCGCTTCGTCGACGTCACCTCCATCGACACTTCGGTTGAAGTGTTCGGCCGCCGCTACCCCACGCCGGTAATGATCGCGCCCACCGGCAGCCAGCAGGCCTATCACCCGCTCGGCGAGCTCGCTGTCGCACGCGCCTGTCGCGAACGCGAAGCGCAGATGATCCTCTCCACCGTGACCTAGTTTCACGCCGGCGAGGTCGCCAAGGAGTGCAAGATCCCGCTCTGGTTTCAGCTCTATCCCACGCCCGTCTTCGACGTCACGCGCCAACTCATCGCCGCCGCCGAACAAGCCGGCTGCCCGGTCCTCGTGCTCACGGTGGACAGCCCCGTCAGCTCGAACCGCGAATTCCTCAACCGCAGATACCCGAAAACTCTCCCCCAATGCCGCGCCTGTCACGGCCCCACGCTCCAGCACTTTCTCAAAGAGCACGCGATGTTCGAGCGCATCGACACCTCCCGCATCGAGACATTCCATCATCCGTTCACCTGGGACCTCATCGACCGCATTCGCAAGGCGACGCGCATGAAGCTCGTCGCAAAAGGCGTCGTCGCCGCCGAGGACGCCGCACTGTGCGTGAAGCACGGCCTTGACGGCATTATCGTCTCCAACCACGGCGGGCGCCAGGAAGAGAGCCTCATGGGCACGCTCGAAGCGCTGCCCGAGGTCGTCGATGCGGTGGCCGGCCGGCTCCCGGTGCTCATGGACGGAGGGATCCGGCGCGGCACCGATATCTTCAAAGCCCTCGCCCTCGGCGCGAAGGCTGTCTGCATCGGCCGCCCCTATCTCTGGGGCCTCGGCGCATTCGGCCAGCCCGGCGTCGAGCGCGTCCTCGACCTGCTCCGCGCCGAACTGATCACCACCATGAAAATGGTCGGCACGCCAACCATCGGGCACATCACCCCGGCTTCCGTCCGGCGCGCTCCCGTGAGGCCCTGATTCCGCGCACCCACCTCGCTTCTTCATCACGCCGCGCCGGGTTTCGAATTCGTTTCCACAGTGCCCACGCGCTCCTCACGCATCGACAGGCAGGTTCTCTGCTACCGGATATTCAAGTCCGATTATGACTGCATTGACTTGGCGATGATTCGTCGATAGTATCAGTCAAATTTCGCAGCCCAAAAAGGGGGTTATGGATGATGAAGAAGTATGGTTTGCTCTGCACGCTGCTCGCGCTCCTCAGTCTCGCCGGCGTCGCGAGCGCCCAGACCACGGAGGCAGTCCTCGTGGGCATCGTCACGGATGCCTCGGGCGGCGCAGTCGCCGGCGCCCGTGTCGCTGCCGCCAACGTCGCCACCGGCGTTGTCCGCGAAGTCGTCACCAACGAAACCGGCGCTTACCGCATCGGTCCGCTCGTGCCTGGAACCTATGAAGTGCGGATGTCCATGTCCGGCTTCAAAACAAAAGTCCAATCGAACGTTATTCTCGAAACCGGCGCCACGCTCAAGGTCGACGCCACTCTCGAAGTCGGCGACGTCTCCGAGCGCATCGAAGTCACCGCCGCCGCCCCCATGCTCCAGACGCAGGATTCCTCGGTCGCCGGCGTCATCACCACCTCGCAGCTCGAGCGCATCCCCGTCAACGGCCGCAACTACACCCGCCTGCTCGTCCTCATGCCCGGCACCAGCGACATCCGCCGCAGCCAGGGCCGCGGCGACCTCTCCGGCACGCAGATGGTCTCCGTCAACGGCCAGCGCACGCAGGACAACAACTACACCCTCGACGGCGTCGACAACAACATGATGTTCATGAACTCCCCCGGCGGCTCGCCCCCGATGGACGCCATCCAGGAGTTCCGCGTCGCCACGGGCAACTCCGCCGAGTACGGCCGCTCCGCCGGCGCCAACGTCAATATCGCCATCCGCTCCGGCACGCGCGACCTCCACGGCAGCTTCTACGAGTACGTTCGCAACGACAAGTTCGACGCCAATGAGTGGTTCGCCAATCGCCAGGGCCGCGACAAGGTCCCATTCCGTCAGAACCAGTACGGCATGGCCCTCGGCGGGCCCGTCCTGATCCCGAAGCTCTACCAGGGCCGCGAAAAGACCTTCTGGTTCGCGAGCTGGGAAGGCTTCCGCTGGCGCCGCGGCCAGACGGCTCAGAACAACGTCCCCACCGATCTCATGCGGTCCGGCAACTTCACTGAAATCTCGCGCCGCATTTACGATCCCCTCACGGGCACGCTCGATGCTCAGGGCCGCATCATCCGCCAGCCCTTCAGCGGCAACATCATCCCCTCCAACCGCATCGATCCGGGCATGAAATATGTGGTCGACAAGATGATGCCCGTCGCCAACCGCCCCGGCTTCGTCAACAATCAGCTCTTCACCCAAGGGCGCGGCAACAACCGCGACATGTTCGTGGCGCGCGTGGATCACCTCCTCAGCCAGAACGATACAGTGTTCTTCCGCATGCTCGAGCAGCGCGTCCAGGAGATCATCCCCGACTCGCGCGGCTACTACGTGACCGAGAACCGCTACGACGTTCGCAATTACGGCGCCGGCTGGAACCACATCTTCGGCCCGACCACTGTGCTCGAAGTGAAATACGGCTACAGCTCGCCCGACAACCCCGGCTGCCCGTCGTTCACCGACGGCCTGACGCGAAAGGGGATTCTCGAGTCCGCCAGGGTGTCCATCTTCGACCCCGCGGCCCTCTGCGATACGCGTGTCAGCTTCGCTCCGCAAGGCTACGCCACCGCCGGCGGCGGCGGCGGCGAAACGATCAAGGACATGAACCACCAGTTCACCGGCAAGCTCTCGATGGTGTTCGGGCGGCACGCCGTCAGATTCGGAGGCGGCTTCACCAAGCGCGCCATGGACGCCGCCTACTCCAACCCCACCAACGGCGACGCCCAATTCTGGACCTCGCTCACAGCCGACGACCTCAACGCCGGCCATGGCGACGCCTTCGCCACAATGTTGCTGGGCTACCCCAGTTACATCCGCCGCGGATTCACCATTCCCCGCCTGTTCGCCCGCCAGCCGTACTTTGACGCCTTCATTCAGGACGACTGGCGCGTCACCGACAAGCTCACCTTGAATTTCGGCATCCGCTGGGAGTCCGGCATCCGACCGCACGACGTCAACGACGCGCTCGGCAACCTCTTCATCACCCGCGACCCGCAGACCGGCGAGTACGGTGCGCAGTTGATGTGGGCCAGCACAAACCCGCTCCCCGATCCCTACACCGGCAAGGCCGGCTCTCCGGCCCGCCAGCTCGGCTATGGCCGCGCGCTGATGCGCAGCGACATGAACAACTGGGCGCCGCGCCTCGGCCTGGCCTACCAGGTCACACAGAAGACCGTCGTTCGCGCCGGTGTCGGCATCTTCTTCAACTCCACCTTCATGCAGGAGATCAACGACCTCCGCAAGTTCTGGCCCTACCTGCCGCAGCAGGAGATCAGCTACAACCGCGGCGCCGTGCCGGACTTCAAAATCTCCGACCCCGGCCCCGGCTTCAGCAGCACCGCCGCCATCGGCGGCTGGCCGCAGAACCCCGAGAACCGCTCGCCCTACTCACAGCAGTGGAACCTCTTCATCCAGCATCAGCTCATGTCCGACATGGCCATCGATGTCGGCTACGTCGGCTCTTCCAACAAGAAGCAGATCGGCTATCACGGCTGGAACAACGCGCTCACTCCTGGGCCCGGCCCGGTCGATCCGCGCCGCCTGCTGTACAAGGCCGGCTTCATCGGCAACATGGACGGCGGCAGCAACGTCTTCAACTCCGAGTACAACGCCTTCCAGGCCAAGCTCACCAAGCGCTTCAGCCGTGGCTTGCAGGTCCTCGGCAACTATACCTGGGGCAAGTGCATGGACAACCAGTCCTCGCTCGCCGAAGGCAAATACCAGGACATCTACAACCGCCGCCCGGACTGGTCGCGTTGCAGCTACGACATCCAGCATGCCTTCAAGCTCGGCTATGTCTACGACATGCCCTTCGGCCGCGGCCGCCAGTTCGGAGCCAACTGGAATCCCTTTGTGGACGCAATCCTCGGGGGCTGGGCCATTGAAGGCATCGTCCAGTTGCAGTCCGGCACCGCCTCCAACCTCCGTACCGGCGTCGACCGCGCCAACGTCGGCCGCACCAGCGAGCGCCCCGATGTCATTCGCAACCCGAACCTTCCCGTCGCCCAACGCACGGTCGACCGCTGGTTCGACACCGACGCAGTGGTCCTGCCCGCTGCATTCACCTTCGGAAACTCCGGAGCCTTCACCATTGAAGACGACGGCCGCCGCATCTGGGATCTCTCGATAGCGAAGAAGTTCAAGATCATCGAGGGCCACAGCCTCGAGCTCCGCGGCGAGTTCTTCAACTTCCCGAACCTGCCCAACTTCGGCTCGGCCAACGTCACCCGAACGAACACGGCCTTCGGAACGATTAACAGCACCACCCCGCAGCGCCAGATCCAGTTCGCTCTCCGCTACGCCTTCTAAGGAGCACAGCCTTCAGGCTGTGTTTTCTTCAATTCGGGGCGGGGCGCCAAAGCCCCGCCCTCACGCCTTCCGTTCGATCGCCACCATCGAAGCATCGTCGGCCGGGCCGGCTTGCGCTGCCCACTCCTCCACGCACTCCATGACCTTCGCAAGGCTCTCGTCCAGCGGCAACTCACGATTCCGCGCCAGTTGCGCCAGCAACCGCTCGACTCCGAATTCCTCCCCGTCCTCATCCTGCGCTTCGTAGATCCCATCGGTGCACAGGTACAGCCGGTCTCCCTTCGCGAGCGTTACGCAATGCTCCTGGTAGGTCGCGCGAGACATCAGACCCACTGGAAATCCGCCTGTCTCCAGCACCCGCGGCGCCGATCCGCGCGCAACATGAATCGGCCCCAGATGTCCCGCTGCGGCAAATTGGAACGCACCGCTGTCCGTGTCCAGAAGGCCGTAGATCATTGTGAAGTACTGCGGCCTGCCCCTTCTTCCCAGGAACTGCCGGTTCAACCGTGCAACCACTTCGGCCGGCGGAGAAATCGAATGCTTGCGCGGTCCGTCGGCGCTCGGGTGGTACAAAAACGAGCGGTCCGGCGGAGCGGCAAGCAAGTGGCTGAGCGTCACCGAAAGCAGCGCCGCTGCCACGCCATGCCCGGAAACATCGAGGATGTAGATGCCGGCGTAGCGATCGTCGAGCGCCACGACGTTCAGCGAATCGCCGCCAACGTCAATGCACGGCCTGAACAGGTACGCAAACTCAAAGCCCGGGATCAAGGGCAATTCCGCTGGCAGCAGCGAACGCTGCACCTCCTCGGCGGCCTGAAGATCCAGCTTCAACGCTGCGTTGGCCGCTTCCAGTTGCTGATTCGCGGCCACCAATGCATCCTGCGCCTGCTTCTCCGAGGTGACGTCTGACTGCACGCCGATGAAATGTGTCGTCGCTCCCGCGGCGTCCCTCACCGGCGTGATCGACAGCCGGTTCCAGAAAGGCGTGCCGTCTTTGCGGTAATTCAGCAATTGAACGGTTGCCTCGCGCTCCTCGCGAATCGCCCGGCGCAACTCGTTCAGAGTCTCGATATCCGTGCCCGGCCCTTGCAGAAACCGGCAGTTGCGCCCCAGCACTTCGGCGGACGTGTAGCCGGTCAGACGCTCGAATCCCGCATTCACGTAGATGAGCGGATTGTCCGGCTGCCGCGGATCGGTAATCGTGATGCCTTCCGCGCTGGCCGCAAGCGCGCGGTCTTTGAGTTCGAGCTGAGTCTCCGCCTGTTCGGCATTCAAGCTCGCCGCCGCGCCTGCCTGTTTTCCCGCCATGGCCGGTTGAATCCTTTGCATTCCTCATCGAGCATAATAGCTTGTCGCTAAAATCTAAGGAAGTACTTTGCGATTCTTCCTTGCACTCTTTGCCCTCCTCGGGCAGGTTCTGCCGTCATTCGCACAGGGCATCGCAACCGGCAACGTCTCCGCCGCCCCGCGCGCCAGGTTCTCCGGCCAGCCCTGGGCCGCCAACTTCACCGATGTGGCAGCCCGCGCCGGCCTCGATATGAGGTTCGTCCAGGGCCGCCCCGGCCGCAAACCGTACATCGTTGAAGCCAACGGTACTGGCGTCGCGTTCACCGACTTCGACAACGACGGCCTTCTCGATGTCTTCCTCGTCAACGCAACGCGGTTTGAAGCGTTCCCCAAGGGGCAGGAGCCCATCAGCCGCCTCTTTCGCAACACCGGCAATGGCGAGTTCGCCGACGTCACCGCGAAAGCCGGCGCCGGCCGCACCGGCTGGGGCAACGGAGTCTGCGGAGGCGACATCGACAACGACGGCTTCGAAGATCTCTACGTCACCTACTGGGGCCCGAACTCCCTCTTCCGCAACAAGGGCGGCGCCTTCTTCGAAGACATCGCCGTAAAGGCCGGTGTTGCCGGACCCGTGGACGAATGGAGCACCGGCTGTACTTTCGCCGATTACGACCGCGACGGCTTCCTCGACCTCTTCGTCGCCAGCTACCTTGAATTCGACCTGAAGAAGACGCCGCGGCCGGGCGAGCACCCTTACTGCATGTTCCGCGACACGCCCGTCTACTGCGGCCCGCGCGGCCTCCCCTACGGCCGCGCCACGCTCTACCGCAATCGCGGCAACGGGACCTTCGAAGACGTCTCCGAAAAGACCGGCATCCGCAAAGCGCGCGGCTTCTACGCTTTCACCGCCTCCGCCGTCGATCTCAACCGCGACGGCTGGACCGACATCTACGTCGCCAGCGACTCCACGCCCAGCCTCTACTTCCGCAACAACCGCGACGGCACATTCACCGAGCTCGCCACCGAAGCCTCCATCGCTTACAACGAGCACGGCGCCGAGCAGGCCGGCATGGGCCTCGCCTTCGGCGACTACAACAACGACGGCTGGATCGATTTCGTCAAGACCAACTTCATCCGCGACTACCCCAACCTCTACCGCAACCTCGGCAAGGGCCTCTTCGAAGACGCCGTCATCGCCGCGGGACTCGCCGTCAATCCACACTACGTGCTCTGGGGCGCGGGCCTCGAAGACTTCGACAACGACGGCTGGAAGGACATCTTCCAGGTCGCCGGCCACGTCTACCCCGAAATCCAGAAGATCGACCCCGCCGAAGAGTATGCCAATCCGCGCCTGCTCTACCGCAACCTCCGCAACGGGAGGTTCGAGGACGTCTCCCACCTGGCCGGACCCGGTGTCGCCGCCAAGCACGCCAGCCACGGCGCGGCCTTTGGCGACTTCGACAACGATGGCGCAGTCGATGTGCTGATCATGAACATGGACGAGCCGCCGTCGCTTCTTCATAACGAACTGAAGAACTCCAATCGCTGGATCAAGGCGAAGCTCCAGGGCGTGAAATCGAACCGCTCCGCGATTGGAGCGACCGTTGTTGTCCATGCCGCCGGCCGCCCACAGGCCGCCGCCGTCCTCAGCCAAACGAGCTTCCTCTCCCTCAACGACATGCGTCTTCACTTCGGGCTCGGCGATTCCGAAGCCGCGGATAAGTTCACCGTCTACTGGCCCTCCGGCGCGGTTGAAGAGTACCAAGGGGCGCCCGGTGGATCGCTCGTTCTCCTCGTCGAAGGCGCGGGCAAGCCGCAGATCCTCCCGCTGAAGCGATGACGACATTCTCCCTCGCGCTTCTCCTTTTGCAGCCGCCGCAGGCCGAAGCCCTCTCCGCGCGAGCGCTGGAAGCCGCGCAACAACAGCGCTTCGGCGAGGCCGAGAAGCTCTGGAAGCAGGCCCTTGCGATCTCGCCCAATCTCTTCTCCGCCGCGTTCAACCTCGGCTACATGTACTCCACGCGAGGCCGCCACGCCGAAGCCGAGCCGTTCCTCGCGAAAGCCGTCCGCGCAAAACCCAAGGACTTCAACGCGCGCTTCCTGCTCGGCTCCACGCTCGCGCACCTCGGCCGAACCGGCGACGCCCTCCGCCAGTGGCGCGAAGCGATCGCTCTCCAACCCTCGCACTACAAGCTGATGCTCGTGATGGCCGTCGAATACGGCAAAGGCCGCTACTTCCGCGAAGCCGCCGCGATCGCCGAGCGTGCGCTCGCGATCAAGGACGACGACCCCGACGTCTACCTCGTCGCCATCAAGTCCTGGCAGGACGCCGGCGACCACGCCGCCGCCCTCCGCGTCGCCGGGCGCTTCGTCCGGCGTTTCCCAGAACACCCTCGCGCCCGCTTCGAATACGGCTACGAGCTTTACCGCGCCGGCCGCCCCGCCGACTCGCTCCCCTGGATCGAGAAAGCGATGAAGGCCTCGCCCGACTACGAAGAGCCCTTCTTCTTCTACGGCGAGACGCTAATGAAAGAAGGCCGCACCGAAGAAGCGATCACGCCGCTGCGCAGAGCGATCGAGCTTAAGCCCGACTACATGGCCGCCCGCACAACGCTTGCTCGCGCGCTGATGAGCCTCGACCGCCTCGAAGAAGCGAAGTCCGAAATGCTCCGCGCCATCGAGCTCGACCCTCGCCACCCACAACCGCGCCTGATCCTCTCCCAAATCTTTTTCCGCCTCGGAGACGAACCCGCCGCCGCCCGCGAAAAAGAACTCTCCCTGAAACTCCGCCGCGAAAACCCCCAGGCCATGGAAGCCCCCCAAACCCGCCCCTTCCCCGCGCGGTAATTCATGAGCGCTGGCTGGAGCGCGCCGGTGAGGCGGAACTTCATCCGGGCAGGCCGGTCGGTCTTACAGGACGGCGAGCCGGCTTTCCTTACGCCGAAGTCGCCGGAACACCAGCGCCCCTTCCTCCCCGTCGACACTCAGACCGGAACGGTCGCCCGGCGGGATGCGAGCGAGCCGGTACTCCTCAGCGACCCTAGGCGTCAAGGCTCACGATCAAATGGGGATTCTCGCGTGCTGATAGTGAGCGGTCAAGGTCGGTTTGCGCTCCCGGCCCTTAACCCACGGAGATAGGTCCTCCGCTAGACTAATCAATGACTAGTCAGTTTTGGACTCTGGCATGAACACTGTCACTGCGCTCGAGGCGAAAACCCGGTTCGGCGAACTCCTCGACCGTGTATCACGAGGCGAGGAGATTGTGATCACGCGGCATGAAAAGGCCATCGCCCGAATCATCCCTGAAGGCCGGCCGACTCTCCGCCAGGTTCGTGAGGCGGCAAACGAGCTAAAGGCAATACTGTTCACTTAACAACATTTCTACGCTCTTCTGTTTGGGGCGGGAGCCCCCAGGAATGGCCCGTACCGTTGCATCTCTGCCTGCCGGCAGCCGTATCACCGATTACATCAGCCTCGGCGTGATCGCCAAGTTCTTCCCGCTGGAAAAAGTGCGCGAGGTGCTGGCCGAAACCAAACGCGCCAGTGTGCGGGAACGGGATCTGCCCGCGCACGTCGTCGTCGACTACGTGATCGCACTGGCGTTGTACATGCGATCCTCCACTGGCGAGGTGCTGCGCTGCCTGCTGGAGGGTGTGTCATGGCTGCTGGACCCGTCGGTAGGCATCAAGGTGGCCGGCGACTCGGGCATTTCGCAGGCACGCAGCCGGCTCGGTCCCGAACCGATGCGCCGGCTTTACGCCAGCCTGGTTGGCCCCATCGCCGAGAAGCCGACCAAGGGCGCCTGGTATCGGGATTGGCGATTGGTGAGCCTGGATGGCAGTTCGCTGGACGTGGCTGACACCAAAGAGAACGAAAAGGCCTTCGGCCGGCCGGGGGCCAGCCGGGGGGAGAGTGCATTCCCGAAGCTCCGCTTCGCGGCGCTGCTGGAGAACGGAACGCATGTGTTGTGGGCCGCGCACATGGGGCCGTTTGCCACCGGCGAAATCACACTGGCCCGCGAGGTTGTGCCCGCCCTCCGCAAGGGGATGCTCTGCCTGGCGGGCCGCTTCTTTCCCGGCTCCGACCTCTGGCAAACAGCGGCCAGGACGGGAGCGGATCTACTGTGGCGCGTGCGTCAGAACGCGCGTCTGGAGGTTGACCAGCGGCTGCCCGATGGTTCCTACCTCAGCCGCATCTACGCCTCGACTTCCGGTCGCCGCAATCAACGCAATGGCATTGTGGTGCGGGTGATCGACTACCGGCTCGACAACGTGCCGGGTTCGGAAGCGCTGTACCGGTTGATCACTACGATCCTGGATCCGAAGCAGGCTCCGGCCAAAGAGTTGGCCGCGCTCTATCATGAGCGCTGGGAGATAGAGACCTCGCTCGACGAGTTGAAGACGCACTTGCGTGGCGCTCAGATCGTGCTGCGAAGCAAGACGCCGGAACTGGTGGAGCAGGAGTTCTGGGGCTTGCTGTTGGCCCACTTCGCCATCCGCGGTCTGATGCACGAGGCGGCGCTGAAGGCGGATGAAGATCCCGACCGGCTCTCCTTTCTTCATGCCGTCAGGGTTGTCCAGCGGCGGTTGGCCCGCTATGCAGCTATTCCCCCCTCGGCAGAGGAAAGTCCTGCATGAGGCCATCCTCGACGAGATCCTGGAGGAGCGAGTCGTCTCCAGCAGGAATCGGATCAACTTCCGGGGCGTGAAGAGGAAGATGAGCAACTACAATCTGCGGCCGCGGAAGCGGCAGCGGACCCGCCGCGTCGATGTTT
>CAYYNC010000068.1:0-32597 GCA_964472745.1 uncultured Solibacteraceae bacterium
GAACGAATAATAGTCTCGCTTTGGCCTAAATGCAAGCGAAATCCGCATCCCGCGGCCGAAGCGAAATCCCCAGAGTCTCCTGGGAAATCAGTCCGCGGGGATCAGGAGCGCGATTGCCTGGGCCTCGGCAGATCGCCCTTCGCCCACCGGGCCCACCTTCTCCGATGTCTTGAACTTCAGCGAGACAAAATCCGCCGGCAGGTCCAGCGTCCGCGCCAGGTTCTCGCGAATGGCGTTGCGGTAGTCCTTAAGCTTAGGCCTCTCCAGGACCACGGTGGCATCGATATTGCCGATCCGGTAGCCCGCCTCCCTCACCAGCCCGGCGGCATGGCGCAGGAAAACCAGCGAGTCGCAGTTCTTCCACCGCGGGTCGGAATCCGGAAAGTGCATTCCGATGTCCCCAAGCGCAAGCGCGCCCAGCAGCGCGTCGGTGATCGCGTGCGAGAGCGCGTCGGCATCCGAGTGCCCGTCGAGCCCGAACTCGCAGGGCACTTGAACCCCCCCCAGGATCAGCGGCCTGCCGGTCGCGATCCGGTGGTTGTCCCAACCCAGTCCGATTCGCAATCCCTTCACAAATGTTCCCCCTCGACCCGCCGCCGCTCCTCCGCCAGAAAGAGCTCGGCGAGCCGGATGTCGGTCGGCCGCGTGATCTTGATGTTGCGGTCGCTTCCGGGAACCACCCTCACTTCCACCCGGTCCAAACGCTCGACCAGGCTCGACTCGTCGGTCCCCACCAAGCCGTCCTGCGCCGCTCGCGCGAACGCCTCACGGAGTACCTCCGCCCGGAATGCCTGCGGAGTCTGCGCCAGCACCAGCCGGTCCCGATTCAGCGTGCCCCGCACCGAATGCCGCTGGACCTGCTTCACGGTGTCGACGGGCACGATCCCGACGATCGCCGCGCCCGTCTCTGCGGCAGCCCGGATCACCTCTTCGATTGTGTGGACATCGATGAACGGCCGCACCGCGTCGTGCACGGCCACCACATCCACATCCGGCGCGAGCGACGCCAGCGCGTTTTCCACCGAGTGCTGCCGGGTTTCTCCGCCCTCCACCAGGCGGACCCGCTCCCCGATTCCCTCGCGGTCCAACAGGCCCCTCACCCAATCGATATCTTCCGCGCGCAGGGCGATGACCACTTCGTTGACAAGCGGACAAGCGAGAAATTTCCTGACCGTGTGGATCAGGATCGGTGATCCCTCCAACTGCATGAACTGCTTCCGGCTGACGCCCGTCGTCTCGGGCGCGCCGGCTTTCATCCGGGTGCCGAGCCCGGCGGCGGGGAGGATCGCGCTGACTTTCATGTTCTTGTTCGCAGCCGTGGCCCTGGCGCTTCAGCGGCCCGTTGACGGCGCAGCCGGCGCCGCCGGCTTCTCCGCCCGAGCGCCGCCGGGCGCGGCATCATGAATGTGGTGGGTCCGCTCGTCGAACCGCCCGAAGATCATTTTGCCGGCGGTTGTCTGCAAAACGCTGGTCACCGAGATGTCGATGGTCTTCGAGATCATCTTCTTCGCGTTGTCCACCACCACCATGGTCCCGTCGTCCAGGTAGGCCACTCCTTGGTTGTATTCCTTCCCTTCTTTGAGGATGAAGACCCGCATCGTTTCGCCCGGCAGCACCACCGGCTTCAGGGCATTAGCGAGCTCATTGATGTTGAGCACCTCGACGCCGTGCAATTGCGCCACCTTGTTCAAGTTGAAATCGTTTGTCACGATCTTGCAGTCGTACATCTTGGCCAGCTCGATCAGTTTGAGGTCGACTTCGCGGATCTGAGGGAAGTCGTCCTCCAGGATCTGAACATTGAGCGTGGGCGTCTTCTGCAATCGTTGCAGCACGTCAAGACCGCGCCGGCCGCGGTTCCGCTTCATGGAATCAGCCGAGTCGGCCACCAATTGCAGCTCTCGCAGGACGAATTGGGGTACCACAAGAGTCCCATCAAGAAACCCCGTCTCGGCGATGTCGGCGATGCGCCCATCGATGATGACACTCGTGTCAAGAATCTTGAAGGACTGCTTCGAGGACATCTCGCCGCCGAAAAGCCCCCCGAGCGCAGCCAGGTTCAGCATGTCGCCCTTTGTCGCGCCGACGAGCAATCCCACATAAGTCATTAAGGACAGGATCAGCAGTTGCAGAAACGGAACCGTGCTTGTGTTCTTCGGGAGCGCCCAGTTCAGGATCACTGCGATCATGAACGCCCCCAGGATTCCGAGCACTGAACCTACCGCCGCTCCGATCAGCTTCTTCAGGCTCACCTGTTTCAGGCGGACCTCGAAAAGAACGAAGAGCAGGCCCAGCGCCAGGCCGGTTGCGGCGGCCGCCGGCGCGTTGAAACCAAAAGGCTTCAATACCCAAGCGGCGGCCGAGAGGATGAGGACAAAGAACCCTCGGATGACAACTATGTCGATCACGACCGTCACCTCACCTGAGCAGAGCCTGGAGGTCCGGATGGTGATGAGTGCCAGAAAATACGAAGTCCGGCCTCCAAGCGTCCTGAGTATAACACGCACACCGGCGAGGCCGGCTCCGTTCGTGCGGCCTCGACGAAGCGCGGTGCGTCAGCCTGCGGCCCGATTGAAGCGAAACTGAAATGGGGAGTGCGCCGGGAGGATCAGCCCCCGGCGAGAGGAGGGATGAGGATTACAGGGCCTTGGCCAGTTCTTCAGCGAACGCGCTGGAGGCCGCGCCCGCGCCCTGTTTCCGGTGCTTCTTGCCGCCGCGGCTCCGGCGCTCCATCGGCTGGGAGCCCGGCCCCGGACCAGCCGGACCGGCGCCAACATGTGCCGGACGCGGCGCGCCCTTCGGCCTCGGCGGCTGCGCGGGATTGGCGCGCAACAGCCGGTCTTCCAGCGGCGCCCGGTCGAAGCGGCGGATGATCAGGTTCATCTCCTCTTCGTTGGGCGCTTCGATGAAGGCGAAGCCCTTGGATTCCTGGGTTTCCGGGTTGCGGATGACCTTCACGGAATCTGCCACCAGGTTGTCCGCCACAAGCCACGCCTTGATATCGTCGGCAGTGACCCACGCCGGAAGGTTACCGAGAAAAACGGTCGAACTCATTGAGCTAGGGATTTGCGCTCCGTCGGGGATTCAGGACTGGTACGAAGACAGTCCATGAGGAACTTAAATCTTATCACGCGGACGAAACGATGGCAAATTCCACTTCACGATTCTGCGGTTTTGTTTTCCCCTGCGGGCCGAACCTCCATCTGCCGGCGCCTCCAACTTCAGCCGCAAGACAGCGATCTCTTCCACTCTCGCTCTCGAGATGGGCGCCGGATGCGAGCCGCCCTTCACACAGAGATCCATCTGATCCGCGTGATGCGGGCTCTCCGTATCCTCCGCGAGTTGCCCGGAGGCAACAGCGCCCTCGGGTTGTCCGGATCGCTCAGATCTACAATTCGCGTGAAGCTGTTGCCCGGCTGGGACCAGATTGTCCCCACGTCGGGGCACAACCGCGGAGGCGATGTCAGGTCCAGCGCGGGAGTCAATGATCCGAGCCCGAGCGGACCGTTCGCCTGATAGGGCATCCTGTGAACCACGCACGACTGCCCGTTAACTGGCAGCAGCCCTCGCCCGCTTCGCTCATACTCCTGCGCCGCCGCCGTCACCCGGGACGCGAGGTAGTTGCGCACCTCTGCGTCCTGAATCTCGCCTTCGCCGCCGGGGAACCGCTCGGCCAACAGCCGCTCCCGAGGGGCGATGCCGCCCTCTCCGCCCCCCAGGCGCGTCCCAAGCCGGCGCGCCGGTCGGTGAGAAGGGAGGCGCTCGAAAGAGCGGCCGCGGCGGGGTACCTCTGTCGATCTGCGCGCACTCTGAGGTCCCAGCTTCTCAGGGCCTCGAGCAGCGTCTGCACGGCGCGGTCACGGGAGTTCGCCATCAGCTTGCGCGCCGCCGGCCACATCCCCGCCACCGCGGCCTGCACGCCGTCGCGGTGCACATCCGGCTTGAAACTTTCCACCTCGTCTTCGCCCGTCCAGCCCTCCAGCGCCATTCGCGGCGTTCGCCTCGTCAGGGGGACCTGCACCAAAGTCTGGTAGCCCGCGTTGCCCCCGCGGTCCGCCTACGCCACGTGGATGCCTGGGCTGGAATACCACTCCCTCGCCTCGCGAAACTGCGGCCGGTTGCAGGAGCTCATGATGTTGAAAAGGCCCGCCAGTGACGTGATCCGGCACTCGACCGGCTTGCAGTGAGACGCCCGGACCTCGCCCTCCGGCGCCCGCGGCGGCCCGCTGAACACGAATCCATCCCTCGTCCGGAGCACCTCCAGGTCCACCGTCTCGCCGTCTTTCATCAGGATCCTTTCGACCCGCCGCTCAAACGGTCCCCCCGCTCCTTGTACAGGTACCCCCTGCCGTCCTGCGACAGCTCTTCTGCAACCGTGAATTGAGATGCTGCTCCAAGCGCCGAAGCCCCCACGCGATGTGCGCGTTGAAGCCGATCGGCAACGCCGGCGCTCCCGCGAAGCCAATCCTGCGCACGTTGTGCCGTCCCGCCTCGATGTGGAACTCATCCCACAGCGGCGGATTGTTCACCGAGGTCTGCGGATCGCTTTCGAGCAGCGGCTTGCCTGTCGGCGTCCGCGTCCCGTCCGCGGCCCGCGCTTGGCTGAACTTGAGCACCTCGTCCGGCAGGTTGCGGACCCGGAACCCGGGGGTCCGTGGCCTGCCCTTCAGCCGCTCGCAGCCCTCGGCGTCCTTCGCCATCTCGGATTCGGGCACAGACAGCCGCCGCCGCGGCGTCGATCATCATGCCTCGCCGCGGCAGCGTTTCCTCTTCGCCCACCTCCGCCGCGAGCTGCCGGAACGCGGCGTACATCTGCCCCGCGCCCTCGTCGTAGAGGCGATCGAACAGTTCGGCGGCGCCCAACCACGCGCAAGCGCAATCAGACGGGGTCCACGGCTCGAACGCCACGCCCGGCGGAACCATGCGGCGAGCGGCCTGCCGGGGATTGGCTCTCACCCATGCATTCACGCCGGCGGCGTACCCGCGCAGGTACCCTCGCATGTCCTCCGGCATTGCCGCGACGGCCTCAACGCAATGCCGCCCCCAGCACCTCCGCCAGCCGCCCCCGCGCCCGCCCCCGCAACAGGTCCATCTGCAACAGCCGGTCCTCCGCCGTCGCACAGTCCACGCCGATGAATCCCTCCGCCTCCGTCGCCGCGTGCACGTGCGCCGCCCGCCACTTGTCGTGCAGGATCTCCACCCCGTCGAGCAAGACCGTAATCCCCAGCAGCGCTGCCAGCCTGTTCATCATCCGGCTGCACCTTTCAGGCTGGCCCGGATCGCCGTCCGCGGCCGAACGGGCATTTCGAAAACCGCCCGCCTTCGCCCCGGCAACTACTGCGGCAGATTGCGGGGATAGAAGATCACCTCGAATGGCGTGAGGGCGCCGCCCACGGCTCGATTGCCCCCAACAACCGCCGCACGACCGCCCTCGCCGGGCTGCCGTTGAGATCCATCCCCTCCATCACAGGCGGCAGGCCCGTGGCGTCCAATCTCCGGCCGGATCCGAAGCCAAATCCCGCACCTCCGCCCTGACGGACCTTCTTCAATTGGATTCCCCTGCATTCTCAGCCACTGCCGGTCTGCGCTCTGCGCGCGTTCGGACCGGATTGCGGAGGTCTCCAGTCAGGGGCAGCCGCCTTGGCGCCCGTACTCCCGCCGCGCCTCTTCACGCCGCTGGCGGATCAGACCGTCCACAGCCGAGCCGCCCTTCTGGCATACTCTGCGCGCAAGCTCATGCGCCTTTCTGATCGATCGCGCCCTGTCTGTCAGCCGCACCCCGGCGCCATCTTCCCTGATGATGAGCTCAACTCGCTGGACGTAGCTCCGCTTGTCCCTGATCTCGGCGGGGATCAGCACCCTCCCCCTGCTCAACTTTGACAGTCCAGGCCGGCATGACCTGCCTCCACGTCCGAGCCTGCCAGAAGCAGTTTTGCCTGCCAGCTCAGTCGCCGGGCGACACTGTCACCGCCAGCTTCACCGCTGGGTGGCTCTTCAGCTCCGCCAGCACCGCGTCGCTGACCTCGTTGTCGACCTCGACCAGCGCCACTGCCATCGCCGGCTCGCCGGCATCCGTGCCGTCCTGCCTCCCCAACGAGAAGTTCGCGATGTTCACATTGTTGCGGCCCAGCACGGTCCCCACGTGCCCGATCACGCCGGGAACGTCGAGATTCCGCATGTAGATCAACCGGCCCCGCAGCGCGATCTCGACGCGGATTCCGTCCACCGACAATAGCCGCGGCCGGTCCAATACCACCGCGCCCGTCACCGTCGTCACGCCGCGGTCGGTTTCCAGCGCGACCTCAATCGAGTCGGTCGCCTCCGTCCGCCCCACGTGCGACTCAGCTACGGTCAGCCCGCGCTGCTGCGCGATCGGCATCGCGTTCACGAAATTCACGCGCGCTGACAGCGCGCGGCTCAGCACGCCGGCCAGCGCGGAATTCCGCAGCAGGCTCGTATTCATCTCCGCGATGCGCCCCGAGTACGTGATGCGCACGCCCTTCGGATGCCCCGCGGCGACATGCGCGGCGAACTTGCCCAGCCGCTCCGCCAGGGCGATAAACGGCCCCGCCGCCTTATATTGCTCCGGCGACATCGGCGGCATGTTCACCGCATTGATCGCCACGCCGTTCTTCAGATACTCGATCAACTGCTCGACGATGCGGATGCCGACGATCTCCTGCGCCTCTTCGGTCGACCCCGCGATGTGCGGCGTCGCGATCAGATGCTCCGCGCTCAGCAGAGGGTTGTCCGCGGCCGGCGGCTCCGGGCTGAACACATCCAAGCCCGCGCCGGCCACTTTGCCCGACGCCATCGCATCCCCCAGCGCCGCCTCGTCGATCAGCTCTCCTCGTGCGCAGTTGATGATGCGCACGCCGTCCTTCATCCTCGCGAACGCTTCGGCGTTCAGCAGCCCCTTGGTCTCCGGCGTCAGCGCCATGTGCAGGCTGATGTAGTCGGACTCCGCCAGCAGGCGGTCCATGCTTACCAGCTCGACGCCGAGGTCGGCCGCCACCTGGGGGTTCGCATACGGGTCCGACGCGATAATGCGCATCTCGAAACCGCGCGCCCGCTTCACCACTTCCTGCCCGATGTTGCCCAGGCCGGCTACGCCCAGCGTCTTGCCGCGCAGCTCGTTGCCCAGGAACTTCTTCTTCTCCCACTTGCCGCTGCGCGTCGACGCGCTCGCCTCGGGAATAGACCGCGCCAGCCCGAGCATCAGCGCCAGCGTGTGTTCGGCCACCGAGACTGCGTTGCCGCCCGGCGTGTTCATTACAAGCACGCCCGCCGCCGTCGCAGCCGGCAGATCCACGTTGTCCACGCCCACGCCGGCGCGCCCGATCACTCTCAGCTTCGGCGCCTTCGCCAGAACGTCCGCCTTCACCTTCACCGCGCTGCGCACGATCAACGCCTCGCAGTCGGCCAGGTGCGGCTCGTAGCTCTTCGGATCGGAGACGACGACGTCGATCCATTCCTGCTTCTTCAAAAGATCGATCGCCGCCGGCGACATCTGTTCCGCGACTAGCAGTTTCATCTACGCAACCACCGCTTCCTTCTTCAACGCCGCTTCGGCATACACGCGCTCGACCGCCGCGACACCCTTGCCGAACTCCACCGGCACGCCCTTCGAATAAAGGATCAGCTCCAGTCCCGCCACCATTGCGAAAAGGTCCGAAAAGTCGAAGTAGCCCAGGTGCGCGATGCGGAAGATCTGGCCTTTCATCGAGCCCTGCCCGTTCGCGATGATCGCGCCGAACTGGTTGCGGAATCCCTTTACGATCTCGCCCGAGTCCATCCCCTTCGGCGCGCGGATTGCTGTTACCGACGAGCTCGGCGACTTCGGCGCGAACAGCTCCAGGCCCAGCTCCACTGCCGCTTCGCGCGTCGCGCGCGCCAGCAGTTGCGCGTTTTCCACGAGCTTGTCCATGCCGACGCTCTTGATGTACTTCAACGCTTCCGCCAGCGCCAGGATCAAGCTCACATTCGGCGTCCACGCGCTCTCGCCCTTGTCCGCCATCTTCTTCTCGCGCTTCAAATCGAAGTACATTCGCGGCAGCTTCGCGCCCGCGTTCTGCGCCCACGCCTTCTCGCTGATCGAAATGAACGCCAACCCCGGCGGAATCATGAACGCCTTCTGCGAGCCGCCCACAACGACGTCCAGGCCCCAGCCGTCGATGTCCAGCGGCATGGTGCCCAGTCCTGTGATCGCGTCGACGATGCACAGCGCGCCGGACCGCCGCGTGATCTCCGCGATCGCCTTCACGTCGTGCGCCGCGCCCGTCGAAGTTTCGGAAGCCTGGAAGAACACGCCCTTCGCGTCGGGGTTCTCCGCAAGCGCCTGGGCGACGCGCTCCGGAGAAACGGTATCCCCGTACTCCGCCGTCAGCACAACCGCATTCAGCCGGTACGCCTTCGCCAGCTCCGCCCAGCGCTCGCCGAATTTTCCGGCGCTGAGCACGATCGCTTTGTCGCCTTCGCTGAAGAAGTTCGAGATCGACGCCTCCATCGCGCCAGTGCCCGAACTCACGGTGATGAGTACGTCGCCCTTGGTGCCGTAAACCCCTTTCAGGTCCTTGAGCACCTCCGGATAGAGCTTGATGAAATCCTGCGTGCGGTGATGAATGTCCGATGCCATCATCGCGTGCAACGCGCGCGGATAGAGAGGCGTCGGGCCTGGCGTCAGAAGTCGCTGTTTTCGAATGTACATGGCTGTGGGAAGATGAAGCGTGAAGTAGACCTTCAGGATATCAAAACATGCCTCTGCTCGATCAGATCCAGAAGGACATGGCCGCGGCCATGAAAGCCCGCGACGAAGCGCGTTTGAACGCGATCCGAATGGTGAAATCCGCGCTCATGAAGGAAAAAGTCGACTCGATGAAGGAGCTCGACGAGGCGGCCGAGTTGAAGGTCCTCAATTCCCTTCTCAAACAGCGCCGCGAAGCCGCCGACATGTTCCGCAAAGCCGGCCGCGAAGACCAGGCCGCGAAGGAAGAGGCCGAGCTCAAATTGATCGAAACCTACATGCCCGCCTCCGCCTCTGAAGAAGAGCTGGAGGCCGCCGTCGCCGCCGCCCTCGCCGAGACGGGAGCGACGACCGCCAAGCAGATGGGCCTCGTCATGAACGCCGCGAAGGCGAAGCTTGCCGGCAAGCGCATCGACGGCAAACTGCTCAGCGACAAGGTCCGAGCAAAGCTCGCCTGACCTGCGGCCACCCCGAGCGCCCAACAAACACGACCTCGCAGCCCTTGCGAACCGCGAGGTCAACGAGGAGGAATGGAAATCGTCTAGTTCGCCCGCTTGGCCTCGAACGGCATCGAAGGCATCTGCTTCTGCCCGCCTTCGCGCTTCGATTCGCCCTTCAGCGTGTCGCCTTCCACCGTGCCCTCGTAGGTGGTCTTCATCTCGCCCATCGGCGTTTCTGCCACCGTGACGAACATGAACTTGGCGCCGTCGATCTTGCCTTCTTTGATGTCCGCGCTGCGCTCCATCTCGCCGAACATCGTCACGACGGTCCCGGTGATCTTGCCGCCGTCGGACTTCAGGTTAAACGTCACCTTCACGGTGCGCTCCTCGCCGTCGCGCGTCTTCATCTTGCGCTCCATCGTCCACTTGCCGTCGATGCCGGCGGCGAAAACCAGTGTCGTCAGCAGCAGGACGGACACAACAAGGTTGAGAAAGGTCTTCATGAGAGTCAACTCCTGTCATAAGTAAACGACGCGGCCCCGCGTCCGGTTACCCGCCCGTCCGGATTTTCCTCGCGGCCGCGCTGAACGATAGGGCTATACTGACTTTCATGCTGTTCCTGGGCGCCGTGACTCTCCTGCTCTTCGCCGCTGCAACCGACTGGCCCCAGTTCCGCGGACCCGAAGCCCGCGGCGTCGCCGAAGGCAAGATCGCCGCCACCTGGAATGCCGACCCCGCCGCCGGACCAACCCGCAACATCCGCTGGAAGACGCCCATCCCCGGCCTCGCCCACGCCAGTCCGATCATCTGGGGCAATCGCCTGTTCGTTACCACCGCCATCAGCTCCGCCGGCGAGGCCCCGCTGAAAGTCGGCCTCTACGGCGCGGGCGACCCGGCCGACGACAACGCCGAGCAGAGCTGGGTGGTCTATTGCCTCGACAAAAACACCGGCAAGATCCTCTGGCAAAAAGTAGCGCACAAAGGCGCTCCCAAAACAAAACGCCACACCAAGGCCACGCACGCCAATTCAACCCCGGCCACCGACGGCAAGCGCCTGATCGTCTGGCTTGGCTCCGAGGGTCTCTACGCCTACGACCTGTCGGGCAACCTTCTGTGGAAGAAAGATCTCGGAGTGTTCGATCCCGGACCTCAGGGCTACGACCTGCAATGGGGCACTGCCAGCTCGCCGATCCTCCACGACGGCAAAGTGATCCTCCAGTGCGACCAGAAGAAGAACTCATTCCTCGCCGTGTTCGACGCCGACAGCGGCAAAGAACTCTGGCGCGCCGGCCGCGACGGCGTCTCCAATCACAGTTGGGCCTCGCCCGCTGTCGTCGCCGCGGCCGGCCGCACCCAGATCGTCTGCAATGGCTGGCCCTACATCGCCGCCTACGAGCTCGCCTCGGGCAAGCAGTTGTGGCGCCTGAAGTCGGGCGGCGACATTCCCGTGCCCACGCCGGTCTTCGCCCACGGCCTGATCTACGTCACCAACGCACATGGCGGAGGGGCGCCGCTCTATGCCATCCGCCCCGACGCCTCCGGGGATCTCTCGCCCCAAGTCGAAAAGCCCGGCGGCGCGCTGGTCTGGCATGAACCTCGCAATGGCGCCTACATGCAGTCCCCGCTCATTCTCGGCGATCTGCTCTACAGTTGCTCGGACCGCGGCGTCCTCAAGGCCTACGACGCGCGCACGGGCAAGCTCCACTACACTCAGCGGCTTGGAGAAGGGCTGACGGGATTCAGCTCCTCGCCGGTCGCCGCGGATTCGAAGCTGCTGTTCGCCAGCGAGATGGGCGAAGTGTACGTCATCAAGCCCGGCCCCGTGTACGAGCTCCTCGGCAAGAACGCCATGGGCGAGATCGTGATGGCCACGCCTGCGATCTCAGGCAACGTGCTCTATTACCGCACCCGCGGCCACGTCGTCGCCATCGTCGAGTAGCCGCCCCTGCTACATTGATATCGCCCGTGCCGGACTTCGAGTACATCGACGTCAGTCTCCCCGTCCCCTTGAACCGGGCTTTCACCTACAGCTTGCCCGAAACGCTGCGCCATCGCGCGCGGGCCGGCTGCCGCATCATCGTTCCCTTTGGAACGCGCAAAATGACCGGAGTCATCCTCCGCGTGCACAACGACCCGCCTGCTGTTGCCACGCGCGAAGCGCTGCGGCTGCTCGACGAAGAGCCGGTGTTCGAAGAGTCCTTGCTCGCGCTCGCCCGCTGGATCTCCGACTACTACTGTGCGCCTCCCGGCGAAGTTCTGCGCACGATGGCGCCGCTGGCCGGCGAAGTTCGCAGGACCCGCGTCTGGGCGCTCACTGATCGCGGCCGCGACATCGTCCGGCAGCTCCTGATGGACAGCCCCGGAAGGGACGCCGCCGTTGAGATGCTTCGTCTCCTCGAACAGCGCCCCCTGAGCGAGTCGACGCTGGAGCGCAGGTTCTCCAGCGCCCGGCAGACGCTGCGCAACCTCGAGCGCAAGGGACTCGTCGCCGCTGAGCACAATCTCGCCGAACGCGACCCGTTGCGCGCCCCCGCAGCGCGCCTGCGCGTCGAGTTCCAGGGCCGTCCCGCCGGCGTGAAGCTGACCAAGCCCGAGCGCGAGCTGGTCTCCTACCTCGAGCTCCATCCCGGCTCGCATAACCTCGAAGAGCTCCACCTCCTCGTCAAAGGCGCGTCGTCCGCGGCGCGCGCCCTTGCCCGGCGCGGCCTGCTTGCGCTCAAGCCTGAAGCGCTCACTGTCGACGCCGCGTGGGCGCGCCCGCGCCACGTGCTGAACGAGCATCAGCAGGCCGCCTTCGACGCCATCTGCGCGACGCTCCAGGCCCGGACCTTCCAGACGTTCCTGCTGCATGGAGTCACAGGCAGCGGCAAGACCGAGGTCTATCTGAACGCCATCGAAGCCGCGCTGGCGCTCGGCCGGGGCGCGCTGCTGCTGGTTCCCGAGATCTCACTGACGCCGGCTGTCGCCGGACAGTTCCACGCGCGCTTCGGCGACCGGGTCGCCATCCTGCACTCCGCCTTCAACGACAGCGAACGCGCCGAGCAGTGGCGCCGCCTTCGCTCCGGCGCGGCCATGGTTGCGGTCGGCACCCGCTCCGCGGTCTTCGCCCCCGTGCGCGATCTCGGCCTCATCATCGTTGACGAAGAGCACGACGGCAGCTACAAGCAGGAAGAGACGCCGCGCTACAACGGCCGCGACGTCGCCATCGTCCGCGCTCACGGGCTGAACGCCTGCGTCGTGCTCGGCTCCGCGACGCCCAGCCTCGAAAGCCGCTACAACGTCGAGCGCGCCAAGTCGCTCCTGCTCGAGCTGCCGGCGCGCATCGCCGACCGGCCCATGCCCGAAGTCGACATCATCGACATGCGCGAGGAGTTCCTCGAAACCCGCCAGAACGCCCTCTTCTCGCGCAAGCTGATCGCGGCCGTGGATGAGAAACTCACCGCCGGCGAGCAGTGCATCCTGCTGATGAACCGCCGCGGCTTCTCATCGGCTGTCGCCTGCCGCGCCTGCGGGGAGCGTATTCACTGCGTCAACTGCGCCATTCCGCTCACCTGGCACCGCCGCGACAATCGCCTGTTGTGCCACTACTGCAACTACGCGCAGCGCGTGCCCAAACACTGCCCGAAGTGCGCCAGCGAGTACCTTTACTTTCTCGGCAGCGGCTCCGAAAAAGTCGAGGACGAGCTCCACCGCGCCTTCCCCCGCGCCCGCGTCGCTCGGCTGGACCGCGACACGGTAGCCGGCAAAAACAAATACCAGGAGATCCTCGGTGGATTTCGCGAAGGCGCATTCGACATCCTCGTCGGCACGCAGATGATCGCCAAGGGCCACGACATCCCCAACGTCACGCTCGTGGGCGTCATCAACGCCGACGTCGGACTCAGCCTGCCCGATTTCCGCGCCGGAGAGCGCACGTTCCAGTTGCTGACTCAGGTCGCGGGCCGCGCGGGCCGCCACCACCTTCCGGGCAAGGTCGTCATCCAGACGATCAACCCCGACCATTACGCCATCCGCTGCGCCGCCCAGCAGAACTACGCGAAGTTCTACGAGAAGGAGCTCGAATTCCGCCGCGTCATGCGCTATCCGCCCTTCAGCGCGCTGGCGAACATCCTCGTGCGCGCCGAAAAGCAGGAAGACGCCCTGCTCCTGAGCGGTGAAATCGCCGCGCTCCTGCGCGAGCCGGGCCCCGGCTTCAAAATCCACGGCCCGGCCGAAGCGCCCGTGGCGCGCCTGAAGAACGAGTACCGCTACCAGACGCTCATCAAGGCTGCGTCGCGCCCCGCGCTGAACACCCTGCTGCGCCGCATCCAGCAGCACGCCCTCGACGCGAAGTGGCCGGCCACCGCGCTCGTCATCGACGTCGATCCGCTCAGCCTTCTGTGAGCTCGCCGCGCGTGCGATGATGGCATCCATGCAATGCACGGCGTGCGGCGGGGAGAACCCCTCGTTCGCATCCCTCTGCGTGAAGGGCGGCGCCCCGGTTTCGGACGCGACGATCACGTCGCCGAGTCCGCCTCCTCCGCGGCCCCCCCCGGCCGGCCGCACCACTCCCGTGGGCGCATCCGATGCGCCCGCCGAGCGCTTCCCTTCCGGCGCCACTCTGGCCAACCGCTACCGCATTCTCGACCTGCTCGGCCGCGGCGGCATGGGCGAGATCTACAAGGCCCGCGACATCGTCCTCGACCAGACTGTCGCCCTCAAGTTCCTCCCCGAAGAACTCTCCCGCGACGCGGAGAGGCACGCGCGCTTTGTCAACGAGATCCGCATGGCGCGCCAGATGACGCACCCGAACGTCTGCCGCGTCTACGATCTCGACTTCGCCGGCGACCTCGCCTTCATTTCGATGGAATACGTCACCGGCGAGGACCTCGGCTCTCTGTTACGCCGCATCGGCCGCCTGCCGCAGAACAAAGCCCTCGTGATTTCCCGCAAGCTCTGCTCCGGCCTCGCCGCCGCGCACGCGAAAGGCGTTCTCCATCGCCACTTCAAGCCTGCCAACGTCATGATCGACGCCGCGGGCAACCCGGTGATCATGGACTTCGGTATCGCCTGTTTCTCCGATCGCATCCTCGCGGCCGGCATCCGTTCCGGCACGCCCCCCTGCATGGCGCCCGGGCGGACGGCCGGCCGTGAGGTCACCGTTCAGAGCGACATTTACGCCCTCGGCCTCGTGCTGCACGAGATCTTCAGCGGCCGGCGGCCGAACGTCGACGGCGGCGCTAGCACGAAGCTGAGCGACACCGTGACGGGCATCGACCCCGCCATCGAGCGCGCCATCGACGCCTGCTTACAGCAAGACCCGCGCCGTCGGCCCGCCTCCGCCCTCGCCGTCATCGCTCTCCTCCGCGGCGGAGACCCGCTCCGCGCCGCGCTCGAGGCCGGTGACGCTCCTTCGCCCGGTCTCGTCGCCGCTTCAAGAACCGCTGCCGGACTCACTGTGCGCCAGGTTTGGATCTGCTGGGCGGTCCTCCTCGTCTGTCTCGCCGCCTCGCTCTTCCTTCTGGCGCAAACCTGGCTGCCCAACCGCATCTCCCTCGACTTCTCTCAGGATGTCCTCGCGCGGCGCGCGCGCGACGTCCGCGAGCGGCTCGGCTATGCCGGCAAGCCCGTAGGCCAGGCATGGGAGTTCGCCGGCGGCGGCCGCGAGCTCTCCGGCTGGATGCGGACAAACAAGCGGAGTGCGGAGCGCGCGCCCCTGCCTCCCTTGCTGTTCTGGCGCCGCTCGAGCAAGCACGGCCTATTCAGCCGGGATCTCGACACACCCATCCTCGCGCCCGATGCGCCGCCCATGACGCTGCCCGGTACGACCCGCGTCTTGCTCTCCCCCGCAAGCCGGGTTCAACAGTTCATCGCGGTGCCGCCTGCTGACGAGCCCAAGCCCCCTCTGCCATACGCCACCGGTTGGGACGAGGTCTTCCGGCTCATGGGATTCGACCGCTCTCTGTTCATCCGGAGCCAATCCAAGTGGGCGCCCAACCAGCCCTTCGACGCCCGCTTCGCCCGGACGGGTCCGTTTTCTGCGAAAGACCCCGCCCCCATCGGGATCGATGCCGCGACAGGGCGCGGCCGTCTGGTTCACCTGGTCTGGCGCGGACCCTGGGTGCGCCCTCCGCGCGAGCAGGGATTCATGCCCTCCCTGTCGCAATGGGTGACCATCTACATGCTGGCGGCGGCCATTCCGGCGGTTCTGACCGTGAGCTGTTGGCTTGCCGTCCTTCCCCTGCGCCGCGGGCGCAGCGATCAGACGGGCCCCTCGCGGCTGTTCGCATTCCTCTTCGTTTCCACGCTCGCCGAGGTCATCCTGATGCAGAACTGGCTCATCGGCATTCAGGCGTTCAACCGCTGGTGCGCCGGCATCCAGCTTGCCCTCTTCGGCGCCGCCGCGGGCACGGTGGGCTACCTCGCCATGGAGCGGTATGTGCGCCGCATCTGGCCGGAGGCCCTCATCACCTGGCGGAAGATGCTGCACGGCGCCTGGCGCGATCCGCTGGTCGGATCGCATGTGCTGGCCGCCGTCGCCGTGGGCCTCGCGCTCGGCTTGCCGTCGCTGATCGGCGCCCTGCTGGCGCGCGGCTCCCCGGCCTCCACGCCGGATGTCGTCGTACTTCGCGGCGGGGCGGGAATTCTGGCCGGAGGTATCCGCTCGTTCGGAGAGGCGGTGGCGCTCGGGATGCTGTATTTCGCGCTCATCTTCATCCTCCGCAGCCTGCTGAGGCGCACGTGGATCGTCGTGCTCGTGGCGCCGCTTCTTGCGGCTCTGCTGCAAGTGGCGAATCGCGGGGTCTGGCATGAAGCCGGGATGATGTACGCCGCATGGGCCATTGGAACGTGGCTGGTTTGCCGCTTCGGCGTCCTGGTCGGAATGGCCGCGTTCTTCGTCAACGGGATTCTCACCCGCTGCGGCTTCGCGGCCGGCGCGTCCGCCTGGTTCGCCTGGCATGGCTGGTCTGGAGTCGCGCTCATCCTCGCCGTTGCGATCTGGGCCACCCGCTGGGCGCTCGCCGGGCGCCCGCTGCCCGGCTCCTCCGTGCCCACTCGCGCCTGATCCATGCAGCCCTGGCAACGCAACGCAGCCAACCTCGCCGCCTCGTTCTCCTTTTACGGCGCGCCGATCGAATGCGGGGGCGTCTCCTGCATCACGGCCCCCGTGGCGCATCAGATCTTCAACATTGCGCTGCTCTCAGCGCCCGTGGCCGACACGCCCGGCAACCTCGAGCGCCGCATCGCGCTGGCCGCCGGACACTACCGCGCTCACAACCAGCCGTGGAGCTTCTGGGTCTGCGAGGACATGCTCAGCCCCCGCAACGCGCGCCGGGTCTTTGACATCTTCGACCGCGAGGTCGGCAAAGTCTGCGTCGCCGATCCGCCCGGCATGGAAGCGGCCGGGCTCGTCCCTGCCCGCCGCACTCTGCCGCAGCTCGACTGCCGCCGCGTGGCCGATGAGTCCACGCGCCGCGCCTTCTGCGACCTCGTCTGCGTGTGCTTCCAGGTGCCCCCGCAGGTCGGCGACCGGCTCTACCTGCCGCCCGAACGCTGGAATCATCCGTTGCAGGCCTGGGTCGGCCACCTTGAAGACCAGCCCGTGTGCTGCGCTGCGGTGATGGTCGCCGCGGGCTGCATCGGCATCTATTCCGTGGGCACGCTGCCCGGGCGCCGCGGGCGCGGGTACGGCGAGGCGATCGTGCGTCATGCGGTCGCCGCCGCGCAGGCCATGGGCGCGCGCGGCCCGCTCGTTCTTCAATCCTCGCCGTCCGGTGAGAGACTCTACCGCGCCATGGGCTTCAGGCAGACCACGCGTTTTTACGTCTTCGCCACTGCCTGAGCCAGTCGGTGGCATCGCGGATCGAGGCCGCGAAAGGAGCGTCGGCCGAGCGCGGCGGGCTCACCGCATCCACGGCGGATTTCAGCGCCTCCAGCCGCGGGCTCGACTTCAGCGGACGCAGCGTCTCGATGCCCTTCGACGCGCACAGCAGCTCGATCGCCAGCGCCTCGCGCACTCTCATCACGGCCTCGCGCAGCTTCAGCGCCGCCGTCATCCCCATGCTCACGAAGTCTTCTTTGCCGCCCGACGTTGTGATCGAGCCCGTGGACGCGGGCGCCGCGAGCACCCGGCACTCGGCCGCCAGCGCCGCCGCCGTCACTTGCAGCATCATGTATCCGCTCTCCAGACCCGCGTGCGTCGTGAGAAACGGCGGCAGTCCCTCGTTCAGCGCCGGATTCACCAGCCGGTCGATGCGCCGCTCGCTGATGCCGGCGAGCGCGGCCAGCGCGATCGCCATCGAGTCCATCGCCAACGCCAGGTGCTGCCCGTGAAAGTTGCCGCCCGACAGGATCTCGTCGCCGAACACAAGCGGATTGTCCGTCGCCGAGTTCAGTTCGATCGCAAACACGCGTCGCGCTTCGGCCAGCGCGTCGCGCACCGCGCCGTGCACCTGCGGCGCGCAGCGCAGCGAGTACGCGTCCTGCACATGGCGGCAGGTGATGTGCGATATGCGGATCTCGCTGCCCTCCACCATCCGCTCCATCAACGCCGCCGATGTCTTCTGCCCCGGATGCGGCCGCGCCTCGTGAATCCGGGAATCGAACGCGCGCGGCGTCCCCTTGAGCGCATCGAGCGTCAGCGCGCAAGCGCAGTCGGCGATCTCGGCGAGGTCCTCGGCGTCGCTGAGCGCCAGACAGCCGAGGCCCAGCATCGCCTGCGTCCCGTTTACCAGCGAGACGCCTTCCTTGGACTTCAGCTCCAGCGGCTCGATGCCGGCCCGCTTCAGCGCTTCAGCGCCGCTCAGAGTTTCCCCATCGATCTCCGCCTCGCCCTCGCCGATCAGCGCCAAAGCCATATGCGCCAGAGGCGCGAGATCGCCCGACGCGCCGACGCTGCCCCGCGACGGCACCACCGGCGTCACGCCCCTGTTCAGCAGCGCGCAAAGCCGCGCCGCGACAACCGGACGGATGCCGGAGAGTCCTTTCGCCAGCACGTTCGCGCGGATCAGCATCATCGCCCGCACCGCCTCGCGCGGCAGCGGATCGCCGACGCCGCAAGCGTGCGACCGCACCACGTTCCGCTGCAACAGCTCCAGCTCATCTCGCGCAATCCGCGTTTCCGCGAGATAACCGACCCCGGTGTTCACCGCGTAAACCGGCGCCTCCCCCTCCGCCATCCGCTCCACCGCCGCCCGCGACGTCTCCATCGCCTCCACCGCCGCCGGCGCGATCCCCGCCTCTTCGTTCTCGCGCGCGACGCGCAGCACGTCATCAATCGTCAGCGATGCCCCGTCCAATGTCACCATGGCCACTCGCTATCCTAACCCGCAGCCCCCTAGCCAAGCCCGCGTAGTGGAGATGCCCGGACGAGCGCGGAGCTGCCGGCCGCGTTTTGCGGAGACCAGCCGCGCTGATCGTGCAACGCATTGAGAATCCCCGCGATTCCTGGGCGACCTGGTCTGCCAAGGGCTCAGCCTCAACTGCGCGCCCTCCCCGTCAAGCTCGCGGGCTTCGCTCAGTGCGAGGGGCGGAGGGCTTGACGCCCCCGGTTCTTACTGTTATGCGTCCATATAACAATCGGAGGACTGCATGCACACCGCGAATCTGCGAAAAGTCGCCGGCTCGATCATGCTGGCCGTGCCGCCATCGCTGCTCGGCCTGCTCGGGCTGAAGCCGGGAGCAAAGGTGGGGCTCGCGGTGGAGAAAGGGCGGCTCGTCGTGGTGCCGCGGAAGCGCCCGCACTACACGCTCGAGGAATTGCCGGCCCAATGCGATCCAAAAGCGCCGATCGGCAGGAAAGACCGTGAATGGCTCAACAGCAAGCCCGCGGGCCGCGAGATGATCTGATGAAGCGCGGAGAAATCCGGTTCGTCAGTCCCGATCCTGCTGTCGGGCGCGAACAAACGGGCCGGCGTCCGGTACTGGTGATCTCGCCTGATCGCTTCAACCGGCTGACAGGCGTCCCTCTGGTTCTGCCGGTTACGAGCGGCGGAGGCTTCGCGCGCACGGCCGGGTTCGCCGTCACGCTGACGGGCGCAGGCGCTAGGACGACCGGAGTCGTGCGCTGCGATCGGCCTCGCGCTCTTGATCTCGTCGCGCGGAATGGCAGGCAGATGGAGACCGTGCCCGACGAACTCCTGGACGAGTTGTTGGCAAAGGTCGCGACCATTCTCGAATAAGCCCCCTCTTGTGCTCCTTCGATAGACCATACGAGGGCCAATCGCTATCCTGGTCCCGTGGAGCGGCTCCCCGTCACAATCGTTCTCGACCAGGTGCGCAGCATGTACAACGTCGGCTCGTTCTTCCGTACCGCCGACGCCGTCGGCGCGGAGCGCATCTACGTCTGCGGCATCACATCGCATCCGACGCAGCCCGGCGTCGCCAAGACCGCGCTCGGCGCGGAGAAGACCGTGCCGTGGGAATACCACTTCGACGCCCTTGTGCCGCTGCGCATGTTGGCCGCGCGCGGCTATCAGCTCGCCGCGATCGAAACGGGCGAAACCGCGGTCGACCTGTTCGACTGGCAGCCGCGCTGGCCCGTCTGCGTCGTGTTCGGCAACGAGGTGGACGGACTCGCTCCAGCAATCCTGGCCGCTTGCCACACGCATGTTCGTTTGCCGATGCTGGGTATGAAGCGCTCCGTCAACGTCGCCACCGCCGGCGGCGCCGTGCTGTACGAACTGCTGCGGAAGCGCCGCTCTGCATCCGAAGGGATTGAACGATGAAACGCACCGCCGCGCTCCTGCTGCTCGCCGCCTGCACGCTTCCCGGCGACCCGCCCACGATGTTCCCGCCCGTCCGCGGCACGCGCGAGATGATCGGCGCCGCGAACAACTTCCAGGTGGAAGCGGGCTGGCGCATGTTGACCGCGGGCGGCAATGCCGTGGACGCCGGAGTCGCCGCGGTGCTCGCCGCCGCGGTCACCGAGCAATCGCGCTTCGGGCTCGGCGGCGAGATGCCGCTGCTCGTCAAGATGAACAAGCGCGAGGCCGTCGCCATCAGCGGCATAGGAACAGCGCCCGCGCTCGCGACTCCCGGCTACTACCGCCAGCGTCCGCCCGAGCCGTGGGAGCGGCCCGACCGATATCCGCCGATCCCGTCCATGGGCATTCGCTCCGCCGTATTGCCCGGCGTGTTTGACGGACTCATCGTCGCCCTTCAGAAGTACGGCACGAAGTCCTACTGCGAGGTCTCCGCGCCGGCCGTCGAGTACGCGCGCGAGTTCCCGATCCCCGACGAGTACGCCAAGTTCATCGCCGACACCGAGCGCATCCTGCGCCTCTGGCCCGACTCCACAGCCTTCTTCCTCCCCGGCGGCCGCGCCCCGCGGAAGGGCGAGCTCTTCAAATCGACCGCGCTCGCCAACACGCTCGAATCGCTCTGCAACGTTGAGAAGAAAGCGCGCGGCAACCGCGAGCGCCGGCTCGGCGCCGTGCGCGACGAGTTCTACCGCGGCGGGATCGCGAAGAAGATCGCCGCGTTCTCCGAATCCAACGGCGGGCTGATTCGTTACCAGGACCTCGCGAAGTTCCACGCCGTCATCGACAGGCCGCGCACGACCACCTATCGCGGCTACGCCATCGTCAAGCCCGGCTTCTGGTCGCAGGGTCCGGTGATGCTCCAGGCGCTGAACATCCTCGAGAACTTCGACCTGAAATCAATGGGCCACAACTCGCCCCAATATCTCCACACCTTCGTCGAAGCCGTGAAGCTCGCCTTCGCCGACCGCGACCGCTACTACGGCGACCCCGACTTCTCGCGCATCCCGGAGGACACGCTGCTGTCGAAGGACTACGCCAGCGAACGCGCCCGTCTCATCGATCCCGCGCGCGCGTCGATGGAGCATCGCCCCGGCGACTTCGGCGGGCCCATGAACCTCGATACGACGCTGCTTGGCTCTTCGGGCGACAAGGACACCACCTGCGTCAATGTCGTCGACCGCTACGGCAACGTCTTCTCCGCCACGCCGAGCGGTGCGTGGCTGCCGTCCGTCATCGCCGGCGACACCGGCATCCCGCTCAGCACCCGGCTTCAGTCGTTCGTGCTGACTGAGGGCCACGCCAACATCCTCGCGCCGGGCAAGCGCCCGCGCGTGACGCTGAGCCCGACGATGATCCTGAAGGACGGCGAGCCGTGGCTGGTGATGTCCACGCCCGGGGGCGACAACCAGGACCAGGCCATGCTCCAGGTGATCGTCAACCTGATCGACTTCGGCATGGGCTCGCAGGAAGCCGTCGAGTCGCCGCGCTTCCAGACCGAGCATTTCTACAGCTCGTTCGCAAACCACGAGTTCACGCCCGGCCGCTTGAACCTCGAATCGCGCGTCCCGCGCGAGACCATCAAACAACTCGAGGCGTTGGGCCACAAGGTGAACGTCACCACCCCGTGGTCCAACTCCTCCGCGCCGACGCTCATCAGAATCGAGAACGGCGCCCTCGACGGCGGCGCCGACCCGCGCCGTTCCCGCTTCATCTTCGGCCGCTGATCGCGGCGGGGCGTTTGCGGCGATCTCGAGCCAGGTCAATCCGCCCGCCGAGGCGGGGCTCACCTCGATGAGGTTGCAGCCGCGGTCCACCGCTTCAGCCGGTGCGCGGAACGCGATCATCGGACGCAGCGGCGCGGGTTGCGGCATCGGCAGCGGGCCGAGGTGCGCGCAGCGCCCGCCGTTGAGGCGGACCTTCCGCGCGGCCGCTTGCGGGCCGGGCGCGTCCTCGGCCCCGAGCTTCATGCGATACTCACGGGCTGCGGCGCGGCCGCAGTCGAAGGCCTTTTCGCGGAAGCCGCCGCGATAAGCCGCGCGGCGAAGTTGCGCATTGGCGCGCCAGAACTCCGAGTGCATGTGGGAGCGCTCGTCATTCACTTCGTGGATGCCGTTCATGCGCATCGATACCCACGGCGGCAGGCCGTGCTTCGGCGCGCGCCCGATCATGCGCGCGAAGACGGCGATTCCCTTCTCCGCATACGCCCAAGCGGTGTGGACCCGCTTGCGCGCCTGCGGCGGCGAATCGGAACCTGCGGGGTCGCGGCCGCGCCAGATCGGATTCCGCATTTTGCCCGCGCAGCTCCGTCCGCATCGAGTTGACGCCGAGGATAGGCTCGCGCACCTGCGTGGGCCTCCACCGCGGCGGGCGTCGCCGCCCGCGCCGGGAAGAAGCGGCTGTCGTCCTCCTTCAGCGGGAGGCCGCGGCGCGGGCGCTCCTGCGCGGCGGCGGACAGCGCCGCGGGCGCCGCCATGAAGTCGCGGCGCCGCAAGGCGCTCAGCTCGAGTGCTTCTGCTTCCACGCGCTGAGCGCTGTGGTGAGCCGCTCCCGCACGGTGAGGTACTGCGGGTTCTCGTACTCGTTGACCATCTCGCGCGGATCCTTGCGCAGGTCGTAGAGCTCGTTGGGTCCTTCGCCGTTGTGGCGCACCACGACCTTGAAGCGGTTGTCGCGCGCGTAGTCGGTGTAGCGGAAATTGCCGAACACGAGGTCCTGCCAGCGTTCCTTCTTCGGCAGCGGCTTGCCCGTGACGAGATTCAGATAGCTGCGCCCGCAGAGTTTGCGCGCCGGCGGCGCGACTCCTGCCGCTTCGCACGCGGTGGGCATGAAGTCGTAAAAGCTGATCAGCTCCGGACGCGAAATCGCCGTGGGCACGCGGCCGGGCCAGCTCCAGATCATCGGGACGTTGATCACTTCCTCGTACATGTTGATCGGGTTCGACGCGTGGCCCTTGCTCCACAATCCGTGGCGGCCCAGCAGGAAGCCATTGTCTCCGGTGAAGACAACCAGCGTGTTCTCGAAGAAGCCCTTGTCGATGAGCTTGCGCTGGAGCAGCGGGAGCTGGTCGTCGAGCGCCGTCGTGGACGCCGCGCATTTGCGCAGGTTGCCGACGGCGTCGTCCATCATGTTCGCCTCGCGCAGCGCGTTCGCCGCCTTCGGCCGGATGCCGAAACTGTCGAAGGTCACGCCCTTGTACATGTCGTAGTACTTCTGCGGATGGCCTTCGTAGGGCGTGTGCGGATTGAGATAGCCGACGGTGAGGAACCACGGCGAGGACGGCTGCTGCTGGTCGATGAACTCGAGCGCGCGCTGCGTCATCAAATCGGTGAGATAGCCGGTCTCCTGCACCTTGCTCCCGTTGAGCCACATCTCGGGATCGGCGTAGCTGCGCGAGCCGCCGCTCATCGTGTAGCTGTAGGTGATTCCGTGTCCGGGTTTCTCGTCGTTGCCCATGTGCCACTTGCCGACGTAGCCGCAGCGGTAGCCGGCCTGCGCGAGCACGTCGGAGAGCATCACCTCGCTTGCGAACGACGGCGGCGGCGCGGCTTGTCCCTGCGGCGGGTCGGCGGCCGGACTGGCGGTGAGGAAGTCGTGGATGCCGTGCTGCATCGGCGTGCGGCCGGTGAAAAGCGTGGCGCGGCTGGCGCTGCAAATCGGCGTGCAGACGAAGCTGTGCGTGAAGCGCGTGCCCGCGGCGGCGAGGCGGTCGATGTTGGGAGTGCGAATCTCCTTGTTGCCGTAACAGCCGAGCATCCAGGCGGCGAGGTCGTCGGCAAGCACCAGAAGAATGTTGGGGCGCGACCGCGCGAGAGGCGCGGCGGCGCTCATGAGAAGCTGGCGGCGGGTGACGCTCATAGGGAAATACGATTTTAGCGTGACGGCGCGCCTGCGGCCCTACAGCACGTCGGCGAAACCGCGCTTCAGATGACGGAAGACGATGCCCCCGATCACGAAGACCGCGCCGCAGACCGCCGCCAGGATCAGCAATTCGTTCAGAGACGGCGCGTCCCAGGTGAGCAGGCGCTGGCGATAGGCTTTCACCACGTAGGCCAGCGGGTTCCAGCGGACCAGAAAGCGCGCCTGCTGCGGAAAATGCACTTCGTCGATGAAGATCGGAGTCAGCCAGAACCAGCCGGTGAGCAGCACGATCACCACCTGAGCCGTGTCGCGCAAATACACCTGAAGGCTCGATGCGATCCACGAGATGCCGACTGCGAACAGGCCGAGCAACGCCGTGTAGATCGGGAGCAGCACAATCAGGATGCTGAAATGTCCCGTGATCCAGCGCACGGCGCCGATCGCCACGCCGAGCGCCAGCGCGTGGCTGACGAGCGAAGACAGGAAGATGGTGACCGGAAGGATCTCGGAAGGAAACAGCGTCTTGGTGATGAGGTTGGCGTTCTCCACCATCGAGTTCGCGGAGCGCTGCACCGTTTCCTGAAAGAGCATCCAGGGCAGATAACCGCAGAAGAGATAGAGCGTGTAGTTGTCGCCCGCTCCCGGCGGCGGCGGCGCCTTCAGGCAGAACTGGAAGACGAAGACCCAGCTCAGCATGAGCACGAGCGGATGGATCACGGTCCACAGCCAGCCGGCGGCGCTGCCGACGAAGCGCGTCTCGAAATCGCGCCGCACCATCTGGTAGATGAGCGAGCGGCGCTCGCGCAGCACCCGCAGGAACATGAGTCCGGGAATGCGGAGCGGCGGGCGCGCGGAAACCTGTGCGGTGGCAGCCACGGGGTCCAAACATGCAGTCTAGCAGGCGTTCCCGATGATATAGTGGACTCATGCCGGAAGGGTATTTGCCGCTATTTGTCTTTCTTGCGGCCGCCATCGTCTTCCCTCTCGTTCTTCTTCTCGTCGCCAGGCTGATACGCCCTTCGCTGCCGAACCCGGTGAAGCTCGAGGCATACGAATGCGGCATCAAGGCGGCGTCGAACTCGCGCGGTCGCTACACCGTGCGGTTCTACATCATTGCGATTCTGTTCGTGATCTTCGACGTGGAGACCGTGTTTCTCTTCCCGTGGGCGGTCCGCTACAAGGCGCTGGGCTGGTTCGGCGTGGCCGAAGTCGCCGTGTTCCTGGCGATCCTTGTCGTCGGATACATCTGGGCGTACAAGAAGGGCGCCCTGGAGTGGGTTTGATCTCTCGCGCATCGTTACTCCCCTTTCTGCTGGCGCTTGTTTGCGCCACAACTGTCTCTTCGCAGCCGCGGCTGCGTCTTTCGAGAACGTCTCTTGGACCGTTCTCGTTTGCCACCGGCGCTGACCTGCCGGAGCAGACCGTCGAGGCTCAGAACCTCGGCGGCAATGCGCTGAACCTCAGCGTCGCTTCCGATTCGCTTTGGATCGAGCCGCGCATCGATGAGCCCGTTTCCTGTTCGTTCTCAGCGGGCGAGTGCATCCCGATCCGGCTCTCGATGCGGACGAGCATTCTCGAGCGCGGCACGCACACCGCCGTCATCGCGGTGTCGGACCCGGCGGCGATCAACGCGCCGCAGACGGTGCGCGTGACTGTCTACGCCGGCGGCGGGATTCCCGACCGCATGGACTTCTACCTGACGCCGGGCGGCGAGGAGACGCGGCCGCTCGCCTCGTCGCAGCCGCTCGACATCAGCGTCTCCACCGAGAGCGGCGGCGACTGGCTGAGCGTGCTCGCGATCCGCACTCCGTTCGCACCGCCGATGTACAGCGTCACGGCGAAGCATCTTGCCGCAATGCCCGAGGGCGACTACCGCGGGCGGATCAACGTGGTCAACCGGGGCGCTCTGGCCGAGGAGACCCGGCAGGTTGAGGTCAACCTGCGCGTGGCCGCCGCGCCCGTGATCGAACAGCCGGCGCCGGTAAGCGTGCGGCTGGCCGAGGGGACGCCGGGCACCGTTGTTACGGTTCCGCTGGTGAATCGCGGAACCGGGATGCTGAGCATCGCGAGCATCGAATCGCGCAGCGACGGCGGCTGGATCTCGGCCGAAGCGGGCGGCGACGGCAGGAGCGTGCTCGTGCACGTTCGGGTGAGCGCCGCGGGTCTCGCCGCGGGCGACTACCCGGGCGAAGTCGTCGTCACAAGCAACGCGGCCAATAGCCCCACGACGATCCGGGTGCGCGCCTCCGTCGTGCCGCAGGGCCCGCCGGCGGCGTACGTCCTCGAGGCGCTCGACATCGCGACGGGCGATGCGGGCGTCACATTCGCGCCGGGCAGCCTTGTCGCGCTGCGCGGGGAGCATCTCACCTACGGCGATCCGTCGCGCGCGGAATCGGCTCCGTGGCCGGATACGCTGGCCGGCGCTCAGGTTCTGGTGAACGGCGGGGTTGTCACGCTTGCGAGCGCCGCGCAACACGAAATCGTGCTGCACATGCCGATGACGATCGAGCCCGGCGAGGCGGTGATTCAAGTTTTCCGCGACGGCATCTCGGGCAACACGATCGTGGTTCCGGTGGCGGAGCGCGCGCCGCGCATCGAGCGGCTGCGGATCGGCGATTACGCGAACGCGGTGATCGAAGGAGACGGAGCGCTTCCCGTCCCGGCTGCGCTGGGCGGAAGACCCGCGCGGCCAGGCGAGACGGTGCTGTTCCGGCTCACGGGATTGGGCGCGACCGATCCGGTCGTGGATAGCGGCGCGGCGCCGCCCGAAGATCCTCGCGCGGCAGTGAGCACGCAGGTGGGCGTGAGCTTCCCCTACGGGCCTGTCGGCCACGGCGTCTTCGTCGACGGGCTTCAGGCCACTCTCACGCCGGGCAAGCCGGGCCGCTATGAGCTGCGCGTAACGCTGCCGCCCGATGTGCCGCGCGGCGACCGCGTGAACGTGCAAGTTTACGCCGGCCGGTGGTACAGCAACCGCGTGCAGATCGCAGTGGAATGACCGAGCGGCTCTACTATCACGACAGCTACCTGAGCGAGTTCCGCGCGCGCGTTGTGGCGCGCTCGGAGGACGGGCTGCGCGTGTGGCTGGATCGCACGGCGTTCTATCCCGAATCGGGCGGCCAGCCCGCCGACGCGGGCACGCTCGGCGGCGCGCGCGTCGTCGATGTGATCGACGAAGAGGACCGCATCGCGCACGTGCTCGAGACGCCGCTGAGCGCGGACGAAGTCGAAGGCCGCATCGATTGGGCGCGGCGCTACGACCACATGCAGCAGCACAGCGGGCAGCATCTGCTCTCTTCGGTCTTCGAAGAGCTGTACTCGATGAAGACCGTGAGCTTTCACCTCGGCGCGGAGGCGAGCACGATCGACCTCGAAACGGCGTCGCTCGACGCGGCGCAGATCGCGGCGGCGGAGCTGCGCGCGAACGAGATCGCGCAGGGGAACCGCGCGATCGCCGTCAGCTTCGAGCACGCGTCGGAAGCGGCGGGGCTGCGCAAGGCGACGGAGCGCGAAGGCGCGCTGCGCATCGTCACGATCGAAGGGCTCGACCGCTCGGCGTGCGGCGGGACGCACGTGCGCGCGACCGGCGAGATCGGCCCGATCCTGATCCGCAGGACGGAGAAGATCCGCGGGAACGTTCGCGTCGAGTTCCTCTGCGGCATGCGCGCGGTGAGGCGCGCGCGGGCCGACTACGACGCGTTGTCAAAGATCGCGAGACTCTATTCGGCGGCGGTCGACGACACGCCGGAACTCGCGGCGTCGACGCTCGAACAGGCCAGAGAGGCCGAGAAGACGCGGCGCAAACTGGCGCTCGAAGCGGCGGAGCGGCGCGGGCGCGAGCTGTACGCGGCCGCCGCCGAGGACGCCGCGGGACTGCGGCGCCACATCGAGCGGATCAAATCGGGCACGATCGGCGATGAGACGCGCGCGCTGGCGCAGAGCTTCACGTCTCTGCCGCGCGCGGTGTTCATCGCGGTTGCGGACTCGCCGCCGAGCATACTGCTGGCGGCTTCGAAGGACTCCGGCATTCATGCCGGCGACGTCCTCAAAGGGCGGCTCGCCGCGGCGGGCGGCCGCGGCGGAGGCAACGCGCAGGTGGCGCAGGGGAGCCTTCCGGGGGCGGAGGCTCTTGAGGCGGTGGTTGAGCGGCTGAAGAACACAGCCTGAAGGCTATGTTACTTGTACAGCGGGGCGATGGAGACCAGGGCGAGGCCTCCGATGAAGAGCGCCAACATCACCGCGAGGCGGACCTTCACTCCGGCTGAGGCTCCGGCGAATTCTCTCCACACTAACAGGCCCCAGAGCGTGCTGATCAGCGTCGCGCCCTGGCCGAGCGCGTAGCTGATGGCGGGGCCGAGGTTGATGCGGGGCGGGGCGCTGGCGGCGGCGAGGTTGGAGACGAGGCCGACGGACCAGATGACGCCGCCGAGGATTCCGAGGCCGTGCTGCTTCAGCGTGCCGGCGAAGTAGTCGCGGAAGGAGACGGGCTCGCCCTGCACGGGGACGTTCATGAAGACGAGATTGAAAAAGGGCGTGGAGACCAGCACGCCGACGGAGAAACAGAATGCGGCGGCGTAAGCGCCGAGGCCCATCTCGCTTTTGCGGCTCAGTTCGAGGAGCGGATAGAAGAGGCCCATGAGGACGCCGCTGACGAGGCTGAGGACGATTCCGAGGGCGGGCGAAGGGCCGCGGCGGCCGGCGGGGCGCGCGAGCGGGCGGACGGTGCCGCGAGCGGCGGAGGGGAGCTGGGGAGCGGGTTCGACAGGGGGGGTTGCTTTTGTTTTTGCGTAGGCGGCGTGCGCCAGGGCGGAAGCGATGATGGCCAGCAGCACGAGGAACGATCCGCCGAAGAGAAGCCCGGGATGGCCGGCGGGCCGGATGATCTGATTGAGGACGACGCCGATGATGAGGGCGAGGCCGATGCCGATGGGAAAGGCGACGGACATGCCCGCGACGGCGATGGCGGCGACGAGCAGCATGTTGGCGAGGTTGAAGATCATGCCCGCGCCGATGCCGTAGGCGATGCTGGTTTTCCAGGCGATGGAGATGTTGTCCCAGAGCGAGAAGGTGACGCCGACGGCGTCGGCGGGAGCGTTGTCGATGGAGCCGAAGGTGACGCCCGCGATCAAGGCCGCGAGGAAGACTCCGAAGGAATAATCGAAGTAGAAGAGCTCGAATCTCCAGCGGCCGGAGAGCTTGATGGTGTTGGCCCAGGAGCCCCAGCAAATCATCGTGAGGATGGCGAGGGCGAGGGCGGCAGCATAAGTGCCTGGGAGGGTCATGGTAGTAGCACCGCCTCGACTGAATAGTCCAAACTCTGTACTATAGCAACGAATGTCCCGAACCGAACGGGGACGGGAGACGGGAGGCGACGCGAGATGCGAATTGTCGGAGTAGCGGGATTGTTGACTTTGGCGGCGCTGTGTCCGGCGCAGCGGATCAAAACGGAGATCAACGCGCAGACGCCCGAGGGGCTGATTCTGCAAATGGCGGCGCAGGAGAGCGACGACGCGAAGAAGCTGGGGTTGTACGAAGAGTTCCTGACGAAGAACCCGAAGCACGAGATGGCGCCGTACGCGTGGGTGCAGGCGCAGCCGCTGTATCTGAAAGCAGGCAACCATGCGAAAGTGATCGAAGCGGCGGAGGCGGTGCTGGCGGCGGATCCGCTGAACGCGCCGGCGGCGTACAACGCGCTGCAATCGATGGAGCAGCAGAAGAACAACGAGGGCATCAAGACGTGGTCGGCGCGGACGGTGGAGGCGGCGCAGAAGATGATCGCGACCAAGCAGCCCCAGGATGAAGACGCCGTCGAGTTCTGGAAGCACGAAGTGGATTTCGCGAAGCAGGTGATCACGCGCTGCGAGTATTCGCTGTACGCGGCGGCGCTGCAAGCGAGCGCCGGCGCGGTGACGATCGACATGGCTTCGACGCTGGAGCAGCGGCATCCGGAGAGCCAGTACAACGCGCAGATCGCGGGGCGCTACGCGCTGGCGCTGTACCAGGCGGGGCAGAAGGAGAAGGCGGGGCTGGTGGCGGAGAAGCACCTGGCGGCGGACAAGACGAACGAGGATCTGGCGTTCTACGCGGCCGATTACTACTTTCAGAAGAAGGACGCGGCGAAGACGATCGGGTACGCGCAGACGCTGGTGGAGGCGCTGGCGAACAAGCAGGCTCCGGCGGGCGTGGACGCGGCGGCGTGGGACAAGCGCAAGACGACGCTGTTGGGATTGGGCTACTGGTACCAGGGCATGATGCACGGCGCGAATTCGAAGTGGGAGGAGGCGGAGAAGGCGATGCGGGCGGCGCTGCCGCATATCGCCGGCAACACGGAGATGCTGGCGCCGGCGTACTTCTACCTGGGACTCGCGAACTACAACCTGGGAAAGAAGTCCGGCAACAAGGCGCAGCTCGCCGACGGGCGCAAGTTCACCGAGATGTGCGCAAAGATCAAGAGCCCTTACCAGGGGCCGGCGTCGCGCAACCTGCAAGGGATGCTGGCGGGCAAGTAAGATTGATGAACATTCTGGTTCCGAACTTAGGTTCGACATCGCTGAAGTACCAGATCCTTTCCATGCCGGACGAGCGCGTGCTGGCTCGCGGGCGGTTCGAGCGAGTGACGGACTACCGGGCGGCGATCTCGGCGATCGCCGCCGGCGAAACGAGGACCGACGCGGTTGCGTTCAAGGCGGTGCACGCGGGGGCGCGCTACCGCGGAACGTATATCGTCGACGACGGAGTGGCGGGCGCGATGAAGCAGTTCCTGCCGGCGGCTCCGGTTCACAACGCGATCTACCTGGATGCGATCGCGGCGTTCCGGGACGCGATGCCGGGCGTGCCGCTGGTGGCGGCGTTCGAGACCGAGTTCCACGGGACGATGCCGGAGCGCGCGAAGGCGTACGGCGTGCCGGCGGAGTGGCGCACGGAACACGGCGTGGAGCGCTACGGTTTCCACGGCGCGTCGCACGAGTACGTGAGCTACCGGGCGCCGGAGCTGATCGGGCGCGCGCGCGGCGAAGTCAGAATCGTGAGCTGCCATCTTGGGGGCAGCTCGTCGATCTGCGCGATCGACCGCGGCGTTTCGGTTGACACCACGATGGGCTTTTCGCCGCAAAGTGGTTTGGAGAACGCGACGAGGCACGGCGACCTCGACGTGTTCGCGGTTCTCTACATGATGGACCGCAAGGGCTGGACGACCGCCGAGGTCCGCCAGCAGCTTGCCAGGGAGAGCGGCCTGGCGGGTCTTTCGGGCGTCGCGGGCGGCGACGTGCGCGACATCGAGAAAGCGATCTCGATGGGCTCGGCTTCAGCGCGGCTGGCGCTGGACGTGTTCGCGTATGAAGTGCGCAAGACGATCGGGGCGTACATGGCCGCGATGGGCGGCGCCGATGCGATCGCGTTCACGGGCGGCATCGGCGAGAACTCCGCGGCGCTGCGCGCGGCGAGCCTCAGCGGGCTCGAGTTCCTCGGCATCGAACTGGACGCCGAGGCGAACGAGAAGGGGGCGGGCGACCGCGTGGTGTCGCGCGCGAACTCAAAAGCGGCGGTGGCGGCGCTGGCGACCAACGAGGAGCTGATCGTCGCGCGGCGGGCGTTCCGCGTTTTGCGCGGTCAGTGACCGGCGGCACCGGCTCCGACGGGCGTTTCGGCATTGATGGCGCCAGTCGAACCGGCGGGCAGCGGGGCGAGCAACTGTTCCTTGCGGTAGATCAAGGTGGAGGTGTTGTAGCTGGCGAGCTCGAAGCCGTGGCCGTGCGTGATGGCATCGGTAGGACAGGCTTCGACGCAGTAGCCGCAGAAGATGCAGCGGCTGTAGTCGATGTTGTAGACGCTGGCGTAGCGCTCGCCGCCGGAGATGCGCTCCCGGGCGGTGTTGTCGGCGGCTTCGATGTAGATGCACTGCACGGGGCAGGCCGCCGAGCAGAGGAAGCAGGCGACGCATTTCTCCAGGCCGTTGTCATCGCGCTGGAGCACGTGCAGGCCGCGGTAGCGTTCCTGGAACACGGGCGGAGCGTCGGGGTAATCGTCGGTGATGATGGGGTTCATCATCTCCTTGACGGTGACGCTCATGCCCTTGACGATGGCTGCGGCGCCGGACAGGATGTCGTTGATCTTCGGCATACGCGGGGGTCTTTCTTCTTAGATTAGCCTGAGAGCCTCAGAGTCGTCCGGCTTCACACGGAAGCCTAGTTCCTGGAGTGTCAACCGGCTTTCGCTTCGGGGACCCATTCGCCGGGTCTGAAGATCTGGCAGCCGGCGAGGGCGGCGAGGGCTTCGAGCTCGCGCTTGTAGAAGCCGACGGAGGACCATTTCACTTTGCGGTCCTGATCGATGAGGAACATCGAGGGCACGTAGGCGATGCCGCAGGCGTTGGACGCGGGGAAGCCGTCACGCTCGGGATCGAGCAGGAAGGGCGCCGTCAGATCGAACTCGCGGGCGAAGTCGCGCGCTGTGCCGGCGGAGTCCTGGGAGACGTTGAAGACCTTGAAGGGCGCGTCTTTCAGGCGGTCCAGGAAGGGGAGGGCCAACTGGCAGACCGGGCAGCTTGCCTTATAGAAGGCGAGGAGCACGGGGCCGTTTTCGAGCAGGGCGTCGAGCTTGACCGATTCGCCCGCGGGGGTTTCGAAGGAGAGGTCGGGCGCCGTCTGGCCGGCCTCGAGGGTTTTGGATGGGGTTTTGGCCATCGAGTCCTCCGAATTCCCACTGTAGCAGGCGGGCGGCTGCTGGACCGGGTCCGGTTGTGGAGCCGGCTTGGAATCAACGATTTCGCCAGGTTCGTTTTCGCACTGGGGGAGTTGTTTTTTCGCCGTACCGTAGCGT
>CAYYNC010000069.1:0-30907 GCA_964472745.1 uncultured Solibacteraceae bacterium
CGATCCGCCTGGGCTGCCCTCATTGGCACTCGCGAACTGCCGGATTTAGGTTCAAGGCTTATTTCGCGGCCTGCATGCACGCGAACCTGATCCAGATGCTCGCGGGGCTGGTGAATCTCTGGATCATCACGCTGCGCGGCGTGGACAGCGTCAGCACGATGATGGATTTGCAGTGGGCGATCGGGCTCAACCTGCTGGTGACCACCGAGAACCCGGTGGTGCACACGCTGCTCAGCTCGATCAGCTTGTTTGAGCTGTGGTACCTGGCTGTACTGGTGCTGGCTGTGGAGAAGCTGAGCCAGGCGAGCCGCGGAAAAGCGGTTGCCGCGGCGGTGACGTACTGGGTGCTGGCGGTCGGCGTCACCGCGGGCTTCTCGATGCTGACGCGTCCCAGGTAGCCCTGCCGCTACCTGACGACGATATTCACCAGCTTGTCCGGCACGACGACGACCTTGACGATCTGCCTGCCGTCGACAAGCGCGTGGATCTTCGGGTCGGCGAGGGCGGCAGTCTCCAGGCCTTCCCTGGTTGTCCCGTGCGGCACGACGACGCGGCTGCGGAGCTTGCCGTTCACCTGAACCGGAACTTCGAGCGCTTCCTCGCGCGCGAGATCTTCGTCATAGGCGGGCCACGGCTGCTTGAAGACCGGACCCTGGTTGCCGAGGATCTGCCACAGCTCTTCAGCGACGAAGGGAGCAAACGGTGCGAGCAGCAGAACGATCTTCCTCGCACATTCCTTGCGGACGGCCGGCGAGAGCCCGGCTTCGACCGCGTGCATTTCGTTCATCAGCTCCATGAGCGCGGCGATGGATGTGTTGAAGTGCCAGCGATTGTCGAAGTCGGAGGTGATCTTGCGAATGGTCTGGTGGAGCTTGCGCAGGGCCTGAGAGTCGGTTTCGCCTGTTCCCGACTCGTTGTCGTGGTTGCGCGTGACGAAGCGGAACGTGCGGGCGAGGAAGCGGTATTGGCCCTCGACGCTGGACTCGTTCCAGTCGATGTTCTTCTCCGGCGGGCCGGCGAACAGCGTGAAGAGGCGGCAGGTGTCGGCGCCGTACTTCAACACCATCTCGTCGGGATCGACGATGTTTCCTTTGGATTTCGACATCGTCTGGCCCTCGAGCTGGACCATGCCCTGCGTGAACAAATTGCGGAACGGCTCGTCGACCTCGACCAGGCCGATGTCGCGCATCACCTTGCACCAGAAGCGCGAATACAGCAGGTGTAGAATCGCGTGGGTCACGCCGCCGATGTACTGGTCGACGGGGAACCAGGGCTTGACCACCGCCGGGTCGAAGGGCGCCCGCGGGTTCAGCGGATCGACGTAACGAAAGAAATACCAGGACGAATCGACGAAAGTGTCCATGGTGTCGGTTTCGCGCTCGGCGCGGCCGCCGCACTTAGGGCAGGTTGTCTTGAGAAACGACTCGACCTGCGCTAGCGGAGAGCGCCCGCGCCCGGTGAACTCCACATCGCGCGGAAGAACGACGGGCAACTGGTCGTCGGGTACGGGCACGACGCCGCACGCGGGGCAGTGAATGACCGGGATGGGCGTTCCCCAATAGCGCTGGCGCGAGATGCCCCAGTCCTTCAACCGGTAAGTGACCGCGGCCCTGCCGAAGCCTTCGCGCTCGGCCTTCACGGCCATGACGCGGCGTGCGTCTTCAGAAGCGAGGCCGGACCATTCGCCGGAGTTCTCGACCACGCCATAGTCTGTGAACGCCTCCGTCATCGTGGCGCCATCGGCGAGCGTCCCGCCGGCGGGACGAATGACTGGAACAACCGGGATGCCGTAGCGCCGGCAGAACTCGAAGTCGCGCTCGTCGTGCGCGGGGACGGCCATGATAGCCCCGGTCCCGTAGCCCCAAAGAACGAAGTTGCCGACCCAGACGGGGATGCGCCCGCCGCTGTATGGGTTGATCGCGTAGTGGCCGGTGAAGAAGCCTTCCTTGGCGAGGTGCTCCGGGTCGCGGCGGGCGGTATCGTCGATCATCGCCTTGAGCCGCGCGGCGAGATCGCCGGCGGAAAGCGCGCGGGCAACCGGGTGTTCGGGCGCGAGAATCACGCACGTGGCGCCGTAGATCGTATCCACGCGCGTTGTGAAGACGCGGATCTTTTCAGCCGTGCCTTCGAGCGTGAAGTCGATCTCCGCGCCCTCGCTGCGGCCGATCCAGTTGCGCTGCATGGCCAGCACCTGCGAGGGCCAGCCGGTTTCGATCTGGGCCATGTCGGCTAGAAGCTGATCGGCGTATTGCGTGATGCGCAGAAACCACTGCTCGAGCTCGCGCTGCTCGACCGGCGTGGTCTCATGGCGCCAGCAGCAGCCGTTCACCACTTGCTCATTGGCCAACACCGTGGCGCACTCAGGGCACCAGTTGACAAGGGACATCTTGCGGTAGGCGAGTCCCTTCTCGAGCATGCGCAGGAAGAACCACTGGTTCCAGCGGTAGTATTCGGGCGTGCAGGTGGAGATCTCGCGGTCCCAGTCGTAAGCGAAGCCCAGCCGGAGGAGCTGCTTCTTCATGTGCGCGATGTTGGAGAATGTCCAATCCGCCGGGTGTTGGCCGCGCTTGATCGCGGCGTTTTCGGCGGGCAGGCCGAACGCGTCCCACCCCATTGGATGGAGGACATCGTATCCGTTCATCCACATGTAGCGGGCGAGTGTGTCGCCAATCGAGTAGTTGCGCACGTGCCCCATGTGGAGAACCCCGCTGGGGTAGGGCAGCATCTCGAGGACGTAGTAGCGGGGCTTGGAGCCGTCGTTGGCGGCTTGATAAAGCGTGGGATCGGCGGCCCATCGCGCCGACCATTTCAGCTCGATCTCCTGGTGGTTGTACGGCTTTTCCGGCATAGCGACTTCAGAGCGTCCACATTGCGTCGATCGTCGCCCGGCTTGTCGATGGGCGTTTCGAGCACGAAGGCTTTGCCGCGCAGTTTCGGGTGATTCAGAATCCGGCGGAAACCCTCGAAGCCAATGTGTCCTTCTCCAATATTCGCATGGCGGTCCAGCCGGGAGTTGAGCGCGCCCTTGGAATCGTTGACGTGGATGACGGGGACGTTGTCGAGCTCAAGCACGGCATCGGCGCGGCGAACGGTGTCCTGGAGGCCGCGTTGGGTGCTCACGTCAAAGCCTGAAGCGTAGAGGTGGCAGGTGTCGAGACAGTATCCGACCGGATAGGGCACGCGCGTCGCAGCGAGGTCGCGCAGCGCTTTGAGCGCTTCGAGCGTACGCCCGATGGTCGCGCCGGCGCCGGCGGTGTTTTCAAGCAGGAGGGTGAGGTTGCGCGGACGAAGGCCCTTGGAAGCCGCGGCCAGCGACGACACGAGAGTCTCCAAGGCGGCCTCGAGCGACACGTGATTCTTCGCGCTGCCCGGGTGGATCACCAGGTACTCCGCACCAATGGCGATGGCGCGCTCCAATTCACCGCGGAAGGCGGCGACGGACTTGGCGCGGATTTCGGGATCGCTGGCGGCGAGGTTGATGAGGTAGCTGTCGTGGATGACGAGCGGCGTCAGGTCGTGAGCGCTCCTGAACTCACGCATTTCCCGCAGTTGCTCCGCAGGCGGCATCGCCGCGCGCCACATGCGCGGGCTTCCAGAGAAGATCTGGAAACAGTTGGCCCCGAGTTCAAGCGCCTTCTTCGCGGCGTTCACCAGGGCGCCGGCGGTGGAGCAGTGGATGCCGATGCGCATGGAAACCGGTTAGTTTAGCGCACGGCATCCACTGAATCAGAGATTAGCGGGCATGCACGATCTGGAAGCCGGCGGTGGCGGAGTACAACTTGCCGCCGGTTGTCAGGTACGCTTCAAGCAGGTAGCGGCCTTCGGGCAGCGGCCTGTCCGAAACTCCGGCGGCCCTGGGATCGGCGAGCAGCACGGCCTCCACCCAGTTGCGTTCGCCCGGTCCCCACTTTTCGGAGCGGAATGCCTGCGTGAACGCCTTGCCGTCCGACCAGCGCCAGACCGGCCTCCCCTCAGAACTCCAGATGACCATCTCAAACGTTTGGCCGTCGGGGAACTCCATTGGGACCGCGTCGCCAGTAGAGTTGCGCCACGAGATTCTGGCGGCCATCGTGGGGACCGCCTGGCGAGGGTCGATCGGCGGCATCAAGTTCGCGACGTAGATCGCCTTGTCGAGGGCCAGGGTGAACGACACTTCCGGGCCGGTGATGACTGTCGAGGAGCCGAGCCGCGCATAGACCAGGTCGAAGTGACGCGGACCGGCGATGGTTTGGATGGAGCGCCGCAGGACGCCGACGGACTCGAGAAAGATGTCCGAGTCCAGCCCGGCGTCGGCGCAGCCGCCGTAAGTGTACTGGACCATCAGCGCGTTGTTGAATTCGCCAACCGGTCCCGAGTACCTGCCCTCGCGGGTGACCACCTGGCTTTCGCTGTTGCAGGGGTCCACCGCGGTGGGAAACGGCTGGCCCACCGGGCCGTTGACGTTGACGTAACGCTTCTCGGCCTTCGTATCCGGATCGAGCATCCAGATGCCGTCGCCTTCGGCGTTCCTCAGCCAGAGGCCCAGGAAGCCGGGGAGTCCGGTGATGTAGGACCAGGTCTTGCCGCCGATGGTCTCGGTTTTCTCGACCGTGACGACGAAGGTGACAGGGGTTCCCGGCCCGCTCGAGCGGTAGACCCATTGGTTCCCCGCATCGAGAGGCAGGTATGTCTGCGCCGTCAGCACGGCGCCGAACATTAAGCTAATCGTAGAAGTTTTTGTTCCAAGCATGTTTTCTCAGTGACTGGAGAATTTGGGGCGGCAATGCGCCCTTCTCTTGGACGAACCAATTCTGTTCGACGTTCCTGACGCTTCGCATTCCCGGAATGACGGTGGAAACTGCTGGATGACTGAGGCAGAAACGAAGTGCGGTTACCGCCAAAGCCTCTGATAATCCAGCACTTTCGAGATCAGCCTTGAGTCTGGAGACCCGCTCGAAAACAAGCTGTTTACGGTTTTCACGAAAGTAAAATGAGCGGAATTCGGCAGGGTCGAACACGGTATTAGGAGTAATAGTACCCGTCAATGCGCCCTCATCGAACGGGCAGCGGACGAGAACGCCGATATTCAGCTCCCGCGCGAGGGGGAAAAGGTTCTGCTCCGGCGTCTGGTCGAAGATGTTGTAGATCACCTGCACGGTGTCGATCAGGCCAGTGCGGCAGGCTTCGAGAGCGGAGTCCGGCTGGTGGTCGTTGATCGAGATGCCGAAGTAGCGGACCTTGCCGGCCCGCTTGAGGTCCTCGATGGCGCGGCGCCACTCGTCGCGATTGATCCACTCGGGATTCCAAACGTGGAATTGCTGGAGGTCGATGCAGTCGGTCTGGAGGTTGCGCAGGCTCGATTCGGTGTACTCGATTACATGATCGTATGGAAACACCTCGTCGATAGGGATGCCCGGGCGCGCCGGCCAGAGCCGGTTTTTCGGGGGGACTTTTGTCGCCACGAACGCCTGCGCGCCGGTCTCCCTGAGAGTCTTTGCGATCAAGCGCTCGCTGTGGCCGTCGTTGTAAGCCCAGGCGGTGTCGATGAAGTTGAGGCCCAGTTCAAGAGCGCGCCGCAGCGCGGCGAGCGCGTCCTCCTCCTTGTGGCCGCGCCACTGGTTGCCGCCGAGGCCCCAGGCGCCGTATCCGATTTCGCTGACTTGCCAGCCGGTCCTGCCAAGAGTGCGTGTATTCATTGACTCTCATCTTAGCCGGACGATGAGTGCAGGGTCGGGAGAGGGTTGGCTATCAGCAGCGGCTGGGGGATGATGGAGGCAGGAGACCCGTGATGAAGCGCGCGGCGGCGGTTATGGCGGCTGTGTTGTTCGCGCTGTCGCTCCACGCGGAACAATTCCGCCTTTATCTGAAAGAAGGCGGCTACCACCTCGTGAGGGAGTACAAGGCGGAGACGGATCGCGTGCGCTACTACTCGGTGGAGCGCGCCGACTGGGAGGAGATCCCGCTCGACTTGGTGGACCTGAAGAAGACGGAGGCGGAACGCAAACAAAGGCTGCAATCGGAGAAGGAACAGGCCGCCAGGGACGACGAAGAGGAGGCGTTCGAGCGCGCCGTGGCGCGCGAGGTGTCGCGCATTCCCCAGGATGCGGGCGTCTACTACATCGAGAACGACAAAGCCGTGCCGCTTAAACAGGCGGAATCGAAGATCGTCAGCAACAAGCGGCGCTCCGTGCTGAAGATCATGGTGGGAGTGCCCTTGATCTCCGGCAAGGCCACCATCGAGATCGACGGCGAGGCGTCGGCGCACCTCGTGCCGTCAGACCGGCCCACGTTCTATTTCCGGCTCTGGGAGCAAGAGCGGTTTGGGCTGGTGAGACTGAAGCCGAAGAAGGGTGCGCGCGTTGTGGAGGAGTGGGACATCGTTCCGGTGACGAAGGAGATAGTGGCGAAGCGGGACGAGGTCGAGATCTTCCGCCAGCAGATGAGGGACGGGCTCTACAAGATCTGGCCGAGAGAGCCGCTGGCGCCGGGCGAGTACGCAGTGATCGAATACACGCTGGGACAAGGCAATACGCAAATCTGGGACTTTCGCGTGGCGCCTCCCGCCAAGTAGGATTCTGGAATCGGATCCTGCGCGGCGGATGACGTGGAGGGAAACATGAGCATTCTGTTGCTGGGAATGGCATCGGCCGGTCCCCTGGACGATTTCGTCGCGCGCATGAACGACCGGATGGAGCTCCCGTTCTTCGGAACAGTCACCGTGGGAACTGCGCTCCTGGTGGGCTCGCTGGGCCTGTTGGTGATCGGCTGGATCTTTCTGCGGCGGAAGTAGCCTGTAGACAAGCGCGGTGGGAACCGAACCGGTTGCTCAGCGGCCCGTTGAGGAGGCCATGCAACACGGAGGCTGTTATCGTGCTCCGCGTGTACACGACTGCTCAGATTCCTCAGTGATCCGGCGACCGCCACCAGCGGGGACTCATGCCTCCGGAACTGAGCAAGGGCAAGGTCGACGGGCGGGCATCCGGCGCGCCTCCGCCAGAGTGGCGAGGGCATCGCGTTTGAAGGCTGTATAGGTCCCGGGGAAGCGCTGATGGAGACGCCTCTCGCAGCGACTCGATCAGCCGGTGATCTCCCTGCATGGGGTGCCAGGGAAGCGGCTTGACGTACGACTACCCGCTCAAGGGCGTGGCGAACGGTTGGGAGCGGCGGGCGCCGTACCGCGTGTTCGTACCCGGAGAGAACGCGTGGCGTGATGAGAGCGCGTGGCCGCCGCAGAGGGCGTCGACGCTCACGCTCTTCCTTCATTCGGCGGGGAAGGCGGCGACTTTGCGCGGTGACGGCATTCTTCGCGAAACGCCGCCGGGGAGCACGGAGCCGGCCGATGTGTTCGCCCACGATCCGGCTCAGCCCGTGCCGACGGCGGGAGGAAGTCATGGCGACCCGGGCGTTGTCGGGCCCGCGGATCAAGGCGAGGCGGAGAGCCGCGACGACGTGCTGGTTTATTCCAGCGAGCCGCTGACGGCGCCGAAACTGGTGATGGGTCCGGTGAAGCTGGCACTGTTTGCGGCTTCGAGCGCTCCGGACACCGATTTCACGGCGAAGCTCGTCGATGTGCAGCCGGATGGACGCGCGCTGATTCTGTGCGAAGGCGCTGCGCGGGCGAGGCGCCGGCGGGGGCTGTCCGCGCCCGCGCCGCTCACGCCGGGACAGACCGGGCGGTACGACATCGAAGTGGGGAACATCGCCGTGCTGTTCAAGGCGGGGCATCGCATCCGGCTTGAGGCGAGCTCATCGAACTTCCCGCGGCATGACGCGCATCCGAACACGGCTGGGGTGATTGCCGCCGAGAAATCGCCGGTGGCCGCCACACAGCGGGTCTTTCACTCAGTGGACGCCGCGTCCGCCCTGCTGTTGCCTGTTGTGCGCGACTGGGAGTTGCGTGCGTCCGGTCGCGGATGTCCGGCCATTCATGGCATCGTGACAGAGTGAGCACCAGGCGGATGCGAAAGCAGCAGCGCGAGGAGTGCGGGCGCGATGCGCCCGAGTTGGACGTCATCAACCTCGCGCCGGTCGAATTAGGAGATCAGCGGATCTGCGCGCGGTGCTTCAACATGAGCGTTGCGGAGGCCGATGGGTTGGACGATTCTCAGCACGTCGACTTCAGTCCCGTGGAGGTTGCCGGCAGAGAGGGCGAGGTCCATCGCTTTCACGTTCGGGTGCGGGGCCTCGGCGGCCGCGTTGCGTTGGATGCGATCGAACTCCGCGGCGAAGAACCGGACGGTTGCTTCTTTCAGTCGATCGGCGGGGCCGAAGAGGATCTGATGGCGCCGCTGGGGCAGCTCATCGAGAGGATCCGCCGCGCGCTCGCATTGAGGCATGTCGTCATGGGCAAGCTCGGGTGGTCGATCGCGGACATGGTGGTTCGCGCGCGGGTTGCGTGGGACCGGGCCGATGATGGACGCGCCCCGTTGCTGGTGATCGACGGGCGCGAGTTCACCTGGGAGGGGTTCGGGCGCATGATGATGACGCTCGAGGGGTGGCTCTTCAAGCTGGAGATCCACGACAAGAGCGAGGAGCGGTGAGAAACGGCGCGAGGAGGTTTTTCATGGGCGGGCGGGCTTGCCTCATGATGATGTGCGCGGCGGCGTCCGTGTTTGCAGCGGAGGGATTCGTCACGCAGGTAGATGTGTTCCGGTCTGGGGAGGAGGGGTACCGGTCGTTTCGCATTCCGGCGCTGGTGACGGCGGCGGATGGGACGCTGCTTGCGTTCGCAGAAGGGCGAAAGGAGAACCGGGGGGATCCGGGGCAGGGAGACATCGACCTGGTGTTGAAGCGGAGCACGGATCAGGGGGTGACGTGGTCGCAGTTGTTGGTGGTGGACGATCCGGGGGAGCGGTGGGCGGCTTCGAATCCGACTCCGGTGGTGGACCGTTCGAACGGGCGGGTTTGGATTGCCTACAATCGCTGGCGGCCGGGACGGGGGACGGAGTCGAGCCGTCCCGGGACCGACGACAACCAGGCGTGGCTGCGGTGGAGCGACGACCACGGGCGGACGTGGTCTGCGGCTCGGGATATCACACGAGAGTCGCGTGATTTTGAGAATTGGGGCGCGATGTTTCTGGGGCCGGGCGGGGCGATTCAGGCGCGCGGCGGGCGCCTGCTGCTGCCGGCGGCGATGTGTCCGGATACCTGCTGGGTGATGGGCGCTTCGGGGTCGATCCACCTGATGCGGGCTTATGTGCTGTACAGCGACGATCATGGGGCCTCGTGGCGGCGGGGCGAGTTGCTGCGGGCTCTGACGAATGAGAATCAGTTGGCGGAGCTGGCCGACGGGGCCCTCATGATGGATGCGCGGCAGGGGAGCGGGGAACGGCGCTGGATCGGGATCAGCGCGGACGGGGGACAGAGCTGGTCGCGGCCCGTTTTTGGGCAGGCGGCGCCGGCGGTGATGACCGCGATCGAGCGGTTTACATCCAAGGCGGCGGGGGATGATCGGGATCGCCTGCTGTGGACGGGGATCACGGGGCCGGGGCGGAAGAACCTGGTGGTGCGGGTGAGCTATGACGAGGGGCAGACGTGGGTGAACGAGCGCGTGCTGTACGGGGGGCTGGCGGCATACTCGGACCTGGCGGTTCTCAAGGACAAGACCGCAGGCGTGCTTTGGGAGCGGGGGGTGAGCGAACTTTCGCAGTGGATTACTTTCACCCGGTTCAACCGGGAGTTTGTGGAGCCGGCGGGGAGCGTGGTTCCGGGGGTCTGAAAAAAACGATGGACACAGCCCCACCGCCATGTTACGTGAACTTCCAGGGGCGGCGGTAGGCGGGGCGCGAAAGCCTTGCGGCTTGCTTGTCGCCAACGATTCTTTCCGATTTCGGGTCGAAGCGGATCGAGCGTCCGCCGAGCTGGTAAGAGATTCCGGCGAGAGTGATGGCGAGGTCCACCTTGTAGTGGTAGTTGACGCTGCAACTGGGTTCCTTGCGCGACTTGATGGAGTCGAGCCACTCGCGCTCGTGGCCGGGCGAAGGCGGGATGGACTGCGGGGGAGGCGTCTTGTCCTTGAGGAAATCGCCTTCCGGGACGATCTCGTGCTTGCTGTAGTCGGCGAAGAGTGTGCCGTTGACGCCATGGAAGTAGATGCCGAGACGGCGGGCGGGCTTGCCGCGGCCGAAGTCGAAGGCGAAGCTGTTGGCGCAGTTCATCATCCAGGTCATGGTGAAGTTGGGGTATTGCCAGGTGACTTCCTGCGTGTCGGGGGCGTCGCCGTCATCCTGGATCACATAGCGGCCGCCGGTGCAGGTGGTGACTTCGGGGACGCCGAGCTCGAGCGCCCAGATGGGGAGATCGATGATGTGCGGCGCCATGCCGGGGGTCCAGCCGCGGGTGTAGTCCCAGAACGAGCAGTGATAGTAGCTGTCGGCGAAGAGCAGTGAATTGAAGGGGCGCGAGGGGCCGGGTCCGAGCCACATGTTCCAGTCAACGCCGGGCGGCGGGTCCTGCTTGGGCGCGCGGCCGATGCCGTTCGGGCCCTGATTCATAACGTTGAATGTGCGGACGACGCTGATCTTGCCGAGCCTGCCGGAACGGATCCACTCGACGACGCGGCGGTAATTGGCGCCGGCGTGGATCTGAGTGCCGATCTGGCTGATGCGCTTGTAGCGGTTGACGGCGTCTCTGACGGCGAGGGTTTCCGCCGGGTAGAGCGTCATGGGCTTTTGGAGGTAGATGTCCTTGCCGGCCTTCACGGCGTCGATGGCCATCAGGGCGTGCCAGTGCGGCGTCGAGGCGATGATCACGCCGTCGACGTCCTTGCGCGCAAGCAGCTCCCGGTAGTCATTGTGTCCGGTGGCGGTGTTCTTGTGGAGCTCGATCGCCTTGTCGCGGCGCTCCTTTGACACGTCGCAGATGGCGGTGACGACGACGTCGGGGTACTTGGCGCAGTTGGCGAGGTTGCTGCGGCCCATCCCGTTGACCCCGATGATGCCGAGGTTGATGCGGTCGCTCGGCGCGGGCTGGCCGCCGCGGCCGAGCGCGGAGGCGGGAACGATCAACGGCGCGGCGATGGCGGCTTCGAGGAGTTGGCGGCGGTTGAGGTCGGGGGTCGATGACACAGTCTTCTCCTATCCGTAGGTTCTTGCCGCGCGGATCATGGCGCGGAGGTTCTCCGGCGGCGTGGACGCGGGGATGGCGCAGCCGGCGTTGAGGATGAAGCGGGGCTCTTCTTTGAACACGTCGAGTAGCTCGCGCGTTTTGCTCTCCACTTCTCGCGGCGAGCCGAGGGCGAGGACCCCGCTGGGGTCGATGTTGCCCGTGAAGACGGCGCGTCCGGCGATGATTTCGCGGGCGCGGCGCACATCGGTCTTGTAGTCGATTTCGAGCGCGTCGGCGCTCGAGGCGATCATGTCTTCAAGGATCGGCTCGGTCTTGCCGCAGATGTGGATCATGTAGGGTAGGCCGAGGGCGTGCGCTTCGGCGGCGATTTGCTTTTCGAACGGCAACGCGAATTCGCGGTAGACGCGCGGCGGGACGAGGCTGGGGCCGGCGGAGGAGTCGCCGTTGGAGACCATGTGCGCGCCGGTGGCGGTCATGAGGCGGATGAACTGGAGCGTGGCCTCGCAGGCGAAATCGAGCAGGCGGAAGGCGTCCTCGAGGTTGGCGGGGTCCATGATGTCCATCATCCAGTCGGCGCTGCCGCGCATCATGCAGGCGAGGGCGAACGGCGCCTGGTCGCAGTTGCCGCGGAGGTAGATTTCGTCTCCGCAATAACGCTTGAGGATGCGGACAGCTTCGAGCCAGACCTGGATGCCCTCGTAGCGGGAGACGTCCGGGGGCGCCAGGCGGCGCGCCTCCTCGAGCGAATCAAGCAGGCGGCCATGGCAGATGGCGGGCTCGTCTTCTGGTTGAAGGACGGGAACGCCGACGGCTCCGGCGAGCGTGGCGGTGTCGACGTCGACGACGATGCCATCGTATTCGTACTTCTCCACGGCTTCGATGAAGCAGCGGGCGATGGCGGCGGGGTCGCGGCGGTAGGCGCCCATGGAGACTCCGGCCTCCCGCGCGGCCATCATGAAGTTGTGGAGCATGATGGGCGTGGTGTCGGGCGGCTCGCCGCGCAGGGCGGCGCTGATGCGCTGGCAGCCGTTCATGGCGTTACGGGTATTTTACTCTTGGTAGGTAAGGAGGAGCGATGAACGAGAAACTGGGCGCGGCGATCCTGGGGACGGGGGATGTTTCGGGGGAGCACATCCGGGCGTACCAGGCGAATCTGCAAACGGAGGTTCGCGCCATTCTCAGCCGCGAGCGGGCGCGGGCGGAGGCCAAGGCGCGCGCGCACATGCTCGAGAATTGCAGGGCGTACACGAACCTGGATGAGCTGCTGAAGGCGGATGACATCCACGTGGTTTCGATCTGCACTCCGCATCACCTTCATGTCGAGCAGGGCGTGGCGTGCGCGCAGGCGGGCAAGCACGTTGTGGTGGAGAAACCGGTGGCATTGGATCTCCCCGGGCTGCGGAAGCTGGACGCCGCCGTGCGCGAGCACAACGTGCGCAGCGTGGTTGGCTTCGTGTTGCGGTGGAATCCGCTGTTCAGGACGATCCGGGCGATTCTCGACGGAGGGCTGATCGGCGACGTGTTTTACGGCGAGGTGGACTACCTGCACGGAATCACCAGCGACCTGCGCCTTTACCCGTGGCTGCGGCAGCGCGCGTTCGGCGGCACTGCGCTGCTGACCGCCGGGTGTCACGCGGTGGACGCGCTGCGGTGGTTCGTGCGGCGCGAGGCGGTTGAAGTCTTCGGCTACGCCAATTCCAGCCAGGGGAATCCGCTCAACTACGAGTACGAGCCGAACAGCGTGATCCTGGTGAAGTTCGCCGATGGCACGATGGGGAAAGTGGCGACGTCGATTGAGTACATGGCGCCCTATATGTTCCCGATCGCGCTGCTGGGCAACCGGGGCACGATTCGTGACAACCGCCTGTTCACGAAGATCTGGCCGGGGCAGACTGGATGGGCCGCGATCCCGACGGTTCTACCCGACAGCGGCGCGGTAGCGCACCATCCGTTCATTTCCCAGATCGCGCACTTTATTGAGTGCGTGCGCAGCGGGACAGAGTCGCACTGCAACATCGCCGACACGGTGAAGACGCACGAGATCTGCATCGCCGGGGAGATTTCGAAGACGGAGGGCAGACCGGTGAGGTTGCCGCTGCGATGACGCCGCGGGAGCGCTGGGAGCGGGTGATGCGCGGGGAGCGGGTGGACCGCGCGCCGCGCGATTACTGGGGCGCCGGCGAGATCACGTCGCGGCTCAAGCGCGAGTTGGGCTGCGCGAGCGACCGCGCGCTCTGGGAGCGGCTGCGGGTGGACAAGCTGATTCATCTTGCACCGCGGCATCCGCGGGCGACGGAATCGACCTGGCATTTGCAGTCGCATTTCAGCGTGTGGCATATCGGGACGCGGCGGATTCCTTACGGAGACGGGCTTGGGTATTACGAGGAAGCAGTGGAGTATCCGCTCGCCGGCGCGGAGAGCGTACGGGACGTGGAGCTTTTCGATTGGCCGGACCCGCATGAGTGGGACCTCTCAGGGTTGAAGGCGCAGTGCGACGAGTGGCGGGACTATCCGGTGCTGGCGGGCGGATGCGAGTTGTTTTACCTGTATTGCCGCCTGCGCGGGATGGAGCGGTCACTCGAAGACCTGGTGATGAATCCGGACATTGCGGACGCGATTCTGGAGCGGATCCTGGAACACGACCTGTCGCTGACGAAGCGGATTCTGGATGAAGTGGGCGACAGGCTGATGTTCTGCTACGTCGCCGAAGACCTCGGCATGCAGGACACGCTGCTGATGAGCCCGCGGCTGTTCCGCCGGTTTTTGAAGCCGCGCATGGCGCGCATGATCGAGATGGTGCACTCCTATGGCGTGAACGTGTTTCACCACGACGACGGCGCGATACGGCCTCTGCTCGGGGAGCTGATCGAGACAGGGATCGACCTGCTGAACCCGGTGCAGTGGCGGTGCAAGGGCATGGACCGGGAGTCGCTGGCGCGCGAATTCGGCCGCCGGATCGTGTTTCACGGCGCTGTGGATAATCAGCGGACGCTGCCGTTCGGCACGCCGGACGACGTGCGGCGCGAGGTGCGCGAGAACCTGGAGATCTTCCGGGAAGCGAAAGGCTACATCGTCGCGCCGTGCCACAATTTGCAGGCGAATACGCCGACGGAGAATGTGCTGGCGCTGTTCGAGTGATCGCGCGCGATCAGGGAGGATTTCGTGGCGCTGATCAGTGCTCGATGCGATTGCAGCTTCGCCAGCTCAATCAGAAATCTCACTTTTGGAGACAGTAGAGTTTCGCCTCTTGGGAAAGCCCCAACAAGAGCCCGAATGGAAAGGTGAAAAACACGAGCGTGAGCCGGGCCCAGTTCTTCTTCCGAACGAGTTGAGCGTACAGTGCCCAGACGAGGCCCGACCAAACGACTGCGCCTACGAGCGTCTCAACATCGCCGCTCGCAAGCACGCCGATGCCGGCAAGCAGGTTGAGGATGACAAGAACAATCATGTAAGTCCTGATCTCTCGGGGAAGTTCCTGCTTGAAATACGCTTTCTGGATCGTCTGCGACTCGAAATCGTATCCGCAATCGCAGCGCTGCGCCGTCTCGGTGTTCAACAGCCCGCATCGTGGGCGCTTCATCGCTTGTCACCCTGAATTCGCCGCCTGTCAAAGGCAAGGATCTCTATTCCGGCTCACTGCCTGAGGAACAGGATACATCTGGCACTCTTGTTAGAGACCACCAGCTACTCACCTGGCGGAGCACCAACCACCGCCACGTTCACCGGATTGCGGGAGATTGGGCGCCGGCTCTGGGCGGCGGAGGCGGCCAGCAGCAGGAACACAATCCACATGTGGTGATTATGACGCCCGAGCCGTGGTGGAGATGGCGCGGACAAGCCGGCGGTAGGGGATGTGCTCGGGGGAGTCAAAGGCCAGCCATTCGCCATCGCGCCAGGAGGAGAAGAACCAGCGCGTGAGCAGCGCGAGGTGCTCCTGGCGCTCCTTGAGAGTGAGGCGCGGCGGTTCGAGCGAGGAGACGATCTCGCGGAGGCGGCGGTCGAGAGGGACCATGGGGCCGGCGGCAGGCGCGACGCTGAACTCGATCTGCGGCAGCCACGCGCCCGCGAGCAGGAAGCGCAGCGCGACGCAGCCCTCTTCAGCGCTTGGCAGGACGGCGACGCCATTGAGCGACGGCAGCGCGGCGGCGAGGTCGTCGCACAGGCGAAGCACCTGCTCGATGCGCTGGTAGCGCTGGTGCTGGCGCGCGGCCTCCTCGAAGTCCATTTCATGGCTGAAGCGGTCGCGGGCATGGGCCACGGCTTCGAGCATCGAGGCGCCGCGGGTTTCCAGAAAGTTGACCAGGCGCTGGGCTTCGCTGCGGTACTCTTCCGCGGAGACAACCTGCTGGCAGGGGCGGAGGCAGCGCATCATTTCGCCGTAGATGCAGCCGGGGTGATCGGGCGCAGGGATGAGGTCCTCCTGGCAGCGGCGAACCTGGAAGAGGTCGAGCGCTTCCTGCTCGAAGCGCTCGGCGGCGGCGCGGGTGCGGAAGGGTCCGAAGTGGACCGCGGCGCTGCCGCTGAGCCGCGTGGTGACCGTGGTGCGGGGGAATTCATTCGAGAGGATCACCTTGACGAGCGCGGGCGCGCGCAGCTTCAACATGCGCCCGTACTCGCCGGGGAAGTGGCGGCGCGCGAGCTCGTACTGAAGCAGCGATGCGGCGAGGCGCGAGGGCGTGAACCAATACTCGACGCGGCCGGCCACCGGACGCAGGTCGAGCAGGCGCGAACCGGCGGCGCGGTCGCCGAGCAGCCGGCGCAGGCGGCGGCGGAGTACGCCGGTGCGCCCGAGGTAAGGACGATCGCCTGCGCGCGGCCAGATGAGGAAGACCGCGGGGCGATCGGGCAGGACTTCGAGCGCGGCGGTGAATCCCTCGTCGAACGGCAGCGAACAGGACGTCACGCTACGGCTCCCGGCGGAAGAGGGCGAGATACTCCTCGAGCGGCGCGGGCGGAAAGCCGCGGACTCCGAGGTTCTCGGCAACATGCTCGGGCTTGCTCATACCGATCAGCGCGGTGGTGACGCCGGGCGTGGAGCGCGCGAACTGGATGGCGAACTGCGCCTCGGTGCGCGCTTCGGGCCAGCGGGAGCGGAGCTCGTCGGGGAGGCCGGTGGCGAGGCGGGCCTGAAGGATTGCGGCGCTCGCGACCACGGTGACTCCGAGGCGCGCGGCGACTTCGAGAAAACTTGCGGGCTCGGCGCCGTTGTTCTCGTGAGGTCTGGTGAAGGCCTCGGGCATGGCGAGGTTGACGGGCAACTGCACGTAGCGGAAGCGGTGGTCTTCGCCGCCCGCCTCGCGCGCGATCTCGACGATGCGGCGGAGGCTCAACCCGCGCGGGTCATCCGGCTTCAGGCGAAAGCCGTTCCAGGTGGCGGCGCCGTAGCAGGCGATCCTGCCTTGCGCCGCCATCTGCTCGAGGCCGTGAAATGCCGCACGGAGGCGGTCCTCGAAAACAGGCCGCGAGATGTGCTCGAGCTGTGTCTCGGGGTTGTGCACGTAGAATACGTCGATGGTTTCGAGGCCGAGGTGCGCGCGGCTGCGGTCAATCTGGTCGGCGAGGAAGCCGGGGTGGATGCAGTGCACGCCGCCAGCGACATCCTGCTCGGTGATGACGCCGGACGGAATGTGGCCGGGCGTGAGGAAGCCGGCCTTGGTGCAGACGAGCAGCTCGTCGCGCGCGGCTTCGCCCGCTGTGAAGAGAAGCTGAAGAGCCTGGCCGACATTGCGCTCGGAGAGCGTGTGGCGGTAGTTGATCGCGGTGTCGATCACGTTGATGCCGCCGCGGACGGCGTCGCGGATGGACTTGACGTAGGACTCGCTGGTCGCCTCGTCGGCGCGCCCGAGATACGTGCCGATGCCGATGGAGGAGACGAGCACGCCCTGGGCGGCGCGATAGAAGTTGTTGGCGCAGGCCGGAGGCATGCGGGCGGCGAGGCGCGCGGCGCCGGCGGCGGTGATCTGACCTGGAGTCACGAAGTCGATTGTAGCGAGGGGCGCCGCAGCGGCGGCGGGGAGGGGATAGAATCGGTGTCAACAGGAGTCATACCAAAATGAAGCGACCGATCCTTGGAATCCTCTGCGCGTTGATCCTGCTGGCGCCGGCGTGGGGCGCGAAGCCGATCAAGGTGATGCTGCTCGATGGCGAGCAGGGCGGGCCGTATCACGCGTGGGAGCAGACCACGCCGTACCTGAAAAAGATGCTCGACGATACGGGGCTGTTCGAGGTGGAGGTGGTAACCGCGCCGCCGGCGGGGTCGGACTTCAGCAAGTTCAGGCCGGATTTCAAACAGTACAGGGTCGTGGTCTCCAACTACGACGTGCCCGACGAGCGCTGGCCGCAGGAGTTGAAGGACTCGTTCGAGAAATACATGCGCGAGGGCGGGGGCCTGGTGTCGGTGCATGCGGCGGACAATGCGTTTCCGAACTGGCGCGAGTACAACCTGATGATCGGCATCGGGGGCTGGCGCGGGCGCGACGAGAAGTCGGGACCGATGTGGTACTACAAGGACGGCAAGCTGGTGAGCGACCCCTCGCCGGGGCGCGCGGGGAGTCATGGCGCGCGGCGTCCGTTCAAGATCGTCAATCGCGTCACCGATCATCCGGTGACGAAGGGATTGCCGGTGGAGTGGATGCATGTCGCAGACGAGTTGTACGCGACGTTGCGGGGTCCTGGAGAGAACATGACGGTGCTGTCAACCGCGTACTCGGACGCCAGCAATCGGGGGACTAACCGCGACGAGCCGATCCTGATGGCGCTGAAATACGGCAAGGGCCGCGTGTTCCACACCGTTCTGGGACACGACATCGCGGCGTTGAATTGCGTGGGGTTCATGGTGACGTACCAGCGCGGGACGGAGTGGGCGGCGACGGGGAAGGTGACGCAGAAAGTCCCGGCCGACTTCCCGACGGCCGACCGGGAGAGCACACGTCCGGAATATGCGCCGCCGCCGGGATGGGTCTCGCCGACGGGCCGGCCTGCGGGTGCGCCGAAGAAGTAGTTGGCTACAGCTTGAAATAAGGCAGGGTGCGCCATAACTGTTCGGTGTGGCGCACTATGCTGCCGTCGAAGCTGCATGTCCCGATGCTGCGGAGAGTCCAGTTCCCGTGCGCGTCGTACGGAGCTGTAGCGGGTTAACCAACAAGTTTGCCCGAACGGCTCGATTTCCGCGGCGAGGGGCTCGAGTCGCTCCTCCGCCGGATCCCCAAGTGCGTTGTATTTCATCGTCTTTCGCTCGCCGCCAAACGCGCCGCAGCGGAATTCGGCCTCGATGCGGCGGCCTGAGGCGTCGTAGCAGCGCCGGTTGCGCATGCCGGCGCGCAGGCTCCCGTCGAGGTCTGCTTCCCCTCCTTCAATGAGGCGGCAGGCGTCGTCGCAGCGCGGAAAAACGCGTTGGATCACGCGATTATCGATATCGTAGAAGACCCTTTTGACAGGCGGATTGCGACTGTCGCGGATTGTAGGGATGCGGACGGCGTCGGAAATGAAGTGAGTTTTCCAAAAGAACGCCGAGGTTTTGGTCCCGAAGCGGCGGGTCGATGCACTGGGTGTGTGTGCGCGTACCGTCGTCGTGACAGGCGTAGAACTCGACGGCCGGCTTGAGGCCGCGCGCATTCAGTTGATCGACTCGCGCCAGCCTTCCGTGCTCGTCGTAGTGGGACTCGAGTGCCGCTGGAGACTCGCCCGTATGCTCCTCGGCCACCAGGCGCCCGGCGTCATCGTAGTGTCTGACGGCCCTGTAGCCGGGAAAGCCAAGGGCGCGGGAGCGGCGTTCGAGCAGCATGCCAAGCGGCCGGTACAGCGCGACGACAAAGTGGTCCCGGCCGATGAATTCGAGTTCCCAGGAAGCCACGGGTTCTCGGAGGCCGGCTGCTTCTCGATCGCTCACTCGCGGGTTGCACTCAATCGGCCGCAGCGCCGGGGATGATTGCGGCTCTGCATTCAGTCTATTCCCTCAGCATAGGCAGAAAGTCCGGGGCTGCCGCGCGGACGCCCATGGTAAACTCGGTGTAGTTCCCACCATTTCGCAGCACAAGTTGGGCCGGTAGCTCAGGTGGTAGAGCACCTGACTTTTAATCAGGTGGTCGCGGGTTCGAGCCCCGCCCGGCTCACCAAATCTTTTCAATAAGTTGCAGGCAGGGGCTAAAATGCCGGGGGATACTCTGGGAGATACTGCCGCACGCCTGCGCCGCAGTCGCTACCTGCTGCCCCGCACCCCTCGCAGCGCCCGCACCTTGTGACCGTCGTCCAATCGCTGCCAGACACACCAACCCAAGCGGCTCCCGCGCCCGGTAGCCAGCAGCCGCTCCAACCAGGGCGTGGGGGCATCGGCCTTGACGTAGGCCCGCCTGACATGCCCCTTGCGGCTGCGAATCAGCCGCAGGTTGCCACAGCGCAGCACGCACCAGGTTTCAGCGTGAAATAGCAAATGCCCGTCCGGGTCGTAGACCGGTACTTGGTCATTGCAGCCAGTCATGGCGCCGCTCCAGCCACGGGGAACGCACCACAAGCCACCGGCGGCGCTCCTGTGCCTGCCGCGCTTGCGCGCGCGTCAGCCAGGGTCGAAGACGAATCAGCCGAATCCACATGGTCACCTCCCGGTAATGAAACTGCTCCGCGCCACTTGGTAGCCAGCCGCAGGCGGCGCCGCCGCGCCATGCGCCCGAAACGCCGCGACGTGCTCGGCCAGCTTGAAGCCGCTCATGTAGAGCGCATGCAGCGCAGCCGTTGCGTAGGCCCGGCAGTCCAACGCCTCGTTGCGCGCCCCGGCCGGCTTCGCAAACCTTCGCTCGCCGCGCTCGAAAACGATGCGCTCTGACGTGAGCATGTCGAACCAGTCGCGCTCGCGGCCCAGCGGGAAGTGGCAATAGCCCGGCCCCGGCCGCTCCACGCGCAGCCGCGAGTAGACCTTCTCTTTCGCCGAATCCACGCCCAGCATGAACAGCTCGCCGCGATGCCGCCCGCCCGTGGCGGCCTTGCGCGGCCAGATCGGCTTGCCGAATCCCGCCTGCCCCTTGATCGGGTACACGCGCCGCGTGCGCCGTGAAGCGCAGAACTCGATCACGATTGCCGTTTCGTGGCCCGCGTCAATGCACGCCGCGCTCACCGGCAGCATGAGTCCGCTTTCGTGGCGCCACTGCCGCGCGAGCAGCCGGTCCAGGTCGCTCCAGACTTCGGGCTGTCCGGTATCGCCGTACAGGACGTGGTAAGCCAGACTCCAGCTTTCCTCGCCCTCCCCCCAGCCGACAATCTCCACCTCGATCCGGTCGCCTTGCACGTCCGCGCCGGCGTTAATCAGACAGACGCCCGCAGGCGCCTCGGCCGCGAACGGCTCGCGGCGCGCATAGAGCAGGTCCGCATCCAGCGGGACCGCGGCCTCATCGCGCCAGGTCTCGCCCAACACGGTGTTGATGAACACTTGCAGCGTCTCGCGGCTCTTTGACGCCTCGCACCACTCGCAGGCCAGCTCCAGGAAGCCCGGCCAGCCCACGGGCGCATACAGCGCGGAAATCGCATAGCCGCGCGTGCGGCCGTCGCCCTTCGCAGTCGGGCGCCACTCGCCGCGCACGAGCATTTCCGTCTTCTCGTGATTCGGGATGCGGCACTGGCAGGCCTCGCACTGATACCGCGCCGTCTCCGGCCGGCCTTCGTCCCATTTCACGTTGCCCCATACCAACGTCTGCATCTGCCCGCAGCGCAGGCAGGGCACAAAGAAGCGCCGCTGATCGCTCTGCCGGTACAGCGCCTCAATCCGGCTCGCGCCTTCAATCGTGGGCGTCGAAACCGCCAGGATCTTCCGCTGCGTGCCGAACGCGGCGGTCCGCTTGACGGCCAGCGTGAAGGGATCGCCCTCACCATCGGCGTCCGCCGGCCAGCCGTCCAGCTCATCGGCCAGGACGTACTTCGCCGGCAAGCTGCGCAGGCCCACGGCGGAATTCGCGCCGGTCAGGATCAGCACGCCGCCGGCGAATTCTTTCATCAGGATCGTATTGCCCGAATCGCGGCTGCGCGGATCTTTCACCTTGCCGCGCAGCGCCGGCGTCGTATCGATCAGCGCATCCAGCCGTTGCTTACTGAAGCGTTTCGCCATCTCCACGGATGGCTGAACCATCAGCACGGGCGCCGGAGCGTAGGCCATGAGGTAGCCGCAAGCGTTGAGCAGAACCTCGGTTCCGCCCACCTGCGCGGCCTTCATGAAGACCACGCGCTCGCACGGCGCGGCCGGGGAAAGCGAATCCATGATCTCGCGCAGGAAGGGCGTCCGATCCGTGCGCCACGGGCCCGGCTCGGGGGAAGTGTTGTCCAGGATGCGGTAGCGGTCGGCCCAATCGCTCACGGTCAAACGCGGCGGCGGCAGCAGCGCCTCCAGCGCCTCCCGGCGCACCTGCCGCGCCCGCTCGCGGGCCTCCAGGTCAGCCGTCGGCATGCAAGCCTCGCAGGCACTCTTCCAGCTCATCGCGCAGCAGCAGGCGCACCTCTTGCTCGCCGCGCCCCGCCAGCCGCGCCGCCAGACGGTCGGGCAGTGCGAGAATACGGTCCCGGAGCGCTGCGTAACCTTCGGCCCACTCTCGGCGCACGTCCGCTACCGCCAGCAGCTCGCCGCGCTTCTGGCGCAGTTCCAGCTCGCGCAATTCGGCCAACGCTACGGCCTTGCGCCGGTCGGCTTCGGCCTTCGTCATCTTGCGCTCGATACTCACTACTCGTGCCATGTCAGAAAAAAGCGGGGCGCGGCATCGCCGCAGCCACGCCCCGTCAAGTGCCGCCGTCGATGCGCGCGGAGGGGGCGCGCAGAGGGGGGGAGGCGGCCCGCCGGGACGAAAGGAGGGAAAGCCCGGCCCCTCCGCCGCGCGGCAAGGAGTAGCCGCGCAGCAGACCAAAATCTTCGGGGGGCGGCGGCCAGCCACCGGAATTGAGTTTTGAGCGCCACCCCCCGCTCCGGCCGAAGCCGAAGGTCGTTGTTACGCCGCCGGCCCCGTGAGCCCATGCACGCCCAGCTTGCAGCGGACAGTAGCAACGCCGCTGCCGGCCGCGGTCACCGCGACGCCTGCCAGGGGCTTGCTGCCCGTGCCGGCGGTTTTCGTCAGGTTCTTCGTGGCGGCCACGTAGTACAGCAGATCGCCCGCGGCCACGTCGTCTGTTGAGACCTTCGGGAGATCGAACACGCCCTCCGTGCTGATTTCAACCACCGCGTCTTGGGCGGCGTCGTGGGCGGCCACGCCGATAATTGCGCCCACAATCACCAGATCGCCCGATGTCACGGCGGCCGGCGCCGTGACGGGAATTGTTTTGCCGGGCTGAATGTAGTTCTTCATGAGAGACCTCTACTTGATTGAATTGTGAACACTCGACTCTGCGGCGATTGCAGCCGCGCTATCTCGCGGTCAATCGCGGAGAGCACGTCCGATTGGCGCGCGAACTCAACGCTCCGCTCGCCGTACTGGACTCGCACGACGCCCAGCGAGCGCAGCACCTCGTCCCGCTTGGCTTGCAGCTCTTCCAATGTCATGCTCAAGCCCCCGGATTCTTGAACCCGCCGCGATGGTCCACCGCGCCGGCGCCCAGGTGCCACACAACGCGGAACTCCACACCCAGCACGTCGAAGCCCTGCCGCGACTCCACGCGCGGGCCTTCGTAGCCCTGGAGCTCGGCATACTCGAAAACTGCGGCCTCGGATGGATCGCAGAGCACATACCACGCCGCGTGATTCTTCAAGTCGAATCGCGGCTCGATCAGCGGAACCAGCCCGCGCGCGGCAGTCTCGGCGTCCGTGCTCGAAGTCGGATACAGCGTGGCGAGCAGCTTGTCAATGGTGACTTCGGAAGCGGCCCCGGCCAGGATGAACCGCGGCGCGGCGCCAATCGGGTTACCGTTCGCGTCTACTTGTTTCCGAATCGCCAGCTTGGCAGCGGAAATCGTGTTGTCGCTCGGCGCGGCGCCACTCGCCGCCAGGTTGTTGTGATCGCTGTGAAAGACGGCCTTGTTGTCGCTCAGCGAAGGGTTCGCAATGATGGTATCGGCCAGGAAGCCGTTGAACCACGCGCGCGCGCCGCGAGTCATCTTCGCGGCGATGTCACCCAGCGCGCCTGTGTCGTCATTCGTGAGCGTCTGGAACGAAAGCACGAAGGCGCGGGCGTAGGAGTCCAGCCGGTAGCTCGCCAACTCGCGGGCCTCGAGCGTGCCGTAGGTGATCTCTCCGGTCTCGCCCACCTTCGCCAGCGCCGGCCCGTCGCTCACCTCGAGGACGTGGCGCGAACGGAAGTCGTTCATCGTCGTGCGCCGGAAAACCTGAGTGATCGGCGCAGGCGCCGCGCGCAAGGCGAAAAGGGCCTTGTTGAACGCTTCGGCGAGCAGTGCGGAAAAATCGCTCGTGGAGTGCAGCGCCCGATGGAGCAGATCCGGCCCGCTGCCCAGCGTGCTCAAGCCTCGCTCGCTCAGGATGCGCCGCGCGAAGTCGGTCAGCGTGAAGTAGGCGAACTCGCGGCCCGCCTCGGGCTTGTGCGCCGGACTCACGCGCGAAAAGAGCCCGTCCGCCATGCGCTGAATGAGCCCGTCCGTGCGGTCGCGCGTGACGGCCGCATGCGGCGCGCGACTGTCAATCGCGGGCTGCCGGGCGGCGGCCGCGCGGATCAACTCCTCGCGAATCGCCGTGATGGTCTCGTGCCGCGTTGCCAACTCATCGGCCGTCGTTTCGGGCAGCGCCAGCGCCGCGGCAATGGTGCGCGCCTGCGCTCGCAGGTCGCTTGTCTGATTCTGTTCCATCGCGGAACCTCCTGAAGATCGAACTTGCGCGCCGGGATCGGCTCCCAGCGCGACGAATGACAACTCCCGCGGAGCCCACTTCGTCGCGGTCTTCACGCGGTCGCCGTTTGCGCGCGCCTCGCGCCAGGCCTCGACGGTGTAGCCCACGGAAACCGAACGAATCACGCCCGCGCGAATGTCACTCACCACGCCGGCAATCTCCGGCCGTGCGCCGAACCGCACCACGGCCTCGCCGCGCGCCCCGTCCACGGTGGCATCCTCGACGATGCCCAGAACAGCCTCAACGCCCGTGAATCGGTCGTGGTTGTTCAGGACGGGCGCGCCGCGAAAATGCGTCAGGTCCACCGCCTCGGGCTCAAGGCTCAGCCGCTCGATGAACTCGCCCTCCAAGTCGCGGCGCCGCACGTCCGCGCCCGTCGAGAATGTGACGCGAACCGTATTCCGCTCCGCGTCGAACGTCGCGGGCTCAAACGTCGCGTTTCGGGTGAAAAGGTCGTGTTTCATGAAATTTCTCCAAGGTGTCGCGCAGGTCCGCCAACCGCCCCAGTTTGGGCTCGGGCACACGGTTGAGTGCGCTTTGTAACTGTCGCAGCAGGCGGTAGGCGTTCGCCAGGTCGTAGCGGTCGCGCGTGTCCCATCGGTCCGGCCCGCCCCACGGGGGTCTGTGAATCATTGCCCCGCCTCCTTTTCAGCCGCGGCCGGCGTCGGCTGCCCTTGCTGCGTGGTCTTGCGCGGGTCGGAATCGAACGTCAGCCCCAGCGAATCCGCGCGCGCATTGTCGCGCGAAATCTCTGCGTCCACATCCTCGCTGCGCCAGCCCGTTCGGCCAACGATCTCGGACCGTGAAGCAAAGCCCGCTCGCACCCGGAGCAGGTCGGTCAACACTTCGGCCCGGCGGTCGAGCATTTCCACCTCGGGCGCCACCCAGCGCCGCACGGTGGTATCGGCGTCGGGCGGCAGCACGCCAACCAGGCGGGCCAGGTCGGCCCAGCGCCGCAACACCGGTTCACAGAACAGCGGAACCAGCAGCCCATACTGGACGGCCTCCACAGTCCGGCGAAACTCGAGCAGCCCCGCGCGGCCGCTGGCGAACGTCACCTGCGAAAGGTCGCCGCTCAGCAACTCATACGGAATCCCCAGGCCCGCCGCGATCCGCCGCATTTGCGTGCGCACAAACGGGTCAAAAGCCGTCTCAATCGCCGGCGGCTCGGAGAATTCGATGTCTTCGCCCGGCTGAAGTTTCACCATCGAGCCGGGTTCGAGCCCAGGAACCGCGCCGTTCTGCGATAGCGGGTTGCCGCCGTCAGCGGTGCGCACGAAGCCCGCGAATAGCGCGCCCGTCTTGCTGCGGACCAACGCGGCTTGCAGGTACTCATCAAGCTCCCGGAGCGCAATGAGCACCGGCGCCAGCCGGGATTGCCCGCGCTGAGCGCCGGGTCCCAGCGGGCGGTAAACGTGCAGGCACTCAGACGCCGGAAGGTGGACCGACTCGAGGTTCGCGCCGCTCAACGTCGGGTTCTGCTTGAACAGCCAGTAACCCGCCGGGCGCAAGCCCTCATACCGAATCCCGGCCAAGGTGCGCTCATCTATGCGGCTCTCGTCGAGAAACTCGGGTCCGAGAACCTGAAGCGTCAGGGGCACGCCCGCCGCCGATTCGTCCATACGCAGGACGACGAAACACTCGCCGCTCACCAGCACGGTCTGGAGAATCGCGGCACCCAGTCCTACCCAGTCCAACCGCCCGGAGGCGTCGCATCCGCGCGTCCAGCCCTCCCACAGCCGTTGAATGCCGCGGTCGGTGAACATCGGCGTGACGCCGGAGCCGCCCCAGCAGGCGTTGGTCAGCGCGTCCACCGCGCGGCGGGCCAGCGGGTTGTTGGCAAATTCGTGTTGCGCCCGGGCGCGCAAGATGGAAGGGTTCGACCACGGCGAGTTTGCCGCGCCAGGCGCCGGCGACCAGTCCTTGAGGCGCGAAACCGGCGAGGCGGCGGCCCACTGGACGCCACGGGCCGCGGTCGGCGGCGCGGTCAACGTGCGCCAGGCGTTTCGGAGGCGGTCAAGCATTGGCTGTGTCCAGATTACCACAGTAATGTGTCAAACCAACCACATTTTGAGGCTTGTCGCTAGCGAGGTTGTGCAATCGGCCCACCCCCCCGCGAAGGCGCCAAAAAATCCTTAGGCGGCGGCTCATCGGCGTCTCTCCAGCCGCGAAACCGCGAGCGTATGCAGATCACACAGCAGGCTCGAAGTGTCCACCTCGATCAGCCTCAAGTCGCGCACCAGCGCCGCCACGCGCGGCAGGATGTCGAGCAGTGCGGGACCGTCCGTGACGTAGAACTCCAGCAAGCAGCCCGCGCTATCTGCGATCTCAACGTAGTACTGCGGCGCGGGCTCAAGGCGCCGCCAGATGAACAGATTCAGTCCGGGCACGTCGTACTCATCCATCGAAGGCTCGAAGCCCGCCCGCGCCATCCGGTCGCCTAAATCCTCCATGCCGATGAACGGCGCCGGATCGTCCATCTCGCGCCATCCGTCGCGCGTGAAAAGCAAAACGCTCGAAGTGCTCATCTCATCCTCTTTCCGTTGTCCCGGAATTACCGGGATTACTCGGGCACTATGTCGCGTTTGGAACAACATTCCTTCCCCCTATAAGTAGTTACGTAAGTATAGGGGATAGCAAGTAGTTCCAAACGTGACTTACAGTGAAAGTAATTCCGGTAATTCCGGGAACGCTACTCATCCCCCAGTGCCTCCGCCGGTCCAGTCCACAGGGTCAGATTCAGGCGCCCCTGCTCGCCCTCAACGTCCACCTCGCGCGGCTTCAGGCCGATCAGCCCAGCTTGTTCGCGGAGCACGGGTAGCGTCAGGCGCCGGTTCCCGCCCGCTGGCGTGCTCAACCACTCGCGGAGCACGGGCAGGTATGTGCAGACCTCGCCGGCGTACAGGAACACCGCCGCCGGCGCCGCCTCTGGATAAGGCTCCCGCCGGTAATACTTCAGCACCCAGAGTAAGCCCGCCAGCCGCTCACGATCAGTCTGCGGCTCGCCGGCCAGTCGCCAGCAGCGCACCAGATCGGCCCGGAGATCATCTTCAGGCGCCCCGGCATCCACCGTATCGGATACAGCCCGCATCATCAGCTCTGCGGCCACAAGCCACGTTTCGCCGATCTGCCCGCGCCGCGGGGAGCGAATCCCTACGCCCAGCGCATCCAAGATGCGGCTCTGCGCATGCGCGAACCGCGTTAGCTTGTCAACGTCGAACCGTACCTGCTCGCCGTCACTGGTAGTGCCAGTGAGAGTATTCCCGCGGCGTGAAAAGCTGGCCCAAATGATACGCCCGTCCCACACAGGCAAACAGTTGAGCGCGCCCAGCGCCTGCTCGGGCGTGCGCACGGCCTCGGGCCTAAACTTACGCTCCGGGCGCGTCGGCGCGCCGAAGGCGGCCTCGATATCCTCGACGGACCGAATCGCCATCACCGCCGGCGCCTCACGCTGCATGCTCCACCTCCCACGGCGCCAGCGCCGCGTCGATCCACCGGCACATCTCAACCTCGCCATGCCCCCGTTCGAACCACTCACTTGCATCCTTCACGCCCGGCAGCCGGACGATTCCCAGGCGTGCCGCATAGGGCAGCAGCGCCTCCGCTACCTGCCGCGCGTGGCGCACGCCGGGCTCGTCATCGTCCGGTAATATGAGCACGGTCTTGCCCCTGAACAGCGGCCCCCATTCGGCCCGCCATTTGCCCGCGCCGCCGGGGTTACACGTCGCGGCGAAGCCCCACTCGCGTAGCGCTTCTACATCCCGCTCGCCCTCGGCGATGCAGACCATCGGCGCGGCGATCAGCTCGGGCAGGTGATAGGGGAGCAAAGCAGCCGGTTGCTTCCATGTCCACTTCCCGGCCGTATCCCGATGACCGATGCGGAAGTCCTTCGGGTTCAGTCGAAATGTGCTGAATGCCTCCCGGCCCGTCGCATCGCGGTAGACGTACTCCCGCACGATGCGCCCCCAGCCCGTCGGATAACGGATGTCGTCGCGCCAGGTGATCCATTCGCCGCCGCCGGCCGTGCCGTTGTCTCGCCGCTCGCGCGCCGGCCACAGCCCGCGCTCGCGCAACGCCTCGATCACAGCCGCCTGCGGGCAGCCTGCGTGACAGTACACGAGCACTCGGTCATGAGCGTCAGTCACGCTCAATGATGGGTTACGATCCGCATGCGCCGGACATCGCGCTTGCCACCCGCTCCGGATCTTCCGCGCGCCGCCCAGCGCGGCGGCGATCGCCGCGGCCGTCACGGGCGCCCCTCAAGCAGCGCTGGATCAAGCCAATATCTTACGGAATCGCCGAAGCGCCGATAGACCAGCCCGCCTCGCCGCCGCCCGTCGCGGGCGTCGAGCACGCGCCAATTTCGGAGTGTCTGGGCCGCGATACCGATGATGCGCCCTAACTCACGATCCGTCACCCAGCGCGCCTGACATTGGTCGATTGTCGCCGTAAGTACCTGCATGCCCGCAGTGTGCGGCATGCCCTACGGCAGAAAACAATAGGGAAGAAGAATGTTTCTACCGTGGTAGATCGGTAGATTTCTTCGGGCGCGGCTCGGGTTCAGCCTTCGATTCAAGGAATCGTTCCAGGCTTTGCGCTGTTTGGGACTTCGCGGGCAGCTTGCCCCCCTTCCACGCCAAGAATTCAGGCTTGTGGCAAGAGTGTTGTGCCGCGTTGTAGATCGCGTATTCACTCGCGCCGGTCGCATCCCGATACGCCTTCAGCAGATTCAGGCGGTAGATCACCAGTTCATCTTCAGGCATCGGCGCCGCGGCCTCGGGCTTCGGTTCATCTGCTTCCGGCAGCGTGCCCTCCGCGACTCTTTCCAGAGCCCGCGCGCGCCATTCGAGCGCCGTGTGGCTCAGCGCCTCCCCTACGGGCGCGCCTACATGATAGTGTTGATCGCGCTCAGACTCAGGTATATCCGTCCACGGGTTCATACCCGACAAAAAAAAGATCAGCCCTTGTTCCAACTCTTCCATCATCTGCGGACCGATGAATGGCATCGCCGCCAGGCGCGCGCACAATAATTGCGGCGCGTCACCGCGCGCGAAAGTCTCGAATTCCTCCATTGAACGGCTCACGTCCAGGCCCGCCCCCAACAGCCCGCTGAATTCATGCGCCGCCAAGTCGCCGAACAACCGCCCATCCATCACGGGGGATCGATTCCCGTAACGTTCGACCGCCGGTACCCATTCGGTCATGTAGCGCGCTGTCGATGCCTCCATGCGAGCCAGCGCTTGTTTGTCCAGCCGCTCGATTATGCTTCCCATCCGATCACCTCCGCGTATCTGTCCGCTACGGCATTGGACAGCGGCCTCAGGCTTTCCACCACGAGCGCCGCCGTGATATAGTCGCGGCTCACGTCGCCGCCCAACGAATGCCCCATGAGCATCCGGGCTTGATCGGTCCCGACTCCCAATTGCGCGAGCGTCGTTCGATAAGTATGCCGCAGATGGTGAGGGCTGAGCAGACCCCGCTTGTCATCCCGCACTTTTTTCAGGTGCTGATCCGGCCGTGCGCGCGAAGGGAATACCCACTCGCTCGGTGGGGCTTCCTTTTCTCGGTATTCCCTGAGCAGCACGAGCAGCCGATCAGCCGCCGGCACGATATACGGCCGGCCTCCCTTCGCCACGCCGAACAGCAGCATCTTTTTCTCCCAGTCCACATCCGCCCAGCGCAGCGCCTCCACGCTGCCGCGGCGCGCGCCGGTCAGCAGGCATGTCAGCCACCACGCCCGTTTCACCGGCCCCAGTCGTTGCACTGCCGCCCACCACTCACACAACTCTTCAGGCGAGAGCGCCCAGTCCCGCGGCTTGATCCGCGGCAGGTCGATTACGATGGTCGGGCACTCCGGCAGATCGGGATTCACGCGCCGTTGATACCGATACACCGCCGCCAGGGTCCGCATGACGCTTGCGGCCGTTGCCTTGCCGGGATCGCGCACCAGCTCGTGATATCGCGCCCTCAAGCCGGCGCGGTCGCTGCCGATGGTTTCCAGCGCACGGTCCCGCCAGTGATCGAGGTATCGGTCCAGGTTTTCGCCGTAGAGTTTCTTCGTGGTTTCCGCCAGCGGCTTTTCGTTGAGGTATTGCCGCCACGCCTCGCCCAACGTGATCCCGGCGCCCGGCGGTTTGGGTTTCAGCCGCGCCCATTCCTTCATCGCGGCGGCCTTCGCCGCCTTCAATGACATTTCGCCCAGCGTCCGCTTCACGAGAGCGCCCCGAATGCGCCGCTGGATCACGTAGCTTTTCACCTGCGCCCGGCAGCGCACGATCAGGCCCGGTATGCCCTTCACGCTCCAATCGCCGCTCACCGCCGGCAGCGCATCTATCGCCGCTTGGTTCGCCGCCACGATCTTTTTCTCGCGCTCCCCCGAATGCGCCAGCGCGCCCGCCGGGGGATAGTCGGGGGATACTCCGGCAAGGCTTTTTGCCTGATTCCTTCTCTCCATGCCGCGACCACCTGATTTTCGATTAGTGTCCGTCCGGGGGATACTGCGGGAGATACTTTTTCCCGCGTTACAGCCCGGTAAGCCCAAGTATAGCCCAAGACGGGAAGTGATTGGTACCGTAGGATGTTACGGTTACAGGCAGGGAAGTCCAGGTACACCCAAAAACTTAACTTTTAATCAGGTGGTCGCGGGTTCGAGCCCCGCCCGGCTCACCAGCTTCACGTGCTCTCTCGTAACTCGGCCCTTCTCGCAGGCGCCAACCGACGGTCAATCGTCGCGCCCCACTGAGGAACGTAGCGGTGGACGATGCTTCAAGGGCAAACGAACGATTCCGGGCCACGTCCTGGGTTGCACCTTGCTCTCGTGACGCAGCACGGCGTTTGACTGTCGTACCGCCAACTGCCTCCAACCGCCAGGTGGATGTAAGGCGGCGAGCCGGCGGCGCAGCGGCTCCTAAGTCGGCTTCCGGCGCCAATCACTTAGAACCATTAGCTTCGGACAGCGAGGACATCGGCGGAACGGAAAACCAAAGAATCATTGAATCGCACCGCGCGGCTTGTGAGGAATCGGGCTGAGACTGTGCTTTGGCGTAAACCACGAGCAACAAC
>CAYYNC010000070.1:0-27917 GCA_964472745.1 uncultured Solibacteraceae bacterium
ATAGCAACCACTTGGGCTTCGGCTGCTCTGTTCCAACTGCCGGATTTAGGTTGATGGCAGTTTTGCTTGTTTTCGGCCCGGTCCACCTGTTGATGGCCGATGGAGCGAGGGCAGCGCAGATTGCCGGTTCGAACGGCCACGAGGCAGCGCTGGTTCGGGAGAGGATCGCTCAACCCGGTGCGGGCGCCGAGGTGAAGCTGAAGCTGAAGGACGGCAAGAAGCTCAAAGGCACGACCGGCGAGGCGGGCGAAGAGTGCTTCGCCTTCGAGCAGGCGGGCACGAGCGGCAGGACGATCGAGTATGGCGACGTCTCCGAAGTGAAGCCGGCGAAGTTGAGCTACAAGGCCAACGGGCAGCCCGACGCGGCGGCGGGTTCTTCGTCGCGCCGCGGATGATGAGTCCTTTGTCCTGAAGAGATTGCCAGACGTGCGAGCCGGCGAGGCGGACAGCGCGTCCGGAGCCGCCGGTGAACCAGCGCGGGTTTGAATCGAGGATGCGGAGCCCGCCCTGGGCGGCCACAAGCGCCGGCAGCAGAAGCGCCGTCGCGAAGAGTCTGCGCATACCACCCTCCTCCATTGTTCGCATCCGCGCGGACTGCCGCGCTCCGCACATATACTCCGGCAAAATACCCTGTATGAGCTATTCCACGCCGCCGACTTCCAACGAGTACGCTCCCTGGGCCGGAGCGTACGTGTCCCGGGTCCCCGAGGGCGACATCGTCGCGTTCCTTGAGAAGCAGCGCGACGTCGTCGTGCCGCTGCTGCGGTCGATCTCCGATGAAAGCTCGCTGTATCGCTACGCGCCGGGCAAGTGGAGCATCCGGGAGATCCTGGGCCACATCAACGACGCCGAGCGCATCTTCTGCTATCGCGCGCTGCGCATCGGCCGGGGCGACAAGACGCCCCTGCCGGGTTGGGAGCAGGACGACTTCGTGAAGACCGCGGACGCCGACAAAACCCCCTGGCCCGCGCTGATCGGCGAATTCGAGGCGATCCGCCGGGCGACGATCCCGCTGTTCCAGATGCTGCCGCAAGCCGCATGGACCGAGATCGGGACTTCGAGCAACCATCCGTTTTCGACGCGCGGGCTGGCGTGGGTGCTCGCCGGGCACGTCGAGCATCACGTGGCGATTCTGCGCGAGCGCTATCTGCCGGGGCTGGCCTGAATCGCATCCGGTCCAGGCGGCCGGGCGTATCGCTGACGGGCAGAGACTGCGCGTCGAGCGGATATACCGAAGGGGAGAGAAACTACCAGCCGCGTTGAGCAACTCGAGCAGCAGATTGCCGCGCTGAACGAGGATGAGTTGCGAACCTTGCGCGAATGGTTCTTGCGCTTCGACGCTGATGACTGGGACCGCCGGATCGCAGCGGACGCCAGGAGCGGAAAGCTGGCGCGGCTCGCCGAGCGCGCTCCGCGGGACCACGAGGCCGGCCGCACGACGGAATTCTGAAACATCGCGCCGCGCCCGGTTTTTGGGAACGCCAGCGGCGGTTGCCTCCGGATGTGCGGCGGGCTGCCATCTCCGACGGTCTGTTGTGGGTCTGGATCGGCGCGCACGCCGAGTACGGCGACATTGCCGGCTGGCGGGAGGCCGCCGGTGCGTCGAGCTCAACTCTCCACGCGCAGCGGCATGCGGCGCACGCGCCGGCCCGTGATGGAAAACATCGCGTTGGCCATGGCGGGCGCAACGGCAATGATCGGCGTTTCGCCTGCGCCGGCGGGTTCGAGGTCCTTGCGGTCGAGCAGAATGATGTCCATCTTCTCGGGGATGTCGCGCAGGCGCGTGACGCGATAACTCGAGAAGCGGCCGTTGGTGACGCGGCCGTTGGTGAACAGCATCTCCTCGCGCAGCGCCGCGCCGAGGCCCATCAGGATGCAACCCTCCACCTGCGAGCGCACGTTGCCCGGATTCAGCAGCGCGCCGCACTCGAAGGCCTCGACGATCTCGACCAGCCGCGGCGCGCCGGTCTTGTCGATCTCGACCTCGACGCAGGCGGCGACCACGGAGTTCTTCTCCGTGCCGCAGGCCAGGCCGACGCCGCGGCCGGGGCGCTTCTGTTTGACCCGCGCGGCCCAGCCGAACTTCTCCGCCGCCGCGGCCAGCACGTTTTTGATCCGTACGTTTTCGAGGTGCGCCATGCGGAACTCGAGCGGATCGCGGCCCGCGGCCTCGGCCAGCTCATCCATGAACGACTCGCGGGCGAAGTTGTTCGCGGTCGCCGCGAGACAGCGGTACGACCCCTGCCTAAGCGGCGAATCGGCCTCGATGTAGCGGATGCGCGCGTTCGCGATCGCATACGGAGTGTCGATCGCGGCCGCGCCTGAGTTGTAGTTCGCGAAGTCCCACGCGAGAATTTTGCCGCCCGCATCCAAGCCCGCCTCGACCTCGATCAGCGCCGCCGGACGGCAGTAGGCCCACATGAACTCCTCGCCGCGCGTCCAGCACAGCTTCACCGGCTTGCCCGCCTCCTTCGCGAGGCGCGCTGCTTCGATGGCCGCTTCGCCGGTGTGCTTGCCGCCGAAGCCGCCGCCGAAGTCGGGCACGATCACGCGCACCTGCCCGGGCCGGATGCGGAACGCCTGCGCGAGCTGATCGCGCACGCTGAACGGATTGCTCGTGCCGGTCCACACCGTGAGCTTGCCGTCCTGCCACTCGGCCACCGCGGCGCGCGGCTCCATGGGCGCGTGCTGCACGTAGGCGACGCGGTACGCCGCCGCGAACTTCCGCGCGGCGGACTTCATCCCTTCCTCGATGGAACCTCGCGGTTGCCCGCGCCCCGGGCCCTTCGCCGTCTTCTTCAGGTGGTCGAAGAGAGCACCGCTTGATGGGCGCTCGGGCGCCGTCCACTTCGCCGTCACCGCTTCGGCCGCTTTGCGCGCCGCATACGATGACGGCGCCGCGCACGCGATGAACGAGCCGTCGCGCACGACGGTGACGCCCTTCATCTTCTCCGCGGCCGCGACATCCGCCGACTCCAGCGCCGCGCCCGGCTGAGGCGGCCGCACGACGGCGCCATACAGCATGCCCGGACGCACGATGTCGGAGGGGAAGCGATGTGCGGCCGTCACGATCTCGCGCGCATCGGTGCGCCACTCGGTCTTGCCGAGCACTTTCCACTCGGACGGCGGAGTGAGCGCGCCGCCGCCCGCCCGCTTCGCGGCCGCGGCTTTGCGCACCACGGGCACGGTCCCCGGCGTCGTGCGGCTCCCCGCGGTGATGCCGTCGCTCGGAGTCACGTCCGTGTCCGCGAGCACCACGCGCACTTTGCTGAGCGGCACGCGGAGCTCTTCCGCCGCCGCCATGGCGAGCTCAGTGCGCGGGCCCTGGCCTTCTTCCACCTTGCCGCTGAAGACCGTCACCGTGCCGTCCGGCGCGATCTCGATGCGGCTTCGCTCCGCGCCCTGCGCCGCAGCGTCTTCGGCGAGTCCCGCGATTGCCGCGGCCGCGCCCGCCGCGGCGATGAACTCGCGCCGGTTTACTTCGAAGTTGTGCGCCGGCGCTTCGCGCAATTCGAAACGATCGACCTCTTCCGCCTCCGGCGGTCTCTGGAACTTCGACATCGCCTCAGCCCTCCACCGGTTGACCCGACGCCCGCTTCACCGCCGCGATGATGCGCGGATAGCCGCAGCAGCGGCAGATGTTGCCGTTGAGGGCCTCCACGATCTGCGCCTGTGTCGGCTTGGGTGTTCTGTCGAGCAGAGCCACGGTCTGCATGATCATGCCCGGCGTGCAGTAGCCGCACTGCATCGCCCCTTCGTCGACGAACGCCTGCTGCACGGGGTGGAGCTTGCCGCCGTTCGAGAGACCTTCGATGGTGGTGATTCTGCGGCCTTGCGCCGACTTCACCGGCGTGATGCAGGACAGCACGGGCTTGCGGTCGATCAGGACCGTGCAAGCCCGGCACTGGCCATCTCCGCAGCCGTACTTTGTTCCTGTCAGATCGAGGTCTTCGCGCAGGACCTCGAGGAGCGGACGGTCTGCTTCGGTGTCCACTTTCCGAACCTGGCCGTTGACGGTGAATTGGAATGTGGGCATTGGGCGCACCTCCGGCGGACATAGAACTGACACAGCCTGAAGGCTATGTTACGTTTTGTGCTCAGAATATCAGCTTCAGGCCCAGTTGGATCTGGCGCGGGGCGTTCGCCTGGCCCGTGATCACGCCGAAGGTGCCCGACGTCACGCTCGTGTTCGGACCGCCGAAGCGCGGGGTGTTGAACGCATTCAGGAACTCGCCGCGGAATTGCAGCCTCCAGCGCTCGGTGATGTCGAAGTTCTTAAACGCCGACAGATCCCAACTGCGGATTCCGTCGACGCGCACGTCGGGCAGGCGCGGGCTGAGATTGCCGAATGTGAAAGCCGCGGGCTGGCTGAACACGCTGGTGTCGAAGTAGCGGTTCAACCGCTCGTGCACGGGCCCATCGAGTTTCGCGCTCTTGCCGTTGTTATTCGCCCGCGCCGCCATGCTGAAGATGCCCGCCGTGTTGCTGGCGCTGATGCCGATCGGCGTGCCGCGCGAATAGGTGGTGATGCCGTTCACCTGCCACTTGCCGAGCGCGAGGTCCAGCGCCTTGTTCCAGTCGGCGCCCCAGCGCCGGCCGCGCCCGATGGGGAGGTCGTAGACAAAGCCGACCGTCAGCCGCTGCGAGACGTCGATGTCGGACAGCGCCCGCTGCGCGCGAATGTCGTAGCTGTTCTGGTGGCTCATTCCCTCGTCGATGTTCTTCGCGAAGGTATAGGCCGCCTGCACTTGCAGGCCCGCGCTGTAGCGCTTTGTCACCGTCACCTGAAGCGAGTCGTACCAGTTCCGCGCGCCCACCGAGTAGATCGGGATGACGTTGAGGAACTGCGGATACGGGCGCAGCGACTGAGCGCGCGAGATTGTCGCCGACGACAGCGCGCCGCCGCTGAACTTGCCGAAGAACGGATTCGGCACCTGCTCGTTCAGCCGCGACCCCAGCGACATGTACGACGGATCGAGCTGGTTCAGGCTCAGCCCGCCCTCGTCGTTGCGATGCAGATGGAACCCGCGCGTCATGACATAGGCCGCTTCCGCCACGATGTCGAACGGCAGATCGCGCTGGATGTTGACATTCAACTGCTGCGTGTGCGGCGCGACGATGTCGCGCGTGGTCGCCTCGATGCTGTTACCGAACTGGGTCAACGCGCCCAGCTTCGAACCCAGCGTCGGCGCGAAGCCGTCCGGATAGGGATCGCGCAAATAGGTGGCCGGCGTCAGTCCGTTGTCGAGCGAAGTCACCCAGGTGTTGTCCGTGCGGAATCCCATTGTGCCGATCGTGCCCGCCGCCGCCTGCTGCGAAGGGCCGTAAATGATCGCGTAGCCCGCGCGGAAGACGGTCTTTGGCAGCATCTGCCAGCTCAGGCCGAAGCGCGGCGCCCAGTTGTCGGCGTCCGCGTCGAACTGAGTGCGCGGGCGCCCATCGACCCCGACGTAGACCAGGCCGCCTGTCAATCCGGGCCACGCGCTCGCCGCCGGAGAGGGTACGAAGGGATCGAAGTAGTTCGTCCGGTTGTAGCGCTCGGTGCGCGGCGTGTCGATGTCCCAGCGCAGGCCGAGGTTCAGCGTGAGAGTCTTCGTCACCCGCCAGTCGTCCTGCACGTAGCCCGCGATGTACCAGCTCTGCGTCGCGACGTTCTTGTAGTTCTGGATCAGCGAGCCGCCACTGCCGGCGCCGAGCAGCATCGACGCATACCCGTTGCCCGCGGTCGAACTCGCGCGCTGGGGGTCGGGGCCCTGCGTGAATCCCGCGCTGAAGCTGAAGCTGCCCGCCGAGCGCGCCTCGTTGGTGTTCACGCGCAACAGCCGGATATCGGTTCCTATCTTGACGTTGTGCTTGCCCGACACTTTGGAAACGCTGGCCACGCCGGTGTAGCTCATGAAGGCGTTGCGCCGGTGGTCGCCGCCGCCCAGCCCGCGGTACCCGCCTGGGCTGAAACCCGGGAACATCACGAAGTCCACCGCCGTGTCGATGTACTGGGGCAGCCCGAGGCTCGACGGCACGAAGCCCAGCCCCTGGTTGGCGTACACATAGAGCGTGCGCGCCACGCCCACGCGCGCGTTGAGCACCATCGTCGGCGTGAGCGTGTTCGTGTAGTCGACGACGCCGCCGTGCACGTGGTCTTCCTGCACGATGCGCCCTTCAGCGATCTGTAGTTCCTTGGGGAAGTACGCCGGGTCGGCGTTCTCGTTGAGGCGCGTCGAATAGCGCCCGAAGATGCGCTGCGTGCCGGAGATCACCTGGTCGATGCGGTAGTCCGACATCGTCATGTCCAGCGGCCGGGACACGCTGTTGGAGTAGTTGTTCTGGTTCGTCACCCCCGTCGGCGGCGTATTCGGCATGGGATACCATTTCGTCACGTTCACCGCCACGGGGTCGAACCGGTTCGCCGGGATCGCGTTGCCCGGAAACTGGGTCCGGAGATATCCGCTCCCGCCTGGATTGCGAATCGTCGTCAGCGGATCGAAGATGTTGACGACCGCGCCGGACGCAACGCGCGTCTGCGAGAAGTCGCCGCGGCGCTCCAATTCCGTGGGCACCGTGAACACGCTCACCGCCGCGCTGCGCTCGCGCAGCCCTTCGAGCGCCGTCATGAAGAACGTCTTGTTCCTGATGATCGGCCCGTTGAAGACGTAGCCGAACTGCGACCGCTTGAAGCTCGCCAGAGGCCGCCCGCGCGTGTTGTCGAAGAAGTTGTTCGCGTCCAGCTTCGAGTTGCGCAGGAACTCGTATACGCTCCCGTGGAAGTCGTTCGAGCCGCTCTTGAAAACGATGTTCAGCACGCTGCCCAGGCTGCGGCCGAACTCCGCCGGGTAGTCCGCGCCCATCAGCTTGAACTCTTCGATCGCGTCTACCGAAGGGAACACCGAGATGCCGGCGAATCCGTTCACTGTCGGGTGCGCCGCGGTGACGCCGTCGATCAGTGTGTCCATCGTCCGCTGCCGCCCCCCGTTCACCGAGTAGCGCATCTCGCCGTAGCTGTTGCCGACGCTGCCCGTCACGCCCGGCGTCAGAAACACGAGCGAATAGACGTTGCGGGTATTGAGCGGCAGGTTAACGATCGACCGGTTGTCGACGATTTTCGCCAGCGTTGCGCTTTCCGTTTCCAGGCGCGCGGCGTCCGCCGTCACCTGCACCGACTCGGCGACCTCACCCACAGTCAATTGAAGATCGAGGCGCGCCTGCTGTGCGACCTGCAAAAGGATGCCGTCGCGCACCAGCTTCTTGAAGCCCTGCGCCGTGACCTCCAGCATGTACTGCCCGCGCGGCAGCAGGGTGGCCGTGTAGTTTCCGCCCGCGTCCGTCGTCAGCGTCGTCCGGACGTTCGTTTCTTTGTTGGTGACCACCACGGTGGCGCCGGGAACGACGCCGCCGGTCGGGTCGGTCACGGCGCCGGTGATCGTTCCCGTAATCGCCTGCCCGAACGCCAACTGCCCCAGGACCAGGCAGAGCGACATGGCGACCGCGCTTCGCAGTTTCATGCCTCAATGACCTCCCGTCGCACAGCCTTCAGGCTGTGCCGTGTTCCCATTCTAATCCGACATCAGGAAGATCAAAGGCCGAATATCTTCTTCCGGCGTCCACTCCCAGTACCGGAGCAGGATCGTGTAGACCATCAGACCCGTCTCCCCTTCCCCGAACAGCAGGTAGCGGAACGCCTGCTGCATGAGGTTCTGCCGCGTCAGCCCGACGAAGATGCTGATCGGATCGATCAGCTCGCTCAGATAGGCGAGCGTGTTCGCGATCGCGATGGCGCCGAACACCTCGACCACGTAATCCTCGCCGTCCCGTTCGATCGAGATCTCCAGCGGCGCCTTGAAATCGCTCCGGTTGTCCGCCAGGTGAACGGTGACGAACGCGATCGGCCCGGTCGCCTTGTAGTAACGCCGCACCTCGGCCTTCTTGCGTCCCCGCGTCGCCGCATCGCTGCTCTTCACGGGAACCATGTGCACTTTTTTTCCACGCAGGTCCGGAGCGATCCGGGCCGACTCGGCGTCCGCGAAGTAAGCATGAGAGACACGGAATTCGGTCGACCGGCGCCAGCGGCTGATGCCGCTCACGGTCAGAGTGAGCAGGATGAAGCAGCCTCCGATAATCAGGCCGTCGGGCCGCTCGATGCAGTTGTCCACGAGCGTGTAGAGGAACACAAGCGTGACGAATCCGCTGTAGAGAGCGGGCAGCCGGCTTTTCTCCTTCCACAGCGCCAGCGTGGCCGCGAACGCCGCCGACAGAATCAGAACCAACACCCCCGTCGCATACGCCCCGCCCTGCGCCTCGACGTCGGCCTTGAAGACGAGCGTCACCACCACGCAGATTCCGTAGAGCACCAGCACGAGCGGGCGCGCCAGCACCGCCCACATCGGCGCCATCCCGAAGCGCGGCAGATAGCGCGGGATCAGATGCAGCAACCCCGCCATCGCCGACGCCCCCGCCAGACCCAGGATCAGGATGGTCGACATGTCGTAGATGGTCCCGAACGCCGTCCCGAGGTGCTTGTGCGCCAGGAATGCGATCGCCCGGCCCGATGCCGGGCCGCCTTCCTTGTACTCCACGGGATGGATGAGAAGCGTCGTCACGAAGCTCGATAGCACCAGCATTACGCTCATGATCAGCGCCGCCGAAGCGAGCAGCTTGCGCGTCGCGGCGATGCGGCCGAGGGGAATCCGCCGCCGGCGCGGGTGCTCCTCTTCCGGTTCCTCGCCGCCGTCGATCAGCGGCATGACGCTCACACCGGTTTCGAATCCGCTCAGGCCGAGCGCCAGCTTCGGGAACACCAGCAGCGCGCCCGCCATCAGCATCGTCCAATCGCCCTGGGCGTTGAGGGCCTGGCGCCACTCCCCCAGCAACGACGGGTGCGTGAGGATTTCCCACGTGCCGCGCCCCAGCACCGCCAGGTTGAGAAGCAGGTAGGGGATTGCGGCGATCGCGGAGACGCCGATCGCCTCCTTGAATCCCTTCATGAACACCGCCGCCAGCGCCGTCAGCAGTGCGAGTGTCACCAGAATCTGGTGCTCGCCCAGCAGCGGATGAAGCAGAGGATTCTCGATTGCGTGTTTGGCGGCGTCCGCGGCCGACAGCGTCATCGTAATGACAAAGTCCGTCGCCGCGAAGCCCAGCAGTATGAGCACAAGGAGTTTCCCGCGCCAGCCGGGCAGCAGGTTTTCGAGCATCGCGATCGAGCCCTGGCCGGCGTAGCTGCGCCGCGCCACCTGCGCATACACGGGCAGCGCGCCCAGCAGCGTGACGGCCACCAGGATGACTGTCGCCAGCGGAGCGATGGCGCCCGCCGCCAGCAGCGCGATGCCCGGCTGGTAGCCCAGCGTGGAGAAGTAGTCGACACCGGTGAGCCACAGCACCTTGTACCAGGGGTGCGTTTGCAGGCCTTCGGTATGCGTCTTGTCGTCGAGCCGCTCGCCGCGCGTGAACCAGCGCCCGATCGGATCCTCGAAGTCCAGGGCCGGCTGCGGCAGCTCGATTTGCACCCTCAGTGGCATCGGTCAATGGGGCGGGCTGCGTGTGGAATCGGGCTTGGGCTAGATGTCGCACATCGCCAGAATCCTGTCCAGCGAAGTGAGCGCGTCCTTCACGGGGCTATACTCGTGCGTGACGTATCCCTTGTAACCGGTGTCCAGAATCGCCTGCATGATCGGAACGTAATTGAGTTCCTGGGTCTCGTCCGGCTCGTGCCGCCCGGGATTCCCGGCGGTGTGGAAATGCGCGATGTACTGTATGTTCTGCTTGACCGTGCGGATGATGTCCCCCTCCATGATCTGCATGTGGTAGATGTCGTACAGCAATTTGAAGCGCGGCGAGTTCACGCGCTTGCAGAGCTCCACGCCCCACGCCGTCTTGTCGCACTGGTAGTCGGGGTGGTTCACCTTCGAATTGAGCAGCTCCATGCAGATCGTGACGCCCTTGTCCTCGGCGATCGGCGTCACCTTCTTGAGAATCTGAGTGCAGTTGTCCCAGGCCTGTTCGTCGGACATGCCGCGGCGGTTGCCTGAGAACGTGATCACGGTGGTGATGCCTTCCGCCGCGGCGCGCGGGATGTTCTCCTTGAACTGCTGCTCGATGAGGGCGTGCAGATCTTTGTTGTTGCAGGCATCGGTGAGCTTCCCGCCTCCCGGGACCATGTTCGGCATGAGGCCGTACTTTTTCACGGTCGGCCAGTCGGCCGGGCCCACGAGGTCGAAGCACTGCGCGCCGAGCCGCGCCGCATGGCGGCACATGTCCTCGAACGCCATCCCGCGCCCGAAGCAGCCGCGCGTCACGCCCTGCCGGATGCGTCCCTTGCGCGCCACCTTCTGCTCGCCCGGCTGCGCCGCCAGGGGCAGCGCCGCCCCGGCAAACAACAACTCTCTGCGATTCATGGTCTCGACACCTCCCGCCTTGTAGCATAGCCTTAAGGCTGTGCCTGTCACATCGCCTTCGGGCTGTGTTCTTACTCTTCCTTCGGAGACGCATTTTAGCCCGATTGCGCGTCCTTCTCCGCGAGCCTCCGCACATGGTCCAGAACCCGCAGGTGGATGCGGTGAATGATCGCGTCAGACCACCACCGCCAGTATTTCGCCGGCCGCAGCCCGTGCTGGTACCACGTCGTCCCTGCGAGCCGCGTGCGTCCGTCCGGCAAGAGCGCCAGCCTGAATTCGCCGCGTTTCGACACGAGGTAGCCGTGCAAGTGCTTCGGCAGCACTTTTCCATACGGGCTCCATTCCTCCATCGGCGCCGGATTCTCAGTGACGCGAAACGCAAGCCGGCGCGGTTTGTCCCAGACCTCGATCGGCTCGACGAACGGCCCGGTGGAGAACTCGCAGTAGCGGATCGCGCCCACTCCCGTCCCCTCGATCCGCGCGCGCTTCGGATACGCCAGCCCAGTGCGGAAGATCCACTCCCGCGGCGCCGGCAGTCTGGAGAACGAGACGACGTGTCTCCACACCTGCTCCGGAGGCGCCGCGACCTCAATGCTGGTCTGGACTTCGAAGACAGGCGCCGAGGCTTTCGAGTCCCAAGTCAACGTGGCCGGAGACAGCAGCAACAGAATCGGGAGGCCCCGCGATGCGATCACCGAGGATTCGGCACGGTAGAAGAGCCAGCATCCGAATGCGCCCAGGGGCACGATCAGCGGCAGCGACATCAGGGTGCACATAAAGCCCTCCATCCCCAATGTCAAAAACAGGAGGCTCGCCGCCCCCGCGGCCAGCGCGCCCAGCGCCGCCGCCTCGCCGCCCGTGGCCGGACGGAAGATCCACGCTGCCAGCCCGCCCAGCAGCACGGGCAGCAACACGAGGAGGGTCCAGCCGTAGACTCCGGCTTTCAGCAGCGTGACCCCTGCCGCCCAGAGTACTGCGGCCAACGCCACCCCAGCAACAAATCGAGCGCGCTTCGTCATCGTCACCCCCTCGCCACGATCTCGATCAGCTCGAGCGCCGTCTTCCGCAACGGCCGCATGAACGGCAGCGCGGAGGCCCGGATCAAACCGGCGGCGCACTTCGACGCCAACTCGAGCAGCCGCACAGTCCGGATCTGCCGCGGCGAGCCGTCGGTCACCCAGAAGAAGATGACTCCCATCTGAAAGAACCACAGCACTCCGGGGAGCTCAGGCTCGATGTCGCGGGGAATTCGTACGCCGCAATCCGCCAGAATGCGACGGAACCACGCCATGTCGGCCTCCCGGATCGCCTTCGTCTCCGCGCTAAACGGCGAGAGAGGGTGCGCCGGGTCCGCGCCGTTCCTGAGCAGCGCCCGCAGGACTCCGCGATTCGGCGCGAAGTGATCGAGCTTCACCTGAATCAGCGCCCGGAGCCGCTCTTGCAGGCCGCGCGCGCCGGCCAGCGCCGCCTCGATCTCCGGCTGCATCGCCGCCGACGAGCGCCGGTAGAACTCCATGACGATCGCTTCCTTCGATGGGTAGTAGTAATACGCCGCCCCCGTCGCAACGCCGGCCTTCCGCGCGATGCCGCGCATGGTCGCGCTGTCGAACCCCGCCTCCCGGAAAAGTGCGAGCGCGGCCTCCAGTATCCTCTGCCCCGTCTCGTCCGCTTTCCAGGTTGGTTTGGCTGGCGGCATGATTTTGAACGTGTTCAAATTCAGTCTGCGCCTGGCGCAGCCCCGCTGTCAAGCGCTTTTTGAACGCGTTCAGAATGACGGCTATCGCGGCCGCGGCTTCGCTTTGGACTGCTTCCTGGCCTGCGCGGTTTCGGCGACCTCTCTTGAGCGGAGCTTCGCGATCTTCTCAATGAGCTTCACCGGCACGGGCTGCGCGAACGGGAAGCGGACCGTGCCCTTGCTGACCTCGTAGGGTGCAAGATCGTCCTTGAAAGCCTCCTTGACCCTGCCGGTGACAGGGTACAGGGAGTAATGCCGCCGCCACCCGGCGAAATAAAGCACGGGGCCGCGCGGCAGTTTGTAGGCCGGCATGTTGTACGAGATCGATTCCTCCGCGTCAGGCACTGATTTGCGGATGGCGTTCCGCACCTGTTCAAGGATGCCCCGCGCGTTCTCTGGTTGCGAGCCGATGTATTCGGCCACGGACTTGAATTGGGTCTTGTCCACCGCGCCTCCTCTGGTCCCGGCGTGCCGGCCTTGCCGCCCGGGCGCCGGCGCAAAGCCAGCGGTGACTCCAGAGTATCTCCGCTTGCGCCATGATCGGAAATGACGCTGGAAAGGCGAGCCGCCAGGGGCGACATGAGCTGGTGCGGATCGAGTACCCCGACTGCTGATCCCGAAGAGCGGTTCTGATGAGGAGGCCCCATGTCGCGGATGATTGACGCCGGCGCTGTTGATCTCGGCCCGGCGCTCGTGGAAAGTTACGCCGTCAATGAACGAATGAACCAGGTGGTGATCGAGAACCTCGATCCCGGCGCATGGCGCGCCACGCCGCCAGGCGGCAGGGCGCGTACCATCGCTCAAATCTTCTCCCACGTCCACAACGTCCGGCGGAAGTGGTTGCGGCTGTCGGCCCCGCATCTGAAGCTCCCTGCCCCGCTCCAGCACAGCCGCTGTTCGCGGGAGCAGGCCAAAGCGGCGCTCGCCGAAAGCGCCGCGCGCTGTTGCGAGATGCTGTCGGACGCGCTCACCCGGCCCGAGCGCCGGGCCGCGGCTTTCCACCGCGACGGGTGGGCCAAGCCCTGGCCGGCCGGCGCCGCCATGGTGGCGTACATGATCTCTCACGACGCCCACCATCGCGGGCAGGTTTGCATGCTGGCCCATCAGCTTGGATTCCCGTTGCCAGTCAAGGCCGCCTGCGGAATATGGGGGTGGGAGAGATTGTGGAAGGAATGCGGATTCACCCATCCACGCTGAAGGCGATGCCGCCCTGCCAAGGGCGCCGAGCGCCGGGTGGCCGCCCGCGGTTAGACAATAAGAGCCGGCGCGCCTGTGAAGCGAAATGGCCGGTGCATCTCCAGGCGGCGTGTCCGGTTCGCAAACCGCGGCCAACCGCAGGTTCAGGGCGCACCTGGACGGAGTCAAGGAGAGAACTGGCTGGCAAACCGCGGCTGGGCCAGCGGGGATTACTCGAAATCCAGTAATGCGCCGCTTGGTCAGCATTGAATAGAACCGATCCTCATGACCCCCAGCCGAACGCGGCGGGACCTCACGGTACCGGCGCACGCACGGACCGCAGCAGTCTTGGGTCGCGGATTCGCGGCTTCGGCCGGTCTGCCCCTTCGTCTGACGAACCTGGCCGGTGAGGTAGGAGTGAGGCCATGGATTGGGCAATTCAGTTTCTCGTATTGCTGCTTGCGCGAGAATGGACTGAGGCGGCCCCCACCGCGCGCCTCCCATGGGATTCGCACTCTGGATCGACGGCGACCACGCCCTCGCGCAGGGCACGCATGAGTACCGTCCGATGGGGGCGGCGGTCGTCGGCGTCAACTGCGTCTTCACCCCGCGCGACTTCCACCGCCGCCGCCCGACTCCCTCGCGGATGTCCCCCGGCTTCGTCGGGCTGTTCGCCTCCCTGGGCGAAATGAACGATTTTCTGGCCCGGCGCGGAAGCCGTTCACAGGAATTTGAAAAAAATTTTCAAAAGCGGAAAAGTCTAGGCCCTCCAGAGTTTTAGCTCCGCTTCCAACCTCAAAAACCAGCCTCCCTGAACCCCGGTTTCTTGGTCCTCGGTGTGTATAATCGAAGCGGCTTACCCGCCGTTCACCTCATTCCCCTCGACAGGAGCGAATTGAATGGTTCTGGAGACTCTGCTCTCCGTCCCTGGGACGGAGTCCGCTCACACACGCGCCGCCACGGCTAAAGGCGGCGCGGAGGCGCCGTCTGCCATGACGGCCTTCCTCGGCGACCATACCGGCTGCTGGCGCTTCGAGACCACGCTGCCCCTCGGCTTCGATCTGCACTGGTTCCGCGAGATTACGCCGGGACAGTTCCGCGGCGCCAGCACCATCCGCGTCCACGGCGCTGGCCGCGTTTCCGTGCGGGGCGCCTTGCAGGGGACTCTCCGCTTTGACGTCGCGGGCGAGCCCGCAGGGCATACGCGCGTTCGCCTCTTCGCAGCGCGCCCGCCGGCCGTTTCCGCGCGGGCGGAAACGGTCACCATGTCCCCGGCGACGCGGATCGGCGTGAACCCGCTGCTGGACGCCTTGCTCAGCGTTCACCTGATCGACTGGATCCGCGATGCGCTGCGTCTCGTCGGCGGCGTCCGCTGGAAACAGGTCGCCGATCTGGCTGGGGTCCCCTACGACGCCATGCTGCGCCTGTTCGAGCAATGGCGCGCTCTTAGCGCCTCGCAGGAGGCCGCATTGCTTCAGTGCGTCGGTTCGGACCCCGCACTCGACGCGCTCCGCAGAGTCTCGCGGGCGGTTGAGAACGAAGAGTCCTCTCCAGCGGACTTGACGGCGCTTCTCCATCGATTTCTCCGGGAGGAGCCGGGCTTCGTCCCCTCCCCGGCGGCGTTGTGGCTCGATGCGGCCGGCTGTCTGCCCCTGGGCTTCAATCAGAGCGCGGCCTCGCTGGCTGCGGTGCGCGCGGCCGCGCGGCCGCTGCGCCGCATTCTGGAGGACGGCGAAGTGTTCGGGCTGTTGCTTCGGCTGCCGGCACTGGCCGTGGAAGAACTCGCCCAGGGTGAAGGCGATTCGTGGGTCCAGGGGCGGCTGCGATGCTACTGCCTCTCGGACGAAACCGACGAGGTCCTGCCTGTGTTCAGCTCGCTTCCCGGCAGGGTGGCGCAGGCGGCGCCCGACGCTCTGAATCAGGAACTCTCCGGAAGCTGGGCCGCTCTTTTGGCCGCTGCGCCGCCCCACGTCCCGCTGGTGGATGTCTCGATCCCCTCGGGCCCGGAGGCGGCCGCCGCACTTAAGCGCTTGGCAGAAGGCGACTTAGCTCCGCTCTTGGGTTCGTTTGGCAATACCGTTTTCCGGTACGGCCTGCTCACTCATCAGTTCACCTTCCCGCGGACAATCCCCTTGCGCCTCCCTTTTCTGCTGCGCGGCGAATTGAAAAACGTGCTGCGATTCATCCCCTCGGCCCTGGTCGGCGCTGCGCCGGAAGGCGGTATCGATGTCCACCTTGAGCGGTACCCGAACGGCGTGGTCCGGCAAGGCCGCATCTGCCCGGCCGCGACGATCCTGAAGTCGGCCTTTACGCTGCGCGACGGCACTCCGCGTGACGACATCGATCTGGTGCGTTTCACAGACCGGCGTCCACTGAAGGCCGGCCCGGCGCCGTTGCTCTGGCGCCAGGCGCTCGCCGCATTCGGGATCAGAGCGCCTCATCCCCTCCCCGAGCCTGTCACGGCGACTCTCACCGTGACGCTGCCCCCGGAGACCCTGCTGGGTTGGACGGAAACTCCGCATTCCAAGGACCCCGAGTTCCTGGCGGTGTTCGCCCGGATCTCCCGCGCCCTTCAGTCCGCCACACGGATCTGGTTCCCCTTGATGTACTTCGCGGATTCGGCGAATTTCCGGCCGACCGGCCATGCCCTCTGCCTGCTGGCCTACCAGCACACGCAGCCCTACGCCCTTCGCCGCCGAGGCGAGTTCGGCTACGACGCCCTCGACTTCAACGCAGTCCGCCGAGCCCTGGAGACGGCGGAGCGTGTCCTGCCGGCCGCGGTATCCGCCGTCCGCAGGCGGCTGATTGCCGAAGGAGATTACCGCACCGCCGAGCTCTACGAAGCCGAAAAGCCCGGCTACTTCTTCGAGGCCGTCTGGCATAGGCGCCGCCCCTTCGTCGATCTCCTCACCGCGGACAATCGATTCCTAGAGGAGATCCTCCAGTTCGGGGAGTGCTGCCGCGAGGTCCGCGCGATGACCGCCCACAACCAGCACCAGGCCATTCGCAAGATGGCGAAGTTCACCACCGGCTTCGTCCGGTCATTCGAGGGACGCCTGGCCGGCTTCTACAATCGCTTCGACTTTTCCGCGCTCTCGCCGCTGCTGTTCGTCGAGGCCACCCGCGCGCTACACCCCGGCGTCCGCACCCCGGTCGAAGCCCGCCTCGACCTCGAAACTCCCGACGGCACAAGGACTTGGCCCTGTGAGCACTCATTCTGCCAAACGAACCCAATTCAGGCGCCATCGCCTTCAGCCTGTGGCGCTGACACTCCTCAGTCCCAAGGCAGAGGCCCGTCGAACAAGGACGGTCCCAGATGAACCAGCAGAGCCGCAATCTCCGTGCAAGTGGCGGCATAGCCGGGCCCACCCTCCGTGTGTCTGCGCGCGAGCCGCTTGGCCGACAGGGGCGGGTGCGTCCCGTACGGGTCCGCCTCCCACTCCCTGCACGTCCCGGCTTCGCGCGCCAAGGCCTCGGCGAGGTTCTCGGGATCGTTCACCGCGACAGGCTCGAACGGCCTGGTCCAGCGCAGCGCAGCGCGATGCAGAGTCCCGATCCGGCGCGCCTTGAAGCCCCAGCCCGTCACGGTGATCTTGGCTGGATATGCGCCCGTCACTTCGCGGAAGCGGCACAAGCCGTACAGCACGTTGAGGAACGAATCGAGCGCCCATTCCTCGAGTGCGGTCCGCCTTCGCACCCCGGGGCGCCCGAACCACCCGTAGTACTCGGCGATCTCAAGGTACCCGCGCGCCTCGCTGCGCGGCGCCGCGGCGGCTTCGGTTGGGCCGCCGCTGAGCACAAGCAGCGCCTCGGGATCGCGCGCCGCGGCCTCGACGCCGGCGCGCAGGTGCTCGATGAAGAACCGCGCCTCGCGGTTCTGCCACGGCTTCAGCAGCCACGTCGACGAGTCGGCCGGATCGCCAGCACCCTTCCACACGGCGTGGCCCGGAACCAGCACCAGGTGCGTCATTCAGAACAGTGTGCGCTGCCCCGCGCCGGGCATGCGGCGCGGGACGCCGAAGTACTCGAATGCGCGGTCCGTCGCCATGCGACCGCGCGGCGTGCGGTCGAGGAATCCGAGTTGCATCAGGTACGGCTCGTAGACTTCTTCGATCGTGTCGGGCTCCTCGTCGGTGGAAGCCGCGATCGTGTTCAGCCCTACCGGCCCCCCGCCGTACTTCTCGAGCACGGTGAGCATGATTTTCTGATCGATCTCGTCCAGGCCGAGCCGGTCGACTTCGAGCAGGTCGAGCGCCGTCTTCGTCACTTCCAGAGTGATGTGACCCCCGGCGCGCACCTGTGCGTAGTCGCGAACCCGGCGCAACAGCCGGTTGCCGATGCGGGGCGTCCCGCGGCTGCGCCGCGCCACCTCTTCCGCGGCGTCGGCGTCGATCGCGACGCCGAGCAGCGACGCCGCGCGCAGCACGATCTTCGTCATCTCCGCCGCGTCGTAGTGCTTCAGATATAGAATGACGCCGAACCGCCCGCGCAGCGGCGCGCTGAGCAGTCCCTGGCGCGTTGTCGCCCCGACGGCAGTGAACTTCTGGATCGGGAGCGAATGCGTCCGCGCCCCTGGCCCCTGGCCGATGACGATATCCACCCGGAAGTCCTCGAGGGCCGAGTACAGCACTTCCTCGATATCGGGCATCAGCCGGTGGATCTCGTCGATGAAGAACACCTGCCGCGAGCGGATATTCGAGAGGATGCCGGTGAGGTCGAGCTTTTTCTGAAGCATCGGCCCGCTCGTCAGGTCGAAGGCCACCTGGAGTTCATTGCCGATGATGTGCGCCAGCGTGGTCTTGCCGAGGCCCGGCGGCCCAATGAGCAGCACGTGGTCCATCGCCTCGCCGCGCTTCCTCGCGGCCTCGATGGTGAACGAGAGGATCTCCTTCACCTTCTCCTGTCCCGTGAAGTCGGCCAGGCGCTTCGGGCGCAGCGACACGTCGAGCTGCGAATCCTCCGGCGTGGTCGCGGCGGAAACCAGTCGTCGCGGCTTCGATGGATCGGGCATCGCGGGCAGAATCTCAGGTTATCGCAGCAGTTCGAGCGAGCGCCGAAAAAGCGGCTCGAACTCCTGCGGCAGCCCCTCGGACAGAGCTTTGCGCACGGCCGTCTCCGCCGCCGCGCGCTGCGAGCCGAGGTTCACCAGTGCGCTGACGACGTCCTCTTCGACGCCGGAGATGTTCGCCGCGGCCGGCGCGCCCTTGATCGGAGGCGGCGCGCCGAGCGCGTCCATCTTGTCGCGCAGCTCGAGCACGATGCGCTCGGCGGTCTTCTTGCCGATGCCCGGCACGCGAACGAGCGAAGCGACCTCGCCGCCGCGGATGATGCGGATCAGGTCCGGCGTTTGAAGGCCGGAAAGCACTGTGATCGCGAGCTTGGGGCCGATGCCGCTCACTGTAATCAGCTTCTCGAACAGGGCCTTCTCCTCCGCCGTGGCGAAGCCGAAAAGCTGGATCGCGTCCTCGCGCACGGCAGTGTGGATGCGCAGCCTGACCTCCGCGCCGGCGGCGGGCAATGCACTGAATGTGGCAACGGAGATGACGACGTCGTAGCCCACGCCGGACGCTTCGATGACGGCTTGGTTGGGATGCTTCTCGAGCAGCGTTCCGCGAAGGTGAGCGATCATGCAGTCTCCAGGATAGCGGTTACTCTGGAATCGATGGCCCGCCGGATGTTCTATGCAAGCCGGATGCGCGGCGGCCGCGCCTGGATCGAGGGCGAGGCCGCGCGCCACCTGCGCCGCGTGCTGCGCGTCGAGCCCGGTATGCGCTTCGAGCTGTCGGACAACGAACAGCTTTACCTTGCAGCGGTGAGCGGCGCCGGCAAGGACCAAGTGGAGTTCGAATTGATCGAGACGCTCGCTGCGCCAGCGATGCCCGCGCGCACGCATCTGCTGGCTGCGCTCGTGAAGTTCGACCACTTCGAGTGGATGATCGAGAAGGCGACCGAGCTCGGCGTAGAGCGCATCACGCCGGTCTACTCGGCGCGCTGCGACAAGGGCCTCGACCAGGCGGCGGAGAAGCGCATGGAGCGCTGGCGCCGCATCATTTATGAAAGCGGACAGCAGTCGCGCCGCGTTCGGCCGCCCGATCTCGGCGCGCCGTTGCGGCTGAAGCCGGCGCTGGCGACGGAAGGCGACGTGCGCTTGTGGTTGGAAGAGCAGCGCGGCGCGACGCCGCTGCTCGAAGCGCTCGCGCCGGCGCGTGCGGCGAGCGATCGCGTGCTGCTGCTGTGCGGCCCCGAAGGCGGATGGGACGACGCCGAACGCGCGCTCGCACGCGAATCCGGGTGGACCGCGGTGTCGCTCGGCCCGCTGGTGCTGCGCGCCGAAACGGCCGCGCTCGCCGCGCTGGCCGTGGTCAACGCCGCGTGGATGACGGCCGCGAATCCGCTTTGAGTCCAGCGCCGGATTGGACCATACTGGGAGCCGGAGGAGTGGCGGCGCAATGCAGGCTAGAGTGCTGGTGATCGACGACGAGGAGCCGGCGCGTTACGGGATCACGCGGGCGCTCGCACAGCAGGGCTACGCGCTGGAGCAGGCGCAGAACGGCCGCGAGGCGCTCGACAAGATCGCGGCCCTCAAGCCCGACGTCATCATCTCCGACATCAACATGCCGGAGATGGATGGCCTCACTTTGCTGCGCAAAGTGAACGAAGCCACAGAGCCGCCGCTCGTCGTCATGATCACAGCCTACGGCTCGGAGACGATGGCGATGGAGGCGCTGCGCGCGGGCGCCTACGACTACCTGCCGAAGCCGTTCGAGATCGACGAGCTGCGCGCGATCGTGCGCAACGCGGCGGAGCGCCAACGGCTGCTTGCCGAGAACCGCCGCATCGACGCCGAGCTGCGCCGCTCCTACGCGGACCTCGTCCACGAGAAGAACATGTCCTCGCTGTCGGTGCTCGTCGGAGGCGTGGCGCACGAGATCAACAATCCGCTGGGGGCTCTGCAATCGAGCGTGCAGACGGCCCAGCTCGCGGCGGCGAAGCTGCGGGCCGCGCTCGCCGGGCAGCCAGGCGCGGGAGCGAATGCGCTCGCGGCGCTCGAATCGGCGCTGGCGCAGTCGCTCGAAGCTTGCGAGCGTGTGTCGGCGACGGTGAAGAACCTTCAGGCGTTCGCGCAGTTGGACCGCGCCGGCGAGGAGCGCAGCAGCCTGCACGCGGGCCTCGACAGCGCGATCGAGCTGCTGCGCTACCGCACCGCGTGCGGCATCACGGTCGTGCGCGATTACGGCGACGCGCCGCAGGACCGCCGCTCGACACGCGAGCTGAACCAGGCGTTCCTCAACCTGTTGCAGAACGCGGTGGAGGCGATCGAGCGCGCCGGAGGGAGCGGCGAGATCAGAGTCTCGACGCGCGCGGAGAACGGCGCCATCCGCATCGCTGTGTCGGACACCGGGACGGGCATCGATGCGCCTGCGCTCGCGCGCATCTTCGAGCCGGGCTTCTCGACCAAGGGCGGGCGCGTCGGCCTCGGCCTGGGGCTGGCGATCTGCGACCGCGTCGTGCGCGGCCGCGGCGGCAGGATCGAAGTGGAGAGCGCACCGGGACGGGGCAGCACCTTCACCATCGTGCTTCCGGCGGCGCGGGCGGAGTAGCGGATGCGGCTGTTCAGCACAGTGGCGCGGGTGTTCCTTTACAGCGGCGGCGCGGGGCTCACGGTGCTGCTTCTGTGGACGGCGCTGGCAAAAGGGCCGCGCGACGCCAGGAGCCGCATTCTGAGTGCGGCGCTGGCGCTCGCCGTAGTTTGGTACGGGAGCCAGGCGGCGCTGCTCTGGGCCGGCGCGGTCCTCGAGGAAGGCCAGGGGCACGGCTTGCGCGCGACGCTCGGAGTCGCGCTCGAGTGGAGCGCTCTGCTCTTCCCCGCGCTGCTCCTGCATCTCGCGCTGGCGTGGTCGGGCGCGTCCTCTTGGTTCGCGCTGCCGGCTTACGCGGCAGCCGCGGGGGTGGGTGTTGCGGACCGGGACGACGCGGTGCTCACGCAGGCGCTCACCGGGGTCTGTCTGGTGGCGTCCGGCTGCCTCGCTCTTGTCGCGGCGGCTCGGGCGTCCGCTACAACGCGCAGGTTCCTGCGGGCCTTCGCTTGTGTCATGTTCGCCGTCGCCGTCGCTCTGTGGTTCACCGGGCGCGACTCGGCGTCCTTCGCGCTGGCGTCCATTGCGCCGCCGGCGGTGTTCGCCTGGTTCATTTACAAGTACAACGTGTTCGACTATGTCGTCACGCGGCGCAGCGCCTTCGTGCTCGGCCTGGCGCTGTTCTCCTCGGCGTACCTGTTGATGGCGCGCGCCCTGGCGCGCGTGGTCGAGGACGCCTTCGCCGTCTACGGACGCGTGGTGGAGGTGTCGCTCATCCTCGCCGTGGCGATCCTGTGGGTGCCGCTGTACCAGTGGATCACGCGCTTCTTCACGCGGCGCACGGAGCGTTATGCCGACTTCTGCCGCGAGGTGATCGACCGTGCCGTGCCGATGCTCGACGTGCGCGAGCGCATCCGCTTTCTCGCGCGCGAGGTGGGGCGCGTGTTCGGTTTCCGGCGCGTGCTGCTTTATCGCCCGGGGCCTCCGGCGTACGTCGAGATGCACGGCGGCGAGCCCGATGCGACGCTGCTCGAGGTGACGCGGCTGCTGTTCGATTCCGCCGGGCGGACGCGCATCGAGTTCTTTCATGTGTTGAGGCCGGATTCGGCGAGCGTGCGCGATGTGCTGGAATCGCAGGGCTTCCACTACGCCATCCCGCTCTGGTACGAAGAGAGGCTCATGGGCCTGATGCTGGTTGACGTTTCGCCCGTCCGGACGCTCGACGAGAACGAGCCGATTCTGCTCGGGCTGTGCAGGCAGGTGGCGCACTCGATCGAGTCGTGCCGCCTCGTGGAGCAGAAGATCAGCCTCGAGAAAGCGCTGGCGAAGCAGGAGCAGCTTGCGGCGCTCGGCCTGGCGGCGGCGGCCATCGCGCACGAGGTGAAGAACCCGCTGAGCTCGATCAAGACGCTGGCGCAGTTGATGCGCGAGGACAAGGCGATCGCCGAAGTTTACGAGCGCGACCTGGCCTACATCGTCGCGGAGACGGACCGGCTGAACACGTTCGTGAGGCATCTGCTCGATTACGCGCGGCCGAGCGCGGAGACGGCGATGACGTCGCTGCCGGAGCTGCTCGAGGCCGCGGTGCCGGTGTTGAAGCGCGTGTGCGCGGACCGGCATGTCGCGATCGAGTGCACCGCCGATCCGGCGCTGCGCGAGCTGCGCGTGCGCAAGCACGCGATCCAGCACGTGGTGACCAACCTTATGCAGAACGCGATTGAGGCATCCCCCGACAACTCGACCGTGAGGGTGGAGGCCGCGCGCGAGGGGCGCAACGGAATCCGTCTCGTGGTTTCCGACAGCGGCCCGGGTATTCAGAAGGAGCTCCGCGAGAAGATCTTCGAGCCGTTCTTCACGACGAAGCCGGCGGGAACCGGCCTCGGCCTGCCGATCGTGAGGAAGTACGTGGAGGAGATGGGCGGGCTGATCCGCATCGAGAGTCCGGCCAACGACGGGCGGGGCGCGACGTTTGTGGTGACGCTGCCCGCGGCGCCGGGAGACGCGCAATGAAACGAGTGTTGAAGGTGTGCGCTTTCGCGCTGGCGCTCGCCGCCCAAGGAGCGGTGTTAAGCGATGCGAGGGTTGCGCAGATCCGCTCCATCCTCGATGCGATCTACAGGCTCGATCACGATCGCGCCGAGGCGCTGTGCCGCAAGATCATCGAGGCCGATCCCGACGATCCGACGGGGTACGTGTTTCTGGCGCGGACCTACTGGTCGCGCGAGTTGACGCGGCATCACGCGCTCAGCATGGAGAGGTTTGCCGCGCCCGACTTTTTTCAGGACGCAAAGGACTACAAGTACAAGATCCCGGTGGACCCGGCGGCGCAGCGGATGTTCGACGACCTGATCGCGAGAGGCAAGCAACGCGCGCGCGCTCTGAAGGAGAGGGATGCCGACGCCGGACGGCTGTTGCTCGGACTGGCGTTTCAGAACGTGAGCACGTTCGACGCGTCGCTCAAAGGCGGATGGTGGAACGCGTTCAGGCAGGGTGAGAGAGCGGTGGACGAGCACCGCCGCATTCTGGAGCGGCGGCCGGACGCGGTAGAGGCAATGCTGTCGGTGGGGACCTATGAATATGTCGCGGGGAGCCTGCCGTGGTTTCTGAAGATGTGGGGCGTTTTGATCGGCGTGAGGGGCGGGAGCAAGCCGACGGGCAAGGCGATGATCACGCGCGCCGCTTCGCCGGGGGCGCTGTTCGCCGAGGACGCTTCGGTGATGCTATCGCTGATTCACACTCGCGAGCGCAACTACGCGCGCGCCTATGAGATCCTGGCCGCCCTGGGGGAGAAGTACCCGGAGAACTTCCTGTTTCAGTTGGACCGGGCGAGCCTGGCGCGGCGCATGCGCAATCACGGGGCAGCGGTGTCGATCCTGTCGGAGTGTTTGGAGAAGATCGAGAGCGGCTTCGCGAGCTACAGGAATCTGGACCGCGGAATCGTTTACAACCGGATCGGGCTGGCGTATCGCGCGGCAGGGCAGCCGCGGGCGGCGGAGAGATGGTTCAGGCTGGCGCTGCAAGAGCAGCGGCCGGCGCCGCTGGCGAAGGCGATTGCCCACCTGGAGCTTGGCCGGACGCTGGATGTGCTGGGGAGGCGGGGCGAGGCGGTGGAGCAGTACAGGGCTGTGCTGGGGCTGGAGAGCGTGGCGGGGTCGCGGCAGGATGCGGAGCGGCATTTGCGGGCGCCGTACCGGGAGTCACGGTGATTGGGGCATAAACGGCAAAAGCCCCGGCTTGCGGCCGGGGCTTTTGTCATTAATCGGGCAACTTCCTACTCTCCCACACACTTGCGCATGCAGTACCATCGGGGCTGAGAGGCTTAACTTCCGTGTTCGGGATGGGAACGGGTGGGACCCTCTCGCTATGGTCACCCAAAACCGGTGAGAGCTTAAACAGAATTGAATATTGACGGGATCCGCAGCCGCCGAGCGGAGCGGGAGCTCTGTGCCAAGAGTGAGTTTTATGGTCAAGCCGAACGGGCTATTAGTACCGGTTAGCTCAACACATTACTGCGCTTACACATCCGGCCTATCCACCTGGTCGTCTTCCAGGGCCCTTCATACCTTACGGTTGGGAGATCTCATCTTGGGGAAGGTTTCGCGCTTATATGCCTTCAGCGCTTATCCTGACCGAACTTCGCTACCCAGCTATGCCACTGGCGTGACAACTGGAACACAAGAGGTTCGTCCACCCCGGTCCTCTCGTACTAAGGGCAGGCCCCCTCAAATCTCCTACGCCCACCACAGATAGGGACCGAACTGTCTCGCGACGTTCTGAACCCAGCTCACGTACCGCTTTAATAGGCGAACAGCCTAACCCTTGGGAGCTTCTACACCCCCAGGATGCGATGAGCCGACATCGAGGTGCCAAACCGGAGCGTCGATGTGAACTCTTGACTCCGATCAGCCTGTTATCCCCGGCGTACCTTTTATCCGTTGAGCGATGGCCCTTCCATGCAGAACCACCGGATCACTATGTCCTGGTTTCCCACCTGCTTGACTTGTTGGTCTCGCAGTCAACCTGGTTTATGCCATTGCACTCGAGGGAGGATTTCCAAACCTCCTGAACCAAGCTTCGAGCGCCTCCGTTACAGTTTAGGAGGCGACCGCCCCAGTCAAACTACCCGCCTATCAATGTCCCTCCTCCGGATAACGGAGGCAGGTTAGAATCACAGAACGATCAGGGTGGTATCTCAACGATGGCTCCGCCGAACCCGAGAGTCCGGCATCAAAGCCTCCCACCTATTCTGCGCAGACCGCCCCATAATTCATTGATAGGGTGCAGTAAAGGTGCACGGGGTCTTTCCGTCTAGTGGCGGGCATCCGGCGTCTTCACCGGGACCACAAGTTCGCCGGGCGGGTTGTTAAGACAGTCCTCAGATCGTTACGCCATTCGTGCAGGTCGGAACTTACCCGACAAGGAATTTCGCTACCTTAGGACCGTTATAGTTACGGCCGCCGTTCACCGGGGCTTCAATTCAGAGCTTCGCTTGCGCTAACCCCTCCTTTTAACCTTCCGGCACCGGGCAGGCGTCAGCCCCTATACGTCGTTTTTGTGACTTTGCAGAGACCTGTGTTTTTGTTAAACAGTCGCCCTGCGCTATTCTCTGCGGCCCGCCGTGAAGCGGGCACCCCTTCTCCCGAAGTTACGGGGTCAATTTGCCTAGTTCCTGAACAACCCATCACCCGAGCGCCTTAGAATTTTCATCTCGACCACCTGTGTCGGTTTGTGGTACGGACTCCTTCGGCCCTTAGCGGCTTTTCCTGGCAGACGAGCCGGCGGATTTGCCTTTCCGGCCCTCCTCGCCCCCGACGGTGGAAACCATTGCCACCGCCAAGCTTGAGGCTGCGTCCCCGCATCGGTATCTCCTACGGAGGTCACGGAATATTAACCGTGTGTCCATCAGCTACGCCTTTCGGCCTCGCCTTAGGCTCCGACTAACCCTGAGCGGATTAACCTTGCTCAGGAAACCTTAGTCTTACGGCGACCAGGGTTCTCACCTGGTTTATCGCTACTTATGCTGGCAGAGTCACTTCTCTTCGCTCCAGCAGTGCTTTCGCTCTGCCTTCGCAGCAGAAGAGAACGCTCTCCTACCGCCACCATTGCTGGTGACCCGCAACTTCGGTACTGCGCTTGAGCCCCGTTGGATTGTCGGCACCGGGCGACTCGACCAGTGAGCTATTACGCTTTCTTTAAAGGATGGCTGCTTCTAAGCCAACCTCCTGGCTGTCATAGCCTCCCGACTTCCTTTCCCACTTAGCGCAGATTTGGGGACCTTAGTTGGCGATCTGGGCTGTTTCCCTTTTGACAACGAAGCTTAGCCCCCGCTGTCTGACTCCCGCGCATTCGTTCCCGGCATTCGCAGTTTGGTTGGATTCGGTAACCTGGGAAGGCCCCTAGTCCATCCAGCTCTCTACCACCGGGACGGTCCACGCGAGGCTAGCCCTAAAGCTATTTCGGAGAGAACGAGCTATCACGGAATTTGATTAGCCTTTCACCCCTACCCTCAGCTCATCCGAGCTGTTTTCAACCAACACCGGTTCGGGCCTCCATCAGCTGTTACACTGATTTCACCCTGGCCAAGGGTAGATCATCCCGCTTCGCGTCTTTTCCCAGCGACTCAAACGCCCGGTTAGGACTCGCTTTCGCTGCGGCTCGCTTTCGCTTAACCTCGCCACTGAGAAAAACTAGCCAGCTCATTATTCAATAGGCACGCGGTCAGGCATGCCTTGCGGCATAGCCCTCCCACTGCTTGTAGGCATGCGGTTTCAGGTACTGTTTCACTCCCCTAGCAGGGGTTCTTTTCACCTTTCCCTCACGGTACTAGTTCACTATCGGTCGCGATCGAGTATTTAGCCTTGCCGGATGGTCCCGGCGGATTCCAGCGGGGTTCCTCGTGCCCCGCTGTACTCAGGAACCACAAAAGGAGGATTGCATTTTCACCTACAGGGCTGTCACCTTCTATGGCCGGACTTTCCAGACCGTTCGATTAACGCTTTCCTATCCTTCTTGCCACTCTCTCAGCTTCCGCTCATCGCAGCCGCTGAGAGAGTCATTGTGGTCCTACAACCCCGGACTTTCCTTGCGAATTGTCCGGTTTGGGCTCTTCCGATTTCGCTCGCCACTACTTTCGGAATCTCGGTTGATTTCTTTTCCTCCGGGTACTGAGATGGTTCACTTCCCCGGGTTCGCCTCGTACGCCTATGGATTCAGCGCACGATGCCTGGTGTTCACACCAGGCGGGTTTCCCCATTCGGAAATCCCCGGATCACAGGTTGCTTGCACCTCCCCGGGGCGTATCGCCGCTAGCTGCGTCCTTCATCGCCTGATCGCGCCAAGGCATCCACACACATGCCCTTAGTAGCTTGACCATAAGATTTACGCCGTACACAGAATCAATCGAACCCGCGCCCTTGCAGGCACGGCTCCGGCGCTCTGTCGCTGCCTCATAGGGTTTCGAGACAGCCGGCTTCTCGCGGATTTGCCCGTCAATATTCAGTTTTCAAAGATCACGCCGGACATCTCCGGCGGTCCTGACAAGCTCAGGAGGCGGCATTCTGTCATCAGACTGCCGGCTGCTGATCTTGTCTTGCCCGTGAGAGGATGGTGGGCCTGGGTAGAGTCGAACTACCGACCTCACCCTTATCAGGGGTGCGCTCTAACCACCTGAGCTACAGGCCCGGTCACTGGTGGAGCTGATCGGGATCGAACCGACGACCTCCTGATTGCAAATCAGGCGCTCTCCCAGCTGAGCTACAGCCCCCTGGATCGCGGGAGCAGGGCGGGCGCGCAGCCCGCCCCGGCCCCGACCTTCTCACAGGTTCTCGAGGCCGGTTGAACGCGACGCCGGGAGACCAGCTCACCGACGATGGCTAATTCCGTTTGAAGCACTTGAGTGGAGTACCGGGGACGGGCCTGCTCCGGCGAACCGGAACCTGCCTTTGGCCGGCATGGAATGCTCCGTACACCGGAGCGCCGGCCGAGTACTCTCTTAGAAAGGAGGTGATCCAGCCGCAGGTTCTCCTACGGCTACCTTGTTAC
>CAYYNC010000071.1:0-27477 GCA_964472745.1 uncultured Solibacteraceae bacterium
CCTGCAAGACCACCTGGACCTCGGGCAAGGGCCAGGAGTACATGCTCTGGAACAATGTCGAGACCAAGCCCTACGGCTCCTACCCGCTGGCCTACGACCTGAAGCTGCTGGAGATGCTCAACGGCGGCGAGTGGAACGGAAACAGGTACGCCGGGCAGACCATCTTCGAGTCCGCCCCCGCCGGCGAGCGCGTGCTCGGCTGGCGTCCGGAAGACCAGGACTACGCCTATCCCAACGTCGGCGAGGACGACTGCGCCGGCCAGGTGGACCACGGCGCCAGTCTCGCGCTCCCGCACATGAACTGGTTCTTCTACCTGGCCCGCATCTGCAACCACTGCACCTACCCCGCCTGCCTCGCCGCCTGCCCCCGCGGCTCGATCTACAAGCGCCCCGAGGACGGCATCGTGCTGGTGGACCAGGGCCGCTGCCGCGGCTACCAGGAATGCGTCCGCGGCTGCCCCTACAAAAAGGTGTTTTTCAACCCGATGACCGGGACTTCCGAGAAATGCATCGCCTGCTTCCCGAAAATCGAGCATGGTATTCAGCCGCAATGCTTCGTCAATTGCATCGGAAAAATCCGTCTTGCCGGCTGGATTTCAACGCCGCAGCAGGCGCGCCCCGAGAACCCCGTCGACTACCTCGTCCACGTCAAGAAGGTCGCGCTGCCGCTGTTCCCGCAGTTCGGCCTCGAGCCCAACGTCTACTACATCCCGCCGATCCACGCGCCGGCGTCGTTCAATCGCCAGCTCTTCGGGCCCGGCGCCGACGCCGCCGTCAAGACTTACCGCAACGCCATGAACGATCCCGACCTCGCCGGCCTGCTCTGCCTGTTCGGCTCCACCGAATCGATCGTGCCCCGCTTTCGTCGGCAGGGCGACGTCGTCGTCGGCGCCGACGAAAAGGGCGAGATCCTGCGCGTGCCCCTCAAGGAGCCGGTCCACGTGCGTCCGGCGGTCGACGCGAGGAATCAGCTCGTCCGCATCAATTGCCCGTAGTGAGGTTCGTCATGAGATCCGCACTCAGAAACATCTCTGTTGTGGGGCAGATCGCCGATCTGCCCCCCGATCGCCGACCAGCGGCGCGGGTTCGCCGTCGTCCGGTTGCGGCGCTCCTCCTCTGCGGGGCTGCCCTCCTCTTCTCTGTCGCATGCCGCAGAGGTCCCGAACAGACGGCGGAAGTTGTCGTCGTCTCCGAGCGCGAGCTTCCCTCCGATCCCGTCGCCGCCGCCTGGGACCGCATTCCCGAGCACGTCGCCAAGATGATCCCGCAGGACCTCGTCGAGCCGCGCGTTCTCAAGCCCACCACCGGCGAAGTCAGGGTGCGCGCCGTCAGCAACGGGACGCAAGTCGCCTTCCGCCTCGAGTGGGACGACCCTGATCAGAGCGACACGCCCGGTCCGTCGAAAATGATCGACTCCTGCGCCATTCAGATCCCCGAGAAGCTTGCTCCCGAGCCGCCCGATCCGCAGATGGGCGGTCAGGGCAAGACCGTCCAGGTCGCCTACTGGCGCGCTGACTGGCAGGCCATCGTCAACGGCCGGGGCGACTCCATTCGCGATCTCTACCCCAGGGCCTCCATCGATCACTATCCGCACGACGCCAAACCGCTCGAATCCGACCCGGCCGCACAAAAAGAGATGGCGGCGCGCTACAACCCCGCGCGCGCGTTGGGCAATGATCGCGGCGGCCCGCGCCGGCGTCCCGTCGAAGACCTCGTTGCCGACGGACCCGGCACGCTCGCCCCCGCTCCCTCGCAGACCTCCAGCGGCAAGGGCGTGCGCACCAAAACCGGCTGGTCCGTCGTGATCCAGCGCAACCTCCCCGCCGGTCTCGCCCCCCGCGCGCGCACCCATGTCGCCTTCGCCGTCTGGCAAGGCTCGCAAATGGAATCCGGCGCACGAAAAATGCGCACCGGCTGGATTCCGCTGCTCCTGAGAGGCCAGTGATGAACCTCGACCTCCTGCGCGAAGCCGCCGAGTGGCGCCTGCTCTCGCTGCTCTTCGAATACCCCGCGGGCTCGTGGCGTGAGCAGGTTTCCGCCCTCCTCCCTAACCTCTCCGATCACCGTTTTCGCGAAACCGCCGAACACGCCCTCAATGACGCCGAAGAGGGCCTCTATCACACCGTCTTCGGACCAGCCGGACCGGTGCCGCCGCGCGAAGCCGCGTACCTTCAGGGCGTGCAATTGGGCTACCTGATGTCGGATCTGGAAGCGCGCTACGCCGCGTTCGGCTATCAGCCTCAGACCGCCGAAGCCGCCGACCACATCTCGGTCGAGGCCGGCTTCATCGCCTGGCTGAAGCTCAAGCAGGCCTATGCGCTCGAATCGAACGACGAAGAGCACGCCACCATCACCGCCGAGGCCGCGCGGAGTTTCATCGACGATCATCTCTCGAACATCGCCGAGCCCCTCGCCCAGCGCCTGGAGCCCGTCGCGCCGCCCTATCTCGTCCTCGCCTCGCATCTGTTGCACGAGCGAGTCGGCTCCCCCCCGCAAGCCGTCCCCATCCCGCTCAACCAGCTTCTCAACGACGACGACGAGCTCGCCTGTGGCGCCGCTCCGCCCCAGGACGCCCTGATCCAACTCGAGCCGTGATACATTCGCGGCATGCGCCGCAGAATCTTCGTCGGATCGATTTTCGCCGGTCTGCCCATCGCCGGCGCGTTCGCTCAGCCGCCGCGGCCGCGACCCGGCAACATCCCGATGCGCCCGTTCGGCCGCACCGGCGTCAACGTCACCGTCATCGGACAAGGCGGCGCGCGCATGCAACTGCTCCGCACCCAGGACGCCTGCGTTCGCCACCTGCGCCATGCCTTTGCGCTCGGAATGAACTTCTTCGACTGCGCGGCGTCGTATTGGGAAGGCCATTCCGAGGAGGCCTACGGCGCGGCGCTGGCCGAAGTCCGCAAAGAGATCTTCCTCACCACCAAGAGCGGCCAGCGCTCGCGAAAGGGCGCCGAGGCGGAACTCGAAGCCTCGCTCAAGCGACTGCGCACGGACCACGTCGACCTCTGGCAGATCCACGGCGTCGGCAACATGAAAGAGGTGGAGCGCATTTTCGGCCCCGGCGGCGCCATCGAAGCCTTCGTCGCCGCGAAAAAATCCGGCAAGTGCCGCTTCATCGGCTTCACAGGACACGAGGATCCAGAGGTCCTCGTCGCGATGTTGAAGCGGTTCGATCAGTGGGACTCCATCCTGATGCCGCTGCACGCGGCCGACACGCACTACGTCAGCTTCGAGAAGATCGCGTTGCCCGAAGCCGTCGAACGCGGAGTGGCGCGCCAGGCGATGAAGGTCTTCGGCAACGCGTTCCTGCTGCGGGCGCTGAACGCGCACGAGTGCCTCCACTACGCGCTCAGCCTCGGAATTCACACCGCGGTTGTCGGCTGCTCGACGGACGGACAGCTCGACGACGACGTCCGCGCCGCACAGTCGTTCAAGCCGCTCACGCCGGCGCAGATGGACGAGTTGCGCGCCGTGGCGAAAGATGCGCGTGGTGCGGTGGTGGGCCGGGGGATGGAGTACTGGAAAAAGCAAGCCTGACCGCGAACGCGAGAGTCAGCACCACGAGCGCCCACCACGCGGGTACGGCGATGCGCTTCAGTTGTGCGTGCCGGAATTCCAATTGAAACGGAAGAGGCGCGGGCCTTGTCCATTCGCGAGGGACTCCGCGGAAAAGCGGATGACCTTCGGCGCGGTTTGACCAGACCAGTCCGATGTTCTCCCAGCGCCGCGCCAGGACGAATACTGCATGCCCGTCGCGTTCCATCTGGAGTTCTTCGACGCCCATCACCACCATCACCGAGGAAAGCTGGGTGATCCCCGCGGCGATGGCGCAGAGCGCAATTGCGGATCTGGCGGCCGTGTTGAAGCTTCTCCAGTGCGCAACGGCCAGCGGAACCGCGAGCAAGGCGATCAACTGCACCCCTCCGGCGGCGTAGCGATGGCCCCAGGCGACCTCGCCGCTGTAGGTGTCGTACCGCGCATGGAAAGTGATGTGCGCAAACAGGAGCAGCACGCCGCACGCGGCGTAGACCCTGACTTCGCGCGACAGCTTTGACCACGCGATCGCAATCAGCACGAACGCCGGCGCCAGCAGCGGATCGAACAGGAAGACGGACACGTCCGGCGCAAACAGCGCCCCGAAGAAACCCTCTGAAAACGGCCGCGCGAAGACTGGCGCCGGTCCGCGCAACGGGTCGCGCATGTTGGGCATGTAACTGCCGAGCCAGTTGCCGAACCGGTGGAAGTTGTAGAGACGTTCGATGAGCGCGAAGAGCAGGAAGGCGGGCGCAGCCTGTCGCGCAAACCGCGCCAAGCGTCCGCGAAGAAGCAGCGCCGCGAAGATCAGCAGGCAGGCGACATCGAGCGCCGCGGTGAGCCGTGTGAGGATGGCGAAGCCCGCCGCCGCGCCCGCCGCGAACGCGTCTCGCCTCAAACCCGTGTCAGACCACCGCGTCGCAGCGTGGAACGCAAGCAGACCGCAGGCAAGGAGCAGCAGGTTTTCCTGCGCGTTCTGCACATAGTGCAGCACTGTGGTCGCAAACAACAGAGCCGCCGTGCCCAGCGAGGCGGAGCGGTCATGAAAGCCCAATCGCAGCAACAGACCGCGCGCCGAAAACAGAGCCAGAAGCAGGAGCACGGACTGCGACATCCACGCCACGAGCGCGGAATCCGCCTTTCGGCGCAAAGACTCCTCCACCGGCAGCGCGCCCAGAATTGCGTGAGACGCGGCGTCGAACGGCAGCATGTATAGACTGTGTCCGAGTCCGTACCACGCGTAGATCCGTCCGTCGCGGCCCACGTTGCCAAAAACGTGCTGATCGGACGGCAGTACGGGCGGCTCTCCCCGCCAAAGCGAATGCGTCGCCTGGAGGCGGCGCTGGCCGTCTGCTGTCAGCATGTTGCCCGGATTGACTACTGCGCCGGTGAGCGCGGAGAGCAGCAGCATCGTCCGGATTGGCTTGCGCCCCCTCAGAGCCATTCACAAACATCCTAAACCCGCGGGTTCAGTACAATTCAAAGGAAATGGGCACCACCCCTTCGTTGCTGCGGCAGCTCGGTCTCTTCAGCGCCACCGCCATTGTGATCTCAAACATGGTGGGCACCGGCATCTTCACCGCAACCGGTTTTCTCGCCGGGCAGCTCGGCGATCCGAAGCTTGTGCTCATCATCTGGCTCATCGGGGCGCTGTTCGCCCTCGCCGGCGCTTTCTGCTATTCCGAGCTCGGCATCAATTTTCCGGCATCGGGCGGCGAGTACGTGTATCTGACACGCGCTTATGGCCCCACGTGGGGGTTCATGAGCGGCTGGGTGAGTTTCTTCGCGGGCTTTTCCGCGCCTATCGCCGCGGCCGCGCTCGCGTTCTCCGATTACCTCGGCTACTTCGCGCCCGCGCTCAAGCAGGAGAACGCCTGGTGGCGCTGGGGCGGGGAAGAGTACGGACTCCAGTTCGGCGGCGCCCAACTGTCGTCGATGCTGCTGATTCTGCTGTTCACGATCCTCAACCTCTTCGGCGTGCAGTTCATCGCCCGCATCCAAAACGCGCTCACCTCCATCAAGGTGCTCGTGATGATCGCCTTCATCGGACTCGGCCTGCTCGTCGGCAACGGCGACTGGGACCACCTTTCGCAGCCCACCGAGCGCACCGTTTCGACGACGCTCGCCGCGCAGTTCGCCATCAGCCTTTTCTGGATCTACGTCAGCTACAGCGGCTGGAACGCCGCCACCTACGTCGCCGAAGAGCTCAAGCGCCCTGAGCGCACGCTGCCTCTCGCGCTCACCGCCGGCACCGGGCTGGTGGCGCTGATGTACCTGCTCTTCAACATCGTTTTCATTTACGCCACGCCGCTCTCGGAGATGAAAAACGTGATCGCCATCGGCTCGCTGACGGCCAAGGCCCTTTTTGGCGCCGCCGCCGCGGGCGTCTTCAGTCTGCTGCTGGCGGTATCGCTGATGTCCACTGTCAACGCCATGGTCACCATCGGACCGCGCCTCTACTACGCGATGGCGAAGAACGGCGCGTTCGTGCCCGCCGCGGCCAAGGTCCACCCCGAGTGGCGTACGCCCGTGCCTGCAATTCTCTTCCAGGGCGCCTGCGCGATTCTGATGACGATGATCAGCTTCGGAAACCTGATTGTCTACATCGGCTTCCTGCTGAATTTCTTCGCCGTTCTCGCGGTCACGAGTCTTTTGAAGTTCCGTCGCCGCGAAGGGTGGCAGAAGCTCCCTGTTGTCAGTTTCGCTTACCCGTTGATGCCGCTCTTCTTCATTCTGCCTGGAATCTGGATGACGATTTACGGCGCGATGCTCGCCCCGGCGATCTCCGGCATGGCCGCCGTGACGCTGATTGCGGGAGCGCTCGTCTACCACTTCCGCATCCAAAAGAAGGCCGTTCCGGCCTGAGAGTGCGGCGCTGGTCTGGAAGTGTGAGCGCTCAAGCTTTTCGAGAACGCTGCAAGCAATACGTCCGCCGGCGGGAAGAGAACGCGCCGCTGCTTCGGGCGATCCGCGACCAGGAAACCCGGAAGGCCGATGCCGCCACATCAATCCAAATGTTCGAGGGATTTCTCCAGATCGCACTGCGTGACCTTCCACCCAGCGAATCCTCGGCCTTGGTCGAGTGGCGGCGGTACATGATGCGCTGGCGGACCCGTGACGGACCTCGTCCGCGAGGCCTTGCGGCTCGGCCAATTCCTGCCCGCGCAGCGATGGCGCTACTGTTTCATCGGCGGGCTGGCGGTCCAACACCGGGGCGAACCTTTCTTCACGCCCGAGATTCACTGATCGCTGTTCACCGGCTCCGGTGGGGAGGCCGCATTCATCGATACGCTCCTGAGCGCCTACGTGCCGCGCCTCTCCGGCGCCCGCGAATTCGCGCTCGAGCGGCGCGTTCTGTTGCTCAAGACCGGGCGCGGCATCGGAATCGGCATCTCCCTCGCCGTCCCCGTCGAGATGCCCCCGGGCGCAACCCTTCGCCTCTGCTCGCCTGAAGGCCTCATTATCGCCGGCCGCGCAACTGACATGAGGGACGCCCGCTCTGTCGTGTTGCGCCAGGGCGTCTCGGCGCTTGATTGGCAACAGATGGAGTATTGCCTGGCCGAACAGGCGGAACTGAAACAACACCTGCGTATGATGGAGCGCCTCCGCCACCTGCGAAGCGTCGGCAGCACCCTCCCCTCCTGACCCTCTGCTATGCTGCCTGACGTGGCACGCATCCTCGACGGCAAGGCCGTCAACCAGCAGATCCTCGACGAGCTCAAGCCCCGCATTGCCGCCCTCGCCGCCGCCCGCCGTCCCCCGGGCATCGGCGTCGTCCTCGCCGGCGACGACCCCGCCAGCCACATCTACGTCCGCAACAAAGTGAAAACCTGCGCCGAGCTCGGCATCTTCAGCGAAGAGCTCCGCATGCCCGCCTCGGTGACCACCGAAGAGGTCCTCGCCGCCGTCCACTGCTTCAACACCCGCGACGACATCGACGGCATCCTCGTGCAGATGCCGCTCCCCAAGCAGGTCGACTCCCGCGCCGTCCTCCTCGCCATCGACCCCGCCAAAGACGTCGACGGATTCCACCCCTATAACGTCGGACAGCTCGTCGCCAACGCTCCCGGACCCCGCGCCTGCACGCCCGCAGGCGTCATGCAGTTGCTCAAGCGCTGCGAAATCCCCATCCAGGGCCGCGAGGCCGTCATCGTCGGCCGCAGCGACATCGTCGGCAAGCCGATGGCCTTCCTGCTGCTTCACCAACACGCCACCGTGACCATCTGCCACTCCCGAACGTCCAATCTCTGTGAGGTATGCCGCCGCGCCGACATCCTTGTCGCCGCCATGGGCAAGCCGGCCTTCATTACGGCAGACTTCATCCGGCCCGGGGCCGTGGTTATCGACGTCGGCATCAACCGCGTCACGGACCGCGCGGCAGCCGCCCGCATCCTCCGCGACGACCCGGCCCGCATGGAGGCCTTCGACCGCAAGGGCCACCTTCTGGTGGGCGACGTGAATCCGCTGGACGTGGCGGAGCTGGCCGGCGCTTATACGCCGGTGCCCGGCGGAGTCGGGCCGCTCACCATCGCCATGCTCATGGCCAACACCGTCGAGAGCGCGGAGAAACGGCTCGCCTGATGCTGCGTGTCGGACTCACGGGCGGCCTCGCCACCGGCAAGAGCTTTGTGGGCGACGCTTTGCATGACCTCGGCTGCGCGTTGCTGCGCGCCGACGAGCTCGGCCACGAAGTCCTTGCCCCGGGCGGCGAAGCTTACGCTCCCGTCGTCGAGGCTTTCGGCCGCGAGATCCTCGACGAGCAGGGCCTCATCGTCCGCCGCCGCCTCGCCGCGCTCGTCTTCGACGACCCCGAGCGGCTGCGCTTCCTGAATTCGCTCGTCCACCCTTCCGTCATCGCCCGGGAAGAAGCCTGGATGCAGCAGGTCGAAGACGCCGATCCACGTGCAATCGCTGTCGTCGAAGCCGCTATCCTGATAGAGACGGGGAGCTACAAGCGGTTTCATAAGATCATCCTCACGGTCTGCGCTCCCGAGCAGCAGATCGAACGGTCGATGAAGCGCGACGGCCTCACCCGTCAGGAAGTCCTGGCCCGGCTCAGCCGACAGATGCCTCTGGATGAGAAACGGCGCTACGCCGACTATGTGATCGATACCTCGGGCGAAAAGTCGAGCACGCTCGAGCAGGTCAAACAACTCTATGATCAACTGCGGGGTTTGAACCCATGAAGTCGAGAACCTGGTTTTTGGCCGGTATGCTGGCGGCCGGCTTCGTCTTTGCGACCAGCGTCATCAAGTGGAGTCCGAGATCGCTGATCGAAGCGGTTCGCGGAGACCAAAGCGGGCCCGCCTGGACCGCGCCTGCCATCGTGCAAGGCGCCGGCTTGAGCAGCGACGAGCTCAACAATATCGACATCTACAAGCGCGCCCACGAAGCCACGGTGAATATCACTTCCACGGTCTACAGGCAGAATTGGTTCCTCCAGATCTACCCGTCACAGGAATCCGGCTCCGGCTTCATCATCGATAAGCAGGGGCGCATCCTGACCAACAATCACGTGGTCAGCGGCCGTGCCCCGGAAGTGCAGGTCACCTTGGCCAACGGCCACAAGTACAAAGCCGAGGTTGTCTATCGCGACCGCGCCAACGACCTTGCTCTCATCCGCATCAGCCCGCGCGAAGGCGTACAGGCGCTTCCGCTCGGCGATAGCGACAAGCTCCAGGTGGGGCAGAAAGTCCTCGCCATCGGCAACCCTTTCGGACTCCAGGGCACTCTCACCACCGGGATCGTCAGTTCGCTCGGCCGCGACATCCAGGATGAGAGCGGCTTGCGTTTGGACGGTCTGGTTCAGACCGACGCCGCCATCAACCCAGGCAATTCCGGCGGGCCGCTGCTCGATTCGCAGGGCAATGTCATCGGCGTCAACACTGCCATCCTTGGCCCTGGCGGCAACATCGGAATCGGCTTCGCCATGCCGATCAACCGCGCCAAAACAATGCTCGAGGACTATCAGGCTGGACGTAGCTACGGTCGTCCCCGGCTGGGTGTGAACGTTGCTTACGTGCACGGCGACCTCGCCGTCGCGCTCGACCTGCCCGAAGAAGGCGGCCTCCTCATCCAAAGCGTCACGCCCGGTTCCGCCGCCGAAGAGGCCGGCCTGCGTGGAGCGCGCCGCGAGGTGATGGTTTACAACTACGCTATCGGCATCGGTGGCGACCTCATCATGGCCATCGACGGCCAGCCTGTGAAGCAGGTGGACTCGCTCACGCGCATCCTTGCCCGAAAACGTCCCGGCGACAAGCTCAACCTCACCATCTACCGCAACGGCCGCAAAATGAATGTCACCGTGACGCTAGGCGAAGCCCCCCAAAACCTGTAACATAGGCTTTAGCCTGTGTCTGTTCTGTAGCACAGCCTTCAGGCTGTGCGCGTGTGTAAGTAGCACAGCCTTCAGGCTGTGCTCCTCCGTTCAACGACGATTCCAAAGGAACCCCAATGATCCGTCTGATTCTGCTCACTGCCCTCCTCCTCCCCGCCGCCCCCGCCGCCGAATGGCAGCCGCTCTTCAACGGCAAGGACCTCTCCGGCTGGAAGATGGCCGGCCCCGGCCGCTTCATCGTCGAAAACGGGATGTTGAAGACCGAAGGCGGAATGGGCCTCCTCTATTACGAAAAACAGAAGCTCGGCAACGGAACCCTCAAGGTCGTATACAAAACCACCGGCCCGCGTGACAACTCCGGCATCGTCATCCGCCTGCCCGAGCCCCCGCCCGACGCCTGGTATGGCGTCCACAACGGCTACGAAGTCCAGATCGATGCCGGCGGCGACGAATGGCATTCCACCGGCGCCATCTACTCCATCTCCAAGGTCTCCGAGCGCCGCCAGAAACCCGCCGGCGAGTGGAACACCGTCGAGATCGAGCTCCGCGGCCCGGTGACGGTCATCTCCGTCAACGGCGTCAAAGTGAACGAATACAAGGAAGGCCAGCCCGTCCCGCCCCGCAGGATGTGGTACGAGCCCGTCCGCGGCCCCCGCCCCGACACCGGCTACATCGGCCTCCAAAACCACGACGCCGGCTCCACCGTCTACTTCAAGGAAGTCAGCTTCAGGCCTGGCCGGTAGCGCGCCGGATAGAGGATCTCCAGGTCCCGTTTCCCCCGCTTCAAATATCAGACAAGAAGATGCGTTTAGGGTTTATTTCCGACAGCGCTGAAGGTATACTGTACCCGGCGCAGTCCGAGCGCTGATCAACGCAGGAGGAGTCCTCATGAATCGGTCCGCAAAAGTCGTTATGTGTCTGTGTGCCTGCCTTCTCGCCCTCAACCTGACCGCTCAGGTCACGAAGGTGGAAGCCGGCCACACTCTTCAGAAAATCGTGGATTCGGCCAACCCGATCCATCCGTCCCAGAGTCTTCTGACAAGCACTCTCCCGCAAGGAACCGTCGAGAGCATCGGCCTCGATCCGGCGGGAAACATCTACGTCCAGGTGGGCAGCTTTACTGGCGGCCCGTACAAGTCCGCCACCACGCACATTTTCAAAATCACCCCCGGGGGCGTCGTCACGGTTCTCGCGGCAAACACGGGCTTCGGAATCAACAACCGGGGCACTGACCTGATTTACCACCCCGCTACCGCGCAGCTCCTGACGCAGGACCAGAACAACAACCGCATCGCATCGGTCGACCCCGGCACGGGAACAATCGCCTCCCACGCCCCATTTGACTTCTCGCCTAGCCTTGGAACCTTCGGCGCCGCCATCGCTGGAGGCATCGGCATCGTACCTCCCGGCTACCTTGCTTTTGTTTCCGACACAATTGCGACCGGCCTATACTCGACTCCGTTCGGCGGACCTGCCGTGAAGCATGCCACGCCTCCCACCCCTGGAGACGACATCGTCATCCAACCCGACGGGGATTGGGTCCACGCCCCCGACACCAGCGGCGGACCGCTCGCAGCGTACAACCCGACCACATTCGCTCGCACGGATAGCGCCACAGGTCTGAACGTCCGCGGGATGTTCCTCGGTGCTGGACTTCCCTTCGTCTTCGGCACCCGTCTCGCCGGATGCAGTAACACGGGTGAGATGTACGCCACGTACTCTGGAGGCCCGGGCGGCCCGGCGGTCTTCCGTGTCAACGAGCCGCTGACCACCGCGACCATGGTCGCTCAGATCACGCCTCCTTACAACAAAGGAATCCAGGACATCGCCTTCGGCAAAGCCACTTCTGGGTGGGGTAACAGCGTTTACATGACCGTCAATCGCGGCGACGCAGGCAATGCAGTCGAGGTTTGGGAACTGACGGCGCCCTGCGGCACCGTCCTCATCGACCTGAAGCCCGGCAGCAATCCCAACTGCGTTCAGCCGGCTGGGGGCGGAAGCGCTCCGGTCTCGATCCTCGGCTCCGGGACCTTCAACGCCGCCACCGTGAATCCAGAAACCGTCTACTTCGGCGGCGCAAAGGCTGCCAGGTGCAGCCTGGAAGACGTCAACCTCGACGGCTATATGGATCTGAGCTGCAAGTTCGAGACCCGCTCCATCTTGTGGCCTGCCGCGGGCAAGGACTGCGGCGTCGTTGCGCTCACCGCGCAGACCTTCAGCGGCCAGTGGATCGAAGGCGTGGATATCGCCTGCCTGGCAGGCGGGAACGCCTGCAACCTCAGTACGCCTACGCCCGCTCCGTAGCCGCGGGCGCGTGAACCTACAGCACGTGGACGCCCGCCTCGGCCAACCCTTGGCCAACGGCCTCGAGGTTGCGGAGTGGCGCGCCGTCATAATGGCCGAGTGTGATGCCGTCGGCGCCACACTCGGCCGAAATCTGCACCCCCTTCCGAATCAACTCCGGAGTCGCCTGCGGCCGCACCCCGATGGCGGACAGCATGTACGCATCCTCCCCGACAGCCGCCCTCAGCGCAAGCAGAAACCGCCGCTTGTCGTCCATCCGCTCCGTCCTCCCCGACTGTTCCGAGTAATCGCTCGACCGGATCGACCCCAGCGCCGGCTTCAACTGCGCATAGCTCAACCCCGCGAACTCCGGCATATTCCGCAAATGCGCGTTCTCCCGAAAGTCGATCTTCGGCCGCGCGCGCGCCATCGTGTCGTGGATCTCGCGGTACACCCGCGCCATCGTCGCGCAGCGGAATCGCACCAGGTCGAGGATCTCCGGATGCTCCAGCAACACCAGCATCGCTGACGAGTTTGATGCCCGCCTCAAACGCCCCCCGTGCGCCTCCTCGAGCGACGGATGATCGAAGGCGTTCGCCACGGGCAACAGCGCCCGCCGCATCGCCCCCGGATCGAGCCCCATCTCTTTCGCCGCCGCCGCGCAATGCTCGCAGAAGCACCCGCCGAGAGTCGTCGCGTGGAGCGCCTCGCGCAAGTCCTCCGGCAGCGAACCCCAGAATCCGAACTCCAGCGTATTCGCCTGATGGCGCTCCCCGCCCAAGCCCGCAAACACCGGCAGCCGCGCCTGCGCGAATGGCAGCATGCAGGTCTGCACATAGTCGAGATCGTAATTCGCCGCCAGGTCGTGAAACAGCGCCGTCACGTACGCGCGCGCATCCGGGTGGTTGTAGCAGACAAGCTGACCCAGCCGGTTGCCCCAGATGTCGCGCTGCACCACATCCCTGAACTCCCCTCGCGCGCGCTCCATGTCGAGCAGGGTGTGCGAAATCTCGGCGCCCGTCTTCATCCCCCTCCGCCGCGCCGCGGAGGCCAGCTCCGCCACCCAGTCGGTCTTTCGGAACTCCTCGCGCTCGGTCGCCAGCGGCTTGATGCGCGATGCCTGATACGACGCCGCGTGCGGCCGCCAGTATGTCCGGCTGTCCTCGGGAAAGTAGGTCTTGCGCGGATTGTGCGGGAAGTAATGATCCGTCAATGGACGCCGCTCGTGATGCATCAGCGCCACCAGGTACACGCTGTTCACCTTCGCTGTCTGCTGCAAGGTGTCCAGGACCGGCTCGATCCCCTCGAACGCCAGGTCCCACGCATAGAGACTCGCGGCAACCTCGCGAAAAACGCGATGCCCCGCAGCCACCGGCTTCTGCGCCGCCTCCACCTGCAACGCCGCAAGCAGCGCCGCCGCCAACTCTCTGCGATTCACTTCAGCGGACATGATGCGTCCAACATACAACGCCGCCGCCCGGAGCGCTTTCTGTTGGATCATGGTAAGTCGGCGCGCACAACGCCGCCAACCCGATGCCCGCAGACTCCGCCATCGAAACGCACGGCCTCACCAAGATCTTCCGCAGCCGCTGGCGCGGGCGCGAGGTCCGCGCCGTCGACTGCGTCTCGCTCGCCGTCCCGCAAGGAGCCATCTTCGGCCTGCTCGGACCCAACGGGGCTGGGAAGACCACGTTCGTCAAGATGTTGCTCTCCGCCGTGCGCCCCACCTCCGGACGCGCGGCAATCTACGGCCGCCCGGCGCACCTGCCCGAATCGCGCCGGCCCGTCGGCTACCTGCCCGAGAACCACCGCTTCCCCACCTACTACACCGGCGCCGCCATGCTCGATTGCTACGCCGCTCTCTCCGGCATGAGCGCCGCCGAAAGACGCCGCCGCATCCCCGAGCTCCTCGCGCTCACGGGCCTCGAAGGGGCGGGCGGAACCGCGCTCGGCAAATACTCCAAGGGCATGCTCCAGCGCATCGGTCTCGCGCAAGCCCTCATCCACTCGCCGCGCCTGCTCATCCTCGACGAGCCCACCGATGGCGTCGACCCCATCGGCCGCCGCCAGATCCACGCCATCCTCCAGCAACTGCGCCGCGACGGCGTCACCGTCTTCGTCAACTCGCACCTGCTCGGCGAAGTCGAATGGCTCTGCTCCGGCGTCGCCATCATCAACCGGGGCAAGCTCGTGCTCCAGGGCGAGGTGAAGGCCCTTACCCGCGGCAAGGGCTATCGCCTCACCGCCCAAAACGTGAGTGCCGCACTGCGCGACGATCTCGCCCGCCGCTTCCCGCAAACTGCAACCCCCCGCGAAGGCACAGTCGAGATCCAGCTCCCGGCCTGCGAAGACGTCAACGCCGCCATCGATCTCCTCCGCGCCCGGCGCGCCGAGATCGAATCCATAGTCCCCACGCGCTCCACGCTCGAGCAGGTGTTCATCGACGCCGTGGAAGGAGACCGCGCCTGATGGCCGCCTTCGCGCTCATCCGCGACACCTTCCGCGAAGCCTTCGCCCGCAAGATCTTCTGGGGCTTCTACGCTCTCTCGACGCTGATCATTCTCTTCTTCCTCTTCCTGTTGCAGATCGACCTCGTCGCCGGGGCGCGCACGGCCGTTTCGGTCTTCGGCATCACGGTCCGCCACTTCGGCGACATCGAAAGCGTCGTCCGCGCCTTCTCCGCCGGCGTCAGCGTGTTCCTCTTCACTTGGGGACTCGCCCTCGCTGTCTTCGCTTCAGGCTCGCTGATCCCGTCGCTCCTCGAGCCCGGCCGCATCGAACTCCTGCTCTCCAAGCCCGTCTCGCGGCCCGTGATCCTGCTCAGCCGCTACGCCGGCATCTTGCTCGTCGTCGCCTTGAACGTCCTCTATCTCGTCTGCGGAGTCTGGCTCATCCTCGGCTGGAAAACCGGCGTGTGGCACGGCGAGATCCTCGTCGCCGCGCCCGCCACCATCTTCCTGTTCGCCAGCTTCCTCTCGCTCATCACCTGGGTGGGAGTCGTTTGGGAAAGCGCCGCCGTCTCCGTGATGGCGCCGATGGCGCTGATGCTCATCAGCCCCGTCCTCTCGCAGCAGGACGTCGTCGTCAAGCTGCTCTCCTCGGAATGGTCGCGCACGGTCTTCAAGGCCATCTACTGGATTCCGCCGAAGTTCTACGACATCGGCCGCGTGACAATGCAATTCGTGCGACAGCGCCCCGTCGACGACTTCGCCGCCGCAGTCTGGACCACCGCCGCCTTCGGCTGCGTTATGCTGGCGGCAGGCCTCTGGGTCTTCGTGAAACGGGATTTTTGATGCGCCGCTTGATCGTCTTTGCGCTCCTTCTGCTCCTCGCCCCCGGCTGCAAGAAGCAACCAGCGCAATCCGCCCGCGTGGACCCCGCGCTCGCCCCGCTCATCCCCTCCGACACCATCCTTCTCGCCGGACTGCGCCTGGACCGCATGAAAGAGACGCGCTTCTACCGGACGTGGGTGGAAGGCAGGAAAATCGCGGTCCTCGAAGACTTCGCCGCACGCACCGGACTCGACCCTCGCCGCGACATCTACGAGCTCAACCTCGCCTACAACGGCGCTCGCTCGCTCGTCTTCATTCGCGGAAAGTTCGGCGGCCTGTTCGGCTTCGAGCCCGAATTCAAACAGCCCGGCCTCCAGCGCACCAGCTACAAGGGCCTGTACATCCTCCACACCGGCGGTTCCGGCGTCCTCTTCATGAACACGGGAGCCGCCGTCGCGGGCCCCGTCGAAGAACTCAAAGCCATCGTCGACAACCGGGAGAAACCCCAGGAGCGGCCACCCCAGGCGCTGCTTGATCTCGTCGCCCAGGTCCCCGGCGCGGCGCACGCCTGGGCCGTCACCACCAACGCCGCTCGCCTCCTGCCCACCCTCCCGCAAAACGGCGAACTGTCCAACATCACAAAACTCGCGCAATCCGTCGGGCCCGGCAAACTGCACCTCGACCTCACCGACAGCTTCGTGCTTCAAGCCGAAGCCCGGTGCGCCGATGAGACCTCCGCCAGACAGCTTCGCGACACCGTGAAAGCCGTCGTGGGAATCGGCCGCCTCAAAACGCCCGGCGGCGAGCCCGATCTGCTTCGCTTCTTCGACGGCTTCCGCCCCGCCTCCGACGGCAACCGCTTCACCCTCCGCATCGAAGAGCCCTTCGACCTCATTCAGCTCGCGATGGACCGCTACCAGTCCTCGTTCGACAAAGCGAGCGGCAAGGCGATGAAGAAGTACGGCCCCTAATGTGAGGCGGATCGCCGATCTGCCCCCCGATCGCCGGTCGCGCCCTTCCCGCCCGGCTCCTCTCTGATTCGAGCCCCCGCCATCCAAGCCGCCACTTCCGCATACGGCCTCATCCCCGTCACCGCACCCACCTGCTCCACCGCCAACGCGCCGACTGCGTTGGCGAACCGCCCCGCCTCTTCCAGCGAGGCCCCGCGATGCAATGCGGCAAGGAACCCCGCCACAAAACAATCCCCCGCGCCCGTCGTGTCGCGCACTTCGACCTCATACGCCGGGCATCGAATCTCAAACCCATCGCCGAAAACCGCGCACCCGCGCCCTCCCAACTTCATCACCGCAACGCGCACGCCCTGCTCACGCACGATCCGCGCCGCCTCCGCCGCGTCGTCCGTGCCCGTCGTCATCCGCGCCTCGTCCTCGTTCATGAACAGCAGATCGAGGTGCGGCAGGCACGGCCCCAGAGTCTCCATCCACCTGCCCAGCGCGTCCCAGTTCGTGTCGAGCGAGGTTGTCAGGCCGGCCGAGCGGGCATCGGCCAGCGTCTGGGCCGCGTGCTCTCTCAATCGCGGCAAGATGAACAAGCTCGCCAGATGATAGTGGGACATCTCGCTCCGCGCCGCGCTCTCGAAATCGATCGGCTCGGCGAAAGCTTCCGCGCTCACCCCCAGCCGGTGCAGGAACTTCCGGTTTCCCACGCTGTTCACGATGACGATCGTCGCAGCGGTTGCCGGGTCCGACCTCGCCACAAGCGACGTGTCCACGCCCGCGCGCCTCAATCGCTCCACCACAAACTCGCCCGCCTGGTCGCGCCCCAGCCAGCCCAGAACGCGCACCGGAACCCCAAGCCTCGCCAGCGCCAGCGAAGTGTTCGACCCGTTCCCGCCCACGTGCCAATCGAGCGTTTCCACGAATGTGGTCGTCCCCCAAGGCGCTTCGTCCACCGGACGCACCACCGTGTCGCAAATCAGCGCGCCCGAGCACAGCACGCCCCGCACCGGAAAACGCGCGCTCATGCCACCCCCAGCACCCGGGCCAGTCTCTCGACGCCCGAGCGGGGACTCGACAGCACCGGCACATTCAATTGCCCCTCCAGCCGCGCGACAAGCCGCGCCATGCTCCCCTGAGCCAGCACCACGACGTCGTTCTCCGCCGCCGCCCGCTCCGCCTGCTCCGTCAGAATGCGGTCGTGCATCGCCGCGTCCCCGCTCATCAGGGCGTCGAAGGCGCCCTCCGCCAGGTACGTCCGCGCCTCCACATCCGCGCCCGCGCCTTCCGCCTTCTTCTCAATCAACCGCGCCGTCGGAGCCAGCGTCGTCTCGACAGTGGCCAGAACAGCGATCCGCCGCCCCAGCGTAATCGCCCGCTCCGCCATCGCCTCGTCGATCTTCACCACCGGAATCGACACCAGCCCGCGCAGCACGTCCGCCGCTTCGCCCACCGACGAGCAGCAATTCAGAATCGCGTCCGCCCCCGAGCTCTCCGCCAACATTCCGTAACCGCACAGCCGCCGCGTCACCTCCGGAGTCAACCCGCCCGCCGCGCGCACATCCGCCAGCAGCCCGTCGTCGACCACTGTCACTACGCGCACTCCCGGCAGCAGTTCCGCATAGAGCGGCTTCAGCGGCTCCACCAACGCGAATCCTGTATGCAGCGCGTACGTCGTCTTCACGATCTCGCCTCCCACGCGACTGTCTTCACCTCGCGCACCACCGCGCCCCACATCACCGCGCCCGGAAGCGCGACCGCGGCCGAAACGGCAAAGGCCGTATGGAACGCCCCGGTCTTCTCGACAACCACGCCCGTCAGCCACGCCGCCACGATTCCCGAAAGGTTGCCGATGCCGTTCTGAATGCTCGTCCAGCGTCCCGCCGCCTGCGGCCCGGCCAGAGTCTGCGTAATGGCCCAGTGATTCGAGGTATACGTCCCGAAACCGATGCACGCCGCGAACAGCAGACCCAGCGAAAGCGCGCGGTCATCGGTCGCCGCCACAGGCAGGATCACCGTCGAAAACAACAAGCCGCCGCCGACGATTGTCTTGCGCGCGCGAGTCGCTGTCGCGCCGCGTGCGATCCAGCGGTCGGATATCCACCCCGCCACAACGGTTGCCGCCGCGATCGCGAAGTAGGCCGCCGACCCCGCCTGCGCCATCCCCTCAATCGAATAGCCGCGTTCCTTGACGAGATACCCAGGCAGCCAGGTCAGCAAAAAGAACCAGTAGTAATTCCCGCAGAAGTGTCCCGCGAAAGCGCCCCAAGCCTCGCGCTGGCGCAGAATATCGAGCGCCGCGGGCGACGCGCTCCGCTCCTCCGCCGGCGGCCCCGCCCCACGGCTGCGCGGCATCCAGATGAACCACGGGATCAGCCGGAGGAGGCTCCCCGCGCCGAGACCGATGAACAGCCCGCGCCAACCGGTCTTCGCCATCAACAGCCCGCCCGGCAGCGTCCCCAGCGCCGGACCCGGTTTCGACCCCGCGTCCAGCAGCGCGTTCGCCACGCCGCGAGGATGCTGCGGAAAGTCGCGCGCGAGCATCCGGCGAGGCCGCGGATTCTCATACCCGTCCATCTCGCAGGCGAGCAGCAGCCCGCAGGTCGCCGCGCGCTCGCGCGCCGCGGTCAGCCCATAGTCGGGATCCAACAGCACCGCGCTCGCGCAGGGTGTCAAGGCCCCGGTCACCGCGCCCTTGAACTCCGCCAGCCGCGCATCTCTGATCTCCTCCAGCTCCACCCCAGCCGCCCGCGCAATCATCTGCCGCAGACTCTTCCGCCGATCCATCGCCAACGCCGCAATCACCCCGCCCGCCGTAGACAGCCGCCGCAAACACCCCTTTTTCGCCCCACCGTTCATCCCCTCGAAATTACCATGCCCTCCCCGCTTCCTCTCACTCGCGGGGTTGCCGCATGTCCGTCAACACGCCGGCAAGTCCAGTCGCAACCGCAGTCCGGCGACCGCGTGGCGGCGCGCTCGCCAACCGGAATGCGCATTCAGCGGCTGGCCAACAGCGTCTCTCTTGCCTCTTCAAGCGCCCTGAGGGCCGTCTCGCGGCTCACGGTGGGGAACCCTTCGAGGAAGCGCTCGAGACTGTGGCCCCCCTGGAGATATTCAAACAATGTGTGCACAAGAACGCGAACTCCCCGAAATGTGGGTTCGCCTTACATGATCGCTGGGTCCCGAACGACCGCCGGTTCCAGTCCTTCAGTGCCGCAAACTCCCAGACCCGGTCATTCACCCGCCCCAGCCCGGCATGCGCCAGGGGCCTACCGCTTTCCCGCCGGAATCGCATCCCCCAGGTTTATCGACCCACCGCCCTCGCTCACGTAGTTCCGGTTCCACGACGGGATCTCCACCACGATCTCAGCGTCGTTGTCGAGAATCACCGCTTGGCACCCCAGCCGCGACGTCAACTGCAAGTCCGCAGCCATGTCCAGCCGGTCCGCCTCGTCGTCTTCCAGTTCCGAGATGTGCTCCATCCCCTGCTTCACCACCACGTGGCACGTCGTGCACGCGCAACTGCCCCCGCACGCATGCTCCAGTTGAATCCCGAAATTCTGCGCCACGTCCAGGAAGGACTTCGGCTTGCCGTGCTCCTGATACGGCAGCGTCTCCAGATCGAACTCGACGGTCTCGCCCGAAGGAAGGAAGGTTACCTTGGCCACGCCCCGATTATATCGCAATCTAGGACCGAAATGGTCTTAGATCCCCAAAACCTGCGTCGCCGGCCCGTCGGCTGCTACACTGTGGGGTGTTTGTCCAACTGGAACGCCGCGTCCGCGACGCCTTTAACTCCTGGCTCGAAAAGAACTTCGGGCTGGAGAAGCCGGTCGAGATCGAACAGCCCCGCGAAGCCTCGTTCGGCGAAATGGCCGTCCCCGCGGCCTTCGCCCTGGCCCGCCAGCTTCGCAAGCCGCCCCGCCAGATTGCCGAGGACATCGCGCGCGGCATCGGCGCCCTCCCCGGCGTCTCCTCCATCGAAGTCGCCGGCGGCGGCTACCTGAACCTCCGCCTCGACCGCGGCTACTACGCCGCCGCGCTCCTGGCCGGCGAGGACCTCGCCCCCGAGGCTGCCCCGGGCAAAGTAATTGTTGAACACACCAACATTAACCCTAACAAAGCAGCCCACATCGGCCACCTGCGCAACGCCGTCCTGGGCGACACCTTCGTCCGCATGTTGCGCGCCACCGGCCGCCAGGTCGAGGTCCAGAACTACATCGACAACACCGGCGTCCAGGTCGCCGATGTCGTCGTCGGCTTCCACCACCTCGAACACAAGTCGCCCGGCGACGTCCGCGCGCTGATCGCCCGGCCCCGCTTCGATTACTACTGCTGGGACCTCTACGCCCGCACCTCGGCCCACTACAGCGGCAATCCCGAAGCCCTCCACTGGCGCGCCGAAACGCTCCACGCCATCGAGGCCGGCGAAGGCGTCCTGGCCGAGCTCGGCCACCTCGTCGCAGACGCCATCGTCGAATGCCACCTCGACACCATGTACCGCCTCGGCGTCGTCTACGACGTGCTGCCGCGCGAGAGCGAAATCCTGCACCTCCAGTTCTGGGCCACCGCCTTCGAGCAGTTGAAAGAGCGCGGCGCAATCCACTTCGAGACTGAAGGCAAGAACAAGGGCTGCTGGGTCATGGCCGGCAGTCATTTCCGGGAAAACGCCGGCGAAGAGGACAGCAAGGTGATCGTCCGCTCCAACGGCACGGTCACCTATGTCGGCAAGGACATCGCCTACCAGCTCTGGAAGTTCGGCCTCCTCGGCAAGGACTTCCACTACAAGCCGCTGCGCACCTACCCCGGCGGCCACGTCGTCTGGGTCGCCACGGACGAGCCGTGGGAAGGAGAAGCCCCCGCCTTCGGCCGCGGCAGCGAGGTCTACAACGTCATCGACTCGCGCCAGTCCTACTTGCAGGACGTCGTCGTCGCCGGTCTCCGCGCGCTGGGCTGCAACGAGCAGGCCGAGCGCTCCATCCATTTCAGTTACGAGATGGTCGCGCTCTCGCCGCGCACCTGCGTCGAGCTCGGCATCCCGCTCTCGGAAGAGGACAAGAAACGCCCCTACGTCGAGGTCTCCGGCCGCAAGGGACTCGGCGTGAAAGCCGACGACCTCATCGACAAGCTCATCGAAAAGGCCAAGGCCGAAGTCGACTCGCGCCACCCGCAGAAGGACGACGCCGAGCGCCTCGAGGTCGCCACTGCAATCGCCGTGGGCGCGCTGCGCTACTTCCTGCTGAAGTTCACGCGCAACACCGTGATCGCCTTCGACCTCTCCGAAGCGCTCTCGTTCGAAGGCGAGACCGGCCCCTACGCGCAATACGCCGCCGTCCGCGCCCGCAACATCTTCCGCAAGCTCGAAGAACGCGGCGAGACCGCGCCCGATTTCGCGCAGGCGCTCGACCGCGACGCCATGGCCCGCCAGCTCGCCGACGAAAACTGCTGGCAGCTCCTGCTCGCCGCCTCAAAAGCCGGCAAAGCCCTCGAAAGCGCCATCGCCAACGGCGAGCCCGCCCACGTCGCCCGCTACGCCTTCACCCTCGCCCAATCGTTCAACACCTTCTACCACGACTACCCGATCCTGGCCGAAGAGAACCCCGAGAAGCGCACCTTCCTGCTCTGGCTAGCCGCCTACTTCCGCGCCCAGCTCGAGCGCACCCTCGCCATCCTCGGCATCCCCGTGCCAGACTACATGTGATCCCCATGCGCCCGCTTCTGCTTCTCTCGCTCCTCGCCTGCGCCGCGCTTTGCGACGACCGCGAAGCCAAGGTCGACGAAATCTTCAAGGCCTATACCAGGCCCGGCACGCCCGGTTGCGCTGTCGGCGTTCTCGTGAATGGCAAGACCGCGCTTGCCAAAGGCTACGGCCTCGCCGACATCGAGAACAACATCCCCATCACGCCCGCCACGCGGTTCTACATGGCCTCGGTGTCGAAGCAGTTCACCGCGCTCGCCGCCCTGACCGCCGAACAGGAAGGCAAGCTGAAGCTCGACGACAGCGTCCGCAAGTACATCCCCGAGCTCCCCGCCTGGGCCGACGGCGTCACCCTGCGCCGCATGCTGGACCACACCGCCGGACTCCGCGACTACCTCGCCCTCTGGGCGCTCAAAGGCTGGTCCAATGAAAGCGTCCTGCGCGAAGGCCCCACGCTCACGCTCATCGCCCGCCAGAAAGCCCTCGACTTCGAGCCCGGCGCGGACCACAGCTACTCGAACACCGGCTACTTCCTGATGGCTCTCGTCATTGAACGCGCCACCGGCAAAACCCTCGGCGAATACACGCAGCAGAAGATCCTCGCGCCGCTCGGCATGGACGCCACACGCTTCCAGCACGACCACTCCGTGCCCGTTCCCAACCGCGCCCACGGCTATCGCGACGCCGTCGCGGGCTACCGCGTCGCCGACGTCAACTTCGACATCGCCGGCTCAGGCGGTCTCTATTCCAACATCGACGACATGCTCAAATGGGCGCGCAACTTTGAAGAGCCCAAAGTCGGCGCCGCATTGCTCGAGACTCTCCAGGCTCCCGGCAGGCTCAACGACGGCCGCGAGACTCCCGGCGGCTATGCGCTCGGCATCACGCGCGCCAAGCGCGGCGATCTCACACTCATCAGCCACGGCGGCGGAGCGCCCGGCTACGCCACCTGCTTCCTCCGCATCCCCGAAAAGCAGCTCAGCGTCGCCGCGATGTGCGTCGGCTCCGGCCGCACCGCGATGCACGCCGAAGCTGTCGCAGGCGTTTTCCTCGGAACGAATCTCCCCGCGCCGCCGCGCCCGCCCCTGCCTCCGGATCCCAAGCCCCAGCCCCTCGCCGCCGCCGACAGAAAACTCCTCGCCGGCGAATTCTGGAGTGAAGAGCTCGCCGCCGTCTGGCGCATCTACGAAAACGGCGGCCGGCTCATCGCCCAGTCCGACGGCGCCGAAACGTCCATCGTGAAGCTCGACGACGGCTCCTACCGCGCCGGCCCCGCGCGCATCCAAGTCCTGGCCGCGATCGACGGCCGCGCGCCGTCTTTCACCGTCGATGCCGGCCGCGCCAAGGGCATCGGCTTCACGCGCCGCCGGTAATCAACCCAGCCGCGCCTCCACCCACTGCCGCGTCTGCTCGATGTGTGCGTCCTCCGGAGCGATCCGCTTCGCCTCGGCGATGTCGCCGCGCGCCCCGTCCGCGTCGCCTGCAATCGCGCGCATCACCGCCCGCCGTGCCCACGCATCGGCGAACGCCGGAGTCAACTCGATCACGCGCGTATAGTCCTGAGCCGCCTCCGCGTACCTCTTGCGCGACTCCAACACCAGCCCTCGCCACCAGGACGGGCTCGAAAACTCCGGCAACTGCCGCAGAGTCTCTTCCGCAACCGCCTGCGCCTCGTCCAGCCGCCCCGCCTCGTATGCATCCAGGACCGCGTTCGACAGCGCCAGCTTGCCCGTGTCATAGCGCGTGACGATCTCCACCGCCGCGGCGCGCCGCTCCGCATCTTGTGCGTCCACCGCCGCGCGCGCCACCGCGGCATAGAGCTCCGGCCGCCGCGGAGTGGACCGAGTCCAATGCACCTCCATCGTGAGCCGGCCCTCTTCCTCCGTCATCCGCGCGTCCGGAGGCGGCGGCGACTCGGCCGCTTTCGCGTACTCCACAATCGCCTCCGCCGCGCGCCGCCACGCAGTCATGTCCGCGGCCTCTGCCAGCACACGCTCCAGCGCCTCGAGTGTTCCTGCGTTTTCGAACTGCCCCATCGCGTTGGCCGCCGCCGTCCGCACAACGCGATCGGGATCGTTCAACGCCATGTGGCCCAGTTGCCGCAGCAGATGTTCCGTCCTCCACCCCCCGGCCTCGAACCCGCCGCCAAACGCGCGCAGCACCTTACCCAGCGCCTGCGACAGCATCGCCCGCTGCCGCGGCCCGGCATCAGACAACCTGTGCGCGATGTGCGAAACGAACCCGCGCAGCCGCTCCGGCGGACCGCGCAGGATGAAATCGATCTCGTAGGCCTCCGCGTGCTCGTCCTCCAGCATCGCGTCCAGCAGCGGGGCGGCGAGCAGTTCCACGCGGTCGCTGAACGAGGACTGCACCCGCGCCGATCGGCGCACCTTGTATTCGGCATCCCGGAATCCCGCGATGAACAGCTCCGCCGCCTGCGCCGATGAATGCAGCCCCGACGCCGCGTGCATCACCATCCTGCGCGTCTCCGCATCGCCGCTCTCGTAAATCGCCCGCAGCTTCGCCGCCAGCTCATCCCCCGCGCCCAACTGCTCGCTCCATTCCGCGCTCGTGTACCTCATCCCTCGCGCGGCGTCCTCCTCGAGCCGCGCCACCGCCAGCTTTGCCGCAATCCCCCTCGCGCTCTTCATCGCCTCCGCATCCCCCGACTCCGCCAGCCAGCGAGTCATCCCCATCGCTGCAACGCGAAAGTGGCGCCCCGCACCCGCGACTTCGCTCCAGGACCGCGCGCTGTCGAACAGCCCCGCGAACCACCTCATCAGCTCCAGCCATTCCTCGCGCGCATCCGTGCTGACGCCCCGCAGATAGCTCGCCACCATCCTGTGCATCACCCAATGCCGCTTTCCATCAATCCCCACGGGTTCCAGCAGACTCCGCTGCGCCAGCGCCCCCGCCGCCTTCTCACCCCCCAGCTCAGCGAGCAATCCCTCGCTGATCGGAGCCCGCGCCATCCGCGCCACAAGATGCGCCAGCCGCCGCGCCGCCGGCTGCGCCTCGAGCGACGCGTAAGACGACCGGAAGACCTCGGCCACCCCGCGCAGCGCTCCCTCTTCGATCTCGCCGCGCAGCGCGTCAAGCTCCTGATCCAGCGCCTCCGCCGGCTCCTCTCCGCGCGCCTTCTTCAACGCCGCCTCCGCCGGAAGAAAACCGTCACCCAAGACCGTGTTCAACACCCGCAATCCCAGCGGCCAGCATCCCACCCACTTCGCAATCTCACCCCAAGCGTCATCCGCCAGCCACTTCTTCTCCACCGGCTTCTGTGTCAGCAGCTCAACCGCCGCTTCCGTGCTCAGCTCGCCCAACGCGATTGTCGTGTCCATGCCCTTCACCGCCCGCCGCGACGTCGCCAGCAGGCTGACGTGCTCCCGCACCGGACAGTACTTCGCGATCGGCGCAGGCGGTCGCCCCGGCGCCGCCTCCGGAACGTTGTCCGCCACCCACAGCACCGCCTCCCCGCCCGGCTTCAGCCCCGCGCTCTCTACGGCCGCGAGCTGCCGCCGCAAATCGACATCGTCGCCGCTCGCGTCGATCCAAACGACGCCGCCCGGATAGTGCCGCGCGCCGTACCGCGCCACGAATTCCGCCGCAAGCTGGCTCTTCCCCATTCCGCCCCCGCCCTGAATCAGGCACGACCGCCGCGCCTGCTCCTTCCCCCGCGACTCCAACGCCGCAAAGATCGCCCACAACGCCTCCTGCCGCCCCGCGAACCTCTCCTTCAACGAAGACGGCATGCCATTCGGCGCAATCAACCTCGCATGAGGAAGCGCTGCCGCGGGCACCAACGCGCCGTCGCGCAGCGTCTTCACCGCGTCGTCATCGACACCCTCCAGCCGCTCCCCCAGCGTCTTCGGATTCCGCGCCAGCCGCTCCATCACCAGCGCGGCCAGCTTCTCCGTGTCGGACGCCGCCGGCCACGAACCCTCCGCCAGCGGAGGCGGCAAATGCGCCGTCACATTCTCCACGCCCTTCTCCGGCAAGGCTACGATCACGTGGTCCGGCTCATGCTTGGCCGCGCGATACCCCGCTGTCGCCACGCGGTACTCATGCACGCACCAGGTCCGGCCGAAGTACGCCTCGTCCGCGAAAACCACGATCACCCGCGCCCCCAGCAACGCCTCAGCAAGACGTTTCGGAAACGGAGCGCCCGGCGCGATCGCCTCGGTGTCCAGGAACACTCTCACCCCGGAGGCTGTCAGTCGCTCACGCAGCGCGCCCGCTTCTTTCCGCGCGCTCGCCCGTGAATATGAAAGAAAGACATCCGCCGCGCCGCTCATGGGGCTCCAGTATAGCCCACCCCGTCCGGCTTACAATAGGCGTCACGAGGTGCATTATGCCGATGACTCACTCCCGCCGTACATTCCTTGCCGCGCCCGCGGTCCTCATGGCGCAGTCTTCCGCAGCCGGAATCCCGACCCGCCCGCTCGGCAAGACCGGCGTGCAGGTCTCCATCCTCGGTCTCGGCGGCCATCATCAGGCCCGTCCCAAGGAAGAGAGCGAATCGATCCGCATCGTCCACGCCGCCATCGACAACGGCATTACCTTCATGGACAACGCCTGGGACTATCACGAAGGCCGCGCCGAGGAAGTGATGGGCAAAGCCCTCGCCATGGACGGCTACCGCAAGAAGGCCTTTCTCATGACCAAGGTGTGCGACCGCGATTACGCCGGCGCCATGAAGCACCTCGAGGACAGCCTTCGCCGCCTCCGCACCGACGTCATCGACCTCTGGCAGTTCCACGAGTGCAATTACTTCAACGACCCCGAGTACCTTCAGGAAAAGGGCGGCCTCAAGGCCGCGCTGGAAGCCAGGAAGCAGGGCAAGGTCCGTTTCATCGGCTTCACCGGCCACAAGCACCCGCGCATTCACCGCAAGATGCTCGCCCTCGACTTCCCCTGGGACGCCTGCCAGATGCCGATCAACGTGATGGACCACAGCTTCGAAAGCTTCCGTCACGAAGTGATCCCTGAATGCCAGAAGCGCGGCGTCGGGGTCATCGGCATGAAGGGCTGCGGAGGAGACGCCCGCATGTTGAACGACGGCGTCGTTACCGTCGAGGAGTGCTACCGCTACTTCCTCTCCCAGCCCATCAGCACCCAGGTCGTCGGCCTGGCCTCAATGGAGCATTTGAACCGCGCCATAGAAATCGCTCGCAATTTCAAGCCGATGTCTCAACCCGACCTCCAAACCCTCTCCGCCCGGCTGCGCGACGTAGCCGGAGACGGCCGCTACGAGCACTTCAAAACCACCCAGCGCTTCGACGCCGGCCACCACCGCCGCCAGCACGGCTTCGCCTGACGTCGCCTTCAGCCTGTGCGTGTTCGTAACATAGCCTTCAGGCTGTGTGTGTTCGTAACATAGCCTTCAGGCTG
>CAYYNC010000072.1:0-26993 GCA_964472745.1 uncultured Solibacteraceae bacterium
TCGAGGGGAAACCACCCCTCCGGAAAAACTCTTGACAAATGGTGGGGAGTCCCCCGCACTCACTTCTGCTTCCTGTCCGCGGCCTCGAAGGAGTGTGAAGGTGGCAGGAACCCGTCGATGAGTTGTGAGGTCCCGCCCGAACCTCTCGCGGCGATGCAGGAGCCTCGAGTCACTTTGCCGGAAGATCTGGGACTACCTGGATTCCTCGTAGGTCGAGGCGCGCGGCATAGCGATAAGAGTGCGCGGCCATGCCCCATTAATCCACCTGTGCTCGATTGCCCGGAGGATTCCCCACTGAGAATCTCCGAGAGGTTCTGCCCCAGCGCTGCTGCGGCGACTGGCTGCGTCAGGGCGCCCGAAGCCGCTTCGAGAATGTGCATTCTCGCTACGGCGACCTCTTGATTCACTGTGCGCGAAGATGCCGGATTCGCTGCTCCAAGCACGATCTCGACGCACTGCTCCTCGCCGGCAATGACGAAATCCCCGCGTATCTCCGGATCCGCCGGCCGCTGTCCGGAATTCTTCCGGCCCTTCGTTCAGTTCCTGGAACCGGCGGGTGGATCCATCAACTCTCAGCCGGAATGATTCCAGGAGTACCGCCGATTGAAGGAAAGGCTTTTACTTCTCACCCTTCTCGCTCGTCCACTCCGCCAGCCACGCCTCGTTCTCCGTCGAGATCGCGCGCTCGCAATCGCCCACGAACCGGCCAACGCAATCTGGATTGAGCCGCTTGTGATTCGCCAGCCACTCATCGCTCAAACCCTTCAGCCGGTCGGCGGTCTCGAAACAGGTCGTCGCCTGGTGGTCGTAGCGGGACGCCGCCAGGCGCGCCGTGACCGCGGCCCATGGACCAGGAACTCCCAGCCAGACGAACCCTGTTGAGGCCCCCGCGCCGGCCCCAGCACCCGGATTAACCGCCGGCATCCCGAGCCCGAATTCCAGATCGTGAGGCCGCTTGGCCGCGAGCGCGTTCTGCTTTCCTTTCAGCAGGAAGCATCTCTCGACCTTCTCATTCACCCGCTTCGTGACGTATTCATCCGGCGTCAGCGTGAGGGGACGCTCTCTCTGCGCGGGTTCGACCATCGCCGCGTTGGCGGCGAGGTCCCGGACCTTGCCTTTCACCGTCTGGCAGCGCTTGATGAGATCCGCCGGAGTCCTGTCCGGTCCGAAGGGTGGCGCCCCGACGGGATACCTGTAAATGGCCTCCTTCAGAGCCTCGGAAGCGGAGCGCGCGCGGACCCGCTCCCGCACGCGTTCTTTCGAAACCTCCGTCTTCGCGGCCTTCGGCACGACGGCGAGGATGATCGTCCCCGGAAGCGCGATCGAGGCGCGCATCCATCACAACTCCTGGTGCAGCCACGAGAGTACGGCGGCCAGCCTTTCGAGCGGCGCTCCGGGCACGCCCGCGGCCGCCGCACAATGACGCCCCTTGCTCAGCGCCGCCTTGCGGCGGTTCGCCGTTTCCGACCACCTTGCCTGGTCCTGCCACGCGGACGAAACGAGGTGTTGCGCTTCCACCCGAGCCGCGGCGCTCATGACTGACCTCGCAATGCCGAGCGCCAGCGCTCGAATGCGGCCGCATCCAAGCCCAGCCATTGTTGAACGCGTTCAAGGCCGTCTTCGATCGTCTTCAACTGGCCAGGATCGGGCTTCAATGCGGCAATCTGCCTCAAATGCGGCAGCGCGCGAAGCTCCTCGCCCATCACCAGCCTCGCAGTGGCGCTCGTCGCGTGCGTCCACACATTCTGCTCAGCCAGCCGCTCGATAGTCTCCGACGCCCGGCGATAGGCGCTTCGCGCTTCTTCGATCTTGCCCAGGCGGAGGAACGTCTGGCCGCAGATGTCCGCCAGATAGTAAGAGTCGGGGTTGTCCTCTAACGCGGCCTGATAGGTTTTGGCGGCGCCCTCAAAATCGTTGCGCTCGCGATGGAGCCGCCCCTTGAGAGCTGCGCATTCGACGTTCTTCCGGAACGCGTCTTGATCGAGCTCCGCGATGCGGTCAACGACCTTGGCGGCGTCATCGAGCCGGTTGGCGTCGAGATACGCGGTGCCGAGGCCGCGCAGCAAAAAAATGTCCCGCGGCGCGAACTCCAGCGCCAGCTCGAACTCCCTCGACGCCCGGTCCGGCTGCTTCGCGGCGAGATACGCGCCGGCCAGCCGGCGGTGCAGCCGCAGATCGAGCGGCAGCGGACGCCCTGCCCGGTCGCGCCCGAAGGTGAGGTTGAGCCAGTCGTGCAGGTGCCCGACTTCGGAGTGGCGCTTCTCGCGCTCGAGCTTGTCCAGACGATCGCACCACTCCTGGACAGAGGCTTCGGTCACCGCAAGAGGCGCGTCACGCAGCGCCTTCTGAACTCGCTCGAGGTAGATCCCAATCGCTTTTTCGAGCACTTTGCCGGCGTTCAGAACCTGCTTGCTGCTCATGTTCTGGCTGAAGTCGGCGATCAGGTCGTTGAGAAACTTCTCAATTCCCGAGCGCTCATCTCCATTGACGCCCTGGATGCCCGCGAAAGGAGACGGCACCTGGCTGCCTGAAAGCTTGAAGACCAGCGGGCGGACCTTGCGCGCATTCTCTCCGGCCGAAGCGATCCCGGCGCCATACACCGCGCCGGCCTCCCAAAGAACCCACGGCTTGTGCGCGGACGATGGCGTCAGCAGGATCACCGCGACGTTCGACTCTCGCACACGCTCGACAATCCAGCGGAACCAATCCTCGCCCGGTTTGATGCCGCCGTCGAGTTCCTTCTTGGTGGAGTAACTGGTCGTGAGCAGATCGCCGAAGACCTCCTGAATCGCGTCACTCAGGGCGTGGGCGAGCTCCTGGTCCGCGTGAGTGTGACTGATGAAGACCTCGCCGATTGCGGCCATCCACTATCCTCCTCAGTGTCCGCTTTCTCCTGGCAGGCACGGAACGATTGTACATCCGAAAGGCGCAATCACGATCGGCGCTTAATCGCCCGCCCGCCAGCGCGCGATCTCGGTGAGAATGAACGCCTCCACCAGCCGCCACACGATGGGGTCGTTGTCCATCTTCCAGTGCGACAGGCCTATGCGGCGCGCGACCGCCGGGTAGTCCGGCATGTCCACCTTGCGGAAGAGATAAGTGAACGGGATGTTGGCGAGGATCTCGGTCTTTGAAGGGTCTGCCGCGCGGATGCGGCTCTCCCCGCGGATCGGCCCGGGATCGCGCTGGTAAAGGTTCGCCGCGCGCAGGACGTTGGCCGGGATGACGCCGTCGCCGCGGCCGATGCTGTCCACTTGCACGGTGAGCCGCACGGTGACGCCCAGCTTCTGAAGATCCCGCGCCAGCTTCACGCACGCCGCGGCGCCGAAACTCTGCCCATAGAGAATCACCTGCGTCCGGCGCGCTTCCGCCGCGCCCACCTTACCGTTCTTGTCTGCGTCGAGCGCGGTCTTGAGAAACTTCAGGACGGTCCTTCGGCTATGGTTGCCGGCAGTGTCGACGTAAACACCCGGCAGCCGCCTCTCCCGCAGCGACAGCGCCAGCTTGCGGACGCCGCGCTTGGGGTTGTCCCACGAGTCCCATGCGCCGAGGAACCCCACGACCATCAGGCTGCCGTCAGGCAAGGGACTCGGCGCGGTGAAGTCGGTTGGACGGATTCCGCGGGCGGCGCATGTGTGCGTCAGGATCACCAAGAACGCGGCGCACCGGCTCATGCCTTATTGTTGCGCGCGCGAGCGCAACAGGACCTCTTGTGCGCACACGGGTTTCTCGCCAGGCCCGGGCGTCACGCGCTCGTACGTGCCATCCGGCCGCATCCGGCGCGCCTTCACGTTGTCCTGAAGATAGATGCTGAGCACCTTGTGCAAAGTGCGAATGAGCGGAGCTTTCTCGATGGGGAAAATCACCTCGACACGGCGGTTGATGTTGCGCGGCATGAGGTCCGCCGAGCCGGCGTACATCTCCTCATCGCCTCCATTCTGGAAGTAGAAGAGGCGGCTGTGCTCGAGGAACCGTCCGACAATGCTGGTGACGCGGATGTTCTCACTCACGCCCGGGAGGCCGGGCCGCAGGCAGCAGATGCCGCGCGCGAGCAGATCCACCTGGACGCCGGCCTGCGACGCGCGATAAAGCAGCCGGATGATGCGCTGATCCACCAGCGCGTTCACCTTGAAGATCAGCCGGCCGCCGCGCCCGCCGCGCGCGTGCTCGATCTCGCGCTCGATGAGATCCTCGAGCGATGAGCGCAGGTTCACCGGCGCCACCAGCAGCTTGCGGTAGGTATCCTTCGCGGAGTAGCCGGTGAGCGCATTGAACAGGTCGGTGCAGTCGGCGCCGATTTCGTCGTTCGAGGTGAACATCCCGATATCGGTGTAGAGCAGCGCCGTCACCGCGTTGTAGTTGCCCGTGGAGAGGTGGATGTAACGGCGAATGAGATTGCCTTCCTTGCGCACCACGAGCAGGACCTTGGCGTGGACCTTCATTCCCACCAGGCCGTAGACAACGTGCACGCCCTCGCTCTCCAGCGCGCGCGCCCATTCGATGTTGCTCTCCTCGTCGAAACGCGCTTTCAGCTCAACCAGCACGGCCACCTGCTTGCCGCGTGAGTTGGCTTCCAGCAATGCTTCCACCACGGGCGAGTTGCGGCCGACGCGGTAGAGCGTCGTCTTGATGGCCAGCACGTTCGGATCGCGCGCCGCGGCGCGGATGAACTCCACCACCGGCGTGAAGCTGTCGAAGGGATGATGTACCAGGATGTCACGCCGGCGGATTGTGGCGAAGATGTCCTCCTCGTCCTCCCTGCTGAGCACGGGGGCCGGCGTGAAAGGAAGGTCCTTGAGATCGGGGCGGTCGAGGGACGTGAGCTGGCGCAGCCGGCTCAGGCCCAGCGGGCCGTCGACGCGGTAGACCTCGCTGTCCTCGATCTCGAGATTCTGCTTGAGAATATCGAGCAGCGAATCCGGCATCGAGGGATTGACCTTCAGGCGCACAACCGCGCCGAAGCGGCGCTGGCGGACGCCCTCTTCCACAGTTTCGAGCAGGTCCGCCGCTTCAAGCTCCTGGATCGCCATCTCCGCGTCGCGCGTCACGTGGAAGACGTGCGACTCGATCACCTCCATGCCGGGGAACAGCGCGCCGAGGCTCGACTGGATGAGGTCTTCGATCCAGACGAAGACGTGCAGCCCGCCATTGCGCCGCCGCGAAGGCTTCTGGATCGGGATCAGTTGCGGCAGAGTACCGGGCACTTTGATGCGGGCGAACTTCTCCTCGCCCTCGGCGTCGCGCACAAGCACCGACAGGTTCAGGCTGAGGTTGGAGATATGCGGGAAGGGCCGCGCCGGATCGACGGCCAGCGGCGTCAGCACGGGGTAAATGGTCTCGTCGAAATAGCGCTGCGCGATCTCGCGCTGTTCCTCGTTCAACTCCGCACAACCGGCGATCGCGATGCCGTTTCTGCCCAGCTCGACGGTCAGCTCCCGCAAACAGGCATGCGCACCCTCGTAGATGGATTCAAACTCCCCGCGAATCGCGTCCAGTTGCTGCGCTGGACTCATCCCGTCCGGGCCGGTCTCCACCGTCCCCGACTCCAGTTGGTTGAGCAGACCCGCCACCCGCACCATAAAGAACTCGTCGAGATTCGAGCCCACGATGGCGAGAAACTTGACTCGCTCGAGCAAAGGGTGAGTCGGATCCTGCGCCTCCTCGAGGACCCGCCGCTGGAAGGCGAGCATACTCAACTCGCGATTCACGTAGAGCGCGGGGTCATCGAGACGCACCGCTGACCGTGGGGCTGAGGAGCGTCTCTTGCGCGTGGCCATGGGCAGATTTACCGGGGTTCGGCCGCCGACTATCCAGCGTACCCGAGGGAAGCCCGCCCGTGTGTTACAGCACTCCCCGCGCCCGGAGGGAGTGCAATAAAATGTGCCTGTTCCATGTCATTTCAGTTCGGCAAGGCTGATAAGAATAGTTTGTGGATCGCCGGCGCCGCGGTGATCGCCGCCGGTCTGGGATCGTATCTCTATTGGGCCGAGCCGCGCCCGGACCTGTCGAGGACCTGGCGGGTGGGCGTGGATCACGCGCCGCCTTACAACGTGCTGGAAAAGGGCAGGCCGCCGGCCGGCTTGGCCGTCGAGGTTATCCAGGAGGCGGCGCGCAGGGCGGGTGTGCGGCTGACCTTCGTCGAGCTCGACATTCCCGTCGACGACGCTTTCCGGCGCGGGCTGGTGGACCTCTGGCCCGCCGCTACCGATACGCCGCAGCGCCGGCAGTGGCTGCACCTCGCCGATCCCTACCTCACCAACCGCTTGGCGATTGTCTCGCGCGAAACCCACCGCATCGAACGGTTCGAGGAGCTCGCCGGACGGAAGGTCTCGCTGATCCGGAGCCGCATCATGGAGGACATCGTCGGCCGGGCTCTTCCGCCGGGGATCGAACTGGTGCTGGTGCGCGGACGGCTGGAGGGACTCTTGGATCTCTGCACGGGCAAGGTGGACGCCGCGGTGCTTGAACAGCGCTTCCTCGAGCGGATGCTGATGGACCGGCCGGCCGAGTGCGCCGGAATCCGCCTCCACATGTTGCCCGCGCCCAGGGCGGACCGGCGGCTCACCATTCTCGCAACGAAGGAGGCCGGTTCCGTGGCCGACTTGCTGCGCGACAAGATCCGCGACATGGTCAGCGACGGAACGTTCCAGGTCATCTTCGAGCGGTGGTCGCCGTTCACCGGCACTGAAATCCGGATGCTCGCTGAGCTCGAGTCGAGCAGGCAACGGATGCACTATGCCGTGGCCGGGCTGCTGCTGTTCGTGATCGCCGCCTCGCTGCTGCTGTGGCAGAACCACAAGCTGTCGGCGGCTAGCTATGCGGCCCAGGCCGCCGCGCGGGCCAAAAGCAACTTCCTCGCGTCGATGAGCCACGAAATCCGCACGCCGATGAATGGGATCCTCGGCATGACTGAATTGCTGCTCGACACGCCCCTCAACGAGGAACAGCGTGAACAGGCCGTGACCATTCGCGAGGCGGCCGAATCTCTGCTGCACATCCTCAACGAGATTCTCGATATTTCCAAGATCGAGTCCGGCAAGCTCGTCCTCGAGCAGTTGCCGTTCGACATGCGGGCCATAGCCGAGCAGGTATTCTCCATGGTGCGTGGCGGAGCGCAATCCAAGGGCGTCGGCTGTCGCCTCGAGGTGGACGAGAATCTCCCGCGGCTGGTGAAGGGCGATCCGTATCGCGTACGGCAAATCCTCCTGAACCTCGCGGCGAATGCGGTGAAGTTCACCGAGCGCGGCGAGGTCCTGCTGCGGCTCGAATACCATGAGCCGTCGGACGGCGGACGCAAAGGCTCGCTGCTGGCTGTAGTCCGAGACACCGGCATCGGCATTCCGCCGGACAAGGTGCCGCACCTGTTCGAGCGCTTTTATCAGGCCGACTCTTCCACGACGCGCCAGTACGGCGGCACGGGCTTGGGCCTCGCCATCTCCCACGAGCTGGTCTCGATGATGGGGGGACGCATCGACGTTACCAGCCGTGTGGGAGAAGGATCTACTTTCACCGTCTCCATTCCGCTCGAAGTGGCGGGCTAACGAAAGTTGTCCACCAGCGTGATGTCGGTCTCGCTGGTGTCCACCTGCGTGTAGAGGAACCATGCGCCGTCGGGAGAAACGGAGAGTCCGTTATTGAAGGGGCGCTTGGGCAGATACGACAGGATCGTGTCGCGCCGCGCCCGCGTGTCGAAGTGATGGAGCGGATAGCGCGCGCCCCCCTGGGGCTGATCCTGCCGCGTCACGTAATAGATGCCGCCGGGCCCAAAGCTCCAATAGCTCGAGTAGCCAGCGGGTAGATTCGGCACGATCAGTTCTTCCTTGCCCCCGGCCACTGGTGCTCGGTACAAGCCGGGCAGGTTCGATGCCTTGGTGTAATAGAGCCACTCGCCGTCCGGCGACTCGACGCCGCAGAAGCCGCCATCCCTTGTCACTTGCGAACCGCTCCCTCCCTGCGGGGGCATCTTCCAGATTTCGAAACGCCCGGTGCGATTCGAGGCGAAGTAGATCCACTTGCCGTCGCGCGACCAGCTCGGCATGATCTCCTCACTGCCCTCGCTGGTGAGGCGCCGCGGAGTTCCGCGCTCGACGCCGATGACATACACATCAGGATTGCCCCGCGGCCGCGAGTCGAAAGCGATCCATTTGCCGTCGGGCGACCACATGGGGCTTCCGGTGGCGGTTGCATTCATGTTGGTGAGCTGGTGCGCGCTGACGCCTCCGTCGTCCGACAGCCAGATCTCGTACGATCCCGAGCGATTGGACGAAAAGACGATGCGTTTGCCGTCGGGCGAGTAGCGCGGTCCCTGCTCGAGGCGGGTCGAGCTCATGATGGCCGTTCCTTCGGGCGCGTTCACCGCACGGCGGGGGAGGCGGTAGCGCCAGATGTTGGTGTCGACGGTGGAGCGCGTGTAGGCGAGATGCTGGCCGTCGCGCGAAATGGTGATGTAGCCTGCCTGTTCGCCGATGCCCGTGATGCGCTCCAGCTTGCCGTCGCTCGGGGAGATCCGCCACAGGCGATTGTTCGACTCGCGCGCTGTGGAGATGATCAGCTTGCCGTCCGCGTGGTTCCACGCCATCCCATAGATGCGCCGGCGGTCGTGCGTCACTTGCCGCGTGCGCCCGCTGGCAATGTCGAGGATGAACACGTCCTGGACAGCCAGGCTGAATGTCCGTACGAACGCGATCTCCGCGCCGTCCGGCGAAAACGACACCGTACTGTCGCCCAGCGTGTTCTCCGGCGGAACTGTCAGCTTGCGGCGCTGGCCGGAATCCGCGTCGATCAAGAAGATGCTCAGCGGAGCCTTCTCGGCCGCGCGGTCGACGATCGCCAGGCGCTTGCTGTCGGGCGCCCAGGCGACAAACGGAGCGTCGGCGCCGACGCGGTGCGGGCTGGCATCGGCGATCTTGCGTTCCGCTCCGCCGAGAGCGGGAATCAGATAAAACCCGGCGCTGTCGAGCGATTGCCGGAGAAAGGCAATGTGTCGGCCGTCCGGCGACCAAGCCGGGCTGTACTCTGACGCCGGCGTATTGGTGAGCTGAAGAGGAACGCCCGCTTCCACCACTTTGACGAAGATGTCGAGGTCATCCTCCTTGCCCTGATTCCAACTGAACGCCACCTGATTGCCTTCCGGCGAAAATGAAGGCGTGGCCTCGCTGCCCGGATAGCTGGTGAGCGGAACAGAACGGACAGGGGGCGCGTTCTCACGCCGGCGGTTGTCGTACAGCCGCCACAGGCTGAAGCCTGCCGCCAGCAAGATGCACGCGGTGGTGGCCGAGACCCACCACTTCAGAGCGCGGACCGGCGCTTGCGCCTGCGCGGCCTGCTCGTCTCTTTGAAGAAGGCGCAGGTCGGCGACGAGATCGGCCGCGGTCTGGTAGCGTAGCCCCGGGTCTTTCTCGAGACACTTGCGGATGACGCGGTCGAGCGGCTCGCTGATGTCGGCGTTCAGAGTGCGCGGCGGTGTCGGCACGCGGTTCAGGATGCCGTCGAAGATCAACGCCGGCGCCTGCCCGGGAAACGCGCGGCGGCCGGTGGCCAGCTCATATAACACCGCGCCGAAGCTGAAGATGTCGGAACGGCCGTCCACTTCTTTTGCCGACGCCTGCTCCGGACTCATGTAGGGCACGCTGCCTACAGCGTGGTCGGTGAGCGTGGTGCCGCCCGTCGACAGTGTAATCGCGCCGCTCCCCGTGCTGCGCATCCGGGCGCGCTGGCTCAGCTTGGCTACTCCGAAGTCGAGCACCTTGATCTGCCCGCGATTGTTCAGCATCAGGTTGGACGGCTTGATGTCGCGGTGGATAATGCCCTTCCTGTGCGCTTCGTCGAGCGCGTCGGCCACCTGGATGGCGATCTCCGCCACCATCTTCGGAGGCAGCGGCGCCTGCTTCACCAGCGTGTCGAGCGTCTGGCCTTCCACATACTCCATGGCCAGGTAGGCGATTCCGCCCTCCTGTCCGGCGTCATAAACGTGCGCGATGTTCGGATGGTTGAGCGACGCCGCGGCGCGCGCTTCGTTGGTCAAACGGGAGATGCTCTCTGGATCGTCGGCCGAGCCTTTGTGCAGGATCTTCACCGCCGCCGGCCGCTCCAGGTTCTCGTCGTGGGCCAGGTAGACCTCGCCCATGCCGCCAGCGCCCAAGCTGCTCACGATCCTGTAGTGCGCTATGTGAGAGCCCGCCTGCATCGCCTCTGTGAGGAAGGAAACATTCTCAGTTTCCCCCTTTGGTGGCGCTTTGAGCAAGCTCGATCTGGCGCCGGCAGCCGGGATCAGGGCAACTCGCGAACCCGAATACTCCGGAATTCGATCCGGCTGCCGTGGCCGAGAAGCGCGATGTGGCCCGTCGTCCGCGCCAGGCCGGGGTGCTTCTTGAGCACTTCAGGCTCCTTCACCATGTCCAGGTCGGCATCCAGGATGATCGCGCCGTTCAGCTTCACCGTGATGCGGCGGCCATTTGCCGTGATCTCCTGCTCCTGCCATTCGCCGGGCTTCTTCAGAAAGCCGGTGCGCGCCGGGATGACGTCGTAAACGGCGCCGTGGTATTGTTCGGGCCGCAGTTTCACTGGGCCGTAGCGAGGTCCGGACTGGTCGAGGATCTGGATTTCCATGCCCAGCGTCGAAGTGTGCCCGTCGCGCGGGGCGCGGATGCCGATCCCGTTGTTGGAGTCGGGCTCCAGCTTGAACTCGAAGCGCAGGATGAAGTTCGCGTACTGCTTCTCGGTCATCAACTTCTGGCCGCCGTCGGCGGGGCAGACAAGGATGCCGTTTTCAACCAGGAATCCCGGCCCCTTCTTGTTCACGATGAACCAGCCGTCGAGCGACTTTCCGTCAAACAGCGGCGTGAAGCCATCCCCGGCGGTGACGGCCGCGGCCAGCGACAGCAACAAGAGAAGCCCCATGCGGTTCAGTCTCGCACAGATTCGAATAGCGAAAAGTGATTCGTCCCAACGGCCGCCTCGCCGGCCGGTCATACACGCTCCTGGATGGACTGCATTGCCGGCAGCGACAATAGACATCATGGCCGGGAAGTTGAAAAGCGTCCTGAAGGAGGCCGTGCTGCGCCGTCTCGCCGGCGAAACACGCTACCTCCGCGGGAGCGAGTTGCACGAGCACGGGCACGTGACGATGACGGCGCTCTCCGAAGACGAGGCCGTCGGTTCGGTCCTGGATGGCGAAAAGTTCGAAGCGGCGCTGTTCTCGGAAGCGGGCGAGCTCGACGCCTCGTGCGAATGCGAAGCCTCTCAGGGCGGCCTCCTCTGCGAGCACGGAGTCGCCGTCGGCCTCGAATGGCTGAAGAACGCCCCAGGCCGCAAGCCCGCCCGCAAGGCCCCCGCCCGTGCGATGACCGACGAACAATTGGCGCAGGCGCTGCGCGAAATGCCGCAGGAGCGCCTCGTGCGGCTCACGCTCGAAGTCGCCGCCAGCCACCCGCTCGCCGCAGCGGCGCTCCGCCGCGCAACCGCAATCCGTTTCGAGGCCGGCGGGGACCGGGGTCCGCACCTGCCGACGCTGAAGCAAGCCGTAGCCGCGCTCCTAACCGCCTCCGGCTCGACGGCGGCCAGGTCCTGGCCTGAGTTGCGGGTGCGCCTCGATCAGGTCATGAAAGACCTCCGAGGACTAATCGATTCTGGCAGCGCCTTCGCCGCGATGGAGCTCGCTGAGGACGCAATCTTCAGAACGCTGCGCCTCGAGCGCAGCAAGGCCTACCAGGCTTTCCCCTTCCGCCAGTCCCTGAGGGATCTGGGCGAGTTGCACGCAGCGGCAGTCCGTGCCGCGCGCCCCGCGCCGCAGGCCCTCGCGGCCCGTCTTGTCAATGCAGTCCTCCAGGCGCGGGGTGAATTCTTCCGTTCCGCTGCGACGGACTTTGCGGAAGAGCTTGGACGCGACGGGCTGCTCGCCTATCGTGAGTCGGTTGACGCTATGCCCGCCAGGTCCCAAAACGACCCCCGCCTTGCCGAATGTGTTCGCGGCCTACAGCCCGACCTCCTCGTCGCTGTCGACTGCGCCCTCGGCGACCACGACCATCTGCGGCGCTTCCTCGATCAGCGTGGCCGGCGCTGCGAACCCCGCTTCTGGCTCGAGCTCGCCAGGCTCCACATCGCGGCCGGCCGCATGGCGGAAGCGATCGAGGCCGCTAAGCGCGGAATCGAGATGTCCGGTAATTACGACGCCACCTGCCTGAAGGACTTCCTCGTCAATGCCATCGCTCAAACCGGCCGGAAGAGCGAGGCCCTGGAGATCGCTTGGAAGTTCTTCTCCAGCGAGCCGCGGCCGCGGATCTTCCTGACGATGAGGAAGCTGGCGCTCGAGTCCGGCGAGTGGACGCGCTGGCGCGCGGCCATCATCGAAAACTTCCACAAGGCCCGGCAAAGCGCGTGGTTTGGCTGGTACAAACGCGTGCTGCTCGCGGCGATGCTGTTTATGGAGGGGGAGGCCGGCCAGGCATCAGATCTTCTGAGAAGCATGGGCTACCACGACATCCAGACACTGCTCAACTTCGCGCAAGAGTTCAACGAGCCTGTGCCGCAGGCCTGCTTCATGATTCGCCTCGGCGTCGTCGAGCACTGGATCAGGATCAGGAACTACGCGTCCGCAATCGAGCTGCTCAGCAACGCCGTGCACGCGGCGCGCGCCGCGGGAATCGAAGACGCGGAGAAGCACATCGAGCGCATTCGCCGGGAACACGCCGCGGATGGCGCCTTCCTTTTCCATCTGGACCGGGCTGAGGAACCGCGCCTTCAATAGAGCTCCCATGGCGCGCGCTGAAGCCCCGGCGCCGATTCGCGCCCGAACCTCAGCGCCGCCCGCCCGTTCTCATACGCCCCGATATCGGGCGCCGCCCCTGCGAAGTCGTCGTTGAATCCCGAGAGCCGGACGCCGCCGTCGATCGCCGGGTTCGGCGCCTCGACCACCGGATCGGTGATCGCAAACTTCTTCCCTCCCCGCTCGTACTCAATCCGCCCCCACTGAATCCGGCTCACGCTCGGAGCGAGAAACCACTCCAGCTTCTCCGAAGTCGCAAACATCGACTTCACAAACCCGCCGCCCAGGTATCCGCCCGTCAAATCGTTCGCAAAATCGTTCCCGGGCGCGCCGCGATCCTGCGGATACGCCCGTCCGCGCGAATAGAAAATGTTGTTCCGCGATACCGCATTGTGCAGCTCATGACCGCTGAACACATCCAGCGCCCCGCCCGGCTGAAGTGCGGTGTTGTGAAAGATGAACCGCCACCCCAGCCCCGTCGAAACCTTTTCCCCCTTGATCTCGATGTAATTCATCCCGGTCTTGATCATCATGCCGCCCGACGAATCCTGGTGCGACACGCGGCTCTCCCCGAACACGTTGCGGAAAATGTACAGCGGCCCCATCGACGTCGCGGCCGTCGCGATGTGCACGAACGTGCGATGGATGTAATTGCTCCAGATGCGCACGTTCATGTTCGCGCCCTCGCTCTCGATCGCATCGTCCCAACAATCCGAGACTATATTCGAATAAATGTCTGAATCGCGATTCGGGCTTCCCTTGAAACTGTAATTCGAACCGCCCCCGATCCCATCGTTGAACCCGTGGTCCGGAGTCGAGCGAATCGTGTTGTACCGGATCACGTTCCCGCCGCGCGAATCGATCAGCGAGATCGCCTGCGGCCCGTTCGGATGCCCGCTCTCCCAATCGTTCGACCCGCCCCGCGGATGCTCCATCAGGTTGCGCTGGATCACGAGATGCCCCGCATCGGTCTCCGCGAACACCGCGCTGTCCGACCCATGAAACACGCCCCACACGCGAGCCCCGCCGATCCGCCCCCAGCCCGTAATCCGGCAATCTTCGATGACGACATTCTGCACGCCTTTGCGAATCAGCACGCCGTGAATCGCAGCCCCCTTCAGCTCCAGCCCGCGCAGAATGACGTAATCCGCCTCCACAACAACGTTGTAGTCCGCAAGATTGAAGACATCGCTGGTGAACTTCGTGCCCGGAGCCGGCGTGACAACATGCCAGGCGTCCGCGGTCCCGCCCTCACGAATCACGAGAGTCCGCCCCGCATCCTCAGCGCTTGGTTGCGTTGTCTTCCCGATAGGGAGGACCTCGCTGCGAGTGCGCGCCGAAAGCTCCGCCCGCCGCGCCCCGGCCTCCAGTCGAATGTCGTAAGCCGTGTCCGGCGCCAGGCCCACAAGAGATCCGCGATACTGCCGCTCCCGCGAGTCGTAGACCAGCGGATACCCCTCGCGCCACTCCCCCGCACCCGCGCGGCGATATTGCACCCGGCACGCGTCCTTCCCCGCCGCCTGGTTCCAATAAAGCCCAATCGACTCGAACGTCGCGACCGCCCAGGCGTCCTTCTCCGCGCCCGAAACCACCAGGCACGCGAAGGCCCCCGCCAGTAGGGCAGACTTCAGTCTGCGCGGGACTTCACTCCCGCCCGTTTCACACCCGAAAATAAGGCCGAAGCGTCTCCATAATCTGATCCAGCTCAAGCAAATCCTCCGCATCCATAGAAAATCGTCGCGTATTCCGCATCGTAACCGTCTTGAAGATACCCCGCCGCCGCAAAATCTCCTTCTGAACCACAAATCCGGTCCGCCGCTCCAAAACCCCCGAAAGCACAAACTTCATAAACAGATCGCGAGACTCTTTCTTTCTCCCCGCATGATATAGATCCCAAATCTCCGTTTGTATATCCGCGAACCCCGCGCCCGCCATGGTCCCGCCCGAGTTGCGCTCCATCTCATTGAACAAATGCAAAGCCCCGCCCCCCGTAGAAGGAATCAGCTTCCGCCCCTGCTTCACCACCTTGGTGACATCATGAGGAACGTTCGACCCCTCGAGCTTCGCGATCCGAAACGTCGGGATCGCCTCCCCCAGCCGCAGCAGAAAATCGGTCGTCATCCCCGGCGTCGAGACCTGTATCGACAGCGGCAGCTTCGAAACCGAAGCGATCGCCTTGAAGTAATCGGTGAGAATCTCGGGGTCCGACGAATCGTCCCCCGGACCCAGCGCATGCAGCCCATCCGCCCCGATCTTCTCCGCATGACGCGCATACTCCATCGCCTCAAACTTGTTCGCTCCATGGACACCGATCAGAACGGTAGTCCGCCCGCGTGCCTCCTTCACAATCGCCTCGGAGTACTTGAGCCGCTCCTGGTGCCAGATCGACTTCGTCTCCCCCGCCCCGGCCGGCCACACGATCCCATGAATCCGCCCCCGGCAGAGAAAATCGGTCTCCCGCCTCAGCGACTCCTCGTCGATTTCCAGCGTCTCCAGGAAGGGAGTCTGCATGATGACAAAAATCCCCTCCCACGTTTTTGCGCGCGGAGCTGGCTGCGCCAAAACCGCGGGCGAAGCGGCGGCGCCCAGAAAAGCACGGCGGTTCAGTTCGATAGACACGGGCAATCTCCTTGATCGAACGCTCAAACAGACTGTACTACGCCGCGCACCTCCGAGCGATGCCGCCCCGTGCGAAAATACTCCCACGCGCCTGTCGAAATCGCCGGGGCCCGAACGACATGGGAGCAACGGCGCGCAATTCCGCCGTCAACTCAATCGGAGGAAAAAGATGCGGTACATTCTCCTGCCCCACATAGACCCCACCGCCTGGCCTCATCTCCCCAAGGCGGCGCGGGACCGCTGGCTCCCGGCCTGTCGCCCATTCGACGAAGCCTTGGTGCAGGCCGGCGTCCTCCAGAGCAGGAACCGGCTCAAGCCCGCGGCAACCGCCGCCACCGTCCGCGTCGTGGACGGCACACGTCGAAGTTCGCCCCATTCAGCAGATGCAGGAGTAGACTCGTGCCAAAACTGATCGCCTTCAACCACATCACCCTCGACGGCTACTTCACCTCCGCCGCCGGCGACATGAGCTGGGCTTACGCCGGCGCCGACGACCCCGAGTTCAGCACCTTCGTCGCCGAAAACGCCGGCGGCGGAGGCGCGCTCCTCTTCGGCCGCGTCACCTACGACCTCATGGCCGGTTATTGGCCGACCCCGCTCGCGATCGAGCAAAACCCCGCCGTCGCCGAAGGCATGAACCGCATGACGAAATACGTCGTCTCCCGGACGATCGAACAACCGCCCTGGTCCAACACTACCCTCCTGAAGGGCGACCTCGTGGAAGCGGTGCGAAACCTGAAGCAGCAGCCCGGACCCGGCATCGCCGTCCTCGGCAGCGGAAGCATCGTCGCCCAGCTCGCGCAAGCAGGCCTCATCGACGAATACCAGGTGGTGGTCAACCCCGTCGTCCTCGGCGCCGGCCGCACCATGTTCGACGGCCTCACAACGAGACTGAACTTGAAACTGGCGAACACGCGCACCTTCCGCAACGGCAAGGTCTACCTCTGCTACGAGCCCCTCGCGTGACGCCTGCGCCGCGCCCCCGCGGTGTACACTCATACCAATCCGCATGTTGCCTGGGACCCTGCGTAGCAGCCTTTGCGCCCTGCCCCTCGCGCTCGCCTTCGCCCAGCCGCGACCCATCGCGATCACCGGAGTCACCCTCATCGACGGAACCGGAGCCCCGCCCCGCGCGAACGTCACCATCGTGATCCAGGGCGATCGAATCGCAAGCGTCGGCAAAGCCGCCCCCGCGAAAGCCACCCTGATCGACGGCGCGAATCGCTTCGCCATCCCCGGCCTCTGGGACATGCACACCCACCTCGCCTACGCCGGCGACGTCACCGCCACCCTGCTCGTCGCCCACGGCGTCACCTCCGTGCGCGATCCCGGCGGCTCGCTCGACACCGTCGACTGGCTCCGCCGCCGCATCCAGAACGGCGCCCTCATCGGCCCGCGCATCTTTCGCTCCGGCCCCGTGGTCGACGGCTCAAAGCCCGGCGCCCAGGACCGCCTCGTGGTCGACACCGCCGCCGACGCCCGCCACGCCGTCCGCTTCCTGAAATCCCGCGGCGTCGACTTCATCAAGGTTCACACCGGAGTCCCCCGCGACGCCTACTTCGCCCTCCTCGACGAAGCCCGCCAAAACCGCCTCCCCGTCGTCGGCCACATCCCCAACGATGTCGACCCCGCCGCAGCCGTCGAAGCCGGCCATCACAGCGTCGAACACGTCGTCACGCTCTTCGAAGGCGCTGTCCGCCGCAAAACAGCGGCAGGCATGACTCAGCGGCAGGCCATCGCCGAATTCACCGACGACGAAGCCCGCAAGCTCGCCCGTCTCATGGCCGCGAAGGGCGCCTGGTTCGACCCCACCCTCGTCACCTACTGGTACCGCGCCCATCAGTTCGACCTCCACAACACCCCCGACCCCCGCGAGAAGTACGTCACCGCCTCCCTGCGCGCCTTCTGGAAAACCCTCCCCCAATCCCTCACCGACACCCCCGAAACCCGCCGCGCCCTCGCCGATGCCTTCGACCGCTTCCTCGCCATCACGCGCATCTTCCACCGCGAAGGAGTCCGCATGCTCACCGGCACCGACCTCGCCGTCCCCTTCTCCTACGCCGGCTCCACCCTCCACGAAGAGCTGGCCTGGTTGGTCAAAGCCGGCCTCACGCCGATGGAAGCGATCGTAGCCGCCACCCGCCACGGCGCCGAAGCCGTAGGCCGGGGCGCCGATCTCGGAACCATCGCCGAAGGCAAACGGGCCGACCTCGTCCTCCTCGACGCCAACCCCCTCGACGACATCCGCAACGTCGGCAAGATCGCCGCCGTCATCGCCGCCGGCCGCCCCTTCGACCGCCGCGCGCTGGACGACGTTCTTGCGGACATGGGGAAACTCGCTCCAAGCCGATAACGCTCCTCCGGCGGCGCAGCCACTCGCCGGCCCGGGTAACACCTTCTCCAGGACCAGTAACCCGGGCATCCCCCTCGTTCCCATCGAGCGCATCGCATCCGGCATCTCTCTCATCCGCGGGAAGAAGGTGATCTTCGATTTCGCCTCGGCCGCATTGTACGGGGTTCCCCAATAAGCACTCGACCAGGCCGTGAGCAGGAACGCTGGTCGTGTCCCCGATGGATTCATGTTCCATCTCACACCGGAAGTAGCGGACTCGTTGAATCGGTCACAAACTGTGACCGGTTCCCGGAAGCTCCGCGATCCCCGATTCGCGCCCAGGGCGTTTACTCAGCAAGGCGTCGCTGTGGTGTCCTCAGTTCTTCGCAGCAAGCGCGCGGTCGAGGTCGGCACTGGGATCATGAGGGCATTCGTACCTGCCGAAACAGCCGCTGACCCGGCTGAAGTGCAGCCAGGAGGCGGCCCCGATCGCCCTTCGGCTGTAGTGCAGACCTAAGGGGTGTCTGTGTTGAAAACAAAGGGCCATGCACCTCGAACTGCGAAAGTCAGGCCGGCAGCGTCGAGTAGCTGCCGGCGTGCGGAACGAGAAACGCAGCGGCCGCGGAGATGAGAATCAGCAGCGCGAAGATGAGCCGCCCGCCAAAGCGATCAGTCAACAGACCGGCCGGAATGCGCGCGAGCGCACCAAGGATCACAGGAGTCGCGATGAGGAACGAAGTCTCAGTCGCGCTGAGTGGGAACTGCTCTCTGAATGCAGCGCAACAGCCCCGATCAGTCCCCACGCGCAGAATCACAGCGCGAACGGAATCGTGCCCGGAGCCGGATGACGATTCCCAGCCGGTGCTGGCATCCCTTTGCGATCATCATTTGCCAATCGCGAGGTCGCGCACCGCGCGCGCGATGGCGCCGGGATTGTCGAGCTGCACCCAGTGGCCGCACTCTTCCAGCACGATGTGCCGCCCGCGCGAGGAGAGCGATGCCGTGCGCGCGTGCGTTGCGATCACGCGCGCTTCGGTCTTCGATGAGGAGAGCACAGTGAGCGGGATGTTGGCGAGCGCGGCGTCGTCAGTTGGGAGCGCGCAGTTCTCGGGCAAGCGCTCGAGATACTCGGCCATCGTGATGAAGCTGCGCGGTTGGCGCCAGTGCGCGCCGATCGGTCCCCACACTTCCGGCGGCAGCTTGCGGATCTCGCCGACAAGACGGTCCGGCACCACCGCGCCTCTGCCGCTCGACGCGCGAGCGAGCAACTTCGGCAGCACACGCGCGCCGGACATCAGCGCGTCGAGCGCGAGCCGCACGACCCCGTGGCGCGCGAGCGCCGCGCCGCGCCGCGAGAGCATCACACCCTTGCCGAGACGCCACGCCTGCTGCGCCGTCATCTGATGCCACTCGACCGGCTCGAGCGAATCGGCAAGCACGAGCGCGGCGACACGCTGCGGATAGAGCGCGGCGAAGTGCCGCAGCATCAAGCCGCCGAACGAGTGGCCCACGAAGATGATGGGCTCATTGACGCCCGCCGCCGTGAGCAGCGCGTCGAGCTCCGCGCACAGGTTCGGAATCGTGCGCGGCGTCGACGGCGTGCCGCTCCACGCGAAGCCGGCGCGGTCGTAGGTGATTACGCGGAAGTCGCGCGCGAGGTCGTCGGCGACAAGCTTCCAGCTCAGCGAGCTCGCTGCGATGCCCGCTTCGAGCAGCACAACGGGACCGCTGCCGCGCTCGTGAAGATGGAAGCGCACGCCCGCTGCGTCAACGAAGCGGCCGGGCGCGGGGTAGCGGCGCCGGTCGCGGCGCGTGCCGATGAGCTGATAGATCAGGCCGAGCGCCGGGATCGCGAGGACAACGATGAGAGCGATCCACGGCCAGCTCACGCGCGCTCATTCCTCGTGCTTGCCGACGATGATGATGGAGACGGGCGTCGATCCGATCTTCGTGTGCAGGATCTGAACGAGATCGCCTTCCGGCGTCACACCCTCGGCGGCTTCATCGGATTTCCAGAAGCTGAGCACCTGCGGATGCGGCGTCCCCGTGGACTTCTTGCTCATCGCGACGAGCTGCTCGAAGTTGGGCCGCGCGTTGGGGTCGGTGTCGTCGGCGATCGGCGAGAGCAGCAGGAAGTCGCGCTGCGGCGCGACGCCCTGGTGGTCGCCGTTCATCGGAAAGAAGCTGATGCGCATCGAGTAGGCGCCGGGCTTGATGGCCTGGCCGCGGCGGTCGACGTGGCGCGCGGGGAAGCGCACGACACCCATCAGAGAACCGTGCGGAACGCCGGTGAGGCTGACGTTCTCTTCGGCCGGGCCGCCGGAAGGCATCGAGGTGACGAGCCACATCTCGAGCAGCACGGAGCCGTCGGGCTTGAGAACCTTCAATCCGTCCTTGACCAGCGCGGGCGCGAGCGCGGCCGCATCGGCGGGCGGGGCGCCGGCGCGCTCGACCTTGTACTGGCCAAAGAGGCAGACGGCAGAGATCGAGGCGGTAAGCAGAACTTGAGCGATTCGAGTCATCACTTCTATTTTGATGCGCGAGGGTGGCGATTAGCGTCCGATGAGCGGCAGAACCGCGCGGTCGAGCTCGTCGTCGGTGAACGCCGAGAGCTTCACGCTGCGGTGGATGGACCAGCGCTCGATATGTTCGAGCGTGCCGCCCGAGGGCACTTTCGTGAGCGGGCCCATGGTTTCGATTTCGAGGAAGTCGGCGTTGGTGAATGTCTCGTAGGAGGCGCCGAAGTCGGGATGGTCCTGCGCGCGCGGCGAAGCGTCGTAGCGCTTGATGAAGAGCTCGCCGTTGAGCGAGTAGGCGCCCCAGGTTTTGGGGTTGTGGTGGCCGATCTTCTGCGGGTTCGCGTTGCCGGGGACCGACTTGAGCATGAGGTACTTCTTTGTGAACTTCCAGCGCGGGTCGCTGAGGTCGGTGAAGGCCCACATGATGAGCGGATTGGTGGGCGGCAGGACCTCGGGGTGAGTGCCGCGCGGCGGGAAGCCGGTGATGCCCATGCCGCCGGGGGCCATCATCGTGAGCACCCACGCTGAAAACTCGAGGGGCATGTTGCCGCGGTTGGTCAGGCGATGAACGACAGTGACGTTGGAGCCGGCGGGCGCGAGGCGGACTTCGATCTGCTTTTCGATGTTGGTCTCTTTCTCGACGGGCTGAGTGGCGATGAGGACGTCGCCTTTCACTTCGACCTTGACGGGCGAGTTGTCGGGCGGGTAGGTGTACTTGATGTCCTCGGGGCCGACCCAGAGGCGATGTCCTCCGCGCAGCACCCAGGCGGGCTCGCCGGATTTGCCCATCGATTCTTTTTGTTCCCAGAAGAAGTTCTGGCCTCCGACGAAGCCGTAGCGCATGACGCGCGGGCCGATGTCGGAGGTGACGATGAGCTCGACCTCTCCGTTGGTGATGCGGTAGCAGTTGGGCCAGCCGCCCCAAGCGACCTTTTCGATTTTGACCGCGGCTTCAAGAGACATGGCTGTGAGCAGCGCGAGCGCGAGTGTTCCTTTCATCGGGGTTATTGTTTCCTTCCGTGAGCGATGGAGTCAAGCCGTGGGGCCGGGCTGTGAGCGCGGCCCGCGGCGTGGGGGCGGGTCCCGGCTGGCGAGTTGCGTGAGTGGCGCGGCGCTGGGTTGCGGTGGGGCGCGGGTGATGGGCGGAGGCGGCGGTGTGGGTGGTTGGGCGTGGGGTGGTGGGGGGAGGCGGCATGGTGGGGTACTCATTTGCGGTTGAAGTCGGCGGGGTTTTCGCCCCACTCTGCGGTGTTCCAGGTGTGGATGGGGTTGGTGATGTCGTTTTCGCGGAGCCATTTGACGGCGCGGTCGATGAGGTTGAAGATCTTTGCGTTCGCCGGCGTGGGCTCGAGATTCGATCCGCACCTGCGCTGCTTCACCCAGAGGCGGGCGTTGTAGGAGTCGGAGTAGATGGGGGTATTGGGGCGGCCCTGCTGCTTGAGCAGAGCGAGGGCGTGGACGATGGCCAGGAACTCTCCGATGTTGCTCGTTCCTCCTTCGTAGGGTCCGGCATGGAAGAGCTGTTCGCCGGTGCGGACGTCGACTCCGCGGTACTCCATGGGGCCGGGAACTCCGCTGCATGCGGCGTCTACGGCCACGCTGTCGAGGATCAGCCCTGAAGGGAGGGTTTCGGGGGTTCGGGCCACGGGTTTGCCTCCGAAGGCGGCTTCGGCTTCGGCCCGGGTGGGATAACTCTTGAACCTGGCGCCCTTGAAGCCGTGGATCTGGGCCTCGGCGTCGTGCCAGTTGTCGTAAATTCCGGGTTTGCGGCCTGCCCAGACGGTGTAGAACTTGCGTTTGGGGCGCTTGCTCATGGGGTCTCCTTGAGGGCGAGGATGGCGTCGAGGGGGGCTCCGGTGCGGCGGCCTTGAACTTGGGTGAAGCCGGCGGATTCGAGGAGGGCGCGGTACTCGGGGAGGGAGCGTTCGCGGCCTTCGGTGCAGATCAGCATGTTGAGCGACTGCATCTGAGCTTGGACGGGGCCGCATTTGTCGTCATCCAACAGGGCTTCGGCCAGGAGGAGGGCGCCGCCTGCGGGCAGAGCTTCGTAAATGCGAGTGAGGAGGCGGTGGATTTTTTCTTCGCTCCAGTCGTGGACGATTCGGCCCAGAGCGTAGAGGTCGGCGGGCGGGAGAGGGTCTTTGAAGAAGTCTCCGGGGATCGCTTCGATGCGATCGTCGGCTCGGGAGGCGGCGATGTGCTCACGGGCTTCGTGGATGACTTCGGGGAGGTCGAAGACGATGCCGCGCATCGCGCCGTAGCGTTCGCAGGCGGCGATGGCGAGGTGGCCGGTGGCGCCTCCGAGGTCGGCGATGGTTTTGAACCGGTTCAAATTGAACACGCGGACGACTTCGGGGGAGCTCAGGAGGCCCATGCCGTGCATGCCGCGGAGGAACGTACGGCGGGCTTCGGGGGTGCGGTAGAAGCCGGAGAAGATGGCGTCGCCGGTTGCGAACACGTGCTGCCAGCGGTTTGTGCCTTCGCGGACGGCGTCCTCGAGTTTGCCCCACATCGGATAGAGGGCGTCGTTGGAGTAGAGGATGTAGCCGGCTAGCGTGCGGCCGCTCTGCAAGCGCAGGTAGTCTTCGGCGACGGGGAGGTTGGCGAAGGCGTCGCCGTTCTTGGCGAGCAGGCCGAGTCCGGCGCAGGCTTCGAGGAGGCGGGCGGTGGCTTCGGGGTGGGTGTTGAGGGTTGCGGCGACCTCAGCGGCGGGCAGGGCGCGGGCGTGGAGGAGGTCGAAGACGCCGAGGGCGACGGCGGCGAACATGGTTTTGGAGCGGCGGAAGGCTTGAATGAGGTCGAGGACGGGAGCGGGGTCCGTCATGCGACCTCCCTGGCGAGGGCCTGGATTTTCTCCCAGACGGCGAAGACGTCGTCGCGCGAGGTTCCGATGTTGCCGATGGCGAGGCGGATGACGAAGCGGTTGTTTAAAACATTTCCGGCAAGAAATGCGAGGCCGGAGCTGTTCAAACGTTCGATGATGCTTTTGTTCTGGTCGTCGGAGCCGCGGTAGCGGAAGGTGACGAGGGAGAGCGTGGTCGGGGCGGCGATTTCGAAGTCCGGGTGGGCGGAGACGGCGGCGTCGAGCTCATGGGCCCAGGCGATGTGGGCGCGGAGGATTTCGGAGATTTTCTCGCGGCCGAAGTAGCGCATGATGAACCAGAGCTTGAGGGCGCGGAAGCGTCGTCCGAGGGCGAAGCCGTAGTCCATGAAGTTGACGGCGCGGGGATCTTCGGCGGTGCGGAGGTATTCGGGGACGAGGGAGAAGGCGTGGCGGAGGGCGTCGGGACGGCGGCAGTAGAAGGCGGAGAAGTCGATGGGGGTGAAGAGCCACTTATGGGGGTTGACGACAATGGAGTCGGCGCGTTCGGCGCCGTCGAGGAGCCAGCGGTATTCGGGGAGGATGGCGGCGGGGCCGGCGTAGGCGGCGTCGATGTGGTGCCAGAGTCCGTGGGTTTCGGCGATGTCCTGGATCGCGGCGACGGGGTCGATGGAGGTGACCGAGGTTGTGCCGACGGTGGAGACGACGCAGAAGGGGCGGAGGCCGGCGGCGAGGTCGGCGTCGATGGCCTGGGCGAGGAGGGCGGGGTCCATTCTGAAGTCGGGGGTGGTGGGGATTTTGCGGACGTTGCGGCGGCCGACGCCGAGGGCCATGGCGCCCTTTTCGACGGAGGAGTGGGCGTGCTCGGAGCAGTACATGACGAAGCCGGGCGAGGCGCCGTCGTCGCGGAGGGTGGGGTCGGCGGCGGCGCGGGCGGCGGCGATGGCCTGCATGGTGGAGAGCGACGCGGTGTCGATGATTTCGCCGAAGAAGGAGTCGGGGAGGCCGAGCCACTGGCGGAGCCAGCTCATGACGACTTGCTCGAGCTCGACGTGGCCGGGGCAGGATTTCCAGAGCATGCCGTTGGTGTTGATGGCGGCGGCGAGGAGCTCGGCGAGGATGCCGGGGGAGGAGGCGGAGACGGAGAAGTAGGCGTAGAAGCGGGGGTGATTCCAGTGGTTGAGGGCGGGGACGACGAGGCGGCGGAAGTCGGCGAGGATGAGGTCCATGGGCTCGGGGTCATCGGGGGCGGATGGGGGGAGGGCGTCGACGAGGGCTCCGGGGGCGATGGCGGGCATGACGGGGATTTCGCGGGTCTGGTGGTGCAGGTAGTCGGCGACCCATTCGATGGCCTGGAGGCCGAAGCGTCGGAAATCGTCGGGGGGCATGTCGAAGTGGCGCATGGTTTTGAGCTTTCCGGGGTGGCTGATAACAGTGTACGGCGGAGCGGGGCAGCGGGGGTGTTGGGGAGTGCGATTTGTTGATTTGGAAGAAGTTATGGGTTCGTTTGCGGAGGACGAAATTTTGCGGGGGGCTGAGGAGGGGGTGGTGGGGCCGGCTGGCGGGGCAGGGGCGGGCGGGGGCGGGGTTCCGGGGTGGGTTGGGAGTGGCGGTTTCGTTGATTTGGAAGGAGTTATGGGTTCGTTTGCGGAGGACGAAATTTTGCGGGGACCCAGTGCGGGGGAGGCTGGCGGGGACCCCGCGACTGAAGGCGGGCGAACAAAAATCGTATCTGCTGCAAATAAAACAGTTATGGGTTTGAATAAAAGGTTTTGTCTTTGATTTCCTCCCTCCAACTGTGTCAGTTGACCCTCTCTTGGAGCAGCGGGCCCGTGTTCCGCGGGAAGGCAGAGTGCGATGCGGTCGAACCTGCGCGCCTGGAGGAGAGCGGCGGGTACGGGTTTCGCTGGGAGGCAGAACGGACGTGTGGGCATACAACCATGGTTGGCTGCCGCCACTTGTGCTGGCGTCACGGGAAGGCACACTCGGGCTATGGGGATTGGTTTGGTTCGAGATGGTGCAGTGGCCGTCTGATTCGTCATTGGCGTAAGCGCAGTGCGCCCTCCCGGAGAAGAGGCTCGCACGGCATTTGCTCGCGGCGGAGGGGGTCGAAATCGCAAGTGGCTGATAAGTGGCGAGATACCACTGCGATATTTTTTTCAAAATCTTGTGAACGGCCATTTCGAGGGGTGGCAGTTTCGGCGGAGAGGCCGGCCGGGACGGTTGCCGGAGGCAGAATTCGGCCGCCAACAGAATAGTCGCGGGTGGCGCCGCGTCTATCCGCGTTGAGCCAGGCCAGACGGTGAGACCAATGCCAGTGCGCGGCGGCGGCGATGCGCTTGGGTGGCGAGCGCCCGACACGCTGCGTCGCGACGGCAGACACGCCGTTCGGCGCCTGGCGAAGGACTGGCGATTCAGCGTGGGCGCGATTGCGATGCTCGCGCCCGGCACCGGCGCCAACAATGCCGTTTTCAGCATTCTGAATCACACGCTGTTCCTGCCGCACCCGTTCACCGAAAGCGAGCGGCTGGTGAACATCTACCAGAACGAAGCGAAGTCCGGCGAGCCGGAGGGAGTCTCGTACCCGGCCTGCCTCGACCTGCAAGGTGAGACCGCGGTGTTCTCCGGTGTTGCGGCCACGGCGATGTCGGGGGCCGCTACCAGGCCGTGGATGAGCAGGGCAGGCGTGGGGCGATCCGCGGGGGGATCGTCGAATCTGCGAGCGCGAACTTTCTCGACGTCGCCGGAATGCGCCCTTCCCTGGGGCGGTGGTTCAGCGCAGAGGGGGAACGCAGGGGCGATCCGGTGGTGGCGCCGGGGTGGGGGGCATGGAAGCGCGACTTCGGCGCGAACCCGAAAGTCCCCGGCCAGACGCTGATTGTTGGCGGCAGGCCGTTCGAAGTGATCGGCGTGGGGCCGGAGAAACTCAACAGCGCACAGAGCGATGCGCTTGCCGCCAACTTCTGGATTCCGCTTGGGCGGGGCGAGCCGGAGAACATGGTGGAGCAGCGCAAGAATCTGTCTCTGTTGGTGCGCGCCCGCCTGCGCGACGGCGTGACCGTCGAGCAGGCTCAGGCCTCCCTGGATGTGACCGCGCGGCGGCTGGCCGCGGACTACCCCGGCGCCGATCCCGGGCGCGGGATCACGGTGCTGCCGACCGACGACGTGCGCATCCATCCGCGCGAGAAGCGCCTGAAGCCGCCGCCGTGGCGGGGCTGTGCATCGTGGGGCTGGTACTGGCCATCGCGTGCAGCAACCTGGCGACACTGCTGCTGGTGAGCGCGAGCGCGCGTTCCACGGAGATCTCCGTCCGGCTTGCGCTTGGAGCGACGCGCTGGCAACTGGTGCGCCGCTTGATGATGGAGAGCTTCGTTCTCTCGATGGCGGGCGCCGCGGCGGGCGTCGCGCTGACGCACGCGGGACTGCGCTACCTGGAATCGATCGACTTGCCCATTCTTCTCAAGTTGCAGACCGACTATCGCGTGCTCGGGTTCGCGATCGCCGCGGCGGCGCTGTGCGGAATCGGCTTCGGCCTGACTCCGGCGCTGCGGGCGGCGCGCGTCGATGTGGCGGGAGGGCTGCGGGAGGAAAAGGGATCGTCGGGGAGCGCGCTGTCGTTGACGCGAAGCTGGTTCACGCTCAAGAACGGCCTGGTGACCGGGCAGGTGGCGGCCTCGTTTCTGCTGCTGGTGGGCGCGGCGCTCGCGCTGGGCATCCTGACGGAGACGCAAGAGCGGAGCGTCGGATATCGTCCGGAAGGCGTGGCAATCGTTGTGGGCGATCCGAAATACGCGGGCTACGACATGCCGCGCGCGCGGGCCGTGTTCGAGGATCTGCGGCGGCGAATCGCAGCGATGCCCGGCGTCGAAAGCGCGCTTGTCACGAGCGAACTGCCGATCGACGGGCAGTTTGAGAAGGAGTTCCGCGTCGATGGCGGCG
>CAYYNC010000073.1:0-26599 GCA_964472745.1 uncultured Solibacteraceae bacterium
ATAGCAACCACTTGGGCTTCGGCTGCTCTGTTCCAACTGCCGGATTTAGGTTCAACGGTGTGCCGCCGAATACGATGGCCGCCTGGTGACGGTTGGCCCGCTGGTGTTGTTCTCCACCGACACGGGCGACGCTTGGCTACTGGACCCCGCCGGGCAGTTGGCTGCCAGGCTTGCCAGGAACGGCGATCCCGAAGACATCTACTTCGAGGACAGCGCGGATCGCTTCGCCATTGGTTGGAAGGGTAACTATCAGATCGACGGTGACGCGTTCACCTTCATGGATCGCGAAACCGGCGGGACCAACACCATCATCGGCTATCCTACCCAGCGGCTCGCGAAGCTGGGCTCGGAAATTTCAAATATGTTTGGCTAGGCTTTCAAGGTCATCGCGGCCCACTGCCTCAAACGTTGTGCCTTGCGAAACCCGACGAAGACCCGGAGCCCAATAACCGAGCAGATGCCACCCATAGTTCTGCGGGTAATCCTCACGCAACCTTACTGCGGCCAATCCTCGGCCAATGCAGTATTCCCGGTCTGCTTTGTTGATAGTTCCAACGGGGGCGCGCACGCTAATGAGGACATCACCTTTCTTGCAGACCTTGGGCGGTCGCAAGCACGAACAGTGCGGCCGCGGGTATTGCTGCCCAAATTCGGCACACCCTTGGAGGAAGGGAACGCCGCGGCACCCATCGACAACGACGGATGAAGGTGGAGATTGCCCCATTTCAAAGGTCGCGATAGCCCCGAGTCTGATTTTGGGCTCATCAGGCATAACCGAGACCTCCAACCAAGGCGGCCAGTTGCTTCGCGGCCTTGTTGCGCTCCTGTTCCGTAAGTTGCATCGGCTCCGCGTACTTGTCCCACCAGTTTTCCACGGCCGCCACGACCTCCTGCCGGTGGGCCACCAAGTAACGCTCCAGGTGCCGGGCCAGGCCTTCCCGGATCAGGTCGAGCACAAGCTCCCGGTCCTCCTTCGGCGTGAGCTTCGCCCGGGCCTCCCCGAGCCGCTTGACCAGCGCGGCCTTGAGCGCCTTGTAGTTCCTGCGGGCAGCGGCCAGATCTTTCTTGATCTGCTTGTAGGGCCGCGCGAGCTGCTGTGCCTCCATCATTTCCTCGACGATGGGCTCCAGTTCGGTGATGTTCTCCTGGACCGCCTTCGCCGCCGCCTTGGTCTTGGCCAGGTTCTCCAGGAACTGGGCCGCGCTGAGGTTTTCGTCGTTTCCATCCAGCGAGGGGACTCGCACGTGGCCGACCTTCTCGACGAGCCGGCCCTTGAGGTCCTTGATGCGATTCTCCAGCTCCTTGCCGTAGTTGCGGTCCTTGCCGTCGTATTCCTCGTCGCTGTCCTCCAGGTGTTCGCCCCGCTCGAAGGACTCCTTCTCCGCCTTGAGCCGCTCGATCTCGGCCTCGGCGTCCGCCAGTTCCTGTAAGTATTCGGGAATAAGCCTGGCGACGATCTTGTGCTCGAGGGGCTTGAAATCGTCGTCCTCGCCGTTGTCTTCGCCCTCGATGAAGTCCTTGATGGTCTGCACCCACCCGTCGATCAGCCCCGTGAATCCCTGGGCCACAATGGTCTTCAGTTCGTCGTAGGCTGAGTTCCACCAGGAAGCGATGACGCCCGCGATCTTGAAGCGGTCGAGCAGCCCGACAGGAGCGAGCGCTTCCTCGAAGGAGGTCAGGTACTCAGTCCGAACCTTCATCACGTTGTTGTTGCCGGGGAGTCGTTCGAGCTTGCCCTTTTGCGCGTCCCACCATTGGCCGAAGGCCTCTCGGAGCTGCTTCTCCTTGCTGCCCACCCCAGGCGTTTCCTCCACGACTTTCCTGATGGCGGCTCGGTCCGCAATGGCCGGGGCGAAGTCGTAGTACTTGGCGTCGCGGTCCACGAAGAGCACGTCGGGCGTCACCCCGTGCGATGCCAGGAGATCCTTCTTGGCGGCGACCTCGACTTTGGGGATGCCGCCCACGAGGTGCGCCCGGACGTCGTGCGGCTCAGGCGGCGGGGCGTTGTCCGCGTAACGCCGAATGTTCAGGTTGTAGTCGTTGGCCTTGATCTCGTCCAAGTCGACCACGCGCGAGTATCCCGGGATGGTCTCGTAGTTGTCGAAGGTGCGGACGATCTTTTCGGCGTGCTCCGGCCGCAGGTAGTTCTGCGCCCGGCCGGGCTCGTAATCCTGATCGGCGTTGATGAACAGGATCTTGCCCTGGCGTTCCTTCGGCTTCGCCTTGCCGTTCTGCCGCATCACGAGGATGCAGGCCGGAATCTGCGTCCCGTAGAAAAGGTTCGGTCCCAGCCCGATCACCGCTTCGATGAGGTCGTTGTCGATAAAGCCCTGCCGTATCTGGCCCTCCTTGCCGCCTCGGAAGAGGACGCCGTGCGGCGCGACCGTGGCGAGTATCCCCCTCGGCCGAAGCACCGAGAGCATGTGCTGAATGAACATCAGCTCCGCCTTCTTCCCCGTCTCGGGACAGAAGCCGTAGCGGAACCGCTCCTTGAACTCCATCCCCTCGCGGCTGTAGTTCATGCCGAAGGGAGGATTCGAGAGGACGACATCGAACCGGCGGAGTTCTCCGTGGTCCAGATGGCGCGGATGGGCGAGGGTATCCTCGTTCAGGATTTCGGCCTTCTCACTGATTCCGTGGAGGATCATGTTCATCTTGCATACGACCCAGGCCGATCCACTGGAGTCTTGGCCGTAGAGGAAGAGGTTCTTTCCGTCCCCGCCGTGCTCCTCGACGTACCGCTTCGAGAAGATGAGCATGCCGCCCGACCCGCAGCAGGGATCGTAGATCTCCATCCCCTCCCTGGGTTTCACCAGCCGTACCATCATGCGGACGATGTCGCGCGGCGTGTAGAAGTCGCCGCCCTTGCGTCCGCCCGACTCGGCGAACATGTAGATCAGGTACTCGTAGGCCGACCCGAGAAGGTCGGTGTGCTCGAAGTCGCTGTTCCGCAGGCGGTACTTGTTGAAGTGCTTGATGAGCGCCCGCAGCTTCCCATCCGGTAGCGAACTGTCCCCGACCTTGCGGGTGAAGTCGATGTGGTCCATCACCCCGGCGAGCACGAGGTTGGCCTCCGCCAGAGCTCCGAGTGCCTTGTTGAGGCCATCCCCGACGTTGTTGTGGAGGTGGTCGCGGATCTCGGCCCAGCGGGCGCGCCTGGGGACGAAGAAGAGATCGTAGTTTCGCGAGTCCTCGGCGGCCTTTTCGGCCTCCCTCCGTGACGCCCCCTGTTTCAGTTCCTCCTGAATGACGCGCTCGCGCTCTTCCTCGAAGACATCCGAGCACCGCTTGAGGAACAGCATCCCGAAGATGAAGTCGCGAAATTCGGCGTGGTCCATCTTCCCGCGCAGGATGTCAGCCGCGCCATAGAGGTGACGTTCAAGTTTCTGAAGGGTCAGCTTCGCCATGGCTTCTTCTTCCCGGACGAGCTGGTCACGCTCTCGTTCTCCCGCTCACCGAGCCAGCGGTCAATGGTCTCCCGATGGAAGCGCCAGTGCCGCCCCACCTTCTGCGCTGGCACTTTCCGCTCCTGCGCCAGCTTGTAGAGGGTCGACTTCGAGACCTTCAGGTAGTCCGCGAGCTCCTCTATCGTGAGGACGTCGCCTGCTGCCTTCGCCATCAGCTACTCCTCGGCGAAACCGCGTTGTTCGTCGCTGCGCTCATGTTGCATATGCTACTAGTTGCTGTCAGCTGCTGTCAATGCCGTTCTCCGGGCTCCTCGGGATTCCCAGGCACACCCGGCCGGCCGCTCGAACGCCAGTGGAACCGTCGGGCCAGTTCCCACGCAGGTAGCGGCACGTCACCAAGAATTACCTACGATGACTTGACTTTCTGGGAACTTCATGGCTCCTATCACTGGTCGCACCCAACGGGCGGCGACAACGAGAAAACGAGCCCATGGACCAGCTACCGAGAATCGAATCGGAACGCCTGAAACGGCAGATGAAGCAGACGGCCGCGGACCGGTACGCCGAGTACCACCACGACGTCGCTGCTCTTGTGCGGCTTCTCGATCAGGAGCTGAGAGTGCACCGAAAGAAGGCGTCGCGGCAGTCGGACGAGTGGGGACTCACGAGCGAGCTGGGATACGTGCGCCGGTCCTTGAAAGAGGTCTTGTTGTTCCTGATCGTGTCCCGCTTCGAATCGAAAACCGAGGCGTCGAGGTTCATCGAGGACTACCTGGAGGCACACAGCCGAGAGAAGCCCGAGCCATAGGATGCGGGTTCTCCCGCCGACAGCAAGCTGAGCGGCGATAGACGCCAGCCAGAGCAGCCCGCATGCGGCTCCAGAGCCTGCCGCCCTGTTGCCGACCTTTTCCTTCGGGCTGGCGTGCGTGCCCATGTGGGCGTAGCCGGCCTGGTGGGAGGCCTCCCGTGAGGGGGGACCAGCGGGCTGTACGGCATGTGGCCGCGTCGCAAAATCTCCGACTTCAAAGCTCGCCCTGGACAAAGCCTCCCGCTACCGTTCTCGGAAATGCGTCTGGTAATGAACGGGTTCAGCCGTGCGTTTTCCATTACTACGAAGGAAAGGCCTCGGCTATCGAGCCGAGGGGACGAGTGCCGCGATCTGTGGGCGGAGCTCACCGATCACGGTTGCGAAGGCGGGCAACTCGGGCACCAGCGGGCCGAGCCACTGATCCCAGGTCTTCTCCACGTAGGCGAGCATGCGATCGTCGAAGAAGTCCTCCGGCCCCGCAAAGGCGACGTTCCGCGCGGCGCATTTCTCGGCCAGCAAGGGGCCGAAGTCGGTGAGGTCCATCCGGTCCTTATAGGCCGCCAGCACGCGCCACAGATCGTAGTAGTCGCGGGCGCGCGAGCGGCTCCAGCCCCGTTCTTCGAGCTTCTCGACGTGCTGGAGGATCGCGCGCAGTTTCTCGGCAACGATCTCCTCCAGCGCGTAAACGCGGATCTCCGCTTCGAGGGGCTCGCCGTACTCATGGATGATCCTGCGTTTCGGCGCGGGCTTGAGGACCTTCTCATCCACTGCGGTCTCAATCATGACACGCGTTTGCGGTTGCCTCTGCCACGGGAGACGCGCGCGGATCGTGAAGGCCTCCTGGCCTCCGGGGTGCGGGTCCCGCTCGGTGTACCGCTCGCAGGTGATCTCCACGGGGGTGTACTCGTCCAGCAATCTCGCGGCGGCGCCGCAGGCCTCACGGACGGCGCGCTCCATCGCCTCACCGGCGGGCACACCTTCCAGGCCGGAGAAGTCCAGGTCCTCGGAGAAACGGTAGTCGCCGAAGTAGCACTTCTTGAGCGCCGTACCGCCCTTGAAGACGAGCGTTTCCCGAAGAGAATCGACCTGCCCGATGCCGGCGAGAACCCAGGAGAGCAGGTAGTCCCGCTCGAGAACCTCCCAGGGAATTCCGAGCCGCTTACGCGCTTCCTGAAGGCGTGTTCGAAGCGGCCTCATGCGTTGACCTTCCCGGGCAGGTTCTCCTGGATCATCCAGCGTCTGCTGCATGGTCCCTTGCGGGGACCCGTAGGATCGAGCTTGCGGTAACCCTTGATCGGGACTGCGGCCAGGCGTTCGAGTTCGGAAGAATCGATGCCCTGGTGTTCGAGCACCCAGCCCAGGCGCTTGGCCGTAGCCGCGTCCAGCTTGAGGGCGTACTCGACGATCCGCTCGAGGTTCAGATGGGCGCCCCGCACCTGGAACGCGTGGAGCACCTCGGCGAAATCGCCGCAATGCTGCGGCATGGTCAGCCCATCCAGCAACGTGCGCTCGGGATCGGTGATCGTCACTCGTGCCTCCCCGATCCACACTCTCTCGGTACCGAAGAAGCGTTCCGGCTTCACTTGGACGAAACGGTAGACCGTGCCGCCGACGAGAAAACCCTGGCGATCCAGCCTGGCGTTAGCCCCCCGCGTACGCGGCACGGACGCCTCGGTCGTCGTCAGGACGAACACCTTTCTCGGCGTCTGCTCCGTCAGGCCGTGATAGTGCAGGGCCGACCAATGCGAGATGGCCGCCGGTTCGACCAGGGCCATGGCGATCTCGAATTCATGGGCGGGCGTGACGCCGGGGACAGTCGAGGAGAGGGCGTAGAGTCCCTTGCGCAAGCGGACCACCCACCCCGACTTGGCCAAGTGATGGAGTGCCTGGCGCAGGTAGCCCGCCGACAGGCCAACGGCGGGGGCCAGTTCACGGGCGCGGGCCGTCGTGAAGACGCGATCCGCCTCGCTGGCGAGGCTTCTGACAAGCTTTATGCCTGAACCGGTATGGACTAGATTCTCTCTGGTCATTGTTTGCCTCCTTCGAACAACCGCACTACTAAGTCTATGAGCCACCTTGATAGACATGATACGGCAATTGTTCGTCTCTGTCAAATAATCTCCAGAAATCATCTAACGAGCATTCTCCTGTAGTCGTAGACCCAGAGTTTGATCAGTGGGTCGAGGATGCGGAGGCGGATCAGGTAGTCGCGTTCCCACGGCCAGTCGGCGTTGAAGTGGCCCGTCAGGTAGCGGCAGGCGGAATGGGCCTAAGCAAGGACCTCGAAAGGATACCCGGCCCTCCAGCGGATTGTGTCGAGCTTGTGCTGGAGCCCGGCGTACTCAGATGGCCGACCTGGAGTGCCCAGTGCGCACGTGTGGCGGCCACGTTGCCGCGTTGGACACCGAGGCCGACGGGGGGCGTCAGGGGTTGGAATAGAGCAGGATGTAGCCGAGGGAAAGCGCCGCACCACGGTGCAGCGCACGATGTCTTTTTGATACTGCGGCTCGGTGCGCTCGAATTCTACCTGGCCCCCACAGCCGGGACAGCGCGCCGACATGGGACCGCGATCCGTTCGTCTACCCGGCGGGGAAAGGGGCGGCAGTGGCGCCAGCCATACTCCTCGCCTGCCTTGCGCCTGGGCGGTTTCGGATTGGGTTTCGCCTGCCCGCGGGAAAACGGCGCCGCAGCAGCGGCGCTATGGCTACCGGCCCCTGCTACTGGAGACCCCTAAGTGGACGGCCAGCGCTTCGCCGAGGACCTGCTATCTGGCGGCCAACTCGATCCCGCTGGACCAAACCCAAGGGCGGGGCCGGATGGACCGCCATCACCAAACCGACGGCTCCGCCCGCAGGCTGGTGTTCGTCTATCCGCTCTGCCGCGACGTGCAGCAGCGGCTCCGGGAGGCCCAGCCGTTTTGCCTCCGTGAAGTCGAGGCCGACGCGGATTGGGCTTGACTAGGCCCCCGGAGGCGGTAAACAATTACAGGTTGCCGCCTTGAATGTGAAGGGAGATTCCCGCATGAGCGGGGGTTGGCGAAGATGCCCACCTCCCACGGACGCCTGAACACCCCATTTCTTCGTCGCTACCAATGGTCACGCAACGGACCAGGGTATCAGTGTGATCCTGAGTGCTGCCCAGCTTTGCAGGGTGAGTCCAACCTGATTTGAAGGAGCACCTTGGCCAAGTCATGGTTTGTAGCAGTAGCCGGTTTAATGGGAGCTGGCAAGACCACGCTTGCCCGAGGATTGGCCTCAGCGTTAGGGTGGTCGTATTTGCCCGAAACCCAACCTGCAACCCTCCTTCTTAAGGACCTGTTTACAGCCCCGTCACGCTGGGCGTTCGAAATTCAGACAGCATTCCTTGTAACCAAAGCTCTGCAACTCAAGGAAGCACTATACAACCGGGTCGGCGTTGTCCTCGACAGAACACTTTATGAAGACGCCGACGTGTTTGCCGAGTATTTCTACAAGAAAGGCCACATTGACGCCCGCTCTTACAACACGTATCGGGCTCTTGCCGACCATTTCTTCCAAGAATTGCCGCCTCCTCACCTAGTCATCCTGTGCGATTGTCCCATTGACGTCGCTCGTAGCAGACTCGCTCGCCGCGCCGAGGGGGCAGCAAAGTACTACCCGCCCGGCCACCTCGAAGAAATCGCGGACTTCTACTCGCTATGGCGCGAGCGATACAACAAGAGCGACTTGGTGGTGGTTGACACGCACGATGTTGACATACGGCTGAAGAAGAACATAGACCTGGTGTCCCGAGATGTCAGGGCCCTCCTTGGGCGCCGAGATGAGTCCTCCCAACTCGATCTGTTTGGCGAGCTAGTTGCCGACCCCTCCTACGCCACGCAGATCATTCAGCCGGTGAAACTGCTTCCCGACATGAACCGACGTCCGCCCCCGAGCCGAATCGCGAAGCCAGAGGTCCGCGTCACACCATTCCCATCCGCATACATCGCCGCTCCATTCACTGGGCTTGCGACATGTTCTCCCAGTCGCCCCGATAACGCACTGATGCTCTTTGAGAATGCGCCGGCGCACGGTATCCTCGCTCCTGGGGCATATAGGAGCTTCCTGCTCAGCATCGAGCGTGCTCTGCGTCGTCTTGGCATCTGGTGCGTTATTCCCCACCGCGATGTTAATGCGTGGGGGGAGCGCAGCCTCACGCCTACTCAAGTCCTGGCGCTTTGCTCTCGCTACGTACTTGAGACGGATTTGTTCGTCGGCATTCTGGCGACGAGTCACGGTGCGCACTACGAATTCGGCATTGCCCAAGGACTTGGCAAACCGTCGATAATCATCAAGACGCCTTCAATTGAAGAGTCGTTCATTGCTCAAGGCACGTCGAATTCCTTCGAGAACGTCTACACCCTGAAATTGAAGACAGAAGCTGAGGTCGAGCAAGCTTTAGTCACCCCGGAGGTCAGACGATTTCTGAGGCGGTTTCTGCCAGTCACAGGAGAATAAATGCAATGCACAAAGAACGCGGAGTAATTAGACTTGTGAAGTGGTGGCTTGGTCTGTCTGACGGCTGGCGACTGCTTCTTGGAGCTTTAGGTACTGCTGTTCCCTTTTACTTCGCGGCGTACCTATCGTTCTCCGTCGCGACGGCTGCTCAGTTGGGACAGCCACTGAGTTTAGTCGTCCACGCCGTCGGCTTCATAGTACTACTGACCTTCGTCGTTGGCATACAGCGTTATCTCGCACACGCCTACGACCAGATGACAGATGCGGAGCAGGCGCGCATGGCGGTGCGGTTGCATGCCTATGCCCACCTAGATCGTTTGGTCGTTCGTGATGTTCAGCGGATAACCGCGTCGCCCGCAACCTCGCAGCATTTTGCCGAGCGTTTCGTTTCTTCCAGAGGGGCTCTCCAAGAGCTGGTGGAAGCCGCATACAACGCGTTTGAGGCCGCTTACGGCACGTCTGCGAAGACCGAGGAGCGCATCGATTTTGAAGTGACGTTCATGACGAGGTCGTACGAGGACGGACACATTACGATTCCGGCATGCGCAAATCGCGACGGCCGCGCGCCACGTAGCATGGTATTGCGCCAGCAGCAGCACGACATTTATGAAAATACCGTGACCGCGGCGGTCTATCGCGAGCCGCGACCGGCAATTCACATCGTCGAGGATACAGCCTCGCCGCCGGGCCAATACCAAGAGCTTTATCCGGGTCAAACCAAGCGGATTCGCTCATCCATCGTGTACCCTGTTCTCTCTGGTATGAACGAGCTCCTGGGCACACTTGTAGTGCATTGCGATAGAACTGGTTTTTTCAAGAACGCGGATGAAAAGTATTGGACCGACCTGCTGGAGATTTTCGCGAAGCGCCTCGCTCTCGTGAAGCTAAAACTCGACAAGCTTGTCGCACTTTCGGCTCCGGTAACTGTGAGTAAGCCTCCTTTGCCGTTTTGAGGGGGCGGCCCTGTAACTGTGCCGGAAGTTTTCCAGTGGTGGCTGGACAGTGGCCGGACGCGACTGACCTAACGCCTGCACGAACACAGCCTCCGCGGAGCGAGAAGAGCGCTCGCCTCTACGCCCGCGATCGAAAGCTCGAAACGCAAGAATCGGAGTTTCCCGAAGTAAGGCTTCATGAGCCAATCCGCCTTGCGGAAAGGGCCTTCGGCTCCTCCCGCAGTGACGTCGTTTGGTGCCATCAGAGCGTGCATCGTGATCAGAATATCCGAATATCGGCACCCAGTCCGACCCACCACCCGGCCGCGCCGGGTGGCGCCCGGATCTCGGAAGGGACCTGCTTTAGACGCTCGATCGCCAGGCGGGAGCCGCGGCACCCGAACGCTCGCGCCCGGAAGCCTACCTTGAACGTCCACTTGTGGCTGGTTCGGTCGCCCACGTTGAGTCAGGGGTCCAATTGTGGCAGGAAGGGGAGGCGTCCGGCGCGAGGTCGCGGCCGGTGATGTTGGACGTCCCGCCAGGCGATTTACTGAAGCTCGCATAATACAGTGACAAGTAATTCACCAACGGCCGCGGGGCCCGCGATGGCATGCGCCGTGCAAGACCGCTTCCTGACGGTCGCGGCTCTGCTACGCTCGCAAACCGAGCCGCGACCGAAGGGAGCGGGCTGTCACTGTATTATGCGAGCCTCAGTAGGTGTAATCGCATTCTCAAGGACAAGCAGATCGCGCCGGGGGCCTTCAAGGTACTGGAGAAAATGAAGCCGTTCCGCCAGGTTGATGTTGCGGAATTGCTTGGGGTGGTGGGCAGCTTTTCGCTGCCTTACGTACGAGCCCTCTATGCCGCCACGAACCGTGAGCTTTTTGTTGCATCGGGGGAGTCCAAGAAAGCGTTCGGCCTCACGCCGGAGCAGCTGGCGAAGATGGAGAGAGGTAGAGGAGCTACAGCGGAAGTTGAAGTTGATCGAGGAGTCTTACGGGACCGAAACGCTGAACCTCGTGCTTGCGCGGTCATGCCTTCTGTGCTTGCTGAACAATAACCGTGTGATGCGATACGTCATCGAGCACCATAGGGATCTGCTGGTCGTGTTGCAGAAGGTTGTCGAAGATTCGAAACCCGAGGCGGTTGCGGGAGAGGGATAAAGCGGACTCCTCGCAGTAAGTTCAGGGACTGGTGTAGAGCAGAATGTATCCGAGCGTGGTCCCTGCTGGGGTCTTGACTTTCAGCACGCCGGACCAGCCGGTGGGGTTGTTGACGGCGGCCAGTTCGGCGAGGCGGTAGCCGTTGCCGGAGCCGCCCGCGAGGATGAGTTCGTCGTTGGCGGTGAGTTCGAGGAGGCCCTGTTGAGGAAACTGGATGCCAGACCCTACCGGTGCCGTCGTGCTTCGCTGGGCAGCGGCAGGCCGCGACCGTACAGGCAGAAGTGGTCGTAGGCCCAGATTTTGATGAGGGGCACGAGGGCGCGGCGGGCGGTGAGGTAGTCGCGGGCCAAGGGCCAGCCGGCGTTGAAGTTGCCCATGAGGTAGCGGCAGGCTGATCGGGGCCAGGAGAGGACCTCGAAGGGGTAGCCGGCCATCCAGCGGACCTTGTCCAGGTTACGATCGACGCCCGCGAACTGGAAACCCTCGATCAGGAACGTGTCAAAGCCGAAGCCCGAGTTCGTTTCCCATTCGAGGGGCAGATTGATGTAGCGGTTGAGGCGGCGCGTAGCTGGGTCGTTGACGTCGAGCGGCCAGAGCAGCTCGAAGCCGGCGTTCGGGTGCGAGGCCAACACGTACGAGCGGATGGCGTCCACGTGATCCTTGACGGTCTGGCGGAGAAAGTTGGCGTCCACGTAGCCATTGACCGAAGGATCGTCGTTCGGCGTCAGGAAGGTGTGGAGAGGACGGCCGTACTGGCTTTGGAAGCGACCGGTTGTGTAGGCGTCGTAGAAGGCCATGCCGGAGGCGTTGGGGAAATACCACCAGAGCACCTCACCGAACTGGAGGCGCGCTGTGAGGCCGGCGGCCTCCATCAGCGCTGCGATCTCCTCATAGGCCCGCTGGATGTAGTCGCGGAACGGCGGGGCAAAGGCGCAGTGCGAGGAGTATTTGTTGCCGAAACCCGTGGCGGTCTGGACGGGTTGGCCGTCCGGGTAGCGCTGCACCCAGACGACTGAGGGCGGGTCGTCCGGCGGTAGGACCAGTTCCTGCGAGAAAGCGGCGACGCAGCTCATGCCATGCGCCGCCAGCTCGGCGAAGTAGTCGGCGTGCCAGTCACGCGCAGCGCGGTTCAGCACCGGCGTAGCGGCATCGTCGATCATCCAGTCACCCACGACGCCACCCGTGAGCGAGCCTTCAACGGTGACCGTACCCTGAGCCGAGTTATGGCTCTCAGATAAGCTGAACGAGTAGGCCGGCGCAGGCGAACGTACAGTGATGGTGAGCACGCCGTCTGAGGCCTCAGCCCAGACACCCACGAAGACCTCGTTGATGTAATAGGCGAAGTGCTCGGCGATGGTCCCGGGCGTGTCCGCCGGAAAGACGCTCTTGCCGATGGTCGTGCCACCGATCGCGAGAAACGCCTCGTCGCCACCGGCCCAGGTGCCGCCGTAGGTGACCGTGACACTCGGAAAGAATCCGCCGACGCGCTTCCGCTGGTTCCACCAGAAGACCGAAACGTGGTGGTTGATCTCGCCGATCAAGCCCAGCTTGCGGATGACCCACACAAGCCGCTGCGGTGAGCGCTTCCAGGTATGGTCCGTTCCGTAGTCACAGGCGACCGCCACATCGGTGCGCAGCTCGGGCGCGATCGGCACATCCGTGGGCACTGCGCATTCGAGGAAGTCGAAGTAAAAGTACCAGCCCTGGCTATTGGTATTCTTGTTGCCGGTGAGCCGGATCTCAACGCGATGCTGGCCGGCGCCGACGTCGTTGAAGAGCTTGCGACGGACTTGGCGCGCCCGGGCGGCCGATTCGTAGCAGTCGAGCTGCACCCAGGAGCCACCGTCCAATCGGGTTTCCACGACGCCACAGTCGGCATCGAGCCGCGTGCCGAGGTAGATGTCGTGAACCGCCGAGCAGTGCGTTTCCACGGTTGCTGTGGCGCCCTGTTGCGCGGCCCGCTTGGCCCGCCCGCCGCTCCACCAGTTGGCCGGCGCCCACTCCCAGTAGCCTACGTATTGGACCCACCCATCGTCTTCCTCAATGCGTACAGATCCAGGCCCGGCAATCTTGAGCGCCCGCTTGCCTTGGGTGTCGGTGACGGTCCAGTTCGAGAAGGTCGCCTCCCATTCCTGCGCCTGATAGGCCGCTGAGTCGGCGAGCTTCGGCGCAAAGGTCAGCCAGATCTTCTCGAGATCGGTGAAGCCCTCGGCCAAGAAGTCGATCGTGACGCGCCAGGTGGCATCGGATGAGCCTCCCTGAAGCTGGACCACGTGGGGCGTGAAGTACAGGTTCGCATTCTTGTGCAGTTCGTAAAGGCGGATCATGTTGCCGTCCTCGCCCGGGCGCGCAGCGCGAATCGTGATCGCGTTCCCGCTCGCCTCGGCCTCGAGCGGGATCAGCACGCCCGCGGCCTGCCAGTTGAAGCCGTTGATCTGAGCGGCCAGTTCCTGGCAGATCTCGGCGGCCGTTTCCGGGTTGGGCCAGCTCACGATCTTGTCGAAGGCGATGTTCTGATACCACAGCGTGACGCGATCGTAGCCGTAAGGGGCGCCGTTGAGGGTAAAAGTTCCTTGAGCCTTGCTGTACGTGCCTCCAACCAGCGTCGCCCGATCGAACAGCTGCAATTGGACCAGTGTGCCGTCTGTCTTGAGGCAGTTCAGATACGGCCAGTCAATGGTGGCGAACTTGGGCGAGTCGATCGGCTGGAGATTGTCGTAGTGCAGATCGAAGCTGAGCGTGATGCCGGAGAAGTCGTCGTCGGGAAGGTAGGAGAAGCGCGGGTGGCCGAAGAAGTCGTCGCGGTCCCACAGGACCAGGACGGCGAAGTCAGCGGCGTCGCGGAAGACGCCGGAGACCTTGAATCCGGTCTCGGTGGCTGAGTGCAGGGCTGCGGCGGCGCCAAAGTCGGAGGCGCCTTGAAGGTGGATGGTCCGGGTGGGCTGGAGCTTGTAGATCGCGTCCATTGCTCACAGCCGGATGGTCACCACCAGCCGCTCGCCGGGATAGGTGGCGCCTACGCTGGTAATGTCGAGCGTAATCGGCTGGGTGGGCTGGATCGCCGGCAGGTTTTTGCCGTCAATCCAGTTGGCCGGGAAGGTCTGCCCCTCCTGAATGATGACGGTGCCAAGCGCGTTTCCGGCGACCTTGACCACGGCGTTGATATCGCCGCCTTGCGGCGCGCTGCGGCAGTAGGCGTAGATGTCGCGGATCGAGGTAGCCTGCGGCAGATAGACGGGTGGGACGGCGTCGCTTTCGATCCCAATCATGCCCTCCACAATCAGATCCACCTGCTCGCCGCTCAGGATCCGCAACCGGCCGTCAACGAAATTAGAGGTGTAGTTGTTGATCTTGACCGGCGAGTTGCCGAAGACGTTGGTGACGTAGAGCTCGACGGCTGCCACCGCCATCGAGCGGAAGGGTTCTCTTGCCTCCCACTCACCCGAGGCCGGCGTGCCGAAGAAGTCCCGGGGCACGTGGTAGACGCAGAGCCGCTTGTGGAGTAGGATGAGCCGGGCTCCGGCGTCGTGAGCGGTGGCGGTCGAGTTCTTCTGCGCCCGCTGGATCTCGGCCGTTTGGCCGTTGATGGCGGTGAGCTGGATGATCTCGCTGTCGAGCAGGACGCAGTCGCCGGGCGCGAAGCTCGCGAGGTTTTGGGCGGTGATTGAGGTCGCCTGCTCATCGATCGCGGCGCTCAAGGTGGTCTGGATGGGGGCGGTTTCGTCGTAGTGCCAGACGGTGAAAGTTAGGGTGGAGATCGTTTTCGTATTGGCGAGGTCCTGGAATCCGATTCCGGCAAAGACCAGCATGCCGGGGTAAGGCGCCACACCGAAGACCGGCTCGGGTGGGGCGGCCCAGTCAGTGCCCGGCTCCGCGGTCGGCGGGGAGGGCACTACATCTGCGGGCTTCGGCCCGGTGAGCAGGTCGTACATCGAGTCGGTGGTGGTGCGGCCCTGGATGTCGATCGAGTAGTCGCGGTTGAGGCGCCAGCAGGTTACGCGGAACTCGCCGGTGCCGCCGGGCATGTCGGGATGGGTCATCGAGCAGACCATGCCGGGCTCGGTGTTCAGTGCGAGCACGGTGGTCTTGAAGGCGATTTGCCGCCCGGCTTTCCATTCCGCCGGTGTGATCCCAACGAGCTCCTCGCGCAGCCTCGTCGTGATGATCCGTGCAGCCTGGGATTTCGAGGCGGTGCCCGAGAGATTGACCGTGGACTTGAGGAACAGCGGTCCGGCGCCGCCGCCGATGAGCGCTGCATGGTCGATGTCGTAGAGCGAGATGGAGTTGGCGACGAAGTTGAAATCCTCGTCGGCGAAGTTGGCCGTCAGGTGGTTGAAGCTGGGTTTGAGCGGCGCAAGCTGGAGCGAGCCGAACAGGATGTTGCCTTCGGTGAAGGCCTCAACCGCCGAAGAGTTCACGCGCACGCCGAGCTTGAGTTTGCCGAAGGCGAAGGTGTAATAGCCCAGGCAGTTCATCAAGACTTCCTGGAGCCAGTCGCGAAGGGGTTTTTCCTCCTGGAGCACGCCACGGAATTTGAACTGCGTCTCACTGCCCGTGCCGACGAGCTTCGTTACCTGCTGGTCGCAGATCTGGGCAGCGGCGATGGCGGCGTCGACGTCGAAGAACTGCTCGCAAGTGGCGGCGTCGGCAAAGCGCAGCCCGCGCGCCCGCAGCAGCATATTGATGGCGATCCAGACCGGGTTGGTGAGCACCTGCTGCGAGCGCACGCCGGGCGCGATCCACACCCAGCCGCTCAGGCCTTGGACAACCACCACCTCCATGGCATGCTCGGCGAGCCGAGAGAGCTGAAGCCCTTTGGCATCAGCGCGGCGGAGCATGACGAAGGCCGTGCCGGCGGCTCGCTCGACTGGGTTGTCGGTGTCGAAGCCGAAGGGCGTCGGATTGGGATCCGCGCCGAGGCTTTCGAGTAAGCCGAGCGAACCAGGGTAGCCGTGATGATATTGCCCGTCGAGCTTGTGGCCCGCGCCGTAGGCGCCGAGCGGTCCCTCGCCGACGACCCCCACGGCCGCATAGAAGTCGCTTTCCTCTCGGCCCAGGGCGATCTTGGCATTCACCGGCATGTCGGAGTCGGTGTAGATCTCCGGCACGACCTCGTCGTAGATCGAATCGGCCACAAGAGAGACGCTGGTGATGGTTGAGCGCCCAAAGCCCCAGGTGCCTGTCGAGTTGTCCTTGATGCGCACGCCGATGGGTTTGGCCAGGATGCCGCCGAAGTAGTTGTCCATGCCGTGGCTGCGGCAGCCGTTGGGCGTATCGAAGCCCTTGTCGCAGCTCGTATCGGGGCCGACAAATGGACAACCGGCGCCGTCTTTGAACTGCTTCCAGCAGGTGCGCGAGATGCGCCGCGTCGGATAGGGCAGGTTCAGCTCGTAGATCCCGTCGGCGGCGCGGACGTGGAACTCCGGGCCGGCATCAAGCGACCAGTCGATGATCTCGCCCTTCCACAGGTCGAGCTTGATGCCGGTCGCCACATGGAACAGCGAGAACTCGAGCGCCGCCCGGTAGAGATCGACGTCGTTGGCCAGATTCCGCATGACGCGGTCGGCGTTGCCGAAGACGAACCGGGCCTCGTCGGCCTCGTTGCCGATGGACTGGGAGATACCGTCGAACTCCAGAAGCCGCGCCTGGTAGAGCTGGCCACCGACGGTGCAGCGCCGGTCAGAGACGTAGATCGCCGGGTACCTGAACTATCACCGCCCCTGCGGGTTCGCGCAGGTCCGATTGGATGAGCGCGGCCGCCGGCGGCGGTTCTACCGGGCGGCCGATTATCTCACTCCTTATGAAAAACTCCGTTCTCTGCCCGAGGCTTATCGCTACCTCAAGGAGGGCCTGCGCTGGGAATTCCGTTTGCTGCCTCAACAGGAAGTCGTCGAAGTCGTATTCGGGACGGGGAGAATTGTCAGCACCAACCTTCAGCTTCGGGAAACCACCCACGACGATCTCCGCTGCGCGGTCGAAACGCCGTCTGGTGGATGGGATCGACGCGGCGTGTTGCCGCGTCTGTTAACTATCTACGCCGCCCAGTTTCGGAACGTCCGGCCTGGGGGTGGACAACCCTCGTGATGCTGTTAACGAAATCCTGGTTTTTCTCGGAGACGGGGAGAACACGGCCTCCGGTAAACGTTGCCGGGGCGCAGATCGGCGCGGCAAGCCGGACACGGCGGGCAAAGCAGAGACGCGGAAGTGCCGAAAACACGGCCAGTTGCGGGGTTACAGACGGAGAGAGGCGTTAACGAGCGGGCGGTGCGGGGTGCGCAGAAAAGGTTTGGCTCCCCGAGTCAAACCAAGGGTATTTTACGGCCCGGAGACACTGGCAAAGTGATTGATCTGGAATGGCTTACTCAAACTCGCCCCACCGCCATCTCTGTTTCGGCCGATTCCCGTATGTCGGCCAAGTGCGAGCCCGAAACCGAGAACAACGTCCGGCATCCTCGCCAAGTGGCTGCGAACAAAGATGATATCGTCCGTCGCGCACACCCACTGGTTAGCGGGTTTTGGCAAGCAAACCGGTCTGGTTAACAACCTGGAGACGTGGGCAAATCTCACCGGCGCAGAGACCTCGCCTGTGCGCGAACTGGAGAAAACAACAGCGGAGAGGCGCCTCACTTTCTGCGCGCCGCGACCATCTGAATTCCGTCGACCGTAATGATGCTGATATGGCCGGCCCACGTGGTGTCCGCCGCGGCGAAAGCATCCACAAGCGGCGCGAGCCTCTCGGGAGTCCCGGGATGAACTCGGAACAGAACGACCCCGGATTGTGCCAGTGGGTTGCGGCGCTGAACTGCAATCTGCCAGAAGTCCTTATCGAGCGTCAGAACGATGCGTGCTTCGGACTCCGCGAGATCCAACAGGGCGACGTCGCTTGCTCCGGCGAGATCCGTGCGGGCCCACAGAACGTCGTGGCCACGGGCTCGAAGCGCCTCTACGATCGGCTTCGGAAAGTTCTCATCGGCGAGGAGGCGCATCTACGCTGGAATCGGGAACGCCTTGTATTCGTGGGCGAGATAGCTGGCGTACGACAGACAGGCGAGGATGTCCTCTCGAGTCAGGCCAGGGTAGTTGGTGAGGATGTCGCTCTCAGACTGGCCAGCCGCCAGGAGTTCCAGGATGAACTCGACGGCAAGACGCGTCCCGCGGATCACCGGCTTTCCAGCCAGGATCTTGGGGTCGACGACGATGCGCTCCGACGGTGGCATAACCACAGTCTACCGTGTCCTTGGCCGGTGCGGTAGCTGCAGTTCTCCGCGGCGGCGACCAAGGCTGGTCGTGCTCGGGCACCCAACCCGGCCAACGAAACCGGTGCAAAGAAAAGCGGTTGTACGCCAGTCGGCAAATGCGCGCCGCTCCGACGGCTGGCCAGACAGATGAGCGCCCTGCGGGGCATATAGTCTTCGACAGTTGAATCGAGGCGGTTTCGCATCATTCCGGCTTGGACTGGACAATCACCGCGTGCTGCTAACCATCAGTCCCGTGCTCCGCAGTTTCGCAAATTTGCCGGAAGTGATTGATTCCGATTGCCTTACTCACCTTGCCCGCAAGAAATCCCCGAGCCAAACTAAGGGTATTCTACGGAGGGGAGACACTGTGGGTGTCTGCCGTGGCACGCACCGCGGCGCGGATCGGTTCCGGATTGACGAAGACCTGCCAGACCGCAATTCGGTGTCCTTCGACGACCGCCCGCCACGCCGCAGGGACGGCCCACGAGCGACCGGTCCGATCATCCTCGACGACACCGCATCCACCGCTCGCGACGCCGATGAGCACAACCTTGTTCTCCAAACGGAGAGTCTCCTCGACGTCGATCCGGTAGCCCGGCACCATCGAGAAGAATTGAGACCAAGACTTCTGCATGGCCTCCCGACCCGTGGTCTTCGACCCGTCGGAGTCGACGAACACGTGGTTCTCCGTCATTAGGAGAGCCAGACCACCAACGTCGCCGGAGTTGATCGCATCTACGAACCGGAGAACAGCTTGCTTGATCGTCATAGTGCTCCCCGCTTTGGCTGACGCACGTAAACTCATTATCGCACCCGGCCTCCGAGTGGGATGCCAGTCTGTCGGTTCTCGGTTCTCCTCGACTTCATCGAAAGGCGTAGAAATGCCACAACACGTGGGCCTTCACGCCTCCCTTGGCCCGGCGGAACTTGGCCCAGGGGAACAATTCCAGACACAACGTGATCGTGGTGGAGTCCAGCGAGAGAAACTGGTTCCGGAAGCGAAACTTGGCCTTGCGCGCGCCCAATCCTTGCTGTTCGCGGAAACGGTTCAGCGTGGTGTAGAACAAGTCCTCGAACAAGGCCGCCGGGCGATGTTCGTTGGCATACGACAAGGTGGATTTGTTCGGCGCGCTGGGGATCCCCAGATGCACCAGCTTGCCTTCGCTGCAGGCCAATCCGTTGCAGATCTCGCGCAGCGAATCGGCGTGGGCCAGTTGGCAGAAAGTCATCGCGACGAACTGGGTCCAGCAGCCGAATCCCTTGGCGTTTCGCTCGGCCTGATGCCGCCGGACCAGCGCGGCGAACTCGGTTCGGGGAAAATGCTGCAGGACTTGAGTGAACAGGCTGGCGGCCTGTACCATAAGAACGCCCTCCTTCAGGGTGTGACGAAATCGAGATCGATACCCGATTCACTCACTACCGTGACAGGAGGGCACACCCATGGCAAGGCGGCGCTTCCTGGTGCGAGAGATATTCCTGCCGGTCGATACCTACGGAGGCGGAGCTAATATCTCAGTAAGTGCTGTTTTGGACAAGAGTGAGAAATGCCAATGACTGCCAATGCATACAGCACGGCTCTACTCTCCTCACGATTCGAGAGCCAAGATTGAACCTCCCACGGTACGCTGGGCATGCTGATCCTCCGTATTCTCCAGCGGGGCCCTCAGCACCGATACGCAATTGGCCAGTTCTGTGAGAAGTCCTTGTCGACCCCGCGGACCCACTTGCGCCTGTTAACCGGTGAGCCCCCAGGACCGTTCAGTCTGTGAGAAGAAACCGAAGGGACGGACGACGAATGCGACTTGTGATAAGCCTTTGTTTCAGCGTCTTGATGGCCATTCCTATGATCTGTCGTGCCCAAGGCCCGCAGATGACGCGAGCGCGTCAGCAGGCCATCATCGAAAAGACGCTCGATCATATCAGCGCGAACTACGTCTACGCCGACCGCACGAAGGCAGTCGAGGACGCAGTTCACGAGAACGTCCGAGCCGGCAAGTACGACGCCCTGACGCAACCGGACACTTTTCTAGATGCGCTCAATCGCGACATGCAGACGGCTGCAAACGACAAGCACCTCAGGGTCATTCACAATCCGCGCATGGCTGCGCAACTGAGGAAGGAAGCCGCGGGAGCCGCGGACACCGCGCCCGAGTTCCTGGCGATGCTCAAGCGCGAGAACTTCCGGCTGAGAAAGGCCGAGTCTCTGGACGGCAACGTCGGATACTTCAAGTTCGACAACTTCGTCGAACTGAGATACGTCAAGGATGCCTTCATCGGAGCGATGAACATGCTGCACGCGTCCGCGGCCCTCATCCTCGACTTCACGGACAACGGCGGGGGCTCGTCGGAGACTGCCGACCTGCTGCTCAGCTATTTGCTCCCAGAGGGGACTCGAATCTCGGAGTCTTGGAACCGCGTGACGAACCAGACCTCAGTTTCGGTGGTGACGCGATCCCCCGACGTGAAGCCGCCACTTGATGTTCCCGTCTACATCCTCGTGAGCGACCGGACCGCGTCGGCGGCGGAAGCCGTGGCGTACGCTCTCCAACAGGCAAAACGCGCCGTCGTTGTCGGCACGCGGACCAAGGGAATGGCCAACGCAGGACAGCATTTCCTGATCGACGACGCGCTTTATGTCATGGTTCCCACAATAATCGCCCGGAACGCGGTGAGCGGAGCCAACTGGGAGGGTGTAGGCGTCATTCCCGACGTTGATGCTCCACCCGGCAGAACACTCGAAGCGGCCATGGCTCAGATACTTGACCGGCTCGCGGATCGGGAACCCGACAAGAGGGAGAAGCAGCGCTTACGCTTCATGGCGAGGAGCTATGCGGCAGCCGTATCCCCGGAAGCGGCTCCTGCCGGTCTCGCCGGAGCTTGCACTGGGCTCTACCGGCAGGGGCAAAACGTAGTGCGGATTGTGCGCCAAGAAGATGGACTATTCTTCGTGAATGGGGACCGCGGCCGCAGAATGACGTACTTGCGCGATCGGACCTTTGCGGTTGAAGGACGGCGAGACTACAGGGTGCAGTTCCACATCGAAGAAGGGCGGCCGAAGCGCATGGACGTGCTCTGGTTCGACGACACGGCGGACGCGTATCTGCGAACGAGGTAGACGGCAGGGAGACCTGATGGCACCTTACGAAGAAACCATATACATCGTCGCGATCCTGACCTTTGGCGCGTTCATCGGGTGGCTCATCGCGCGCTACGCGACTGAGCGAGCCCGTGAGCGGGAGCGCCGTGCACGCGTCGTAGAGGCCCAGATCGAGAAGTTCGCGGAAGCCCGCGACTTTGTAGCTTTCGCCCAGAGCGAGGCGGGCCTTGCATGGATTCGGGCCGACTCCGGCGAGAGCCGGGTGGCGAGAGGGCTGCTCATGCTGGGCATCGCTGGAATTCTGTCGCTGTTCCTTGGTCTCGCGCTCCTGGTCAACTCCGCGTGGCTATCCCGCGCTGCCTCAGCCGCCGACATGCTGACCGATAAGTGGTGGGGGACCATGCTTGTGGGGCTCGGCGCCGCGTGCCTAGCCGCCTTCGCTCTCCTCACCCGGCTCGCCCGGGCGTGGGGGCTTGGCCCACCTCGTTCGGACAACAGCAGAGCCGATGGGAGATGACCGATTCCGACGCCGAAGGATTCTATGCTCGCACTTACCCCAGACTCTGGGCGTATCTCGTACGCACAACACGCGAGCGGGAGCTGGCTGAGGAGATCGCGCAGGAGTCGTTCGTGCGGCTCTTTGCCAGCCGAGGTGTTGTGCTGCCGGAGGTTGAGCGCCGTGCGTACCTGTTCCGGATCGCGGAGAACCTGGTGCGCGACACAATCGAGCGCCGCGCCCGCGAGAGGGCTACCCCACTCGGGTCAATTGCAGAGCCTCCCGCGCCCGCACCTTTCGAACCAATCGGCACTCACGTCGCCGAGGCGCTGGCTGCCCTCGGCGAGCGTGATCGGAAACTGCTCTGGCTGGCATACGTGGAAGAGTGGAGCCACCGCGAGATTGCCAATGTGCTTGGTGTTGGAACCGCGAGTGTCAAGGTACTCCTCCACAGGGCCAGGCATCGGTTTCAACAACTTCTGGAGGGAAGCAAACGCCATGAACAGTGAGTATGACCCGATTGCTGGGGAGATTGCCTCCTTGGCGCGGAGCACGCTGGCCGCCGTACCGGCGCCGAAACCATTTGTGGTCATCCGGATCCTGGCGGAACGCCGGCATGCCGAGATGGCAGCCCACAGGGTACTTGTCCTGCTAACGCTTGCCAGCCTGGCGCCGACGGCAGTCGTTCTGGCCGCCTGGGCGCTCAGTCCAGATCCCAGCGCTGCCGCCCGAATGGCGGGTGCGTTCCTCACGCTCACGCTCATTCCCTCGATTGCGGCGGTCGCACGAGCGGCGGGAATGCGCCGGCCGGCGAACACTTGGCGACTACTCGAAACGCGGCGCGCTGCTGCCGGCTGCAACCTTTTCATGAACAGGAGACGGATGTGACCCTGCTCGGGATCGCCCTCGCCTACGCAATCGCCGTGTCGCTGGCGCTGGCTCGAAAGGCACCGGTGGGGCGGCGGTCCGCTTCTGGAAGCTTGGCCGGGCAGGCCGGACTGCGCCTCCTGGTCGTCGGGGCTACGGGGGGCACGGGAAGGAAACTGGTCGAACAGGCCGTCCAGCGTGGCTACCACGTCACGGCGCTTGCTCGAAATCCCTCCAAGCTCGAAATCGCCCATCCGCGCCTCACCGTAATGCAGGGCGACGTAATGGACTACACTTCGCTGGAGCCCGCGCTGCGAGGTCAGCACGCCGTGGTTTGCGCGCTCGGCCACAAGCGGTGGTTCAGCACCAACCGGATCCTCTCGGAGGGTACACGGAATTTGCTTCGGGCCATGGAAGCCCATGCGGTCGCCAGGTTGATCTGCGAGACTTCGTTGGGCGTCGGGAGCAGCAGCGGCCGGATGGGCCTCTACTACACGCTCCTCGTCATTCCTTTCATCCTGCCACTCTATTTCTACGACAAAGTAAGACAAGAGAAGGCCGTCGCGGCCAGCCAAGTGGACTGGGTGATCGTCCGGCCTGGAGCGCTGATCGATGCGGCGCCTCGCGGCGTCTCTCGGCACGGCGCCGGTGTCGGAAGCTTTCTTTGGACCGTGAGGATCTCGCGCGCCGATGTCGCAAGTTTCATGCTGGATCAACTGACCGACGTTCGGTACTTAGGCTTGGCAACGGGCGTCTGCTGGTAGCGGTCGCAACTGTGGTTTCCGGAGTCGCTACTCGACGCTTTGAGGAGAATCGGAATGAACGCTTTCTGCTGGCGCTCCAATGCCTGCCGGTAGAGCCAGCGTCATGCCGGTGCGATGATGCGACAAGTAGAGGATGGATGCACCTATGCCCACAGATTCAAATGTCCAACAGGCGGTTCCGTTTTTCGCCGTCTCGAACATGGAAAACTCCCTGCGGTTCTACGTTGACGGGCTCGGTTTCGATATCGCCGACAAGTGGATAGACGAAGGCACGGTTCGCTGGTGCCGATTGCAGCGCGGAAACGCCTCATTGATGATCCAGGATTTTCGCAGGGACGGCGGAAAGTCCTGGTCACCCAATGGGCCACTGGGCCTCGGCGTATCGGTGATGTTCCTCTGTCGCGATGCTCTGTCGCTTTACCGTGAGTTCACGGCGCGAGGACTCACGCCGTCCATGCCGTTCGTTGGCAACGGAATGTGGGTCACCTCCCTGCGCGATCCCGACGACTACAGCGTCGAATTCGAAAGTCGGACGGATGCACCCGAAGGCACCACGTTCGACGAAAAGGCGAATGATGTCACGGAATAACTGGGGCTTGCGGCGGACTCCGTTCCGCGCCGCAGCGCAACCGCTTGGCCGACCGGCCGAGTTCGTTGGTTCGCTGGTGCTCTAAGGGAGGGCTGAATGGCGATTAGGCAGGAAGAACGATCCCCCGAAGCGACCAAGCGGCTTGCGCGGGTCGCTGGCGGTGTTTATGTGGTCCTGGGTCTGGCCACGGCTGTTGGTTTCTACCATGCGCCGCTGGTCGGCAGCGACCTCCACGCACTCGCGCAGGGCATGATCAGGTCTGAGGTTCGATTTCGTGTCGGGGTGGTGATGGATCTGCTGTCGACCGTGCTGTCGGTACCATTGGCGTTGGTGCTCTACCAACTGCTGAAGTGCGTTGACAAGACGAAAGCGTTCTTGATGGCCCTGTTGCTGATACTTGCGATGCCCATTTCCTTCGTCGTCGCGCTCAACTACGTTGCGGCTCAGTGGCTGTTGAGCGGGGCGAGCGTGGTAGCGGCCATCGGCCCGGGAGAACGGGAGGCACTGGGAATGCTGTTCCTCCGTCTACACGAGCACGGCGTGCTGGCCGTGGAGATCTTCTGGGGATTTTGGCTGGTGCCCTTTGGCCTGCTGGTGAAGAAATCCGGTTTCCTCCCCCGGGTGCTCGGCATTCTGCTCGTCATTGCCGGGGTGGCTTATGTAGCACATAGCCTCGTCTCGCTACTGCTGGGCGGAGCGCGCTTCGTGCCTTACGAACGCGTGACGATGTTGGCCCGTGCGGCCGGAGAGTTCCCGATTATGCTGTGGCTACTCATCAAGGGAGCGGACGCCCGCTTGCCGCGGCCACCTGCCGCAATCACGAGTAACCGTCGTGAGTGACGGAAATCGAGAACCTGGGCAGGGAGCCTTCGGCTGAGAATGGAGGTTGAGCCAATGAGAGAGAAGGGCTCATTTCTTTCAGCTTTACTCGTGGCACTCGGACTGACTGGCATGGTGCTCGCGCAACGCGTAAAGGAGGATTCTCGAACTATGGAACGAAACGAACACCGGTGCGTGTCAACAACTTTGAGACACCAGGCATGAGAATTTACTGACCTTCCTGGTCTGACTTCTGGGCAACCGGAAGCGGCTTGTTGATCCAGACCTCGGAAGGCAGCGGGAGAGGTTTGGGTGGACGCCGAACGAAACGCTCTGGGTGGGCCTGGTGAGCGGCGTCGAGGACAGTTTGGCGTTTGGCGAGGACGGCTTTTGCCTCACCGAAATGAACCATGGAGGGGGTGAGCATTGCGATGCCGGAGTGGCGGTGAACTTCGTTGTACCAGTGGAAGAATCGCTGGCAGAAGGTGTGGGCGTCTTGGAGGGAGCCGAAGCGGTCGGGGAAGTCGGGGCGGTACTTGAGGGTGCGGAAGTGACTTTCCGAAAACGGGTTGTCGTCAGAGACATAGGGGCGGCTGTGGGTTCTGGTGACACCGAGATCGGCCAGGAGGAAGGCAACGGGTTTGGAACGCATGACCTTTCCGCGGTCGGCGTGGATGGTGAGTTGACCGGCGGGAACGCGGTGCTTGGCCAGGGTTTCCTCGAAGAAATGCTTGGCCAGTTCGGCGCATTCGCGGTGGGCAACCAACCAGCCGGTGACGTGGCGGCTGAAGACATCCAGGATGACGTAGAGATAAAAGTAGGTCCACTTGGCTGGGCCCAGGAGCTTGGTGATGTCCCAACTCCAGAGTTGGTTGGGTGCGGTGGCCAACAACTCGGGCTTTTGGTAGGGCGGATGGACGAGTTGATCGCGGCGTTGGCGCGACTCACCTTCCTGTTCGAGGATGCGGTACATGGTGCGGGTGGAACAGACGTACCGGCCCTCGTCGAGCAAGGTGGCGTGAATGGCGGCAGGAGCGCAGTCCTGGAATCGCTCCTCATGCATGAGGTCGAGCACAACGGCGCGTTCGTCGAGGCTGAGAGCGCGAGAGGGAGCGGGCCGCTGGGCCGGCGGAGGCGGTTCGGGGGCCGGATCTGGGGAAGGGCCCAATACCGGCCGCTTCCGGTAGAAAGTGGCGCGGGCCACACCCAGCAGATCGCAGGCGGCGGTGGTGCCGGCTGTCGGCGCCAGAACAGCGACAGCGTCCATCAAGGCCTCTCCTGGAGGTCCGTCTTGGGCAGCGGCCAGCCCAACAGCGCACCCACTTTTTTTTGAACATCAATGATGATCTCTGCTTTGCGCAGTTCCTCGGCCAAGCGCTGGTTCTCGCGGCGGAGTTTCTGGATCTCTTCGTCTTGGGGGCTACGTTTGGACTTGGGGCCGCGCTGGAGCGGGGACAGCGCCTTGAGGATGGCGGCCCGCCGCTCGCGCCGCCAACTGACCAAGTGGGACGAATACAAACCCTCGCGGCGCAGCAGGGCCCCGACGGCGCCGGGTTGAGCGGAGGCAGCGTCGGCCTCTTCCAGGATGAGCTGTTTGTACTCGGCCGAAAAGGTGCGGCGCTTGGCGTCGATAAACACCTCCGGATTGGGCCTGGGCGGGACGGCCGGCGGGTCGGCGACGGTTTTGCCCGCCGCTACACTACGGTCGGCCTCGCTCCGCTCGGCCTCCCTGCGTTCCGCGGCGGGCAAAACCGTGAGGGAAGCTGAAGAGATTCCGTTCTTCTTCATGATGACTCCTCTTGTCGCCCTGCTCAGTAATTACGACCGGGGCTACTGTCTCATCAATGTTGGCACAGAGGGCGCGAGCAGCGTTCCAAATCATCGAAGCAGAGGACGGTATGCCTGACCATGTGATCAGATCAACATCAACTGAGCGGGCGGTTG
>CAYYNC010000074.1:0-17340 GCA_964472745.1 uncultured Solibacteraceae bacterium
TTCCCCTTTCAGCACCGATGCCGAACTGTGCCGCGGCTTGGTCTCGTAAAAACCTCTGACTCCCTGGTCCCGGTACAACTTCCCATAGCGCTTCACCGTAGCCGCCGGTACGCCGAAGGTCGCAGCGATTTCCCTGGACTTTACCGTCCCGGTGGCGATCATCTGGCTGGCGATCATCCGGAAGCTCCGCACCTCCGGCTCCTCGTGCCGGAACACCGCCAGGTGACCATGAATGCAGAACACCGTGCTCCCCTGTTGTTGGACTGCGATCTGAGTATTGATCTCCGTCACCCCGGCGGGGAATATCGGAAGTTGCAACTGCGGCATCCCTCGTTCATAACCCCTGCCCCGTCCCCTCGCCAAACCCATTTCCGGCTCATTCTGTTTTCCTGACCGGCGGGATTTACTGGCCGAGATCAGCAGTTCTGAACTTCGTTCAGGCCGCTACCTGTCTTCTGAAGAAGTCGTCGCGAGTGCGCTGGAGTCGCTGGGGGAGACTCGGCCCCTCGGTGCGCAGGATCAGAAGCGGCGAAGGGCCGTGGGGGCTATGCTGGCCTTCGCTGAGCGGTACGGTATCACTTTGGGTGAAGATCTGAGTCTTCGCGACCTCCTCCATGAGGGGCGCAAGTATTGATGCCTCCGGCCGCGGGGACGCCGCGGTGACGCTGAGTTGGTGCTGCGCCGGCGAGGCCGCACCATAGAGCCGCGGCGTGCTTTCCGCTCTCAAAAGAAGTTACGCGGTCGTGCCGGCCGTGTGGCCTTTTGAGGTTGCCAACGCATCGGCCCTTGCGGAACGCCGGAAACGCATCAGTCAACACGGCATCGCGGAGTTCCTCGATACGCTGCGGCGGCTTCCGATCCAAATCGAGCGCAGGGAGAGGCTTCATTTGCCGCAAGCCGTGCCCCCGCTCGCGCGCGAACGCCTGCTGACGGCCTATGATGCGTCCTGACCTTGAGATGTCGAGGCGGGAACGCCTGAGTCCGGCCCCGCTCGGCCATGGGCTACGGGTGGCTGGCCGGGTTCCCGGTATTTCCCCGCTCGAGATCCAACTTTGATGAGCGGCGAGGTTTGAGGCGCCGCTCGCTGGCGCTTACGGCCCCGGACTTGATCGGCGATCTGCCCCACATGTCAGAAGGTGAACTTCAGGCCGAACTGCCCGCCGCGTTCGCCGCTCGAGCCACGAATCTTGCCGAAGTTGGCGTTGCCGAGCTCGCCGTTGGGATTGTTGAACTGGGGCGTGTTGGTGACGCTGAACCACTCGGACCGGAATTCGGCTCTGATGCGCTCTGTGAGGGTGAAGGTGCGGAAGACGGAGGCGTCGAGGTTGAAGAAGCCGGGGCCGGAGAAGGGGTTGCGGCCGAGGTTTCCAAAGGTGAGGGCGGCGGGGACGCTGAAGTTCGAGGTGTCGAACCAGAGGTCGTCGTTGACTCCGCCGAGCACCTTCACGGGTCCGGTGATGTTGGGGGTCTGGGAATTGCCAGGCGCGTTGAGGCCGGCGGCGTTGTAGCTGAAGTTGATGCGCGAGCCGGACATCATCGTGAGGATGCCGTTCAACTGCCAGCCGCCTAGGATCCATGCGGCGGGGCCGGAGGTCGCGTACTTCCTGCCTTTGCCGAAGGGGAGCTCGTAGATGTAACTCTGCGTGTAAGTGTGGCGGCGGGAGAAGCCGAGCTCGGCGCGGCTGCGCTCGGGGTTGATGTAGAAAGCGTAGCCGCCGTTCTCGTCGGTGAAGCCGATGGCCTTGGACCACGTGTAGGCCGTCGTCATCTGAAAGCCGCCGGAGAACTTGCGGTCGAGCTTCACCTGGAGCGAGTTGTAGGAGGAGCTGGTGCCGAAGTAGCGCAGGTTGACGCCGGCGGTCTTGCCGAACTTCTGGAAGAGCGGACGGCCGTTGGCGCCGGCGCCGAGGATCATGCCGTTGTTGAGGCCGTACTGCGTGGGCGTGCGGACCCCGTGGTTGGCGACGTAGGCGGTCTCCAGCGCCAACTTGCCCGGCAGCGAGCGCTGGACGGCGAGGTTCCAGCTTATCACGTAGCCTTCGCGGAACTGCTTGTTGATGACGTCGTAGCTCTGCGCCAGGGGCGCGTTGCGGATGATGCCGTCGGCGGGAATGGCGACGGCGAAGGGCGCGGGGAAGCCGGAGGCCATGTTCACGGGCTGGCCGGCGGAAGTGACGGCGGGCGTGTAGGTGCTGGTCTGCGCGTATTCGTTGTTCTGCTTCACCGGGTAGTTGTAGGCGTAGGTGTTGTCGGGGAAGGGGACGTAGCTGAAGCCCATACCGGCGCGGATGACGGTCTTTTCGTCGAAGCGGTAGGAGAGGCCGGTGCGCGGCGCGAAGTTTGAGTAGGTGCGGCGCAGGCCGAGGTCCATGGGATTGCTGCCGATGCCGGCGAGGACGAGCGAGTTGGTGTCGGGGTCGTAGTTGGAAAAGCCGCCTGCGAGACGCGGCGTGGCCGGGCGGTAGTATTCCCACCGCAGGCCGGCGTCGAGCGTCAGCTTGGGCGTGATCTGCCACTTATCGTGGACGTAGAAGAAGAACTGCGTTTGGCGCCAGGCGGGGAACACCTGGGCGAGGTCGCGTCCGGCCTGCCGGGGAAGGTCGAGAAGGAACGCCGCGAAGGAGTTGGCGAAGCCGGTGGAGGTTCCCGCGGAGCAATCGGTGCGGCAGGAGGTGAGGCCGGGGCCGTAGCGGAAGACGCCGCGCGGGTTGAAGGTCTGGGTCTGGAGGAGGTCGTCGCGGACGCGGCGGATGTCCGCGCCCCACTTGACGGTGTGGCTGCGGACGGTCTTCACCCAGTTGTTCACAAGGTTGAAGTTGGTCTCGGAGCGGATCCAGGGCAGGCTGGCGGAGTAGCCGACCAGCGGGTTGGAGAAGCCGCCGTCAATCTCGACGGAGAACAGGCCGCTGGACCAGGCGTCGAGGTTGACGCCTTTGACGCCGAACTGGTCGGAGGCTTTCGTGCCGTAGTCGGCGTTCTGGGCGGTGTTGCGGTAGCGGCTCAGGCCGAGGCGCGCTTCGGTGATGAGGGTGGGCGAGAAGACACGGCTGTAATTGATCGCAGCCGACTGGGTCTTGTTGATGCCGGTGCCCTGGAAGCCGCCGCCGCGTGGTCCGCCGGCGAGGCCGAATATGGGTGGATCGGTGACGACGGGGCGCTGGAAGCTGTAGCGGGCGCTAAGGCGGTCGTTGTCGGTGAGGTTGTGGTCGGCCTTGACGTCGAACGAGTCGGTGTCCTTGCTGAGGGTGGAATTCTGGTCGAAGTTGACGCCGGTTCCGGGAAGTATGGGCGAGGGGATTAGGCTGAGGACTTTCTGAGAGAGGGAGGAAATCCTGTTGGAGGGGATGCGGTTGTCGCCGAAGGGGAGGCGGCGGGCGCCGTCGGGCGCGCCGGTGTTGGGGTCGTAGATGGTGGTGAAGCCGGCGAAGTTGCCCTGGCGGAAGGGCTCAGTGGGAAGGGTGAAACGGTTGGTCTGGCCCTGGCGGTCCCAGATGCGGAGGTAGTCGCCGAAGATGAAGGTGCGGTTGCGCTTGATGGGTCCGCCGAAGGTGCCGCCGGTGTAGTTGTACGTGGTGACGGCCTTGGAGCGCGCGAACCAGTTGCGGGCGCCGTAAGCGGAGAGACGGTTGAACCAGTACGCGCTGCCGCGGAATTCGTTGGTGCCGGACTTCAGGGCGATGTTGGTCACGGCGCCGCCGGCGCGGCCGAGCTCGGCTTCGTAGTTGCTGGTGGTGACGTCGACGGCCTGGAGCGCTTCGATGGGCGGGATGATGACGGTGAGCAGGCCGGTGCGGTGGTTGTTGTCCACGCCCTCGAACTGCACGTTGTTGGCGAGGCGGCTCTGGCCGTTGACCTGGGTGGAGAGGGAGTCCTGGGAGTTGAAAAAGACCGAGTGGGGGCGGAAGGCGCGGGTGGTGCCGGGGACGAGGTTGAGAAGAGACTGGAAGTTGCGGTTGAAGCCCAGGGGCATGTCGGCGAGGACTTTGACCTCGATCTTGCGGCCGGTATCGGTGCGGTCGGTTTGAAGGAGGGCGGCTTCAGCGGTGACTTCGATGGACTCGGTGATTTCGCCGGGCTGAAGTGTGGCGTCTACGCGGATGGTGGTGTTCACCTGCACTTCGACTCCGGTGCGGACGACCTTCTTGAAGCCGGTGGCTTCGATGGCGACGCTGTAGAGGCCGGGTGGAACGTCGGGGAAGGCGTAGTAGCCGACTTCGGTGGTCTGGCCGGTGCGCGAGACGCCGGTGTTGGTTTCGGTAATGGTGATCTTGGCGTTGGGCATCGTGGCGCCAGTGGAGTCGGTGACGGTGCCGAGGATGGTGCCGTTGCGGGCCTGGGAGAAGGCGAGGGCGGCCGCGAGGAGCGCGAGTACGCAGACAAGAAGGGGACGGTCGGAATGCATGTGACCTCCACGAAGCAATCAGGAAGCTTGAGCCACTTTATCTTCCAGGAGGGCGGGTGTCAACCCGGTCTTACGATTCGTGGGAGCGGGAAACCCTGCGGAGGAACGCACGGCCGGGGACTGCGTGGGAGTGGTCTTTATGGGGCATATGACCCATGGGCGGGTCGCAACAGATGGGCGCTGACTGTGGAATCAGGAGGTTGCGGGTATCAGGAGTTTGGAATGAAGCTTGCACATTCACCAGGCGGAGCCCCTGATTCATGGCATACGTCATTACGAATACATGTACGAAGGACAATCACTGCATCGAGGCGTGCCCGGTGAACTGCATTCATCCGACGCCGGACGAGCCCGGCTACGAGACGGTGGAGCAACTTTACATTCATCCGACCGAGTGCATCGATTGCGGCGCCTGCATCCCGGTGTGCCCGACGAATTCGATCTACGTGCTTGAAGAATTGCCGGCCGAGTACGCGGAGTACGCGGAGAAGAACGCGGCGTACTACGCCTGAGATCTGAGTCCGTCCTTCCCCTCCGAACGCAACGGCCTCGTGGCTCCGGCTGCGGGGCCGTTGCTCTGTGCCGGGTGCACGGTTGAACCCCACACTGCCGCGGGCGTATCATTGGCCCAGCTTCCGCAGTCAGAGAGGGGGGAAACCATGCACGATCTCATCGCTTCCATGCTGGAGCGGTACGAATCCGGCCGGCTGGGCCGCCGCGAACTGATCCGCGCTTTGGCGGCGCTCGCCGTTGCGGCGCCGGCGGCCGCGGAGTCCACGTTTCAGGGCGTGGGGTTGAATCACATCGCCTTGCGCGTGGCCGATATCCCGCGCACGCGCGCCTTCTATCAAGGATTGCTCGGGCTGCCGCTGATCAGCGAATCGCCCACAAGCTGCTTCCTCAAGCTCGGCGAGGAATTCCTGACCTTCTTCCGCAACCCCAATCCCGGCCTCGATCACTACTGCATCGCGATCGAGAACTTCCGTCCCGATGAGGTCGTCGCGCGGCTGCGCGGGAAGGGACTCGAACCGCGCCGCCCCAGCGGCACGGACCGCATCTACTTCCGCGATCCGGACGGCCTGGAGGTCCAGCTCTCGGCCGTTGGCCACCGCGCGTAACATAGCCTTCAGGCTGTGTGTGTTCAGTAGCACAGGCTTCAGCCTGTGCCGGACTTCAGTCTCGTGCGCGGACTTGATTCCGCGCCTGAATAGTGTAAAAATTTATAGTATCAAGGTACGCCATGCGCACCGTGGTCCATTGGGACGGCGACCGCTTTTTCGCCTCGATCGAGCAGGCGGCGGACAAGCGTCTGCGCGGGCGCGCGGTGGCGGTGGGGGGCGAGCGGCGGGGCGTGGTGCTGTCGGCGAGCGGGGAGGCGCGGCGGCTGGGAATCCGCCCCGGTTGGCCGATGGCGCGGGCGCGGCGGGCCGTGCCGGCGCTGATCGTGCTGCCGGCGCATTTCGAGCTGTACGAGCGGTTTTTCGACGAGATCCTGGGGCTGTGCCGGGAGACGACGCCGCTGGTGGAGCCGTCGGCGGTGGGGGCGGCGTGGCTGGACCTGACGGGGGCGGAGCGGCTGAACGGGCGCGCGCCGGGCGAGGTCGTCGCCAGGATCCGGGAGACCGTGCGCGAGTGGCTGCACATTTCGATTTCGGCGGGGCTGGCGGCGAACAAGCTGGTGGCGCGGATCGCGTCGCGGGTGCGCAAGCCGGGGGCGCAGGTGACGGTTCCGGCGGGGGCGGAGCGCGGGTTTCTGGCGCCGCTGCCGCTCCACTGGCTGCCCGGGCTGGACGCGCGGGCGCTGGACGCGCTGGGGGTGGCGGGGCTGAGGACGATCGGGCAGTTCGCCGCCGCGCCGGTGGACGCGCTGGGGACGGTGCTGGGGCGCGGCGCGCTGGCGCTGCAACGGCGGGCGCAGGGCGTTTCGGAAGAGCCGGTGGGGCGGCGCAAGGCGGCCGAGCCGGGTTTCGCCGAGCCGGTCGAGTTCGCCGAGGACGTCTGGGAGGAGCCCCTGCTTCTGCTGGCGCTGCGGCGGATGCTGGAGCGGTTGATGGCGCAGGTGCGCGCGGCCGGCGTCGAGGTCCGCCGGATCGCGCTCGAGCTGCGGTACACCGACCGCGAGGAGTCGCGCAAGACGCTGGATCTGGCGGAGCCGGCGTCGCTCGAGAGCGAGGTGTTTCATTTGCTGCCGCAGTTGCTCGAGGGGGCGTGGACGCGGCGGGTGCGTCTGCGGGCGATGACGCTGCGCGCGGGGCGCATCTACCGTCCGGCGCCGCAGATGGACCTGTTCGCGCCGGAAGCGCCGCGTCGGGAGAAGGACGCGAAGCTGGCGGCGGTCGTCGACGCGCTGCGCCGGCTGCACGGAAGCGCGGCGGTGCGGCGCGGATATGAGCTGGAGCCGCGGACGGCGGCGTGAGGCGCCGGCGGTTCATCCTGGAGTTGTGGAAGTCACCGTTCAGGAAGCCCAGCCTTCGCTCGCCGAGTTGCTTGCTCGGCCGCGGCTTGACGAGGAGATCGTGATTGCCAGCGATGGGAAGCCTATGGCGCGGCTTGTGCCGGTCCGCCAAGAGTCCCGCGCGCGCAAGCTAGGATCCGCCAAAGGAGACTTCGCCGTTCCGGACGATTTCAATGCGCCTTTGCCCGCAGAAGTTCTGGCGGCATTTGCCGCCGGGCAGACTGTTTCAGAAACTCGCACACGCGCTGGCAAGGCCTCCCCTCCGGCCGGAGTGAAGGACCTCGAATGCGGTTAAAGGAGTGCCGGGCGCACATTCCTGGTCATCCGATCCGGCGGCGCCACCCCTGGGAGAATCATGAAGGGGTGAATCTGACGATCGAGCTCGACCGGGAGGAAGATGGGCGCTGGATCGCGGAAGCCCTCGAGCTTCCGGGGGTCATGTGCTATGGCCGGACCCGGGATGAGGCAATCGGCAATGCCGAACGCCTCGCCATTGAGGTCATCGCCGGCCGCATCGCCCATGGTGAGCTTCCATCATCTGCGCTCGGCGTTTCCTTTACCATTCAGGATGAGCAACTGGCTTGCCAGTAGAGCAAGGCGGGTTCTCGCCGCATTGGAAAGAGCCGGCTGGCGAGTCAAGCGCCAGCGCGCTTCTCAGCGGCTGCTTGCCCGCCCGGGCTGGTTGTTCGTGCGTAGGGAGGGGAAGTCGTCGCGCTCAACCGCGATGAGGGGTTGGCAGGCGCAAACCATGAGTCGCGAAGCCGCTTTGCCCGGGGAAGTCCAGAAGGCGTTTGGCGTTCAGCGGGCGGTTGCGCCCGGGCTCGGATCGTGGCACGATCTTAGTGTAAGTATTTACACTAACTATGGCCTACGCCGCATTGCACAACCATAGCTGGTACTCGCTGCTGGACTCCACGCTTTCGCCGGAGCGGATCGTCGAGGCGGCGGTGGCGGGCGGGATGCGGGCGGTGGGGCTCACCGACCGCGATACGGTGGCCGGCGCGGTGATCTTCTACAAGAAGGCGCGGGCGGCGGGGCTGCATGCGGTGACCGGCAGCGAGGTGACGCTCGAGGACGCGACGACGCTCACGCTGCTGGTGGAGAACGCGCGCGGCTACCGCAATCTGTGCCGGCTGCTGACAACGCGCATCGAGCATCCGAACGGCGTCACGCGCGCGGACGTGGCGCGCTATAGCGAAGGGCTGATCTGCCTCGCCGGACCGCGCAGCGCGCCGGCTGTGGAACTCAAGCAGAACCGTCCGGCGGAGCCGGCGATCGCGTGGCTGCGCGAGGTCTTCGGGCGGAATCTCGCGCTCGAGATCTCGCCGCACAACGACGACGACCTGCGCGTGGCGCGGCTGTTCGAGGACCTGTCGCGGCGGCTGCGGATTCCGCTGGCGGCGGCGTGCGACACGCACTACCTTGAGCCCGGCGAGCGGCTGCGCTACGACATCCTCGCGTCGATGCGCACGCTGACGCTCGTCAACCAGCGCCATCCGGAGAAGCTCCCGCCGGGGCGCTATCACTGGCACACGGAAGAAGACATGGCGCGCTATTTCGGCGGTCTGCCGCGGGCGATGGAGAACACCGTGCGCATCGCCGAGCGCTGCGGCTTCGATTTCGAGCTGGGCGACATCCGCTTCCCGAAATTTCCGTGCGGCGATCCGGCGGCGCTGCTGCGCGCGAAGGTGGAGGCGGGGCTCGTGAAGCGCTACGGCGCGGCGCCGCGCGCCGAGGTGCGCGAGCGGCTGGAACGCGAGATGTCGATCATCGCCGAGGTCGGCTACGCGGAGTATTTTCTTGTATTCGCCGACCTGGTGGAGTGGGCGGGCGCGCAGGGCATCGCGACGCTGGCGCGCGGCAGCGCGGCGGGGAGCCTGGTGTGCTACCTGCTGGGCATCAGCAACGTCTGCCCGTTCCGCTTCGGGCTGTGCTTCGAGCGGTTTCTCAACCGCGAGCGGATGCAGTTTCAGAAGCTGGCGGACATCGACCTCGACCTGCCGTGGGACCGGCGCGACGAGGTGATCCGGCACGTGTTCGAACGCTACGGGCGCGAGCACGTGGCGATGATCGGGGCCGTGCACACGTTTCAGGGGCGGTCGGCGGTCGCCGACATCGCCAAGGTCTACGGAATCCCGGAGCGCGAGGCGCGGCGCTTCACCGAGCACATGCCGTGGATGCGCGGCGACGCGGCGGAGGCGGTGCGGCAGACGCCGGAGTGCAGCCACCTGCCATACAACGACGAGCCGTACAAGACCGTGCTGGCGATGGCGGCCGGCTTTGACGGCATCCCGCGCCACTTCGCGATGCACCCGTGCGGGCTGGTGATCAGCGGCGAGCCGGTGGCGGACCGCATGCCGCTGTTCGAGAGCGCGAAGGGTCTGCTGACGACGCACTACGCGATGGACGACGTCGAGCAACTGGGCTTATTGAAGATGGACCTGCTCGGGCAGGCGGGGCTCACGGTGCTCGACGACACGCTGGAGAACCTTGCCGGCAACGGGCGCGAGCGGCCCGATCTCCACGCGCTCGACTGGAAAGACGAAAAGACGTGGGAGGCGATCGCGACGGGCAACGCGCGCGGCGTGTTTCACATCGAATCGCCGGCGATGACGGGGCTGCTGGTGATGAGCGGCTGCCGCGACATCGATTGCCTGACGGCGGTGGAGTCGATCATCCGTCCGGGGGCGGCCAACGAAGGGAAGAAGCGCGCGTTCGCGCGGCGTCATCAGGGGCTGGAGCCGGTGACGTACGCCCACCCGTCGCTGGAGCCGCTGCTCAAGGACACCTACGGGCTGATGGCGTTCGAGGAGCACATTCTGCTTGTCGCCAACGGATTCGCGGGGATGAACTGGGGCCGCGCCGACATGCTGCGCCGCGCGCTGGTGAAGAACCGCGATTTCGAATTGATCGAGAGCCTGGGCGAAGAGTTCCGCGCGGCGGCGCAGCGGCTGGGCCGCACGGAGCAGGAGACCAACGCCGTGTGGGGTCTGCTGAGGGACTTCGCCGGCTACATGTTCAACAAGGCGCACTCGGCGGCTTACGCGGTGGAGGCTTTCGCGGGGGCGTGGCTGAAGACGCGCTATCCGGTGGAGTTCCTCGCCGCGGTGCTGACATCGCGGCGGGGGTTCTATTCGCCGATTCTCTACGTGCTGGAGGCGCTGCGCAACGGCGCGCGGTTCCTGTTGCCGGATTTGCACGCGTCCGATGCGCGGCGGTTTCTTGTGCGCGGGGACACGATCCGTCTGCCGCTGGACCAGGTGAATGGGCTGACACAGGACACACTGGACCGCATCGTTGCGGGGCGGCCGTTTGAGGACCTGGGGGCGTTTTTTCGCAAAACGAAGCCGTCGCGCGCGGAGTGGGTGGCGCTGTTGAAGGCGGGCGCGCTCGATGTGTTCGGCGAGCCGCGCGGGCGGCTGTTCTGGCGATTGCAGCGGCTCGAGGCGTCGGCGCGGATGGAACGCAAGCCGATGATCGAGACCGGTCTGCCGGAGAGTTTCCAAGCGCCTCCGATGGAGCGCGTGCGGTGGGAGCACGAGGTGCTGGGCTTCCCGGTGAGCGTGCATCCGCTCGATTACTTCGCCCCGGAGGTGGACTGGACGCGCTACCTCGGCGCCGCGGAGTTGCAGCGCTCGCAGCGGAATTACTACGGAAAAGAAGTTCGCGTGTGCGGGCTGATTGTGGCGGACCGGCGGCATCCGACCGATGACGGCACGATGAAGTTCCTCACGCTGGCCGACTGGACGGGATTTCTCGAGGTGTCGCTGTTCGCGCGCGTGTATCGCGATTACGGGCACAAGACCGTGCAGCCGGTGGTGGCGGTGGACGCTTTGGTGGATGCGTTCGATAACAGACGCGGGTTTGCCCTGAACGGACTGCGTGTGATGGATCCGGTGCGCCGCAAACGCTAAACGCGATAGCAGCCGAGCACGCGCAGCATGTCGGCGAGCTCTTCGAGGTGGCCGAGGGCGCGCTTGACGCGCTCTTCTTCGACGCTGCCCAGGAAGTCCAGATAGAAGAGATACTCCCACGGCTTGCCGCGCAGCGGGCGCGATTCGATCTTGGTGAGGCTGAGGTCGCGCAGCGCGAAGGCGCTCAAGGCGCGGAACAGCGAGCCGGGCTGATTGCGCGTGGTGAAGACGAGCGAGGTCTTCCAGCCTTTGCGGCCGGGCTCGTCGAGCTGCAACGGCGGCTGGTCGGGGCGGCGCAGGAGGAAGAAGCGCGTGAAGTTCTGGCGGTCGTCTTCGATGGAGCGGCGCAGAATGCGCGCGCCGTAGATGCCGGCGGAGACTGCGGAGGCGATGGCGGCGGCGTCCTTCAGCCCCTCTTCCATCACCATCTTCACGCTGCCCGCCGTGTCGTAAAACGAAGATCGCTCGAATTGCGGATTCGCGGCGAGGAACTTCAAACACTGATTGAGCGCGACGGGATGCGAGAAGACGCGCTTCACATCGCGGAAGGAGACCCCCGGCGGCGCAATGAGGTTGTGCACGATGCGCACATTCGTCTCCGCAACAATGCGGTGGTCGAAGTGCAGCAGGTGGTCGTAGTTCTCGTGCACCGACCCATGGAGCGTGTTCTCGATAGGGATGACGGCCGCGTCGACGCGGTTATCTCGCAGCGCAGCGAACACGTCCTCGAACCGCGGGCAAGGCTGGACGGCGACGCCGCCGCCCAAGAACCGCAGCGCCGCTTCGTGGCTGAAGGCCCCGAGCTCGCCCTGAAATGCTGCGCGCAACCGCCGTTTTTTCATCGCCATCTGGCCGGCCGTCCTCCTCGCACGGTTTCGCCCGCGGGACCCGCGGTGCACGGATTCCGTTCAAGCGCTTGATTCTGTTCCGAAAACAGAACAGAATCGGGAGAGAACCCCTGATCGGATGGCCGCAGAACGCAGGCTCGAAATAGCCCGGGGAGCTGAAATCAGCTCTCCTCCATCCTTCCAGGGACGTCTGAAAAACCAACAGAATCCTATCATGGAGGACGCAGGACAGAAACTCAAGCGGGCCAGAGAGCGGCTCGGCTTGCGATACCGCGACGTGGAAGAGTACAGCCAGCAGATCGCAGACAGGAGAAAGAACAGCGAATATTCGATCGCCATCAGTCGGCTCTCCGACATCGAAAACAGGGGCGTTGTCCCGACCGTTTTCAAGCTCTACTCTCTCTGTGCGATCTACCGTCTGGATTTCTCAGAAGCTCTCGGCTGGTATGGGGTGCCGCTAGGAGAGCTGCCCGGCGACGCCTTTTCGGTGGGACCGGAGCGGTCGCACATCGTGGGATTCGCGGCCGGTGAGTCCCCTCTGGGGATGCCGGGATCGGTCCAGGTGCCGCTGAGCCTGGACCCCGGGCTCGATCTTTCGAAGACGGTGTTTCTGTCGCGGTTTATCCAGACCTGGGGGGTTCTGCCTCTGATGCTGCTTTCGCGGCTGGACCTGCGGTCCTATCGCTATGGCTTTATCGGCACCAACGACTGGTTTATGTACCCGCTGCTGCACCCCGGGAGTCTGGTGCTGGTGGACGAGACGCGCCGCAAGATCGCCGCGAGCGGCTGGACGAGCGAATTCGATCGCCCCGTCTATTTCATCGAGCATAGAGAAGGGTGGATGTGTGGCTGGTGCACGATCAGAAACGGGAATGAACTGCTCGTCTTGCCGCACCCTGCTTCCCCAATGTCGCCGGTCAGCCTGGCTTGGCCGTCGGGCGGGGAGGTGGTCGGACAGGTGGTGGGAGTCGCTAATAGGATCGACCCTGACCGGAGGCCGCCAACTCGTTCCTGAGGACCTGGAGCAGGGCCTCGACGTCCGCCATGAAGAGAGCTTCCTCCGGCGCAGTGACGGCCGCGGGCATCAGCGTTCGGTAGGGCGCGAGGCGAATCCAGTTTTCGACGAGCGTGCGCCGGTCGGTGGGCTGATCCGACATATAGAGGTCCAGGTCTGCTTTCTGGTGCTCCAGGCTCATGGCCAGCCACTCGCGAAACGAGCTGAGGTGGCTTTCACTGAGAGCCTCGTGGGCCGCTTCCGGGCTAAAAACCATTGCCAGGCCGTGATGTTTGTACTGGCCGCTGTTAGAATCTCTTAATGACGCGAGGTAGACGAGCCGCCCATACACCGTCGGTATCTGGGACAGCGTCCGGAGCCAGAGGTCCTCGACAGGCCTGCGTCCGCGGTTCAGGTCCATTTCCCTCGAGAGCAACTTCCCTACTTCCTCTAATACCCTATATTGACACTGTAGCACTGGAGCGCAAAGTCTTTCGTTCGGCAAGCGGTCGCGATAACTTGTTCCGTTTACCGAAAAAGGATAGAGATTTCCGCCATCCCGGCAGAACCCGTTCTATGCTGTGTTCGTATTTCCAATCGAGACAACTGGAGGTTCCCATGAAGCGCATTCTTCTCGCCCTGCTGCTCGCCCTCTCCGCCGCCGCCACGGTGGAGACTTCGTTCGCGCTGGACCCCATTCCCGACTGCATGCCCTGCCCGCCGAAGCCGACCCGCTAGCCCAGGCGGCGCCTGTCCGCCTTGCACCGCCGGCCGCGGCAGAGTGGCCTGCGGCCAGTGAAGCATCCGCTGCGATGTTTTGAGGTAAAATCTGTCGTGCGCCCGTTTGGGCGAACTTTGGCTTCTGATATGATCTGAGGTCTGAAGTGTCATGACCCTCGAGGGAGGGCATGTATGGCGGACCTTGCTCAGATCGAACTGGCGCTGTGGCATCTGTCGACCGTCCTGACGGCAGTGCTGCTGGTGCGCGTCGTCGCCATCGGGCTGGCGCGCGAGTATCCGGCCGCGACCTTCTATCTGGCCACGACGCTCGCCCGGTCGGTCACGCTTCAGACGGTGACTTGGTTCAGCCCCGGCTACGACCCATTCCGAAGCCCGCTGTACCCGCAGGTCTACTTGTATACGCTGCCGCTGCTCTGGGCCAGCTACTTTGCGGTGGTCTACGAGATCTACTCGAAGGTGCTCGAAGGCTACAAGGGCCTGTCGGTTCTCAGCCGGCGGACTCTGACCGCGGCCGTCGTGCTGAGTTTCCTCGTCTCCGCCGTCAGCGTCTGGCCGGACTTCAACTACGACGGCGAGATCTGGGGGCAGTTGAGAACGACGCTTCTCGTCGAGCGCGCCGTTCTGTTTTCACTGCTCTTTTTCCTGGTCCTCAACGCCCTGTTCCTCACTTGGTATCCGATCCCGCTGCGCCGCAATCTCCTGGTCTACAGCTTCGTTTTTGCCGCCCTGTTTTTCACCGTGGCCGGCGTTTACTTCTACCGGAACCTGCTCGGCCACGAGTGGACGCGCATCCTCAGCGCTGCAATGACGGGCGCCAACTGCCTTTGTCTGCTTGTCTGGATGCTGCTCTGGCGTCGGCAGGGCGAGGAGGTGGTTTCGCTATCGCTGGCGGTGAGGGACCCCGGCGCCCAGCGGAAACTTCTCGACCAGCTCCAGCAATTGAACGCGATTCTGGAGCGAAAGCCCGTCGGCTGATGCGATTTCCAGCAGTGGTTGACTTTTTATTGTACGCGGGGCATTGCCGAAATCGCGGAAAACGTGTAGCATGGGGTGAGTTCGCACCGGAGTGGATTTGATGAACTTTCAAATGATGTCCGGGGTAGTCGTGCTGGCCATGGCCGTTGCGTTGGCTCTGGTCTACCGGCGGTTGTCAATCGCCGGTTGCGTCTTCCAGGTCTCGCCGGATTGGTGGGGCGGCTTTTCGCCGGACCGGTATCAGTTGCTCGACCGGTTGCTGCGCCGGGAGGATTTCGACTACCTGAAATCGTTGCCCGGCTACACCCGGCGGATCGAAAAGGAGTTGCGCAGAAAGAGGACTGCTGTCTTCCAGGGGCTTCTCAACGAGATGTCCCAGGACTTCAGCCGCTTGTTGGCGTTGGGGAAGATGATGGTGATGGACGGCGTGGCCGGCGCGGAGCTTCGTGAGGCCCTGTTTGCGCACCACGTCCGCTTCACGCGGTCGCTTTGGTCTGTCCGGCTGAGCCTGCTTGCGTACCGGCTGGGCCTCGGCGAGGTCGACGCAAGGATTCTCACCGAGAACCTGCGTGCGGCCACTTACGCGCTGCGTGCGGTTCCAGCGCCTGTAGCCGCGTAGCGGCCCAGGCCCGCCCCCTGCGGCGTTCAGGGGGATGGAGGAGTCTTCCCATCGGCCGCTGCGCGGGCCTTGAGGACCTCGTGTGTCTTCACGGCTCCTGCCATTACAACCGCCGCAACAGTTCGTGGGCTTCCTTTAACTTCTCGAAGCGTTTCTCGGCTTCCCGAAAAGCCTTCGTGTGTACGTGGCGTCTCCCGCCGCGGTACTCCACCGGGTGCACGATGTGGAGCATCTCATGGAACAGAATGTACTCCACGGCCAGCCGCGGGACTTCCGCGCGGTCCAGCGAGCGGCTGACCACGATCGTGTTGTGCGCCGAGTCGAAATGCCCGTGATGCGTCCGCGACTGCCGCGCGCTCCAGCCCAGCGCCGGCTTTTCCAGCTTGCCCTCAAAATAGCGGGCGTTCAGTTCATCGAAGAGCGGATCGAGGTCGTGGACTTCGCCGCGTGCGGGCCGGATCTGCTTGTGCCCGTGCGCGCGGCGCAGCTCGTGCAGGCGCCCGCGGATCTCCTGGCGGTGCATCCAGCGGTTGTAGGAGAGGCGCGGGCCCTCGGGGACGCGGCGGCGGTGCAGCTTGGATAGAAGGATGATCGCGAGCGCCTCGATGATCTCGGGCGGCGCCCCGTCCAACAGGTCAGGCAGGCGCACGGAGAGTACGCCCCGCCGCAGCGTGACGCTGGAATGCGCGTTGGCCGAGCGTTTCCACACCACTTCCATTTCCGGCGCTGCGGACCGAGGCGCGACGTGACGCCAGGCGCGGGCAAAAATCTCCTCGGCGCTCTGCCCGCAGATCGCCAGGGGAAGAGACAGTTGCATCCCTCTCCCTGCTTAGCATAACAATGGAAATTCGTGGTTTTTCAGATTGAGCAGTCCGCTTCCGGCGCGCTTCGGAGAGGGCGGGTCGAGTCCGGCGGCGCGTCGCAAGCGGACGGGAGTGCCTTTTGAACAAAGTCAAGATCAGCGCCATTGGGTGCTACGTGCCGCCTCGCGTCCTGACAAATCAGGACCTCGAGAAGATCGTCGATACGACTGATCAGTGGATTCTCGAGCGCACGGGCATCAGGGAGCGGCACATCGCCGATCCCGACATGGCGACCTCGGACATGGCCGTTGAGGCGGCCAAGGCCGCGCTCGCGCAGCGAGGCATCGGCGGCGGCGAAGTCGAAGCCATCATCCTCTGCACGGTGACGCCCGATCACTTCTTTCCATCGACGGCGTGTCTCGTGCAGGACCGCATCGGCGCGAAGGGCGCCTGGGGCTTCGACCTCGTGGCCGCGTGCTCGGGCTTCGTCTACGGTCTGACGACGGGCGCGCAACTCGTCATGACCGGCGCGCACAAGAGAGTGCTGGTGATCGGCGCGGACACGATGTCGCGCATCATCGACTACCAGGACCGCGCGACGTGCGTGCTGTTCGGCGACGGCGCCGGCGCGTTCCTGCTCGAGCCGGCCGCGGACGGCGAGCCTTGCTTCCTCGGCTTCAAGAACTCGATCGACGGCAGCGGAGCGGCCGCGCTCCGCATGCCGGCGGGCGGAAGCCGCATGCCTCCATCGCACGAAACGGTGGAGCAGCGCCTGCACTATGTCAAGCAGGAAGGCCAGGCGGTCTTCAAGTACGCCGTGAAGCAGATGGGCGACGTCAGCGCGACGCTGCTCGAAGAGCACGGCCTGTCGCCCGCGGAAGTGAAGGCCTTCATCCCGCACCAGGCCAACCGGCGCATCATCACCGCAACCGGCGATCGCCTCGGGATCGACAAATCGAAGGTGGTGATCAACATCGATCGCTTCGGGAACACGACGGCCGCCACGATCCCGCTAGCCACGCGCGATGCCATCGAAAGCGGCCTGATTACGAAAGGCGACCTGGTGCTGTTCGCGGCCGTCGGCGCGGGGTTCACCGTAGGCGCGAATCTGTGGCGCTGGGCGTATTGACCGGGCGGCGCGGCTGAGGCTGCGCTCTCCGGTTCGGCATGCGCTGAGCGGCGGGTGGCTTGCGTGGCCGAAGCAACGGCGTCCGCCGCCGGTAATCCTGATACGGGGAATCCAAACGAACTTCGACTTCACGCTCCTCATAATGCCGTACGAAGAAAAACCACCCCGGCGGCACCGCGGCCGCCACTCACGCGAGGAACCAGAGCGAGCGATACCGCAATCCGGCCGGCGCCAGCATCGAGAGCGTCGCGAGGAGCATCGGACTCCTGGTCCAGCCATACATCCAGTCCGCCGCCGGCCTGCTTGACAGCTTTGCCGCGATCGGCGCTCCCAGGTCCCGCAAGGCTGGGTTCAAGACAGTCAGGAGCGTGGCGATGCCGCTGACGATCAGGCAAATCAAGCCGGCCGCGCGCCGAACGGGGATTGCCGGACCGGGCCGTCTCGCCACAACCTCGAGCGC
>CAYYNC010000074.1:17440-26421 GCA_964472745.1 uncultured Solibacteraceae bacterium
GCGCCCACAGCCAGCTCGCAACGGTGATTGCGAGCCCAGCCACCTTCACCGGATTCAGTGCCATAAGTGTTGGGTCCCGCCGGCTCCAGTATAGTTTTGGACCCGATTGCCGGACCCGTCGCTGCATCCCGTGAAGGCTCAGACCGCTTCGAATTACGGCCGCCAGCCTTCTTCCCGCATCGCTTCCTCGAGCGCGCCGAGGATCAGGTTCACGTTCTCCGCGGTTGAGCCGTAACCCATCGTGCCGATGCGGAACACCTTGCCGGACAGCGGCCCCAGGCCGCCCGCGATCTCGATGCCGTGCGCTTCGAGGAGCTTCTTGCGCACGTTGAGATCGTTGACGCCGGCGGGTATGCAGGGCGTGTTCAGCGTCCACAGGCGATGGCCGGGCTTGACCAACATCCTCATGCCCAGCTTCTCGATGCCGGCGACGAAGAGCTCGTGATTGGCGCGGTGGCGCGCCCAGCGGTTCTCGAGTCCTTCTTCCGCGATGACGGCCAGCGCCTCGCGCAGGGCGTAGAACATCGAGATCGGCGCGGTGTGATGATAGCGGTGCGCGCTCTCGTAGTAATCGAGCAGCAGCTTGAGGTCGAGATACCAGCTCACGGGGGTGGTCTGGCGCGCGCGCAGCCATTCGACTCCGCGGGGCGAGACGGTGACGGGCGCGAGACCCGGCGGACAGCCCAGCGCCTTCTGGGTGCCGCTGTAAGCGATGTCTACGCCCGTTTCGTCGAGGTTCACCGGCATGCCGCCGAGGCTGGTGACGCAGTCGGCGATCGACAGCGCGCCCGCCTCGCGCGCGGCGCTTGCGATCGCGTGGCCAAGCTGGTGCGCGCCGGTGGAGGTTTCAGCGTGCACGTATGCGACGACGTTGGGGCGCTCGCGCAGAATGAACTCGCGCGCTTCGTCGTCATCGTATGTTTCGCCCCAGGGCTTTTCCAGGCGCACAAGCTGCGCGCCGTGGCGGCGTCCCATCTCGCTGAGCCGCTCGCCGAAGTAGCCGTTTACGAAGACGGCGAACTTCGAGCCGGGCTCGACGAAGTTGGCGACGGCGGTCTCCATGCCCGCGCTGCCGGTGCCCGAGATCACCATCGTGAACTCGTTCTGAGTTCCGAAGCACATCTTCAGCCAGCGGCGGATCTCCTCGTTCACCTGGAAAAAGTAAGCGTCCAGGTGGCCGACGATGGGTTGCCGCATCGCTTCGTAGACGCGCGGATGAACCGGCGAGGGGCCGGGACCGAACAGGAGACGCTTCGGGGGTTGAAGGGATGGAATCGAGGTGGGCATCAAGACTCCAGTTTATTCTCAAGAGTGGAACAGCGGTGATCTCGCTCCCCATTGACAGCCTGCTTGCCGGGATTGTTTCCTCCCTGAGGCGCGAACCGAACCTGGCGATCGAAGCGCCGCCGGGCGCGGGGAAGACGACGCGCATTCCCGCCGCGCTATTGGATGCGGGCTTCGGAGAAGTGCTCGTGCTCGAGCCGCGCAGGCTCGCGGCGCGCCTTGCAGCGCGGCGTGTGGCGGAAGAGCGCGGCGAGCGGGTGGGCGAGTCCGTCGGCTACCAGGTGCGCTTTGAGAACTTCGCCGGTCCGCGAACTCGATTGCGCTTTCTCACCGAGGGCGTGCTGACGCGGCGGCTGCTCTCCGATCCGGAGTTGAAGGGCGTGGGGGCGGTGGTGCTCGACGAGTTCCACGAGCGGCGCCTCGAAGGGGACCTCGCGCTCGCGCTGCTGTTGAGATTGCAGCGCACGCGGCGGCCGGATCTGCGATTGCTTGTGATGTCGGCGACGCTCGAAGGACTGCCGCTGGCCGGCGCGCTCGGCGGTTGCCCCGTCGTGCGCAGCCAAGGGCGGCTGTTCGATCTCGCCGTGGAATACACGCCGCATTCACCGGCTTCGCTGGAAGAGCGAGTGGCCGCCGCAGTGGAGAGAGTTGTGAGCGGCGGCGCGGGGGGCGACGTCCTGGTGTTCCTGCCCGGAGCCGCGGAGATCCGCCGTGCGCAACGCTCATGCGCGCGCATCGCCGAGCGGCGCGAGCTCCTGCTGCTGCCTCTGTATGGCGATCTCTCTCCCGAAGAACAGGACCGCGCCGTGCTGCCGGCGCGGCAGCGCAAGGTGATCCTCTCAACGAACGTTGCGGAGAGCTCGATCACCATCGACGGCGTGCGCGCCGTCGTCGATTCCGGCCTGCATCGCGTGGCGCGTGATTCGCCGGGGAGCGGATTGCCGCGGATCGAGGTTGCGCGCATCTGCCGCGCGTCGGCCAGGCAGCGCGCGGGCCGCGCGGCGCGCACGGCGCCGGGGTTGTGCGTGCGCCTCTATCCTGAAGACGACCTGCTGCGCCGTCCGGAGCACGATGCGCCCGAGATCATGCGGCGCGAGCTTTCGCAGCTTTGCCTCGATCTGCATGCGGCCGGTGTGCGCGACCCCCATGATCTGCCGTGGCTCGACGCGCCGCCGGAACCTGCGCTCCGGGCGGCCGAGGAGCTCTTGCGCCGGCTCGGCGCGCTCGACGACGAAGGGCGCATCACGGAGTTCGGAGAGCGCCTCGCTGAACTGCCGCTCCACCCGCGGCTCGCGGCGCTGGCCGTGCGCGCGGAAGAGTATGGCGCGGGGGACGACGGCTGCGCCGCCGCTGCCGTGCTCTCAACCGGTGAGCGACTGCCGGAGACGCCTCCGCACGAGGCGCCGAGCGATCTGCACATCCTCATCGAGCGGCGTCTGGAAGGTGGCGCGCTGCGGACGGAGCAGCAGATCCGCGGCATCCTGCGCCCGCGGCGGCGTCACGCGGCCGCACACGCGCTTCAACTCGCGGCGCTGCGGGCGTTTCCGGATCGTGTTGCACGGCGGCGGAAGGATCTCGAATTGCAACTGACAGGCGGGGCCGCCGCGCAGCAGGCGCGCAACAGCGCCGTCACGCGCGCGGAATTGCTGGTCGCAATCGACATTGAAGAGCGTCCCGACCAGGGCGCGCCGCTGGTGCGCCTCGCCGCGGCCATCGAGCCCGAGTGGCTGCTCGATCTCTTTCCGGAACGCATCCGCGAGGAGGCGGCGCTCGAATGGAACCGCGCGGCGGAGCGCGTCGAGCAGCGATCCGCATTGTTGTACGACGATGTCGTGCTCGACGAGTCGCGCGGCGCGCCAACCGATGCCGATGCCGCGGCCGCGCTGTTGGCCGCGAAAGCCGTGGATGCAGGCGTGCATCGGTTCTGCGATCCCGACGCCGTCGAGGCTTTGCGGGCGCGAGTCGAGCTCGCCGCCGCCTACTCGGGCCTCCATCCGCTCGATGATGCAGCCGTGGGGGAAACGCTGCGATCGCTGTGCCGCGGCCTTGCGAGCCTCGCCGAGCTCGAGCGGCTCACGCGGGACGGCGGACTCGAGCGCGCGCTGCTCGATTCGCTGGGACCGAACGCCGCCGCGACGCTCGAGCGCATCGCGCCGGAGCGCATCCGCCTGCCCGGCGGGCGCAACGCCAAGGTCCACTACGCGCGCGGCCAGACGCCGTGGGTCGCCTCGCGCTTGCAGGACTTCTTCGGACTGCGCGAGACGCCGCGCATCGCCGGCGGCGCCGTACCGCTTGTTGTCCGCCTGCTCGCCCCGAGCCGGCGTCCCGTGCAGACCACGCAGGATCTCGCCGGCTTCTGGCTGCGCCTCTATCCGCAGGTGCGCCGCGAATTGATGCGCCGCTATCCGAAGCACGCGTGGCCCGAGGACCCCTATACTGCAAGTAAGGCTTGATGAATCGCTTCGCAGCGCTCGCTTTCTTCCTCCCTCCTCTTCTTCACGCGCAGGCCGATCCGCCGCGCGGCGTGTGGAGCGCGGCGATCGTGGTCGAGGACGGGGAAGCGCCTTTCCGCATGGAGTTCGAGCCGCGAGGCGGCGCGATGCGCGGCGCGGTTCTCGATGGCGGCCGACGTCTCTGGTCGACTGCCGGCTCGTACAAAGATCGCAAGCTCACTTTGCGCTGGGACTATTACGACGCCACTCTTGCCGCGACGCTCGAAGGCGCCGAGCTGCGCGGCACGTACACGCGCCAGACGCGCAGCGGCGTCGTCAGCCGCGTATTCCACGCGCGCCCGCACAAGGCCGCGCCCGCGCGCGGGCCGCGCCCGGCGCAGATCGCGGGCCGGTGGATCTTCGAAACCGAAGGCCAGGGACCGGCGGGCGTGATGGAAGGGCTCTTCAAGCAGCGCGGAGCCGAAGTCGAAGGGACGATGCAACGGATCGACGGCGACTTCGGAACGCTCGAAGGACGCGTGGCGGGCAATCGCATCACGCTCAGCCATTTCGACCTCATCCGCGCGACGGTCATTGATCTCAGCGCCGCCCCGGATGGAACTCTCAGCGGGACCATCAACGGCCGCGCGAAGATCAAGGGCGTTCGCGCGGAAAAGAAGACCGCCGCCCCGCCCGACCCCTCGACCTTCACGCGGGTCCGAGATCCGTTCACGTTTCGCTTCCCCGACGCCGAGGGCCGCATCGTCTCGAGCGGCGACGAGCGATTCCGCGGCAAGGCGCTGATCGTGTCGATCACCGGCACATGGTGCCCGAACTGCCACGACGAAGCGGAGGCGCTCACCGAGCTCTACCGCAAGTACAATGCGGCCGGGCTCGAGATCGTCCTGCTGTGCTTTGAATACACCGGCGATGCCGAACGCGACCGCCAACAGATGCGCGCCTTCGCCCGCCGCCACGGCATTACGTTCCCGATGCTGCTCGCGGGCACGACCGGCGAAGGCGACCTCGAAAGGAAGCTGCCGCAGATCGAGAACTTCGGCGCCTACCCGACGACGATCTTCCTCGGCCGCGACGGCAAAGTGCGCGCGGTCCATGCAGGCTTCGCCGGTCCCGCGAATCCCGAGGAGCACCGCAAAGTGAAAGCCGGGATGGAGCATCTCGTCCAGGAGCTGCTCAGGAAATAACGACGAGCAGGTCCTTGGGCTCCACCGTCTGCCCCACCGTCACCAGCCGTTCCGAGATCTTGCCGGCGATCGGCGCATAGACCGTGGTCTGCATCTTCATCGCCTCCATCACCAGCAGCTTGGCGCCCTTCTCGACCTCCTGGTTCAGCTCGACGGCGATGCTGGTGACCGCTCCCGGGATCGGCGCGCCGACGTGGCCCGGCTTTTCGGGATCGGCTTTGGGATGGACCTTGGTTTCGGCCTTGATTCTGCGGTCGCGGATGTTCACCTCGCGCGGCTGCCCGTTCAGCTCGAAGAACACGGTGCGGTGGCCGTCCGGATGGGGCTCGCTGGTGGTGAGGTACTTGATGATGAGAGTTTTGCCCGGCTCGATCTCGACAGCGATCTCTTCGCCGTTCTTCATGCCGTAGAAGAAGGTCGGCGAGGGCAGCACGGTGAGGTCGCCGTAGGCCGCGCGGGCCTTGTCGAACTTCAGGTAAACCTCGGGGTACATCAGGTAGCTCATCAGGTCGGTCTCGGCCGGCCGGCGGCCCGTCTTCTTTTCAATGAGGCTGCGCGTTTCGTCGAAATCCGCCGGCGCCAGCCGCGCGCCCGGGCGGCCGCGCCGCGGCTTCCGGCCTTTGAGAATCACGTTCGCGATCTTCTTCGGCCAGCCGCCCTCGGGCTCTCCGAGCGAGCCTTCAAACATCTCCACAACAGAGTTCGGGATATTCAGGCTGTGATTGGGGCCGAGGTTCTCGAACTCGTGCACGGTCATGCCGTGCTGGATGAGGAACAGCGCCATGTCGCCCACGGCCTTGCTCGACGGCGTCACCTTGACGATGTCGCCGAAGGCGCGATTGACTTGGGCGAACATGCGCGCGATCTCGGGCCAGCGGGCGCCGAGGCCGAGGCTTTCGGCCTGTTCGCGCAGGTTGGTGTATTGCCCGCCCGGCATCTCGTGAATGTAGACATCCGCCGTGCCCGAGCGCGGCGCCCCGTCGAAGGGCGCATAGTTGGCTCGCACCGCCTCCCAGTAGTCCGACGCGCGGTTCAGCGCTTCGAAGTCGAGCCCCGTGCCGCGGCGCTTGTCGTGCTGGAGCGCGGCGACGATCGAGTTCAGATTGGGCTGGCTGGTGGAGCCGCTCATCGACGACAGCGCGCCGTCGGCGACGTCCACGCCCGCTTCGCAGGCCTTGAGAATGGAGGCCGCCGCGACGCCGCTCGTATCGTGAGTGTGAAAGTGGATGGGCAGCCCGATCTCTTCCTTCAGCGCCTTCACCAGCCGGGAGGCCGCGTAAGGCTTCAGCAGACCGGCCATGTCCTTGATGGCGAGGATGTGCGCGCCCATGCGCTCCAGCTCCCTGGCCATCTTCACGTAGTAAGAGAGGGGATACTTGTCGCGCTTCGGATCGTCGATGTCGCCCGTGTAGCAGATGGCGGCTTCGCAGACCCTGTTCGTCCGCCGCACTCCCTCCATCGCCGCCTTCATGTTCGGCAGCCAGTTGAGCGAGTCGAAGATGCGGAAGATGTCGATCCCTTTCTCGGCCGCGACTTCGACGAAGCGGCGCACTACGTTGTCGGGATAGGCCGTGTAGCCCACCGCGTTCGAGGCCCGGAACAGCATCTGGAAGCAGATATTCGGGATGGCCTCGCGCAGCTTTTCGAGACGCACCCAGGGATCCTCGTGGAGGAAGCGCAGCGCGACGTCGAACGTCGCACCGCCCCACATTTCGAGACTGTAGAGGCCCGCGAGCTTGTGCGCCGTGTAATTGGCGATGGCGAGCATGTCGTAGCTGCGCATGCGCGTGGCCATCAGCGACTGGTGCGCGTCGCGGAAGGTGGTGTCGGTCATCAGCAGGCGCTTTTGCTTGAGCGTCCACTCGGCGAAGCCCTCGGGTCCGAGCTCGTCGAGGAGTTGCCGCGTGCCCGGCGGCGGCGCCGAGGCGTCGTGCTCCGGCGCGGGGGCGGTGCGGATCTGCGCGGGCGCGGCGCGGCCGGACATCTCCGGATTGCCGTTCACGATCACCTCGCCAAGGTAGGTGAGCAGGCGCGTCGCGCGGTCCTGCCGCGCCTTGAAGCGGAAGAGCGCGGGCGTCGACTCGATGAAGTTCGTGGTGACGCGGCCTTCCTGGAAGTCCGGGTGGAGGACGACGTTTTCGAGGAAGGGGATGTTGGTCTTCACGCCGCGAATGCGGAACTCGCGCAGGGCGCGGTCCATGCGCTGGCAGGCCTGCTTGAGGTTGACGCCCCAGGCCGTCATCTTCACCAGCAACGAGTCGTAATAGGGTGTGATGACGGCGCCGCCGTAGGCGGAGGCGCCGTCGAGCCGGATGCCGAAGCCCGCCGGCGAGCGGTAGGTCTGGATCTTGCCGTAGTCGGGGATGAAGTGCCGCGCCGGGTCTTCGGTGGTGACGCGGCATTGGAGCGCCGCGCCGCTGACTTCAATCTGGTTCTGCGGCGGGATGCCCATCTCCTCGCCGTGCAGCGCGTGGCCTTGCGCGATCTGAATCTGCGCGCGCACGATGTCGACGCCCGTCACTTCTTCCGTGACGGTGTGCTCCACCTGCACGCGGGGGTTCACCTCGATGAAGAACCACTCGCCGCTGTCGACGTCCACCAGGAACTCGACGGTGCCGGCGCTGTAGTAGCGCGCTTCGCGCATCAGGCGGACCGCGGCGTCGCACAGTCCGCGGCGGATGATGTCATCCAGCCCGATTGCCGGCGCGACCTCCACCACCTTCTGGTGCCGCCGCTGCACACTGCAATCGCGCTCCCAGAGGTGGACGATGCCGCCGTGGCGGTCGCCGAGGATCTGAACTTCGACGTGGCGCGCCCGCCGCACGTAACGCTCCAGGAAGACCGCACCGTTGCCGAAGGCGGCGTGCGCCTCCGAGGTCGCTTCGTGGAAGCGAGCTTCTAGGTCGTCGTGGCGGTGGACCACGCGCATACCGCGCCCGCCGCCGCCGAACGCGGCCTTGAGGATCAGCGGGAATCCAACGCGCCCGGCCTGCCTCCGCGCCTGCTCGAACGTCGCCACGGGCTTTTCCGTGCCGGGCAGGACAGGCACGCCGGCCTGCTGGGCCAGCTTGCGCGCCACGGTTTTGTCGCCCAGCGTCTCCAGGATTCCTGCATCCGGACCCACGAAGACGATGCCGGCCGCGGCGCAGGCCTTCGGCAGGGCGGGGTTCTCCGAAAGGAAGCCGTAGCCCGGGTGAATGAACTCGACGCCCTTCTCCTGCGCCAGCGAGACGATGCCCTCGACATCGAGATAGGCCTGGACCGGACCCTTTCCCTCGCCGACGAGGTAGGCTTCGTCGGCTTTGAACCGGTGCAGGCTGAGGCGGTCCTCCTGGCTGTAAATAGCCACCGTCCTCATGCCTAACTCGTTGGCTGCGCGGAAGATACGAATTGCGATCTCGCCCCTGTTCAGGGCCATCAGTTTCTGCATGGCTTAAAGATCAGGGTAGCATCGGGGTGTCCGGGGGACATTCAATCTCGCAGGCGGGTTGAGCGAGAGCTTGCCGCCGGCCGGTCTCCGACGCAGTTCGAGCAGGTATTGGGTTGCACCGCGCAGCGAGGCCTTGCGGTGCGGGAAGTTCGGCGACAGGGGCCGGCGGCTGGTTTCGAGCAGAGGCAGGGTGGTTCAGCCCAGCTCCGGTTGGCGGCGGGGGAGGTCCGACGGCGGTGGCCAGTGCCGGGACTTGGGGAGCGGCAGGCTCAGGAGCCTGGGTGTCGGCCGGGGCAGCGGCCGGTAGCGGCATCTGGGGAGTGGCCGGTTCGAGGGCCGGGGTTGGGGCGGGCGCGGAAACAGGCGGGGGTTCCGGTGCGGAGTCCGGCATGGGGGGCGCTGGTTGGACCGGAATGGGGATCTCGGGGACGTCCGGGACCGGGGAGGCCGCCGCAGGTGGAATGGGTACGGGCACATCAGCCGGTTGGGACACGACCTCGAACTGGCGGCCGATGCGGGCGCCGAGACGGTCGGGCGGATTGGGGGCGGGGTGCGCCTGAACCGAATCGGGAATCGGGTGGGACTGGACGGCAAGCTGGGGTCGAACCCGAGCGCCTAAGCCGCTGTGGG
>CAYYNC010000075.1:0-24525 GCA_964472745.1 uncultured Solibacteraceae bacterium
TTCAGCATGTTACCGCCAAAATCATCGTCCGCCTAAAAGGTGAACATCCACCAGAATGCAGTTCCACGCAGACGTGCCGGGCTTGCGCGAATCCGGCCCGTACATCTCGAAGACCGGGTCGGGTTCCTGCGCCAGATCGGTTAGCTCGGGCACAGACACCTGCATGCGGAACGCCATCTCGTACTGCGCGATGCGCGTCTGGATCTCCGGATCGAGCGACTCCGCGTAACGCTTCGCGTTCAGCTTCGCGAGGTCGTCGAGGAATCCACGCCGCGCTTCGCTTGAGTAGCCTTCAGGGTTCGAGAGATACAGCACCGGATCAGACGCCGCGCGGAACTTCACGCCCTGATACTTCGACGGGAGAAAGCCGCTGCCCCACGCGCGGTCGGCCAGCGCCTGCGCGTTGCCCACGCCTTGCGACACCATGACAACGAACGCCGGCAGATCCTTGTTCTCGCTGCCCAGCCCGTACGCGACCCACGATCCGATCGATGGCCGCCCCGCTAGTTGAAAACCTGTCTGGAAGAACGTCACCGCGGGATCGTGATTGATCGCCTCGGTGTGGAGGGAGCGGATCAGCGTGATGTCGTCCGCGACGCCGGCCATGTGCGGGATCAGCTAGCTGAGCTCGATCCCGCTCTGCCAGTGCTGCGCGAACTGGAAGATCGACGTCGCAGAAGCCGGCCCACTTTTGGCGAGATCGCGCGGCGGTTCGGCAACCCATTCCTCGCACTCCGGTTCCATTGGATGTGAGATGACATCCTTCTCCGCCCGCCCGTCCTTGTCCATCCAGTGTCCACTGCGGTTGCCAGGGCCTCCGTTTCTTCTCACCGCCTTGATCAACGCGTCGCCTGACTCCGAAACCACGCCCAAGCAAGGCGAAGCTACTCTGCAAGTCACCCCACCGACGCTGAGGTTAAACTCCATGGCGCCCTGCGGCTGGCGCTTCACCAAGGATGCCCCTACGAAATCCTGGGCGGCACAAATTTTTCTCTTGACTTTGACCCCTTTCTGGAATTACAAATCATGTATAATGGGCGCTGGTCACGAAGACCCGCCCGTGGGCAATCGTGAGGAGTAGGCGCGCGATGCATGAGGCCACCAGTGATGGCCGGAGATTGGGGCGCTCCTCAGAGGGGCTTTCAATCACCACAGCAACCTACGAACGCGTGGATGGCACGGTTTCTTGCATCGTTACGCGCTTCCGTTTGCGATCAGCACTATCGCTTCCGCTCTTCTACCTGTTCTTCCGTCGTATTCGCAAACAAGCTCGGTGTCGTGTTCCTGGTCTTATCAAAGCCATATTTCTTGTCGAGGGACTGCGTACCTGCTACATGTTTTCCATATGGGCAGATGACAATGCTATCAGGGATTTCGGCACGCACGTGCCAACGCACGTACTCGCAGCAAGATGGGTCTTCGGTCGCGTCTTTCGCGAAGACTTACACTGGCCAGAGATTTGGTCCGCACAGTTTAGGCTCTGGGCACTGAGTCACAACCTAAATTGGGACGGAGTGGACTTAAGAAAGGTTCTTTCCAACCAGCTCGGAAAACCACCTGAGGACATCGCGCGGGGTATCCTACGAGGACGGGGGGCATCACGATGAGCGACATTTATAGCACGATACAGTTGGCGATAGGTGTTCTATTCCTCCTGTCATTTGGTGGGAAAGTCCAAAAACCAATTGCTTTTGCTCGAGGCGTAGCTCAATACGACATCTTGCCTCCCAGACCAGCTCTTGTTTTCGGCCTTATACTGATTCCAGGTGAGGCTTTTGTCGCCTTCGCTCATTTGACCGGATGGTTGCTACCGGCAGCCTTGCCATTGGGGGTTGCGATGCTTCTCAGTTTTGCCATAGCCGTTGGCACGAACTTGGCTCGAGGACGTGGGGTTCAGTGCCATTGTTTTGGGACCGTAGGTGGTGAGTTTATTTCAGCCCGTTCACTTGGCCGGCTCTTAATGATGATCTTCGGCGAAGTGATTCTCCTTGCAGCGATATACTCACAGCCTTTGCCAAGTCGACCTGCGCCTATCAGGAGCGTTGGAGAAGTCGTCATTTCGCTGCCGCCAGTTGTGTGCGTCCTTTTGTCAGCAATGTGGGTACTCAGATTGCCAGATGTTATTAACCTTTTCCGCAGCACGCTAACTGCGAGGGACGAATGGAGCCGATCCAACTCGGGGGCGCTGTCATGAACATCGGATTCGAAGTCACATACGTGGCGCTCTGGTGTCTGGTTGCGTTTCAAACGCTTCTGTCTATTGCTTTGCTGCGGCAGATAAACACTTTGCGAAGAGCAACACACGAGGGTTTGATGCGTGAAAACCGTTTGCCCATTGCCAGCATGGCACCGAGGTTTTCCGGAACGGATCTCCGATCGGGCCGGCGTGTCGGGCGTGAAGTCCTAGATGGCAGCATTGGGGTGATTCTTCTGCTTTCTCCCGAATGTTCCGTCTGTGGACGTCTGGCAGACAGCCTCCGCCTTTCTAGGGACCACGGGGCTTTTTCGATCATAGTTGCTTGCTCTGGAGAGGCCGCGGCGTGCCGCAGCTTTCTTGGCAGATTGCCTCCTGACACACCCGTACTCGTTGAGGCGGACAGCGATGTTCAATCCCTTTTCGGCATTTCTGGATTCCCCTCTGCCGTCGTGGTGGATGCTAAGCGGAGAATACGGGGCTATGGTCATCCGAAGAGTGCTCAAGATCTCCATGAACTTGTTGGGCGCAGTGTGACGGGCCAGGTTTCCGATCGACGTGGAGCCGGGGTGGAACAACACCTTGTTGCAGGCACACGGAACGAAGATGTGAACGACTTAGGAACATGAGCGCGCCGTGGGTTGGTGTGAGCCGAGTGGCTCGTGTCAATTGGATGTTGGGCGTGGCTGCGCTGGCGGCGGCGCTATCACTTCTTTGCGTCGACGCCCAACTTGGCCTGATACCCGCAGCGCTCATCATTGGCTGGACACACGTGGGCAGCCCTTGAGGGTTGGCGCTCCTTGGAGCGCTGACGCCCCTCGTGAAGGGGCCCCGAAACTGGCGCCGCTGGGTCTTGGCTGCATTCGTTTATACAGTGGCTGGGCTTGTGAGTTCTGCAGCGGTCGGGGCGACATTGGGGCAGGTTGGGAATTGGCTGCGTGACGGCGTTGGCGTAAGGCCGGTGTTAGGTGGACTCTTCATCGTCTGCTTCGCCCTAGCGGCGCGGGAGGGCGGGGTGCTGGGATTCTACTTGCCGGAGCGACAAGTTCAGACGGACGGGACTTGGGCCAGGCACTTCGGCATCGTAACTGCTTCAGCGATGTGGGGCTTGCACATTGGTGTTGGGTTTGCCACATGGATCAATTATGGTGGGCTATGGGCGGTGTGGGCAGCATCGCTTGCGATCGGTGACGCGGAGTTTGGCAGTGCGCTGGTAGGCGCATTCTGGCTCGGGCGCGCTCTATCGGTGTGGATTGGCCCGGCGATCGCACCTGGCAATGGGGCAGCCACACCCAGATTCCTCAGGCAAGTGTTTGAACAGCGACCTCTGTTTCACAGTATTCAGAGGATTGCTCTTATTTGGTCGGTCGGGGTCGCTTCGTATTTGCTTTTGAGAGCTCTTGTTGAATAGGGGAAAACAGGGTCGAGGACAGTAACTTGGATCTGTTCAACATTATTTACATGCTACTCTGGGGACTCACAGCCGTGTGGGCGCTGATCCTTCGACATAATTTGAAGGAAGCGGCGTGGCTGTGGCGACTGTATGGCGACGCCTCCCACGAGAGGCAGCGTGGTCTGCTGGTCCCTGGCACTTCTGCGCCGCAATTCTCTTGCCTGGACTTGAACAGTGGGGTCATGATTGAAGCGACAGATCTTAGTGGGCACACTTTGATGTTTGTGTCCCCCGCACAATCGGGATCTACATTGTATTTGTCTTTGCTGACTTCAATTCGTGCGCTCTTGCGTAGGACTCAAGGGAAGCTCTGCATTGTCTGTAGCGGCGGGTTGGAGGAGTGTCGCAGCTTAGTTCCCAGGGCGTGGTTCTCGGACCGTTTTGGTACGGTACCTGTTCTCTTGGATAAGGGGGGTGATGTCGCCCGAGCGTTTCGCGTGTTGCGGACACCTGTGGCCATCAGCCTCGATCGGGATGGACGGATAGAGAGGTACGGATTTCAGCGCGAGGCGGCAGGCACAGTGAATGCTGCGACGAAGAGTTCGCATGTGTCCCTTCCCAGTCTGGTATATCAGGAGACTTATGAATCCCCATCTCTTGGAGGCCGAACCGAAGATGCGTTGGAGGAAGAGCCCAGAACGTGAAGGCAAAAGGCAACTCCGGTAGGAGAAACGATTGTGTAACAAGAGGGAATAGGTCGTGTTGGTAAGGATTCTGAGGAAGTACAAAGAAGGGAATCACCCATGTCGAAGGTACTAGCTAAATTGTTGGATGATATCACCAGCCGGCGCACCTTCATTGGCCGCGCGAGTGCGCAAGCGCTCGCATTGACTACTGCGTTGTTCGGCTTCACGAAGACAGCGTCAGCAGGCGGCTGCAGTCTGTGTCTGGAGCCAACCTCCGAGTGTGAACATGAATGCGGTTACTGCTATTGGTGTTGGCCGGCCGGTGACAGGATGTGCTGCGAATGCTATCTCATGGAGTCAAATTGTGACGGCAGCAACTGCGATGATGTTCTTTGGTCCTGTGAAGAAGGGCCGCTAGCTCCTTAGATGATTCGGAGGGCTAGGAACGTCATGACAGCGAGACTGGGGGTCGTCGCAATCTTGCTCGCATGTGTCGCGGTCGCGCAATTGACGTCGGCGCCTGACGCCGGTTGTCCTTCCGATGAGAGCCAGAAAAAGGAGTACGCCGCTCTGTATGGGCGGATCATAAGTATCACCGGCGATGCGGTGGTCAAGGCGAAGCTTATATTGCGCAGCGAGACGGCAACGGCTGCCCAATCACGCGCGTCGTTCAGCGCGGTGAGCGCTTCCGATGGGAAGTTCGTCTTCGAATGCGTCGAGCCGGGCCGCTATCAGCTTGTGGCGGAAAAGCCGGGGTACCTTCAGCGCGCTTACGGTGGCGCGGCGAGATCACGGTCGGGCGCCCCGCTGACTCTTGGCGCGGGCCAGCGCGTGAAAGACGTCGTGCTCCAGATGACGCCGCAAGCTCAGATTTCCGGCAGAGTCCTGGATTCGGACGGTGAACCTGCCGCGGGCGCGCACGTGCAGGCCATGCGGCCGGTCCATCGCATGGGCCGACGAACGATTGATGTGATTACCGGGACCCCGGTCGACGGCCTCGGTGAGTTCCGGCTTTTCAATCTACCGCCCGGCAGATATTACCTGCGCGCCGCGCCGCGTCGTCCGGAGCCCGGCTCCACGCGAGGGGACTCGACTAATCCAAACCAGGCGCAGGAGTCCAACGTTCCAACATATTATCCGAGCTCTGCCGATCTCATGGGCGCTGTGCCCATCGACGTGGCCGCGGGTCAGAATCTGACGGGCACGGACATTCGTGTGGCCAGGGCGAGGGTGGTCCGCGTGACCGGGAGGGTTAGTGGCAGCATGCCCGACCAGCCGGACCAACTGCTGCGTGTCCTCCTATTACCCCGCGGGCATCCCGATTCGACCATGATCATCAACAGCCTCGGAGGCTCCATTGCGGCGGACGGTTCGTTCGAGATCGCCGGTGTGCAGCCTGGCTCCTATATGCTTCTGTTGGTCAACATGCGCGGAGGGTTGCGTCTCTTCGGCCGGCAGGCGCTCGAAGTGGGCGATCGCAACGTGGATGGAGTTGGAATAGGCATAGCGCCCGGATTCGACCTGCCAGGGGCCGTGAGATGGAACGAGCAGCGCGAAGGCACCTCCGCGCCAGTCGGCGGATCTAATGTGGTACTGCTACCAGTGGATGACTTTCCACTCGCCTCGGTGCACGCCCGGGTGCGCAACGACGGCTCCTTTCTGCTCCCCGGGCTGTCGGCCGGCAGATACAGCGTGATGCTCTCGTCCGCGCCCGGCACCTATGTGAAATCGATCCGGTTGGGCGGCCGGGAAATATTGGCCGAAGGTCTGGACGCCGGCCAGGCCCGGGGCGGTGAATCCCTCCTCATTACCCTGAGTTCCTCGCCTGGTGCGATCGGGGGCTTGGCGCGCGGCGAGGACTTGGGCCCCGCCCCGGCCGCCGTGATCACGCTGGTTCCCGACCCGCGGCTCCCTAAGCAGCCGCATCTCTATCGGCGCGTCATGGCCGATCAGAACGGCCGCTTTGAGATGAAGGACCTGACGCCCGGGAAGTATCGCCTCTACTGCTGGGAGGATCTCGAGGCGGATGCCGAATCCGATCGCGAATTCCTCAAGCCGTTCGAAAAGCAGAGCCGCGAAGTTTCCGTGCGCGAAAGCGCACGTGAGACGGTCGTGCTCGAATGCATCAGCGCCGCAAAGGTACGTGAACGCCAAGCGCAAAACTAAGCGATCAGCTCGCCCACCACCTGGCCCTTCACGTCCGTGAGCCGGAAGTGCCGGCCCATGTACTTATAGGTGAGCTTGGTGTGATCGATGCCGAGCAGGTCGAGCATCGTCGCGTGCAGGTCGTGAACGTCCATCGCGCCGGCCGCGATGTTGTAGCTGTAGTCGTCGGTCTCGCCGTAGACGAAGCCCGGCTTCAACCCCGCGCCGGCGAGCCACATCGAGAAGCAGCGCGGATGATGGTCGCGCCCGTAGTTGGTCTCGGTCAGCGTGCCCTGGGAATACACCGTGCGCCCGAACTCGCCGCCCCACACCACCAGCGTGTCGTCGAGCAGCCCGCGTTGCTTGAGATCGCGGATCAGCGCCGCCGATGCCTGATCGGTCTGCTGACATTGACCGCGAATCTCGCGCGGCAGATTGCCGTGCTGGTCCCAGCCGCGGTGAAAGAGCTGCACGAAGCGCACGCCGCGCTCGGCCAGCCGCCGCGCCAGGATGCAGTTCCACGCATACGTGCCGGGCTTGCGCGAGTCGGGCCCGTACATCTCGAAGACCGCGTCGGGTTCCTTCGACAGATCGGTCAGTTCGGGCACAGACGCCTGCATGCGGAACGCCATCTCGTACTGCGCGATGCGCGTCTGGATCTCGGGGTCGAGCGTCTCCGCGTGTCGCTTCGCGTTCAGCTTCGCGAGGTCGTCGAGGAATCCACGCCGCGCTTCGCTCGAATAGCCCTCAGGATTCGAAAGGTAAAGAACCGGGTCCGAAGCCGCGCGGAACTTCACGCCCTGGTACTTCGACGGCAGGAAGCCGCTGCCCCACGCACGGTCGGCCAGCGCCTGCGCGTTGCCCACGCCTTGCGACACCATGACGACGAACGCGGGCAGGTCCTTGTTCTCGCTGCCCAGCCCGTAGGCCACCCACGAGCCGATCGAAGGCCGGCCCGCAAGCTGAAAGCCGGTCTGGAAGAACGTCACCGCGGGGTCGTGATTGATCGCCTCGGTGTGCAGCGAACGGATGAGCGTGATGTCGTCCGCGACGCCCCCGATGTGCGGGATCAGCTCGCTGAGCCACATCCCGCTCCGGCCGTGCTGCGAGAATTTGAACACCGACGGCGCCGCCGGAAACTTGTCCTGGTAGGCCGTCATGCCCGTGAGCCGCTGGCCCATGCGGATGCTCGCGGGCAGCTCCGTGCCGCGCAGCTTCGCGAGCTGCGGCTTGTAGTCGAACAGGTCGAGCTGCGACGGCGCGCCGTGCTGGAACAGGTAGATGACGCGCTTCGCCTTCGGAGGGTGATGCGGAAGTCCGGGCAGCTCGAGCGACGACAGCGCCGCCGCGCCCAGCCCCGTCGCAGAACGTGAAAAGAAATGCCGCCGTGTCATCAGCAGACTGTGTTCGTCGAGCGGCGTCATCGTCGTCAGTCCTTGGTGATCGTCTCGTCGAGATTGAGAATCAGGCTCGCCACCGCCGCGTAAGCCGCGAGCTCGCGCGGCGCAATCGACGCGTCCGGCGGCGTGTCGCCGTGCTTCAGATACGACGCCGCGCGCTGCGCATCGCTGAAGTAATCGAGATGGCGGCTCAAAGACGATTGCAGCAACTCAAGCTCGCCTTGTTCCGGGGTGCGCGCTGTCGCCAGACGGAACCCGTAGCTCAGCTTCGCTGCGGCATTCGCGCCGCCTCGACGAATGTGACATCGTTCATCAGGTTGAGCGCCTGCAACGGCGTATTCGTGCGCGACTCGCGCACCTGGCACGTCTCTCTCAGGGCGGAGTCGAAGTTCGCCATCATCGGCGGCGCGACCGTGCGCTTCCAGTATGTGTAGAGCGAGCGCCGGTAGAGATCAGGCCCCTTGCTTTGCACATACTCCTGATCCTGCATGATCAGCTCTTTCCACAACCCGTCGGGTTGATAGGGCTTCACGGAGGGGCCGCCGATCTTCGCATGAAGCAGCCCCGCGACAGCCAGCGCATGATCGCGCACCATCTCGGCCGGCATGCGCAACCGCGGGCCGCGCGCCAGCAACCGGTTCTCCGGATCGCGCTGCAACATCTCCGGAGTCGCGTCCGACGACCGCCTGTACGTCGCGCTCATCACGATCGTCTTCATCAGCCGCTTCACGTCCCAGCCGGACTCCATGAACTCACAGGCGAGCCAGTCGAGCAGCTCCGGATGCGACGGCCACTCGCCCTGCGCACCAAAGTCCTCGGCCGTTTTCACGAGCCCCGCGCCGAACAGCATCTGCCAGAATCGGTTCACAGCCACGCGCGCCGTCAGCGGATTCTCTTTCGAAGCCACCCATTGCGCGAAACCCAGACGATTGTTCGGCGCGCCCGCGGGCAGCGGCGGCAACACCGCCGGAATGCCCGGAGACACCGGCTCGCCCTTCTGATCGTACTGGCCGCGGTTCAGGAAGAACGTCTGCTTCGGCGCCGCCGACTCCTGCATCACCATCGCCGTCGGCAGCGATCGCTCGAGAGCTTCGCGCTCGTCGAGCAGCTTCCACAGCTTCGCGTTCTCGTGCGGCGCTCTCTTGCCTTGCGCGAGCATCCCGACTTCAGCCGCCGAGAGCGCCCGTGCATACGCGCGCACCTTGCGGATCTCGCCTTTAAACCGCCGCGGCGCGCCCGCCCCGCCGCCCACGCGGAACGGATATCGCACCTGAGCGCCCGCGTTGCGGAATGGCCGATACAGCGTGTCGAGCTCCACTTTGACTTTCGCCGGCCTGCCGTTGAGATACGCCGTGATGCCCTCGGCCATCCGTGATCCCGTATACGTCACCGCGATGTGATGCCACTTGCCGCCCTCGATGGCCTCTTCCGTCGTCACGCGAATCGCATCGTCTGCGTAGTTCGAAGTCAGGTGAAAGTGCAGGCGGCCCGCTCGCATCTCCATGCCGTAGCCGCGGCCCGTCGGGGAGTCCGTCATGCGCCCCGCGACACTGCCGTCGGGCGCCGTGTCCGACCGGATCCACGCCGCAAGCGTGAAGCGATCCTCAATGTCGTAGCCGCCCTTTTGCCCAAGGTCCTCCTGCCGCGAGCCGTCGAACAGCGCCGGCTCGGGTTTGAACTCGAAGTCGAGACCGCGCTCAGTCGAAGACTGCGGCCCTCCCTCTTGCGCGATCAGCCTGTCGAGCTCGTCGAGCCGCTTCTGCTGTTCCGGAGCCGGCGCAAGAATGAACGGATGCGAGTTGCCGTACTTCTGGCCGCGCCCGATCTCCGGCACGTTGTTGAAATAAGCGCTGAGCTGATAGAACTCTTTCTGAGTGATCGGATCGTACTTGTGGTTGTGACACCGCGCGCAGCCCATCGTCAGCCCCAGAAACACCGTGGACGCCGTCTCCACGCGATCGACGACGTACTCCACCGCGTACTCCTCCGGAATGATTCCGTCCTCGGTGTTGATGCGGTGATTGCGATTGAAGCCTGTCGCGATTCTCTGCGAGAGCGTCGCGCCTGGCAGCATGTCGCCCGCAAGCTGCTCGAGCGCAAAACGGTCGTACGGCATATTGGAGTTGAATGCTTCAATCACCCAATCGCGCCAGCGCCACATGTCGCGCGGCCCGTCGAACTGATAGCCGTTCGTATCCGCGTAGCGGGCGGCATCAAGCCACCGAGCCGCCATGCGCTCGCCGAAGCGCGGCGAGGCCAGCAGGCGGTCCACGGCATGCTCGTACTCATCGAGCCGGAACTTCTCCAGCTCCGCCGCGGAGGGAGGCAGTCCTGTGAGATCCAACGAAACCCGCCGCAGGAGCTTGACGCTTTTCGCGGCAGGCGAAGGCCTCAGTCCCTCCTTCTCCAGCCGTTCCAGTACGAGCGTGTCAATCGATTTCCCCGGCGCCCGCGCCGGCGGGATAAAGGACCAGTGCTTCCGCCACGGCGCTCCTTGCGCGATCCAGGCTTTCAAGGTCTCGATCTCGGCTGGCGTGAGAGTCAGGCCCGAGTAGGCGGGCGGCATCCGCAAAGCCTTCTTCTCGTGAGTAATGCGCGCAATCAGCGGGCTTTGATCCGGCGCACCCGCGACGATCGCGCGCAATTTGGCCGCCGCTTCGGAATCCAGGCGCAGCGGCACGTTCTTCACCTTCGCGTCCGGACCGTGGCAGTGCCAGCACTTGTCGGAGAGGATGGGACGCACGTCGCGGTTGAACTCAACCGGGCGCTGTGCCGCGGCGGCATAGGAAGTGAGTACCAGTATGGCTGTCCCAGTGAGCCGCATGAGGTGATCCCTGCATTTTACAGGAACACGAAACAAAGCTGAATCCGTATAAATCAGTAGACCATCAAAGGTCCCCAGAGGAGGAATCGATGCCTGGAAAAGTAGTGACAGGCCTTTGTGTGTTTCTGTGCGCGCTGGCCGCGGGGCAGGACATTGCCACCGCGATTCGCGCGAACGATCTCGCCGCGGTGAAGAAGCTGGCGGCCAACCGTCAGGCAGTGAACGCAAAGGACAGCCGGGGGAACTACCCGCTGCACCACGCGGCTCTCACCGGAAGCCTTGAAGCTGTGAAGCTTCTCCTGGATAACGGCGCGGAGGTGAACGCGCGCAACTCGTTGGAGATGACGCCGCTTATGCTGGCCGCTTTCGATGCCGCGAAAGCGCGCCTGCTGGTGGAGCGAGGGGCCGACGTCAAAGCAGTCTCAAAGATGGGACGCAGCGCGCTGATGATGGCGGCGGGCGTGCCCGGCAACGCTGTGACGGTGCGGCTGCTGCTGAGCAAGGGCGCGGACGTGAACGCCGCAGACGAGATCGGCAATACAGCGCTGACCGCGGACTTCATGCCGGACCACGAGGTCGTTCGGCTGCTGGTGGAAGCAGGCGCGAAAGTGAATCACTCCAACAAATCCGGCTGGACGCCGCTGATGAGCGTGGTGGGCGCCAACAACCTCGAAAGCACAAAGCTGCTGGTTTCGAAGGGCGCGGACGTGAACGCGGCCAACACGTTCGCGGGCGAGGTGAAGTTCGGGTTGATCGCCCTGCGCGGGCTGACGCCGCTGATGCTGGCCGCGCCGTTCGGCTCGCCCGAGATGATCAAGACGCTGCTCGACGCGGGCGCGAAAGTGAACGCGCGCGATGTCCGAAAGATGACGCCCCTCATGTTCGCCGCCGCGTCGGAGAACCAGGACATCCGCGTCGTGCGGATGCTGGTCGCCGCGGGGACAGAGATCAACGCCGCCAGCGACGTCAATGAGACCGCGCTCGACTGGGCGATGAAGACCGGAAACCCCGAGATCGTCGCCGAGCTCAAGAAGGCCGGCGCGACGAAGAGCGCCGCGCATAAACCGCCCGAGCGCCCCGCCGGCGCCGTGCGCCTCGAACCGGCGATGGCGGTGAGGAAGGGCATGAAGCTGGCCGGCGATTCATCGGCCGAGTTCTTCAAGCAGAGCGGCTGCCTTGGCTGCCACCACCAGCCTCAGGCGGCGCGGGCCTACGCCTCTGTGCGCGCGGCCGGAATCCACGAGGGAGCGGGGGTTGTGAAAGACCTCGAAGGCGGCATGATCGCCAGCCGCGCGATGTTCATGCCGTTCCTGACGCAGCTCGTCGACCTGCCCGGGAACACCGACATGGCGGCTTCGTGGCTCATCGCCTCTTCGGACGCCGGCCTCGCTGCGTCGCCGTGGATGGATCTGCTGGCGCACTACATCGCAGTGCGCCAGCAGACCGGCGGCCACTGGATGCTCGGCGGCATCACGCGGCCGCCGTTCGAGGAGAGCAACATCGAGCGCACCGCGCTCGCCATCCGCGCGCTGCGCGCCTACGGCTGGCCAGCGCGCCAGGCCGAATTTGATGCAAGCGTGGCTCGCGCGGTCGAGTTTCTCAGGCGCGCCAAGCCGAGGACCAGCTACGAGCGAGCGTCTCAATTGCTTGGTCTGTATTGGGGCGGCGCTCCGGCGCCGGAGCTGAAGCCGGTGGCCAAGGCTCTGGTCGGCGAGCAGCACACCGGCGGAGGCTGGTCGCAGAACCGGCATCTCGCCCCGGACGCCTACGCCACCGGGCTGGCGCTCTACGCGCTGTCGACCTCAGGCACGGCGCTGCCGGGATCGGAGGCGTACTCGAAGGGCGTCCGCTTCCTGCTCGACACCCAGATGCCGGACGGGTCGTGGTACGTGCGCAGCCGCGCGCCGAAGTTTCAGCCCTACTTCCAGAGCGGTTTCCCGTACGACCACGACCAGTGGATCTCGATGACCGCGACCACTTACGCGCTGATGGGACTCGCGCCCGCGGCCCACGCGCCGATGCCCACGAACTGAGGCCGGGCTACTCGACCCGCGCGGCAACCACGATGTCCTCGAGCCACTCGCTGGCTTGAGACCACGCGCCGGAGGGCACGAGCAGAATGAAGGCGCTCCCGGGCCGCTCACCCGCTCGCATCGAGAAGGTGACGCGGCCCTCGCCGTCGCTGAAGTAGGCCGGCTCGGGAGTCGAGGCATTGGACCCGATCGCACGCAACTCGACGCCGGGGACGGGATTGCCCAGTTCATCGGTGAGCAGGACAGTGAACGTCTGAGGCAACACTTGACCTGTGAGCGCAACCTGGCCGCCACCGGCTACGAGAGTCGCGGAGACCGGCGACAAACGCGCATCGAAGCCGGCTGCCATCCCGATTCCGCCGGCGGAGGCAGACACTTCGATCGCGCTCGATTCGAGCGTCGCGTACACGTAGGCGAGTCCATTCGCGCCGCTGGTGGAAGATTCCGCGGAGAGACTCGCCTTGCCTTGAGTCACGCTCCAGCGGACCTCCACGCCGGCGGCGGGACGGCCTTCGGCATCGACCACCTTCGCCACGAACGGCTTGCGCAGGCGTCGCGGCTTTGCGCCCGCCAACAGTTGCCCGGCGCCGGCGACTGGAAGGACGAACACGGGCGCGGCGGAGTCCGCTCGCGGAGGCGATGTGCGGAGACCAGCCCGCCCGCCCACCGCGGCGCTCCAATGTCGTGGCCAATTCGATTGCAGCAGTTGCGCCAGCACCACGGCTTCAGGATCGGGCCGGCCGCGCTGCTCGACGAGGACGAACGGTACGTACATCTCCTGGCCGGGTTGGATCGGCGGGGCGGTCATGTAGCCGGGATCTCGCTGGACCTTCGCCGGCGTGAGCGGCATGGCAACGCCCAGCGCGGAGGCCTGCGGAGGCGGCCAGTACTCTCTTGGCAGGACCGGCGGGAGTTCGAGGATGTAGAAGAACTCGGGCACTTCTTCAGGCGACGCGAGACCCATCAGCCAGAGGTCAAGCCACGAATAGCCGAAACCAGGGCGGCGGTTGCTGGTCCCCGTCGTGTAGACGCCGAAGCCCTGATGAACCCACCAGGCGCCGCCCATGCTGGAGGACTGCCAAGGCGGTTCACCCGGAGGCGGCTCCTCTGTGGGAAACGCGGAGGGCGTATGCACATATGCAGCCGGGTGGGGCGAGACAGGATTCAGGATCTTTGTCATCATCCCGAAATCGTCGGCCAGTACCGAGAAAAGCCAGTTGTGGGCGAACTCGTGGTTCAGCGATTGGTAGGTGGCGGGGTTGTCGAAATCCAGCGGCGTGCGGCGAATCGAATTCATGGCCAGGAGCGATTCGTGGACGCAACTGCCGAACGTGCATGCGAGCCGGCGCGCGGCGTAGGCCGCGGCGGCGCCGAGATCCTGCGGGTGCGCCGAGTAGATGGCCAGCGCATCCCATGCAGGACCCGCGAGCGGGGATGCCGTGTTGCGCACGGCGGAAAGAATCAGCGCGCCGTCGGCGGCGTCATAGACCAACGGGAGCGTGCTGCTGGGCGCGGGAGCGTGCGATGGTTGAAAGCGCAGCGGCCTGAGGATGCGCAGCGGCGCCGAGGTCCGCACGGTGAATGTCCCAGCAGGGGACTCGAAGCCGAATGCGATGGGGATGGACGCCAGACTCAGCGGAGCGTCGAACGCCGGAACGAGGAAAGTGATCTCATGGCCCGCCAGCTCCACAGTCGATCCGCTGACGTATCCGCCGGCCTCTCCCGCCATGCGCGCGTATCCCTGCGCGCCCGAGGAGGTCACCAGAACTTGAGTTGCGGCGGCGCTTGGTTCGTCGAACGAGACGGAGAATATGGCGCTGCTTGAGATCGCCTCCGCGGCTGGTTTTAAGAAGCGGAATCTCGCGCGGAACAGGCCGGTGTCGCCCAATTGATGTAGCTCAGCGAAGTCCAGGAGTCCGCCGGTTGTGCGGCCAGCGTCATCGGCGCGCGCGGCGCGTGTGGAGGCCGACAGGCCGGTCTCGCGGCCGGTGACGGCCATGACGACGCCGGGCGCGGTCGTGCGCCGGCGCGCGTAATTGAACACGGCCGCGCCGCCGGAATGAAGGATGAGCTGAAACTCGCCGTTCCAGTCGATGACGGTGCGTTTCTCCTCGCGCGTCAGGAAGACGGGCAGGCCGAAGGAGAACGCAGGCGCCTCCCACGCAGGGCAGAGGCGGGGAGCGGCATCGGAGAGAGCCGAGGCCAGTGTGTAGCTGGTCGAGGGAGAGGAATACTCCTCCGCAAAGAAGACGCATCCACGGGCGGTAACGATGAGAGTATCGTGGTCCCGCCCGGCAAATGGGAAGGCGAAGCCGATCGCCGTGTGAGCGAAGCCTCCGGGCTGAGCGATCAGTTCGGCGCGGTTGGAGAAGTGCTCATAGGGTACGCCGCTGACATCGAATGACCCGGCTGAGTTCGGCGTCAGCCGCAGCGCGGTGTAGGCCTCGAACGGCCACAAACGGCTCGGCGTCGCCAGGCTGCCGTCGTCCTCGACGACGATGAGCCCGCCTTCGAGACGGGCAGGGGGCGCCTGAGCCGCGCGCTCTTTTCCCACACCGCGCAGACGTTCGCGCCAGGCCAAGAAGCCGCGTTCGAACTCCGCGCGACGGCGATCGAGGCCGGGACTCGTTCCGCACCACGCGTCGGGGTGCAGGACTGGCGGCGCCTGCGCCGGCAGAACGAGCGTGAAGGCGACTGCGATCGCGGCAATGACAGCAAGCCGCGTCATCGACCCCGATTGTATCGCCTCGGGCGGAGGGAAGAAATCGGAAATTGCGGGGAATGTTCCGATCCGCCGCGCTACGGCAGTCCGGCGTGAGGCGCCCGAACTCTCGTCATCAGAACGGCGGCGTTGCGGCTGGCGGCCAGCTCGGCCTCGTGGAAGGTGGGAGCCGCGCACACGCAGAGCGTGCGGCCGTCTTCGCCGCCCAACATGCAGGCGAATGGAAGGAGGTCAGGCACAATCAGTTCGTTCAGAATGCGGCCGCCTTCTACCACGGGCAGAAGCCGCGCGTGGATGGGGTCGGAGACCCAAACCGCACCTTCCGCATCGAGGCAGATTCCATCCGGAATCACATCAAGCCGCCCCAGGATTACTCCGGCATCGCTGCTCTCCGGCGGGTCGCTAAAAGCGGCCCAGGTGCGCCGCTCACCGAGAACGCCAGCCGAGAGAGAGAATGCGCTCAAGCGGTTCATGGTGGACTCCGCGACGATCAGGGTTCCGTGGTCCGGCGCCAGGACTATGCCGTTGGGAAAGCCGAGTCCATCGGCCGCCACGCGTGCGGCGCCATCGGGCTCTACACCGATGAGCACGGTAGAGCGCGCCGGAGCGCCGCTCATGAGATCGAATCCGAAGTTGCCCGCCCAGGCGCGGCCGTCGCAGTCCACCAGCATGTCGTTCAAGTGGCAAGGCGCCAATTCGGACAGATCGGCGTGTACCGCCAGCGTTCCGTCGGGCTCGCGCCGCAGGACTCTGCGGTCGCGCATGGACACAATGAGCAGGCGGCCGTCGGGCAGGAAGCCGAGACCCGCGGGCTGCTGCGGCACATGCGCTACGGGCTCGGCGGCGCCGTCAGGAGACACCGCGAGCACTCTGTGCGTGTAGAAGTCCGACACATAGAGCCTGCCGTCGCGCCAGCGCGGGCATTCGGCAAAAGAGAGTCCGCCGATGAGAGTCTTGAAGTCAGGCATAAGGAAAGCGCCGCGCAGGAACCGCGCCGCCCGACTTGCACGAGCCGTTCGCCGCCGGGAGGCACAAGCCGCTGAAAAGCGCGGAGATAATCAGACGATTCCAGCCGACTGGCCGCGAAAGTCGTGCGCCAGGGGCAAAAATACCTCAACTCACTCTCTTGTGTTCGTGTGCCCGGCCGGGGTAGAGTTGACAAAATCTCTATGTCCCAAGCCAATGCCGACCTCATCAGGAACCTGTATGCCGCTTTCGCCCGGGGCGACGCGCCGGCGGTGCTGGCGGCCATGGACTCCGGCATCGTCTGGAACGAGGCTGAGAACTTTCCCTATGCCGACCGGAACCCATACGTTGGGCCGAGCGCCATCGCCGAAGGGCTGTTTTTCCGCCTCGCCACGGAGTGGGAGCAATTCCAGGCCATCCCGGACGAGATCTTCGATGCCGGTGACACCACGGTCGTCCTCGGACGCTACCGCGGCACGTATAAAGCCACCGGCAAGTCCATCGATGCGCAGTTCGCGCACATTTGGCGTGTGACCGACGGCCGCGTCACGGGATTTCAGCAGTACACCGACACGGCGCAGGCGGCGCGCGCCGTGCAAGGTTGACACGTTTGAATTCAGTTCGGAGCAGGAAGAGCCAATGGGCGGCAAGATCGACTTGAGCATCAGCCAGTTCCTCGCGGCCTGGAGGATCATGTGCGCCGCGTCGCCGGGCCGTGGCTCGTACTCCGCCGAAGGACTGGAGTGCGTTTTCAGCGGCGTCCCGATCCCGTTCTTCAACATGGCCTTCGCGACGGGGAGAAGGATTTCGGCTGACGAGTTGCAGGCGTGTGCGAACGTCGCACGCGAGTGGGCTGCCGCCCGCGGTGTTCCCTGGCTCTTTGTCGTGACCCATGAGGCCCTGGGCCCGGGCACGGACTGCGCGGCCAGGCTGGAGGAATGCGGGTTCGCGCCCCTGATGCCTCTCACCGGGATGCTGGCAGAGCATGTCGCGCCCCCGTCGCGGATTCCCGAGGGCCTCGAGCTCGGGGCGCCTGAGAAAGATGCGGAGTGCGAGGCGCTCTTCGATGTGAACGCCGCGGCCTACGGCATGCCCCTCGACGCCGGCAAGCCGGTCTGGGGCCGGCGTGAATTCTGGGAGGATCACTTCGCGGTGCTGGGAGTGAAGGGAGGGCAGCCCGTGTCCTGCGCAGCGGTGATGATGGCCGAGGGCTACCGGTATGTCGCGCTGGTGGCCACATCGCCCGGCCAGCAGCGCCGCGGCTACGCCGACGCCGCCATGCGCCATGCGCTGGAGACGGCGCGCCAGGCGCATGGAGATTGTCCGACGTTTCTCCATGCGACCGGAGCGGGCCGGCCTGTCTATGAGCGCATGGGCTACGAGACCGCCGCCACGCACACCGTCTTTCTCGGGAAGGAATTCCTGGAAGGGCGCTGATCCGACCGGCAGGCAGCTACGACCCGCGAGCCAGACCACGCAGACGGCTGGAAACGTTCAGGGTGCACCATGCCGCGCGACTGCTATTTCTGCGCCAGCAGCAAACAGATGACCTCGCCTCCGCCGGACACGGGATCGAAGAAGTCTTTCATCGGTTGGCGTAGTTGCGTTCGTAATACGTCTGGTACTCGCCGGAGCGGACGTGGGCCACCCAGGCGGCGTTCACGCGATACCACTCGATGGTGCGCGCGAGGCCTTGCTCGAAGGGCATGAGGGCGCGCCAGCCGGTTTCGCGCTCGAGCTTCTCGGTGGTGATCGCGTAGCGGCGGTCGTGGCCCGGGCGGTCTGCGACCGGCCGCATGAGCGACTCGGGCTTGCCGAGCTGCGCGAGGATCATGCGGACGACCTCGCGGTTGGGCAGGGCGCGCGACCCGCCGATGTTGTAGATCTCGCCTTCGCGGCCCTTGTGCAGCGCGGCCCAGATCGCGCGGCAGTGATCGTCGACGTAGAGCCAGTCGCGCACCTGCATGCCGTCGCCGTAAATCGGCAGGGGCTTGTCTTCAAGGGCGTTGGCGATCATCAGCGGGATGAGTTTTTCGGGGAACTGGTAAGGGCCGTAGTTGTTCGAGGCGCGCGTAACAACGACGGGCAGCTTGAAGGTCGTGAAGTAGGACAGCGCCAGAAGGTCGCTGGCGGCCTTCGATGCCGAATACGGGCTGGATGGCTTCAGCGGCCACGTTTCGCCGGCGTCGTGGGGCTCGGGAATGGAGCCGTAGACCTCGTCGGTGGAGACGTGGAGGAATCGCGGGAGCTTCGCTCTGCGCGCGACCTCGAGCAGCGTGAAAGTGCCGCGCACATTGGTTTCGATGAAGGCGGCGGGGCCGAGGATGGACCGGTCCACGTGCGATTCGGCGGCGAAGTGGACGATGGCGTCGGGAGTCTCTTCCGCAAGCAGCGACGCGGCCAGCACGTCGTCGCAGATGTCGCCGTGAACGAAGCGGTAACGCGGGTCGGACTCGACTGAGGCGAGATTCTCGAGATTGCCGGCATAGGTGAGTTTGTCGAGGTTGACGAGGCGCGAGGTCCAGTTTTCGGCAAGCGCCAGGCGGATGAAGGCGCTGCCGATAAAGCCCGCGCCGCCGGTGATGAGCAGTCTCATTTGTGCTGGAGTTCCCAATCGTAGGCGATTCCGGGTTCGCTGTGCGGAATGCGGCCCTCGTCGCTTGGATTGTAGATGCGGTCCGTGAGATAGACGAGCACGGCGGGCTGAGTACCGATCACCTTGTAGCCGTGCGCGACGCCCGGCGGAATCAGCACCTGCCAGGGGCGCAGCAAGCCGATGTACAGGGTGTTCTTGCGGCCGAAGGTGGGCGAGCCGGGGCGAAGATCGACAAGAGCCACTTGCAGCATGCCCTGCACGACGGCCCAGAGGTCGGTCTGATGAAGGTGGTAGTGGAAGGCCTTGATCGCGCCGGGATAGGTGAGCGCGGCGCTGATCTGGGTGGACTCGGGAGGGAAGTTCGCATTCAGGCCGTTGCGGGAGCGCGCGAGCTCCAGGAAGTAGCCGCGGTCATCGGGCCAGACGGCGAGCGGCGCGATGCGGGCGCCGTCGATGAGGTCCGGAGACGAGGCGGCGGCGATGACGTTGCCGATGCCCTTCTCGCAAGAGGGCAGGCGCAGCTCAGGAGGCAGGGTGTTCATTTGACGATTCGGCGCGCGATTCGGCGACGAGGTTGCACGCGCGCCGGAGAGAATCGAACGTTCCGGCGTCGGTCCACCAACCCTCGAGGAACGAGAAGGCCATCGAGCCTTCGCGGATGTAGGCGTTATTGACGTCGGTGATCTCGAGCTCGCCGCGCGCGGAGGGCTTGAGCGTGCGGATTTTGTCGAAGACCGACTGGTCGTACATGTAGATGCCGGTGACGGCGTAGTTCGATTTCGGGTGCGCCGGCTTCTCTTCAATGTTGATGACGTGGCCGCCGTCGATCTCGGCGACTCCGAAGCGCTCGGCGTCGTGAACCTCCTTGAGGAGGATGCGGGCGCCGCGTTTCTGGGCGCGGAATGCGTCGACGGGGCCGCGGATGGAGGTTTCGATGATGTTGTCGCCGAGGATGACGCACAGGCTCTGTCCTTCGGACCACTCTTCGGCGAGCTTGAGGGCGTCGGCGATGCCGCCTTCGCCTTCCTGATAGGTGTAACCGAGATATTGGAGGCCGAACTCCCTGCCGTTGCCGAGCAACTGGAGGAAGTCGCCGGCGTGGGAGCCGCCGGTGACGATAAGGATGTCGCTGATTCCGGCGTCGACGAGCGTCTGGATGGGGTAATAGATCATCGGACGGTCGTAGATGGGGAGCAGGTGTTTGTTGGTGATTTTGGTGAGGGGATAGAGCCGGCTCCCCTTCCCGCCAGCGAGAACAACGCCTTTCATCGGGACTCCGTCAAATGCAAGACAAACCACATGATACACTACGGGCCGTGAAGAGATTCTGCTGGCGAGAGATCCACAAGGAGCACATGAATCCGCGGCTGACGCGGCAGGCGATTCATGCCGAACGGCTGACGATCGCACGGCTGGAGCTGATGCGCGGCGCGCTGGTGCCGGAACACAAGCACGAGAACGAGCAGGTGACGATGCTCGAAAAGGGCCGGCTGAAGTTCGTGGTGGACGGCGAGGAGCTGATTCTGGAGGCGGGCGAGGCGCTGGCGGTTCCGCCGGATGCGCCGCACTGGGTGGAGGCGCTGGAGGACAGCGTCGCCACGGACGTGTTTTCGCCTCGCCGCGAAGATTGGATTCGCGGCGAGGATTCCTATCTAAGGCGGTAGCGCGCTACTTGCGCCTGGCTTCGAAGGGGCGCGCCTGGCCGCCTTCGCGGACCGTTTCGCCCTTTAGGGTGTCGCCCTCGATGGTCCCTGTGTAGTTCATTTTGAACTCGCCGTTCGGCGTTTCCAGGACCACGACAAAGGAGAACTTGTTGCCGTCGATCTTGCCGTCTTTGAGGTCCATGGTGCGGGGCTCCATGTCACCGAAGGCCATCGTCATCTTGCCGGTGAGGGTATTGCCTTCGGCCTTGAGATCGAAGGTCTGGGTGATGGTGAAGGACTGCCCCTCGCGCTCCATTTTGCGCTCGGAGACCCACTTGCCGTCGATGGAGGCGGCGAAGGCGAGGCCGGAGAGCAACAGCATGCACAGGGCGAACGTGGTGAGTGATTTCATGATGGGGGACTCCTGGTGACCGGCCTGTCGATGCGGGCCGGGCCAACAATGACAAGGCGCGAAAGGGCAGGCGTCAGGTTACACGATCGCGGGGTAGGGGACGGGATTATTGGCCCAGGGACGCGAGACCGGACAGGTTGCGCGGACGGAGGGCCGCACGCTTGATGCGGATGAGGTGCACGACCAGGAACTCAACCCCGTTCGAGCGGAACAATTCAAACCGGCGCAAGTCTTTCGGAAGCGGGGTTATTGGGGCCGCGAAGAGGGTTCTGGAGTTGGAGGACGATATCGACGCGCTGGCCGGGGGTGAGCGAAGCGTAGTATTCACGGCCGGCCTGCTCGGCTGGGTGAAAGGATCGAAAAACCTTGACGACCGGCTTCATGGGCTGATCCTTGCTGATTGTAGCCGGGGACGGTGAAGATACGGGGGCGGTCGGGGGAGACGGCGAGGAGTTTTCTCCCTGGGAGCGGGAACAGGGCGATCACGGCAGGGCCGGGGTAGACGCTCGACGCGGTGAAGCGTCCGTCTTCGAAACGGAAGAGGGTGATTCCGTCGTCGTGGCCGACATAGATTGCCGGCGGGGTTGCGGTGGTGAGGAGGGCTCTTGGGTGATTCAGGGCAGGCTCGATCAGATGGGGCGTCCAGTGCCCGGCAACTGAAGCGGGGCGTTCGAGCCAGGCGATGCGAGCCGGGGCGGCTTCCGATTCGGCCCAAACGAGATCAGCTTCGCGCCTGCCTGGGAGGCGCAGGAGGGCGAGGCGGGCGAGGGCGGAGTCAGGCGTGTCGTAGTAGGTGTTGACGGCAAAGAGGCGCCACGGGAGACCAAGGCGGCCGGGGTTGCGGACCCAGTAGTTGCCGAGGAAGAGATCGACTGCGCCATCATTGTCGACATCGTGGGCGAGCAGGCCGCCCTGTTTTGAGGGGGTGTAGATGGAGTAAAGCTCGTGGTAGCGATAGGGCCACCGGAACTCGTAGAAGCGGAGCTGCGCGTGGAGGTGCGGGATCAGAACTCCGCGGCGGCCCGAGAGTGTGAAGGGCAGGCAGTCGCGGAAGTCAGTGCGGCGCTCGAGGACCACTTCGGTGAAGCGCGGAGGCTTGAGGAGGACAAGACGGGAGCGGCTCAGTGCGAGCAGGCCCTCGTCAGCGACGCAACCTGCGGCGAGGTCCGCGTGGGGGATGAGGACTCGCGGCGCGAGGGTGTCGAGCGACCACTCGGTAAGCTCGTCGCCCCACGTCCAGAGCACGGGCCGGGGCTTGGAGATCAGCGCCGCGCCGCGGATTTGCGCCGGTGCACTTGCGGCTGCAAGGAGCAGCGCGCAGGCGGCTAATGACAGCCTTTGCAGGTGAACTTCTTTCCGTGGCACGAGGAGCAATCGGACTTGTCGATGTTTGAGTTCTTGGCGGCGTGGGCGTCGACGAATTCCTGCGTGTGCGACGCAGGCCGGATCTTGAAGGAAGCGGACTCGACGTGGCACTGCTTGCAGGACTCTGGAGGATTGATCTGGTTGTGGCAGACGAGGCAGTCGCCCATGCGCGGGAAGTGGGCCTTGCCGTCGGCGTCCGTGATGTTCTCGGATTTCTCGATGCCGTGGTGGCAGGCGAGGCAGGCGTCCTTTGTGTTAATGGATGCGGGCCGCTCGGAGGCCTTGCCGAGCCACGTTCCGGCCTTCAACGCGCCGGCGATGAGCGGTCCGGGATTGCCCATTTCAAGGTGCAGCTTGTGGTTGAACCTGTGCACCTGGAGAACGCGCGGCTCCTTGATCCGCGTCTCGTCGTGGCAGCGCGCGCAGGCGTCGTGGAAAGGAAGCAGGTTGTCTTCGGCCTTGGTGGATTTCTCGGCGCCGGTATGGCAGCCCTGGCAGTACGAGACCTGGGTTTCGAGGTGGTACTTGTGCGAAAAGGGCCGCTTGGACTGAGCGGCCCCGGTGAGAACGAGGATTGTGAAGAAAAGCGTGATTACCTTGTGTAACTGATGCGCCATATCTTGTTACCGCCGTCGTCGGAGACGAGCAGGCTTCCGTCGCTCAGCTCGAGAAGGCCGACGGGGCGGCCCCAAACTTCTTTCTTACTTGGGTCTAGCAGAAATCCGGTGAGGAAGTCTTCCGGAGGGCCGGAGGGCATGCCGTCCCTGAAAGGGACGAAGACGACCGAGTAGCCGATGCGCTGGGCGCGGTTCCAGGAGCCGTGATAAGCGAGGAAGGCGCCGTTACGATAGCGCGCTGGGAACATCTTGCCGGTGTAGAAGCGTGAGTCAAGGACGGCGACGTGGGCGGGTAGAACAACATCGGGGACGATTGTTTTCGCGACAAGATCGGACCGCTGGCCCTTGTTGCGGGGCTCTTCGTTGGGTCCGATGTAGGCGTAGGGCCAGCCGTAGAAGCCGCCGGGCTGGATCGAGGTGAAGTAGTCGGGGACGAGGTCGTCGCCGAGTCCGTCGCGCTCCTGGACGGCGGCCCAGAGGGTATCAGTGCCCGGGTAGAAGTCGAGTCCGATGGGATTGCGCGTGCCGCCGGCGATAATCTCGCGGCCCGTGCCGTCGGGGTTGAAGCGCGAGATTGCGGCGCGGATTTCGGGCTCGCCAGGGCTGACGTTGGAGCGCGAGCCGACGGCGAGGTAGAACTTCTCGCCTTTGCGATCGAACAGGATGGTGCGCGTCCAGTGGCCGTCGGCCACGTCCTTGAGGCTGACAATCTCTTCGCCGGGACCGAGCGTGAGGGCCTTGGGGTCGAACTTGTAGCGCTTCACGGAGGAGGCTTCGGCGATGTAGAGGTGGTCTTTCCACCGGGCCAGGCCGTAGGGGCGGTCGAGGCCGGTGATGAGCTGCTTGCGGTCTTCGGACTTGCCGTCTTTGTCCTTGTCGAAGAGAACGTAGACGCTGCCTTTGCGGCCGGAATCGGAAAGCAGGACCGTGCCGTCGGGTCCTGGAATCATGTAGCGCGGACGCTCGAAATCCGTGGCGAACTCGTCGATCGTAAAGCCGGCAGGGAGGCGGAGCCGGGCGCCGCCGGGGCGCGTGATAACGGTGGGCGCATTCGAGGCCGAGGGCGTATGGTAGGGGGCAGGCAACTGGGGCTTGGGGGGTTCAGCGAGTGCGAGGGCGCCCAGAGCCGTCGCAAGCGCGGTTGTCGTCAAGAAATGCATTCCCTTCATTGTAGCGGGCCGGGCTAAACTGGCACTTTCATGGCGAAACCAGCGAAAAAGAAGGCGGAAGCTGCGAGGAGACCAGACGTGTGGGCGCGAGCTGGAGCGTTCATCGAGCGGCGGGCGGTGTGGATCGCCGTCGTGCTGGCGGCACTGGGAACGGCAAGGATCGCGCTGACGTACACGGTGTTCAACCACACGATCGACGAGCCGGCGCACATCGCGTGCGGCATGGAGTGGCTGGAAAAGGGGACGTACACATACGAGGCGCAGCATCCGCCGCTCGCTCGCGTGATGGCTGCGGCGGTGGCCAAGCTAGGTGGGGCTCGCGGGTGGGGACGGCCCGGGATGTACAACGAGGGCGCGGCG
>CAYYNC010000076.1:0-23643 GCA_964472745.1 uncultured Solibacteraceae bacterium
CAGCGGCTCGCGAAGCTGGGCTCGGAAATTTCAAATATGTTTGGCTAGTTTTCAGTTTGAAAATTGCCCGACGAACTGGAGAAGGCGTCAACACTGGGAGGATCCAAATCGCGGTAAACGGCACGCCATCGGTCGCCAAAAGATTCAGGCGAGAACGCGCGCGATGACTCCAGAGCCGCAAGGCTCATCTGCGCGAGGCTATTTTTGTCGAGCGACAGCCACCGCCGAATGGCGCAGCGGATGGCCGTTGGATCGCACTCCGGGATTCGAAAGCCGTTGAAGCCGTCCACGACGATCTCAGCCAGGCCGTTCACGGGCGTACAGAGAATTGGAAGACCGAACGCGGTTGCTTCAATGGCGACAAGTGGCAGGACTTCATACCTGGATGGTAGGCAGAGGGCATCGACAGCCTGATAGTAAGGGGTCAGGTTCGATTCGGTACTGCGGAAAACAACCCTTTCTCCAAGCCCCAGACGAGCTGCAAGCCGCGCATAGGGAATAAAAGAAGAAGGATCTCCGCCGACAACGACGAGCCGAATGCTGGAATCAGAAACGATCCCGTCCAGCGCCATGATGAGTTCAGGCAGGCCCTTCCGCTCAAAATGCCCAAGAGCAACGAATGCGAGCAAGCGGCCCTCTGAGGGCAAACTCAACGTCCGCCGGATCCTCACCTTCTCGTCGTAAGACAGCACCGGATCGCCTTTGCATTTCAATGGATTGCTGACCACCCTAATGCTCTTATCAGCTATCTCAAACGTCCGCTGAATCTCCATCGCCAGGCCGCGAGAAGGTACAACGATGAGCTTCGCTCGCCTGTAGGTTCGTCTTTCAAGGATGGAGTGCGACCAATGGTCCAACCATCTCGCAACAGCCCTCAGCTTGGAAGCGCCGCGCCATGAGAAATATCGCTTTAAATAGGTTGTATGACAAAAATGAGAATAGCACAGATCACCAAATGCGAAGTTCGACTCAACAAACTGAATGACGTCGAACGATCGCCGATAGCGGACGCGATGTATGAAATAAATCAGCGCTGCAAGAGCATGAAAAGTCCAGAACAACACGAAGAGCGGACGGCGCGGACAGGGCACTTTCACCCATCGGACAGAGACGCCCGGGACACTATCATACTCAACAGAAAACAACGTAATTTGGTGATCTCGCCCGAGTTGCTCAATGATCGCGCGCTGACACGAACCGGCTGGATTGGCACGAGTCGTAATATAGTCAAATATAGCAATGTGCAGCATTTTACTTTCGCGCTAATGCCAAATTTTGAACGTTTGTCAGTGCCAGGTCGCCAAGACTGTTGCGCTTGACAAAAGTGACCCAACCAGCATTGCAATCGTCGGAAACGAGCGCGCCACCGTTACGTAGGTATGGCCATACGAGGGAGTACTCCCAGAGCATGTGGTCCGGTGTATGAAGGTCGTCGTGAAAAAAGAAGTCGATCGTCCCCAGGTTCTGGAGGAGCCGAGGAAGGATCTGCCTCACATCACCGAGCAGCACATGTCTTCGAGCGCCGAGGAGCTCGAGGATACGAGGGGGAATGGCCCAGCCAACCCCGTGTTTCTGCCAGTTGTAGCAGCTCCCGTCTGCCATTGGCGAGGTCGCCACGGATTCAGCGGGAAGATCGATGGAGTACATATCGCCTTCGCCATTGTCCACAAGAGCCGCCGCCAAGTACGAACTGGAAACGCCCGCCGCAATCCCCGTCTCCACAACCACGCTCGGACAAAGCGCTCTCACCAACGAATACAGAATCGAGCCATCCTCTTCGCTCACTCCACCTTGACCAAGCCCCGCATCGTACAAGGACTTACGCATGGCCGCAATATCTTCGCTCCAGGCGGACAACCCTTCGCATTGTTGCGGAGAAATGCCGTGCCGACCCAAGAACTGGTTGACGGTGGAGCATCGAAATTGCCGGAGCTTCAGTTTCGCCCGAACCAACTGCAATATCTCCCCAGGATTGTTCCTGTAGAAGGAAGAAAAAATACAATCTCTGATAAAGTAAAACATAAACCGCCTGACCCAATCAGCGTGCGATTCCTATGCCAGGGCGCGAGAGGCGTGACCATTGACTGAGCCGACAAGAAACTGAACGGATCATTTCGTGAATGGATGTGCCACGCGCTTCAGTATCAGAGCATATGCAGAGAGTCAAGCAAACGAGGGCAGGGCCAGCCAAAACGTTTTCAGTGGCGAGGCCAATCAGGAGCCCTGGCAGATAGAATAGAGTAGCGCGAGAGCTGAGCCGCAGATGCGACTTGGTCCGTTTCCACCAGTAGTTGACCACTGAAATGAGAAACCAGAACCAGAGGACGAGGCCAAGGATACCCCACTCGTAGGTGATCCTGAGCCACTCATTATGAATGACGCGGTTCGGATCCAAGGCAACGCGGAAGTAATGTTGAAAGAGGTATGTCACCGCGATGTACCCACCGCTTGCTGTACCATGACCGAAAATAATGGTAAGCGGCGATGCACTTAGCAATTCTTGATAGACGCCTTGGTACAGTCGCGCACGGAACCAATATGTTCCGAGACCAACGTCTACTGCTCCCGTCCCGCCAACGCTGAGCGAATGAATCGTGGCGAAAAGCCGGCTTCGATTCGCCAGCTCTTCCCAACCAAAGCCGCGGCCGGCCGCTGCCATGAGCGAAAGAATCGCACCAATGACAGCTGTAACGATCGCCAAAGCCGCGAAGCGTCGAGTACCCGATGTGCATGCCCAGATTAACGCGGCCACCAGAAGTCCGGCCATCCAGGTGCGGCTTCCATTCCAGTAGAGGCCGCTGAGCAACAGGATCAACAGCGAGACGCGCTTCCAGTTCTTGAGTTCGGGCGATGTAGCACCCACTGCGAACAGCGCCACTAGCAAACAAGCGAAGAGTTGCGGTGTGATGAATGCAGTGAAGCGTGTACGACCCGTGGCCGCCTCGAATCCGTAGGCTTGGGCGCCAAAAAGCGTCGTCTGGAACACGGCAACAGCGAAGCAGAAGAAAACGAAAGCGGTGATGTCACGCGGCCGAACCAGTCCCTGACTGAACGCAATTCGCAGAGATAGCATCCCGAGAAACACTCCAACGAGGTGGCCGCTCATTTTGAGTCCGGCCAGGGCGAAGGGGGACCAGAGATCGGCAAAAAGCACGTATGTGCAGAATGCAAGCCAGGCGCTTTCGTATGGGGTTAACCTAAGATGCCGAAGGTCGGCTAGCCTGAAGAGAAGGATCAGCGGGGAGGCAAGCGTCTTAAACGCATTGACGTAGCCTATATTCTCGTTAGAGCCTATGGCCGCACCCGTGGCATCAAGGATGAGCCCCATCCCCCATCCCAGGAGCGCCAGGCGGGGCTTTCCCCAAACTACCAAGGGCAGAGTCAGGAGCCAGAGTAGACCCGCCACCGAAGTCGGATTTTGAGAATCAAGTGGCATTTATCAGTCGGACTGGGACAGGGGCAACTCCGGGACCGGCGGTTGCGACGGACCGAGGTATCGGTGCACAAGCTGTTTTAGGTCGGAGGCGGAAGCGACATACTCCTCAATAACAAAGCGCAATGCAATAGTGCTGAGCGGATAGGATAACTCCATATTAGCGGTGTTTGTCGAGTGAATGAGCAGCGGTACGCGCATATCGCGGGGTATGCCTAATGCAGCCGCCGAACGAAGCGAATGATCGCCAGTCAGCACCAAGAGAGTGTTGTGCTCTAGCCCTGCATTCGCGAGCTCATTTGTCAGGCGAGCAAGAAATGCATCGGCTAACCGAAGGGCACCGAAATATCCGCGAAGGGGAGAACCCGGGAGATCGAATTGTCCAGTCGCGTCATTATAGTAGTACGGGGCATGGAGGATTGGGCAGTGCAAGAACACGACTGAATGCCGCGGGTTTCGAGCAGCAGCCAGCGCGGCGTTCCACCAGGTAAAGTGAGTGGTTAAGTATTTCGAATACCCCAACGGCCGTCCGAGTAAAGAGAATCTTTGTGTTGAAGCGAGGGAGCGAGCCTGCTCGCCAACCGTGCTCAATAATCCGGCAAACTCCGGAAAACCGGAGAAGCTCGCCTCGAACCAGGCACAGGAGTTAATCTTGCTCCCGAAAAAGCGGCAGTAGGGAAAGTACCAGCCAACGAGCGACGTTGAGAGGCCTTTACTCGTCAAGGCTTGCCAAAGCGTGTTGTCAACAGTGAGGTCATGCCAGTTCCCGCTGCCCGCAAGCTGGTACGATATCGAATTGACGCCGTTGACCCTCACTGAACTTGCCTGTCGACCTAGGAAAAGGGAAATCACAGATTCAGTGGTCCTCGCGCCGGGAGGTGCCGCTTGAGAAGCGCTATATGAGGTCTTCATGAGCCGGTCGAAAGTTGGCAGGCGGAGGCCATGAGGTCTGGCTTCGAATGTCAAGCGATAGTCCCACTCGTCGAAGAGAATCCAAACCACACGGCGTTGCGAAGTCGGGACGCGCATGGTCGGTTCAGGTCTTTGTTCTGTCCAATTGACGCCATGCTGCTGTGCACATTGCCAGAACGCCAATGAGACATTCAGCGGCAGCAACGGAGCAAGTATGAGCAAAAGCGCCTTTGCCAGCGAAGGGACGACGGAACGAAACCGGTAGAGGAAGCAGCCCGCTAAAGCGAGGCAGAACATGAGGGCCAGGCGAGTTCCGACTGGCCCTAGCATGTGTTCCCAATACACAAGTTTGAGCGGAGCGATGATTTCATATAATGCCATCCGAACAGAGTTAAGAGCTAAGACCAGAACGGTGGAGCCCAAAGCCCACATGGCAGTGCGGATTCTGCGTGAGGTTTTTTTTCCACACCATGAAATCATACAGAGAATGGCGCTCGCGAAAAGGACAATGTTAAGACCCAGACCCAGGAAGTGAATGGCGTTGAAGGGGCCTTTCCTGAATGCCGTCAACTCAGCACTCAAATAAGGCGGAGACTCAGCCCAGACCCTGAGAAAGAGCAGATTGGCCAGGGATAGGGAAACAACAACATCTTTCCACCAACGGGCGCGGGTGCGGAGGGTGACTGGGAACGACGCGTGTGGAGGCGCGGCGGCCGGGGGGCGCGTGATGAGGTCGGGGGCGGTCACTGGGCTTGGCGGTGGAAGTGGTGGAGCTTGCGGTCGCGGGTCGGGATCGGAGCTGATGCGTGGTCGAGGAAGGCTGGGGGCCAGGCGGCTTCAAAGTTTTCTTGAGTGTTCTCGGTTTCGTGGAGGGCCGCGCGGCCGCGGAGGAGGCGGCGGTATTGGGGGTCGGCGGGGCCGACGTACTCGACGAGGACTGAGTTCTTTGTGAGCTTTGCGGCCAGGGCGACGATTTCTTCCAGAGGGATGCGGTGGGTGATCTCGAGGTGGTGGATCACGGCGAGCATCAGGACGCAGTCGAATTTGCCTTGGGCGCGGTCGAGGAATGACCTCGTTTCGGCGTTGTTCCAACCGGTGGCGGGGGTCGGGTTCGCGAGATCCATCACCAGCGGGAGTATGTCCTCTCCGGACTTTGAGGCTGCGTGGAACAGATGGTCCATCACGACGGGGTCGGCGTCGATCGCGATCACACGGTGGCCCAGTTGGGCCGCCATGCGGCTGTAGCGGCCCAGGTTCGCTCCGATGTCCAGGACGCGCGAGCCGGCGGGGAGGGCGGCCAGGGCGCGGCGGACGAAGTCGTCCTTCGCCTTGAGATCTTCGGGGGCGTAGTGGCAGGCTTCGGCCTGGTAGCCGGACCAGCCGGAGCGCGCGGCGGCCTTCGCGGCGAGGGATTCGAGGCGGCGGCGGAGGCCTTTGAAGGTTCTTTCGAGGATGAAACGGGCCTGCGCAGGGCTCCTCGCCTTTCGTGGGGCGTAGAATTCCTCGGTTTCGACTCGCGGCGCGCGGCCCAGACGCGCGGGGAGGGTGGCAAGGGTCAGGAAGGGCGGGAGCCAGCGGCGGATGGGTCCGGCCCAGCTCGCGAGCTCTTCGGGCTCGGGGCCCTCGCGGCGAATTCCGTAGGACTGGGGAAGGGGGATTCCGCAGTGGACCGCCGCCGCGAGGGGATAGAGGAAGAGACGCTCGAATTGGGCCATCGGACGCCAGATGGGGTCGAGGGGGTCGCGGGGCTCGAAGCTCAGGGCGTCTACGAAAACGGGGCGGGGGCCTTCGAAGAGGATGTTGTAAGGGGTGGCATCCTTCAGGCCGGCTCCGGATTCGAGCGCGGCTTCGGCCAGATCCAGGGTCAGGCGGGCGGCCGAGGCCAACATCGCCGGGGACCATTCGGCGGGGTAGCTCGGGAAGTCTATGGGGCGGTGTTCGAGGATTAATGCCGATTCGGGGAGGTTTTGGGATTTCGCTTCTTCGGGGGTCAGGGGTCTGGTTTCGATGAGGCTGCCTTCGAAGTGCTTGCGCAGTTCGGAGTTCAGGAAGAGGTTCGCGGCGGGGAGGCCGGATTCGGTGACCGTTCTGAAGAGACGATCGCCTCTCCAGTGGAGACGGCCGGCGGGGTCGCGGAAGGCGGCTGGGGTGGGGGGCACGGGTCCAGAAACGTCAGGACACTGGAGGAGAGCAGGGGGGCTCACACGCGGGCGCAAGTTTGCACGTATACGGAAAGAAACACGTACAGCCCAGAGGCTGTGCTACGGCAACACACCACAGCCTGAAGGCTATGTTACTTTCTGCGGAACCAGGAGAGGAAACGCTTTACATAGAAGAGGGAGCCGACGGCGGCGGCCCCCAGGATCTGCCAGAGCATCAGGCCGCTGCCCGGGTCTGTGTAGGCGGCGGCGGGCGTCACCAGGATCATCAAAAAGATCAAGACTTGGGGGATGATTCTTGTCTTGTACTGCATTGATTTATGAATCGTCTTGTTGGCCGTCGAACAATAGGGCCGGGCGCTTTAGTCCACAGAACACAGTCCGGCTGAGAGCTGCCAACACTGTCACAGTCAGGGTGAGAATCATGTTTCTTGCGCGCTGCCGGCGTCCGCGGAGCGGGCGTATTTGCTGCTGCCGTAGTAGCCGTAGTAGTGGTAGTGGTCGCTGTGGTGCTTTTTCACCTGGTTGAGAATGACACCGAGGGTGTTGGCACGCAGATGAGAAAGCGTCGAGAGGGCGGCGGCCACGGCTTTGCGGCTGGTGTCCCCGGCTTTCGTGACCAGGATCACTCCGTCGGCGGCGGCGGCTAACTGTAGGGATTCAGCGAAGCCTAAGAGGGGTGGAGCATCCAGGATGACGAGGTCGTACTCTCGGGACATTTCGTCCAACATCTCCACCAGCGTCGAACCGATCCGGTCGGCCGCTCTTCGAGACGGGGGGCCGGCGGTGATGACGTCCAGGTTTGCGTTGTTCTCGGGGCGGCTCAGGACCTCGCGCCAGCCGATTTCTCCGTTGAGGACGTTGGAGAGGCCGAGCCCCACGGGCATTCCGAACATCTTGTGCTGGCTGGGGCGGCGGACGTCGCAGTCGATGAGCAGGGTTCGCTTGTTTTGCTCGGCGTGGGCCCAGGCGAGGTGGGAGGCGGAGGTGGATTTACCTTCGTTGGCGGTCGCGGAGGTGAACAACAGGGACCTGACTCTGCGGTCGAAGTCGGAGAGGAGGATCGTCGAACGGATGGTTCGGATCGCTTCTTCGTAGGAACTCAGGGCGCGGTCGGGCTGGGCGTGGCCGTTGGCGAGGATCAGCTCGGCGCCCCCGGTTTCGGAGAATGCGGCGGGGATCTGGAGCTCCTTTGTGTTGCGCATCGAGGGCAGCGTGCCGAGGATGTGGGTGCGGAGGGAGCGGGTGAGGTGCTCGGGGTCGCGGACGGTGTTGTCGAGGGTGTCGGAGAGGATGGCGGCGCCGACGGCGGCGAGCGAGGAGAACAGGAACGCCAGGAGGAGGTTGAGCCAAAGCTTGGGGAAGACGGGCTTCCAGGCGGCGCGGGCGGGGTCGGCGACGCGGACCATGTTGTTCTGGAAGCCGGCGTTGATGCCGGCTTCGCGGATCTTGCGGTTGAGCTCCTCGTAGAGGGTCTTGTCGGCGTCTGCTTCGCGCTTGGCGCGCTGGTATTCGATGTAGCGGCCGGCGAGGCGGTCGATTTCGGCCTTGGACTCGGCGACGTCCTTGGCGAGGAGGGTTTCGCGGTTGAGGGCCTGGCGGTACTCGACCTCGACGCGGCGGACGGCGCTGGAGCGCATGGCGTCGATCTGCGACTGGAGGGCGGCGACGGAGGCCTGGGCCTTGCGGTATTCGGGGTGGTTGACGCCGAAGTGGGCCTTGATCTCAGCGAACTTCTCCTCGAGCTCGTTGCGGCGCTCGATCAGCTTCCGAATGCCTTCGCCCTGGCCGGAGACCTGGGCGGCCTCGAGTTCGCCGGAACGGGTGGCGTTGTACTCGGACTCGAAGCGGACGCGTTCGGCCTGGGCGCGTGTGAGCTCGGCGTTCAACTGGGTGAGGCGCTGGGTGAGGATGGAGGTGCGCTCTTCGGGGTTGACGACGTTGAGCTCGCGCTCGATCTGGGCGACCCTGGCGCTGGAGGCTTCCATTTTGGCGCGGAGCTCCTCGATCTGGCGCTCCATGAAGCGGGAGAGGTTCTGAGAGGAGCGGATGCGGATGTTGTAGGTGTGCTCGATGTAAGAGGCGGCGATGCCGTTGGCGACGTCGGCGGCGAGCTGGGGGTCGGCCGAGCGGTAGGAGACCTGGAGGAGGTAGGTGTTGGGAGGGCGGGAGACCTTGAGGCGCTTGAGGAGGATGGGGGCGTCCTGGGCGCGGCCGCGGTCGGAGGCCCTGGCGAACTGCTGTTCTTTTTCGAGGAGGTTGTAGCGCTGGGCGACGGGGCGGACGACGGAGTCCGACTGGAGGAGGCGGATCTGGGAGGCGAGGAAGGACTCGGCGTCGAGGGTGGAGGTGGCGGCGACCTGGGATTCCTGGCCGACGATGCCGCGGGCCTCGTTGCGGTCGACGTAGAGGGTGGCGGTGGATTCGTAGATGGGGGTGAGGCGGAGGGTGACGACGGCGGTGGCCACCATGACGATGACGATGAAGGCGAGGATGGTCCAGAGGTGGCGGCGGAGGACCCAGAGGTAGTGGGAGAGGGGGAGGCTGACGTCGTCCTGGGGGGAGTCGGGCTCGGCGAAGTAGATGACGGGCTGGGCGTTGGCGGGGAGGCCCTGCCAGCCGGGCTGGGGCTGGAGGGAGAGGTGGCGGCCGGAGGCGGGGAGGAGTTCGTTGCGGTCTTCAGGCATAGGGGAGGACGGAGTCGCCATCGAGGGTGACGGCGACGGAGCGCTGGAGCAGTTCGAGGCTCACGACGATGTGATCGGCGTTTTTGATGCGGAGCAGGAGGCCGGAGAGTCCGGCGAGGGGTCCCTGGTGGATGTGGACGCGCTGGCCTTCGCGGAGGAGCTTCATGGGCTGGAGGCGGCGCTGGGAGTCGAGGATGCGTTGGACGGCGTCGATTTCGGCGTCGGGGATGGGCTCGGGGGAGCGGGTGAAGCCGACGAAGCCGCGGACGCCGGGGAGGGTGACGAGGCGCGGGGCGCGGTCGAGGTCGGCGCGGAGGAAGACATAGCCGGGGAAGAGGGGGAGGTCGAGGGTCTTGGTGCGGTCGGACCAGCGGCGGCGGGAGGTGTAGAGGGGGAGAAACTCCTGGACGCCGCGGAGGCGCAGGGACTGGGCGACGGCCTTTTCGGCGTTGGGGGCGACGCGGAGGGCGTACCAGCGGGGGTTTTCGGTCATCTACGTGGCTTTTTGGGCAAAGCTGCCGCTATGTGAGTCCCACGGCGGCCTTTCTTCCGATAGGCATCGACTTCGAACGGTGGACCCGGGAGCGAGCCTCGACAGAACTAACCCCCCAGTCTATAACGGGAGGATCAGTCCGGGTTAGACCACGGCTCTCAACAATAGAGTAGTGGGCGGAGGGGGTGAAAATATCCGGGAATTCGGAGAAAAAGTGTGGGTCACCGATGGATGCCGATGGACGCCGATGCAGAAGAACGCGGATGAAGACAAGAAGAAGGAAATTGGGCCGCGGAGGGACGCGGACGGACACGAATTCAAGAACGCGCGGATTGAGAACAATGGGCTGTGTGGTTCGGGTACAATGCTCATGGCGATGACCGTTGAAGGAGGTTGAGAGTGAAGCGAGTGGTGCTCGGGGCGGTTGCCCTCATGGGGGCTGGGAGTATCGGGGTGTGGGGGCAGGGGGTGGAGGCTTTGAGGGCGGCGCGACAGGATTTCGTGGCGGCCAGCAAAGAGATCGCGGCCAGCGACGGGAGCCTGGAGAAGGAGATTGGGCAAGGGGACGCGGTCCAGAGGATCGATGCGGCGGAGCAGCGGCGGCGGATGTTCGGGCCGCGGCGTCAGCGGTACTACCTGGCGGCGCGGGCATATTATCAGGGGCAACTTGAGCCGTTACGGAAGGCGGTTGCGGGGGCCGCGGCGAGTGCGGAGGAGAGGATAGCGTTTGCGGGGGCGCTGGAGCCCGAGGTTGCGGCGGACGGGGAGGCGCTGTCGGCGGAGCTGGCGACGGGGGAGTCGAGGCTGGGTTCGCAGTATCAGGGGTTGAAACAGTTGATCGAGGATTTCGGGGAGTTGGGGTCGCTGGTGAGGTCGTGGCGGGGGAGCCTGGAGCGGGGCGGGCTGCCGGAAGGGGAAGTGTTGATGCTGCGGGCGAAGGTCATCGCGGCGATGGAGCAGTTGGTGGCGGATTTCGGGGTGCGGGAGTCGGGGCTTGGGCTGGAGACGGAGGCCTGGACGCAGTGGTTTCAGGGGTTGCGGGAGCAAGCGCGGCGGCGGCAGGCGACGGTGGCGGCGGCGGGCGTGGGGCAGTTGCAGCGGCAGGAGATCGATGAGGGGTTGCAGCGGCGCGTGCGGCCGACCGTGGCGCCTCCTACGAATTTCGCGGGTTCGTGGGTGTTTCTGAATATGGACGTTGTTCCTTCGAACAATGCTCCGGACCGGGTGATCAAGGTGAAGATTTCGCAGGAGGGATCGCTGGTCAAGGGGACCTATGACGCGCTCGTCGCGCTGCCCGCTGGGGACCGGACAGATCCCCGGATCCGGTTTGAGTTCGAGGGGGAGGTGGGGAGCGATCTGATCGTGGGGCGGGTGACTTCGCCCTCGACCGGGAAGATTACGCTCAAGCTTCGAGATTTGAACACGCTTCAGATCGACTGGGAGGTGGTGAATAATGGGCGGATGGCGTTCCTGGGCGGGGACGCCAAGGTGTTGAACCGGTGGATGGGGCAGTAGGGGCGGACGAACGGCACAGGCTGGAGGCTGGGGCAGTCAACACACGCAGCACAGCCTGAAGCCTGTGGTACCGAACACACACAGGCTGAAGCCTATGTTACCGGGACTCGTCGGATTTGGTGGCGGCCCAGGCTCCGACGGCGGCTCCGCCTCCGATGGCGGCGACGATGGCGATTTTGGCTCCGGCGGACATTCCGCCGCCTCCGCCCGAAGCGGGGCGATTCGGGGTGCTGGGCTGTTGCTGCGGGGTTCCGCCGGCGCGGCGGTTGCCGCCTTCCTGGGCGTCTTCGGCCAGGCGGTTCACTCTCGCGACAAGGATGACCTGGGACTGGTTGTCGGCGGAGGGGGCGGCCTGACCAAAGACTTCGACGCGGCGTCCGACTTCAGAGGCGAGGGCGGCTCCGCGGAGCTCGACGTTGAGGTTGGTGATTTCATCGCGCAGAAAGAGGCGTCCGTTTTCGGAGCGGACCGTGCCGGTCATCTGCGAGACGGCGGGGCCTGAGGCGGGCTCGAAGGAGAGGGCCGAGCCGGGGTTCAGGCGGGCGAGGATGAGGCCCTGGCTGTTGCGGACGGCGACGGGGCCGTTCAGGGCGGAGACGTGGGCGCTGCCGCCACGGATGGCGATGTGGGCCTGGGCGGACGGGGTCACCTGGAAGCCGAGGGCTTCGACGCGGGCGCCGGAGGCGGAGAGCACGGCGCCTTCGCCGTTCTCGAGCACGAGGCGGTTCTGATAGACGCGGCCCTGGCTGCCGGGAGCGAGGGTGAGGCGGGCTCCGGAGCTGAGATCGATGCGGACGGGGGCAGTGGCGCGGACCTGGGCGCCGTCAAAGAGATTGGAGTTCCCCTCGACTTCGACGCGATCGACGAGGAGTTTTCCGGGCGACGTGGCGACGCCGATGACCGGACCGCCGGCGAGCGCGACGGCCGCCGAGATCAGGGAAAAGAGAGAAATAAGAGAGAGTCGATTGGACACGAAGTTACTTCCTTGTTACGAGAGTGATCGAGTGGCTGCTTTGCGTCTTCCCCAGACTATCGGAAAGGCAGGGGCGTGGCAAGTTAGGGGGCGGCACAGGCTGAAGCCTGTGCCACGCCACAGCCTGAAGGCTATGTTACTTGATGGTAGAATCGGCACTTCGCACGACCCGGAATGAGGATCTACGTTCCCAACACTTATCGGCGGTGGCTGGTTTCGATTCCAGTGTTTGGGGCGTTGTTTTTTGCCGGAAATGCGGCGGTGGGCCGGGCGAATTGGGAGCGGCGGTTCGGGGCGGCGGCAACGGTGGCGGAGCTGGAGGGTTTGTGCCGGGAGAGACCTGGGGAGGCGCGGTGCTGGGCGCGGCTGGCGCAGAGCCGGGAGCGGTGGGGTTTGCCGGGGCGGGAGGATTGGGCGCGGGCGGTGGGGGCGAATCCGCGGGATGCGCTGGTGGTGACGCTGGCGGCGCACGAGGCCGAGGGGCGGGGGGACCTGGCCGGGGCCGAACGGCTGCTGTTGCTGGCGGAGGTTCACAACCGCCTGTGGCTGCCGAGATGGACGCTGGCCAACTTCTATTTCCGGCATGATCGAATGGAGGACTTCTGGAAGTGGGTGCGCGCAGCGCTCGAACGATCTCAGGGAAATCTGGCGCCGGTGTTCAGAATGTGCGAGGAGGCGGGGGGGGATGCGGCGTTTTTGTTGGAGAAAGTCATCCCTGGAGAGCCGCGGGTGCTAGCGGGGTATATCTCCTTCTTGGCGGAGAGGGGGCGGTTGGAGGGGTTGGGGGCCGCGGCGGGGTCGTTTCTGGACCACCAGACCGCGGAAAGCCGGGAGTGGGCGTGGCGGGTGGTGAATGTGGCGATAGAGGGTTTGCTCAAGGGAGGGCGCGGCGAGGAAGCGCGGGGGCTGTGGAACCGGATGAGCCGAGTGGGGCTCATCGGCTATCCGGAGTTGGATAGCGAGCGGCCGCTGGTGAATGGGGATCTGGAGGAGCCGCTGGCTCCGGCGGGTTTCGACTGGCGGGTGGGGCGGGCGGCGGGTGTGGAGAGTTACTTCGGGTCGCCGACGAGGAGCGCGAAGTTCGTGTTGACGGGGAGGCAGCCGGAGCGGATGACCCTGATGGCTCAGACGGTTTGGCTGGAGGCGGGGAGGCGGTACCGGCTGACGTTTGAGACGCAGTGGATTGGGGACGCGGCGCGCGCGCGGGGGGTGGTGTGGCGGGTGGCGGGGCGGGCGGCGGGGTGGAGTCCCGCAGCGGAGGACTGGGCGGTGGGGGCGGTGGAGGTCGCGGCGGCGCCGGAGGAGCGCGCGGTGGAAATCGCGCTGGCGGCGGAGCGCGAGGTGGGGCAGGTGCGGCCGGAGGGGGAACTGCGGGTGAGGAGGGTCAGGCTGGAGGCGGTGAAGTGATGGGGTGGGCGTTTGCGGGGTGGCTGGCGCTTGGGGTGCTGACGCTGTGGGTGCGGGAGCGGTGGGCCGTGGCGGCGTTTCAGAGCGGAATCTTTGCGCTGACGGCAGTGTGGCTGGCGCGGTGGTGCCGGCGGGGAGGCGAGGTCCGGCTGGATTGGTATTTATTGGGGCCGGCGGGGGCGGCGGTGCTGGCATTGTTGCAGGTTGGGCTGGGGGGCACCGTGCTGGGCGGGGCCACGGCGGACGCGGCGGTGGCGTGGCTCTGCCATGCGTGCGCGGCCTTCTTGATGTTGCAGTGTGCGGGGCGGCGCATGGTGCTGGGTTTCGCGTGGTTCGCCGTGGTTGTCGCCGTTTGGGGGGTGGTGCAGTCGTTCACCAGCGGGGGGAAGGTGTTCTGGATGTTCGAAAGCGGGTATGCGGAGGAGGTTTTGGGGCCCTTCGTTTACAGGAACAAGTTTGCGCAGTTTGTGGAGCTGGCGTTTCCCGTGGCGCTGTACCAGGCGATTGCGGACCGGCGGCGGGCTCCGCTGTGGCTGACGGCGGCGGCGGTGCTCTTTGCGAGTGTGGTGGCGGCGGGGTCGCGGATGGGGTTCGCGGTGCTCATGGGGGAGGCGGTGGCGGTGCTGGCGCTGTCGTGGATGCGGGGGAGGATTTCGGGGAAGTGGGCATTGGGGCTGGGGGCGCAGATCCTGGCGCTGATCGGTTTGTGGGGGCTGATTGTCGATTGGGGGCGGCTGACGGTGCGGCTGTTCGGGCTTGATCCTTTTGAGGATCACCGGGTGTGGTTTGTGAAGTCGACGTGGGCGATGTTCCTGGACCGACCGTGGTGGGGGTGGGGGTTGCAGACTTGGGCGGAGGTGTATCCGGGGTATGCGCTGCTGGAGACGGGGACGCGGGCGAACCAGGCGCATAGCGATTGGCTGCAATGGGCCTCCGAGGGGGGCATTGTGATGGTTTTGCTGATGTTGTGGATGGTGGGGCGGGTGGCGCGGCCGGCGCTGAGGTCGGTGTGGGGGGTAGGGTTTCTGGCGGTGTTCGTGCACGGGCTGCTGGACTATCCGATGCAGCAGGTTCCGGCGTTTGCCACGCTGGTGGTGGCGGTGGGGGCTTTGGTGGTGGTGGAGGGGGAGGAGCGATTTGTTGACACAAATCGGAGTAGTTCCACACAGTATTGATATGAGCTGGAATCTTGCTTTCGTTTTCTTGCTGGCGGCGGCGACGGTGTTTGGCCAGAGCCGGCCGGCGGGAGCGTTGGGTCCGATGGGGGACGCGGGTGCGGCGAACCTGCCGGGACAGCGGATCGGGCCGAACGACCTGATCGCGGTGTCGGTGTACGACGCTCCGGAGTTCACGCGAACTCTGCGGGTGGGCGCGGACGGGTTCGTGCGCCTGCCGATGGTGCAGAGCCGGCTGAAGGCGGCCGGGCTGCTGCCGTCGGAGCTGGAGTCGCAGATCGCGGAGACGCTGGTGAAGGAGGGGATCTTCGTCAAGCCGGTGGTGATGGTGACGGTGGTGGAGTACTTCAGCCGTCCGATTGCGGTGGTGGGGGCGGTGAAGAAGCCGCTGACGTTCCAGGCAGTGGGGCGGGTGACGCTGCTCGATGCGCTGGCGCGGGCGGAGGGGTTGAGCGCGGATGCGGGTCCGGAGATACTGCTGACGAAGGAACAGCCGGGGGAGGGGGCGCAGCGGCTGGTGCAGCGGATTGCGGTGCGGGAGTTGATCGACGCGGCGCGGCCGCAGTTGAATGTGCTGTTGACGGGCGGGGAGGAGATCCGCGTTCCCGAGGCGAAGAAGATCTACGTCACGGGGAATGTAAAGAAGCCGGGAGCGTTTCCGGTGAAGGAGAACGATCAGCTCACGGTGCTGCGGGCGCTGGCGCTGGCGGAGGGGCTGTCGCCGTTTCCGCAAAAGCAGGCCTACATTTACCGCTACGACGAGAAGCGGGGCGGGAAGGTGGAGATCGAGGTCCCGCTGCGGATGATCATCCAGCGCAAGGCGGTGGACCTGGCGCTGGAACCGGAGGACACGCTGTACATTCCGGAAGACGGCGGTAAGAAGATGGCGGCGACGGTGGCGGAAAAGACAGTGGGGTTTGCGACGGCGACGGTGAGCGGGGTTTTGATCTGGCGGGGGCGGTAGGGGATCGATCAGAAGCTGAACTGGATACCGGCGAGCAGGGTGCGGCCGTAAATCTCGGTGCGACGGTTGGCGGCGCCGTTGACGAAGTTCTCGTCCTGGACGCGTCCGCGGCCGGTGAGGTTGTTGCCCTCGATGAAGAGGCGCCAGTTGCCGCGGATTCGCTGGTAGAGCGCGGCGTCGAGGCTGGCCGATGCGCCGAAAGTGGAAACATCACCGCCGGGCTTGTAGTCGTAGCGGCGCGAGATGAAATTGCACATGAGCGAGAGTGCGGCGCCGAAGCGCTCGTCGTTGAAGTCGGTCCCGATGTTGGCGATCCAGCGCGGCTGTTCTTTGAAGGGGCGCTCGGCGCCGTTGTAGGCGCGCAAGTTGGAGGAGAGCAGGGTCTGATTGGACCAGATCGAGAACAGCCGCGCCCACCGGGGCGCCACGGAGGGCATGCGGAGGCGCTGTTCGAATTCGAGTCCGCGGGTCCAGCCGTTGCCGACGTTGGCGACGCGGCAGACATCGCGGCCGTCGCGGTCGATTCCGGTGTCGACCTCTTCGATGACGCCGCGGAGGGTCTTGCGGAATCCGTTGACGGAGATGGTGATGAGGCGCGTGGCGTAGTCGAAGCCGGCGTCGTAGCTCCAGGCGCGGGCGGGTTGGAGGTCCGGGTTGCCGAGGACGATTTTCGTCGTCGAGATGTTTTCGTAAGGAGCGAGCTCGTCGAACTTCGGGCGGGCGAGACCGCGGGAGGCGGCGGCGCGGAAGCTGAGATTCGTGGATGCGCGGTAGAGCAGGTGCGTGGAGGGGTTGATGTCGTTTGTGTAGCGCGGCGGGGCGGCGTCCCGGGCTGAGGCTGCGAGGAGGCGGACGCGCTCGTAGCGGACGCCGGGGGTGAGGGAGAGGCGTTCGGTGAGGCGCAGGCGGTCCTGGATGAATGCGGCGGCGTAGTCCTCGGAGAGGCGGTAGCGGTCTTTGGCCTCGCCCGTGTACTTGGAAACTCCAGCGGGGCTGATTTCAAAGCGGTCTTTGTCGCGGAGGCGGCCGCGGTTGCGAAGACTCGCGCCGAACTTGAGCTCCTGCCAAAGCAGGGCCTGGAAGGGCAGAGCGGCGGAAGAAGAGGCGGTCCAGGTACGGTCGGACTTGCTTTCGGGCTCGAGGGTGCGCTTGTCGGCGGCGTAGGAGCCGTCGCCGGCGACTTTATAGGCAAGTTTCCATTTGTCCTTGTCTTCGCCGCTGCTGAACCAGCCCGCCTGGGTGTCGAGGATGAGACCCGAGGCGCGGGCGTACCTGTGGTTGAGCGAGAGTCCGAGAGTCCGCTGGGATTTCTGCTCTGCTTCTTCCTCGCGCCTGGTGCGCAGGCCGGCGGCGTTGTGGGTTTCGCGGAGCTTGCTCATGCCGGTATCGAAGTTCATGATGACGGGCTTGAGGTGGAGGTCGCCGAGCCGCTCGGAGTAGAGTCCGGCGTCGCCGAAGAAGTTGGGGGAGCGCTGGCGCTGGCGTTCGGATTCGGATTCGAGTTCGCGGCTCGCGAGGAGTTTGGCGCGCTGGATGGGCAGGGTGTCGTTGAGGTAGTCGAAGGCGCCGAAGAACCCGAGGCGGCGGTTCAGTCGCCTGCCGGCGGAGAGTTGGCCTTGCGCGATATCGTTGATGAGCGAGTTGTTGCGGCCGCCGTAGCCGGCGCGGGCGTCCATGAGGAACTGCTCGGGGATGGGGCGTGTCTGGACGTCGACGCGGCCGGCGAGGCCGTCGCTTTCGAACTCGGCGGTGGGATTGCGGATGATGCGGACGCTTTCGACGGTGGAGGAGGGGATGCGATTCAGTTGCAATTCGCGCTTTTCGCCGCCGTCGGGAACGACGATGCCGTCGATCTGCGTGCGGCTGAATTCCTTGTCGAGGCCGCGGAGGCGGACGTCCTTGTCGCCGCCGGGAGGGCCGGTCATGAAGACGCCGGGCATGCGGGCGACGACGTCGCTCAGGCGGCGGTTGTTGCGCGTGGCGATGTCGGCGCGCGTTAATCCAGTCTGAAACACCGATTCCTCGAGACGGATCTGGTCGAAAGCGCCTGCGTTGACTTCGACGGTTTGTAGCAGGGGTGCGGGGGAGAGGCGGTATTCGGGCGCGTCGTCCGTGCGCGCCTGGACCAGGAGGGGCGCGAAGCCGGGCGCTTCGATCGCCAGCGAATAGATGCCGGGCGCAACGCGGAGGAATTCGAAGCGGCCGTCCCCGGCGGAGCGGGCGGCGCGCTCCGGGGAGGTCTGGAGAGTCACCTTCGCATCAGCGACCGGGGCGCCAGAGCCGTCGAGAACGCGGCCCGCGAGGGTGGCTTCCTGCGCGTGGGCGAGCCAACCAGTGGAGGCCAGCAGGCCGGCAACCGCGGCCACGCGTGCGAAGCGGCGGCCGGGAAGGAAGGCGGAGATGGGTTGTTTTGCAAGCCTCTTGCTGACGATACGATTCCACCACATGAGGAATCCGGTGATAAAGAGCAGTCCGGGCGCGATTCCGGCGAGCACCCAGAAGGCGCGAAGAGCGGCGCTCGTCCAGCCAGGGGTCATGAAGCGGGCCATGTGCAGAGGTTTCGCGAGCGCCAGAAGCTTGTTTCCCATCGAAAGTTGATCGAAGCGCTGAACCTGCAAAACGGCGGCAGTCGAGGGATGAATGAAGACCTTGCTATTCCCCTCCTGATGGCCGTCGAACCTCGTTTTGACGCGGACTTCGACCGGCTCTCCGGGGTGATTGGGAAACTTGATCTGCGTGACGCGGCCTTCGGGGATGGCGATCCGGGCAGATTCCCTGAGCGATTCGATGGAAGCAGATGCGACCTTCATCTGCGGATTTGCTGCGATCCTGGGCTTCCGGGGCGGCTCCGGACTGGAGGCGGCCAGTCGGACCGCGCCTTCGAACACCCGAGGGAAGGCGAACTGCAATGCAGTGAACGAGAGGAACGCGAGCGCGCCAGCGATCCAGAATCCGCAGGAGTTGTGAAGATCCCAGTTCACGCGCTTCCAGCCTGCACCGATCTGGATTGCGAGCCGTTTGCGCAGGAGCCTGGGACCCGGCCACCAGATCACAAGGCCCGTCACGCACAAGAGAAACAACAAGATGGCGCCGATTCCGTTGACCAGACGTCCGGCCTTTCCGGCCAGCAGGTTGTGGTGGAGCTCACGCAGCCAGTGCCAGACGCCGGATTTGCGATCAACGGTTTTCAAGACCGCGCCGGTGGCGGGGTCCACGATCAGGCGGAGATCGCCTCCCGGCCCGCGGCTCGCCTCGGCGCCGCGAGTTGTCTGAATGTGAAAATCGTTTGCATTCCCTCCGGCATCGAACCGGATGTCCTGGAGGCGGAAGCCGGGGTGCGCGCGCATGACGCGCGCTGTGAGAGTGTTTAAGGGGAGACGGTTGGGCGCGGGTTTGCCCGGCCAGCTCGCGGCGAGCTCGATCTCGGGGGCAAAGACCAGCGCGGCTCCGGATAGTCCCACGACAAGGGCGAGCAGTCCGGCGGCGAGTCCCGCATAGAGATGAATCCAGAACAGCCACTTCCTGGGCTTCCAGGCGCGCGGAGAATGCAAGAAGCTCATAGAACGATTCGAGCATAACGTATATGCAATCCACTTGCAAGTATAAGATGTCGAGTGCGGGCTGCCGACCTGCGGCGGAAAGGGTCCTGTGGAGACGGATTGGCGCTGGGCCGGCTTCACGCGCGAGATTGGCGCGCTCGAGAAGGCTTTGGTCGGGGCGGGAGTTTGCGGCGAATCATTTGCAGAAGTGCGGGCTGAACGCCGGGCGGATGGAGCGGTGGCGGGCGGGTGGAGGCAGCCATGCGTTGCGGCGGACGCAAGCGGCGGATGCGTCCGGTCGAGCCTCCGGCACATGACTGGCGCCGGGGAGACTGGAGATGGCCGGTGCGTGCCGGGCGAGGGCTTTGTGGGCTTCGCGCCGGGATCAGTGCGGCCGGCGGGGCCGGGTTTCTCTGCGGGCTTCCCACCGCGGCGCCCATTCACTTTCGGCGTTTCGTAACGGGAGAGCCTGAAGGATCCCCGGCTGAGGATCTCGCAGTTGCCGCCGGGCTCTTCAATGCCGGCGGCCGGAGGAGTGGCAGTTTCGTGGATTACATGATCGCCGCCGGGGCCAATCGGCTTGATGCGGACTTGGCAACGGCAAACACAAAAGGCTTCGGGCGGTTTGCGGGCCACGGACTGCGGCTGGCTTGAGGCGGCCGCATTCTTCGCAGCTTCGGCGGTGCGATAGGGTTGTAACATGACGCTGTGCGAGCAGTTGCGGCAGGGATTTGTCTCGGAGTGCGCGGCGTATGCGGAGACGAATGAGCTGGACCGGTTGAGGGCGGCCGAGTATTCGCGGCTGGACCGGCTGGGGCATGTCTACCTGGATTACACGGGCGCGGGGCTATACGCGGATTGCCAGGTGCGGGAGCATGTGGCGCTGTTGGAGGGAGATGTCTTTGGGAATCCGCATTCGCGGAATCCGGCTTCGCTGGCGACGACGGAACTGGTGGAGCGCGGGCGCGCGAAAGTGCTCAGCTTTTTCAACGCCGCGCCGGAGGAGTATGCCGTCGTGTTCACGGCGAATGCCTCGACCGCGCTGAAGCTGGTGGGCGAGGCGTATCCGTTCGGTCCGGGCGATCACTACCTGCTGACGTTCGACAATCACAATTCGGTGAACGGCATTCGCGAGTTCGCGCGGGCGCGGCACGCGGAGATCAATTACGTCCCGGTGCTGCTGCCGGATCTGAACGTGGACGAGGCGCGATTGCGGGCGAGGCTGGAGCGGGCGCGTCCGGGCGGCCACAACCTGTTCGCGTATCCGGCGCAGTCGAACTTCTCGGGCGTGCAGCATCCGCTGGAGTGGATTCCGGCGGCGCAGGCGGCGGGGTGGGATGTGCTGTTGGATGCGGCGGCGTTCGTTCCGGCGAACAGGCTGGACCTGGGGCGGTGGCATCCGGATTTCGTCGCGCTGTCGTTCTACAAGATGTTCGGGTATCCGACCGGCATCGGATGCCTGCTGGCGCGGCGCGACGCGCTGCGGAAGCTGCACCGGCCGTGGTTCTCAGGCGGCACGATTACGGTGGCGTCGGTACAGGGCGACAAGTATTTCATGGCGGAAGGCTCATCGGCGTTCGAAGATGGCACGCTCGATTACCTGAACATTCCCGGCGTCGAGATCGGGCTGAAGCATCTGGAGTCGGTGGGGCTGGAGAAAATCGGCGCGCGGACGAAGGCGCTGGCCGGATGGATGATGGGGCAACTGATGTCGCTTCGGCATTCGAATGGGCGAGAACTGGTTCGGCTGTACGGACCTCTGTCGATGGCTCGGCGCGGCGGGACGGTGACGATGAACTTCTACGATCCCGAAAGCCGGGTGATCGACCATTTGAAGGTAGAGCAGCTTGCGGCGGAGCGGCGGATTTCGATCAGGACCGGGTGCTTCTGCAATCCGGGCGGGGGCGAGGTGGCTTTGAACCTGTCGAAGTCGGAGCTCATCGGGTGCTTTACGCAGCCGCGTGTGGAGGAGACTTCACGCTTCACGGTGGACGATTTCAAGATGTGCGTGGATGGGAAGAGCACGGGTGCGGTGCGGGTGTCGTTCGGCATCGCGAGCAACTTCGAGGACGCCTGCCGGTTTGTGGAGTTCGCGCGGGAGTTTCTCGCTTAGGGGCGCGATACAATCGTTAGCGTGGAAGAGCGAGCCGGGGAGTTCACGATGGAGCGGTATGGTCGATTGAAAGACATGGACCGGTCCTTCGACCTCGAATACTGGCGCCGGTTGGGGCCGGATGCCGTGCTGGAAGCCGGCTGGCAGATGGTGGAGGAGTATCTGCGATCGCGGGGCCGGGAGAATGAACTCCGACTGGACCGATCTGTTGAGAATTTTCAACGCCGAAGAGGTTAGATACCTGGTTGTCGGCGGCCACGCTGTGATGTTCTACAGCGAACCTCGGTTCACCAAGGACCTCGATCTTTGGGTGGAAGCCAGCGCCGAAAACGCCGAGCGCGTGCGGCGCGCGCTCGCGAGGTTTCGCGCGCCGCTGGCCGGGCTCAGCGCCGCCGATTTCGCCACGCAGGGTTCGTTTTACCAGATCGGCCGGCCGCCCGTGCGGGTGGACATCCTGATGCCGGTGGACGGGGTAAGCTTCGCGGAGGCGTGGCCGAACCGGGTGGAGGGCCGGCTGGGGAACGAGCGCGCGTGGTTCATCAGCCGGGAGGACCTTATCCGGAACAAGCGGGCCACGGGGCCGTATATCGATTTGCACGATGCAGAGCTGTTGGAGCGGACGTTGGGGGAGTGAGCTGCCTTCAGCGGCCACTGAAGCGCACGGAGCCCCATTTTTCGGGAATATGCATGTTGATGGCGCCTTGCGGGGACCAGACCCAGTTGTCTTCCTTGGAGCCCGGGATCTTGCGGTACTTGCCGTCGACGATTTCGTGGCGCCATTCGACACGTGAGAAGTTCACGCGCCATTCGTCGCCCTCGCGCGGGGGCGCGGGCTTGTGCGCATACTCGGCGAGTGCTTTCCACGGGAAGGCGATTTCGAGGCTCCAGCCGTCGTCGGTGTCGCGAGAGTCGTTGAGCGTGCCGCGGACGTGGACCGCGGTCTTGAGCCCCGGGATCTCCCACTCGTTGCGCGCCTTTCCGCCGTGGCGGTAGGGTTTGTCGAGAAAGAGGTCCCAGCCGGTGTTGAGGGCATTGATCTCGAATTCGTAGTATTCGAGCGTGTCGCCGTCGGGATCGATGAAGACCTCGAAATCGTTGTCGTGGAAGATCACCGCGTCGTGTTTGGTGAGCGTGGCCCAGACGTGCGGCTCCTCCATGTCTGCGGCCACGTAGAAGTATTCGTCGTCCCAGAGCATCTTGGCGCGGGTTTTATAGCGCGGGCGCCGCCGGGCGTCGCCTTCGATGTCGACGAACCAATCGGTCCAGGGTGCGGCCTTCCACGCTGCATCGGCGAGCTTGCCGTCAATGACGATGGGCTTTGACGTCCGGCGGCACTCGTAACGATCAGGCTGTTGGGCGAAGGCGGCGGCGCCAATCAGCACGCAGCATCGAACGGCAAGGGAGATCCGGCAGGCGCGCATATAGTCAAGTTGTCGCACAATGGGGACATGATGAGATTCGGACAACTCGCTCTTGTTCTCGCCTGCGCTTGCGCGGGCGCCGCGGATTGGAAACTGGTGTGGTCGGACGAGTTCGACAGGCCTGGCGCGCCGGACCCTTCGAAATGGACGTACGAGGAGGGCTTCATCCGCAACCGCGAGATGCAGTACTACACCAAGGGGCGGTTGGAGAATGCGCGGGTCGAGAACGGCGTCCTCATTATTGAGGCGCGCAAAGAGAAGTATCCCAACCGGAGTTATGTGGCGGGCAGCGCGCGGCCGGACCAGAAAGCGGCCGAGGCCGAGGTCACTTCAGCCAGTCTGACCACCGAGGGCAAGGCTTCGTGGAAACACGTCAAGGCGGAGGTGCGGGCGAAGCTGCCCACCGGTCGCGGGACGTGGCCGGCGATCTGGATGCTGGGCGTGAACCGCAAGGAAGTTGGCTGGCCGGCGTGCGGCGAGATCGACATCATGGAAAACGTCGGCTTCGATCCGGACGTGATCCACGCGAACATCCACACGACGAAGTACAACCATGCGAAGAAGACGAACAAGGGCGACAAGATCACGGTGCCGAAGCCATGGGCGGAGTTCCATGTGTACGCCGTGGAGTGGACGCCGGAGCAGATGGACTTCTTCGTGGACGGCAAGAAGTATTTCACCTACGCCAACGAGAAAACGGGAGTGGACGCCTGGCCGTTCGACCTGCCGCACTACCTGATCCTGAACGTCGCGATCGGCGGGACGTGGGGCGGCCGGAAGGGCGTGGACGACACCATCTTCCCGCAGCGGATGGAAGTGGATTACGTGCGGGTCTACGAGCAGGGGCGCTAG
>CAYYNC010000077.1:0-23502 GCA_964472745.1 uncultured Solibacteraceae bacterium
CGATGGACAAGGGGCTGCGGTTCGCGATTCGCGAAGGCGGCCGGACGGTGGGCGCTGGGACGGTGACCGAGGTGATCGAGTAACAGTCTGACGTTCAGCGGACCGGGCGGCCGGAAGCGGCCGTCCGGGACCCTGGGCGGCGAGGTAAAATAAAGGTTTCCCAGACAGGGGCTTAGGTTAAGGGTAGACCGGCGGTCTCCAAAACCGCGAGTGGGGGTTCGATTCCCTCAGCCCCTGCCATCGAGTTTTCTCCCAAGACGAAAAGTATATGGCGGCAGAAACGGTAGCAATGAGCCAGCCCAGTGATCAGAAGCGCGGCGGGATCGCCTCATGGCCCGCGAAGGTCAAAGATTACTTTGACGACCTGAAGGCCGAGATGCGGCGCGTGACATGGCCGAACCGCAAGCAGGTTCAAGCGACGACGGCCGTTGTCATCGTGGCCGTATTCCTGTTTGCCGCTTACTTTGCGGTGGTGGACCTGGTGTTAGGCCGGGCGATCAATCAGATCTTCCAGACGTTGGCGAGGCGTTAGAACGAGAATCATTGCGGCCTGTCAGGACGGCTGAACATGAGCGAGCAGGACATGCACCTAGAAGACGAGGCGACCGCCGCGGGCGGAAGCGTAGAGCCGCCCGGGGAATCTTCGTCCGACAGCCCGGCGCCTGAGGCTGCCGCCAGCGAGGCTTTGGACACGGGCGGCAACGCCATGCCGGACACGACGCCCGCCGGAGAGCCGGTTGAATCAGCCGTGACGGAAGACGCCGCGGCGGAGGAGACTGTGGATGCGATAGCGCCTGAGGCCGCTGCCGAAGCGGCTCCTGAGGCGGAATCGCGTGAAGCTGCCGCCGCGGAGGCGCCGCTGGAGGCGGAGTCAATCGAGCCGGCTGCCGTGGAAGTTCCCGCGGCGCAGGAGGACGCGACCGCCGCTGCCGCGGAAACTGTTGAGGCTGAAGCGGCGGAGACTGAATCCACTGCGGAGCCCGTTGCCGAGGAAGCGGCGACGGCCCCTGTTTCGAGGGCGCCGATCGATGTGCCGGGGATGAACTGGTACATCATTCACACCTATTCCGGTTTCGAGCACAAGGTCGCCGAGTCGCTCAAGGCGAGGGCCCAGGCGTTCGGGTTCACCGACCGCGTCGGGCAGGTGCTGGTGCCGACCGAAGAGGTGATCGAGCTGCGCAACAGCAAGAAGGTCACTTCGAAGCGGCTGCTGTATCCCGGATATGTGATGGTCCAGTTGGCGCTCCAGGATGTCGACTGGGAAGACCTCTGGCATCTCGTGGTGGAGACGCCGCGGGTGACGGGCTTCGTCGGGGGAGGGAAGCACCCCATTCCGATGAGCAAGGAAGAGGTGGACGCGGTGTTCAACCGCCAGGCCGCCTCGGCCGAGCGTCCGCGCCCCAAACTGACGTTCGAGAAGAACGAGACGGTGCGCATCATCGACGGGCCGTTCACGAATTTCCAGGGCAAGGTGGACGATGTCAACCTCGAGCGGAACACGCTGCGCGTGCTGGTGACGATTTTCGGCCGCGCCACGCCGGTGGAGCTCGAATTCCTGCAAGTGGAAAAGTTGAATTAGAGACAAGGATTAGAAGCGATGGCAAAGAAAGTAACCGCGCAGGTGAAGCTGCAAATTCCCGCCGGCAAGGCCACGCCCGCGCCTCCCGTGGGCACGGCGCTGGGGCCGCAGGGCGTGAACATCATGGAGTTCTGCAAGGCGTTCAACGCGAAGACGTCCGCCAAGGAACAGGAAGGGCTGATCATCCCCGTGGTGATCACGATTTACTCGGACCGCTCTTTCACATTCATCACCAAGACGCCGCCGGTGGCGATCCTCGTGAAGCGCGCGGTGAACCTCGCGAAGGGCAGCGCGGAGCCGAACAAGACCAAGGTCGGCAAGATCACAATGAAGCAGGTCGAGGAGATCGCAAAGATCAAGATGCCCGACTTGAACAGTTACGATCTCCAGGGCGCCGTGGCGCAGGTGGTGGGAGCGTGCCGCTCGATGGGCGTCGACGTCGTTCAATGAGTTTTGGCGCGTGGACGAAGCCGCGCCGTTCGTGTTAACCTGACAGTTTCGATCTTTACAATTCCTTTCTAACGTTGGGAGGCTTGCGCCGGGATCTCCGGTTCCGGCGGGCCGTTTGGACCAGTCACACTATGGCCAGAAAACCAGGCAAGAAGTACATTGCCGCATCTCAGAAGATTGAGAAGCGGCCCTATTCGATCGACGAAGCGATTCCGCTCGTTCAGAAGATCAAGTACACCAAGTTCGACGAATCGGTGGAAGTGCATATGCGGTTGGGCGTGGATCCGAAGCACGCCGACCAGATGGTGCGCGGCACGGTCGTTCTGCCGAACGGACTCGGCAAGACCAAGCGCGTGCTGGTGATCGCGTCGGGCGACAAGATCCGCGAAGCGGAGGCGGCCGGCGCCGATTTCAGCGGCGGCGAGGACATGGTCAGCAAGATCCTCCAGGAGAACTGGCTGGATTTCGACGCCGTGGTCGCCACGCCGGACATGATGCGGTCGATGGCCAAGCTCGGCAAGATCCTGGGACCGCGCGGCCTGATGCCGAATCCCAAGACCGGGACCGTGACCAACGACGTCGCCAAGGCGGTGAACGAAGTCAAGGCCGGCAAGGTGGAGTTCCGGGTTGACAAGACGGGCGTAATCCACGCGCCGGTCGGCAAGGTGAGTTTCGCCACCGACAAGCTGCTGGAGAACGCGAATACGCTGATCCACGCCGTGGTGCGGGCCAAGCCCGCCGCGGCGAAGGGTAAGTACGTGAAGAGTGTCACGGTTTGCTCCAGTATGGGCCCCGGCGTCCATCTGGATGTGACCCCGTACAACACGAAGGTCGCCTGAGGACCGCTGGACCGCGAGGAACACGCTCATGAAAGAAAGAAAGAAGAAACAGCAGGAACTCGACGCGCTGCACAAGGCGTTCAGCGAGGCCAAGAACGTCTTCGTGACCGGTTTCGACAAGCTGACCGTGGCGCAGGACTTCGAGCTTCGCAAGACCGTCCGCGGCGCCGGCGGCGCCTATGAAGTGGTGAAGAACACGATCGCCGAAAAAGCCTCGGCCGGAACGCCGGCCGAGAGCGTAGTGACCGGCCTGAAGGGAATGTCCGCCGTGGCCTACACCACCGGCGATCCCGTCGCGCTGGCCAAGGCGCTGACGGCTTACGCGAAAAGCAACCCCACGTTTGTTTTCAAGGCGGGCCTTGTCGAAGGGCGTGCGATCGACCTGAATGCGATTCAGGATCTCGCCAACATGCCGCCGAAGGAAGAGATCTACGCCAGGCTGCTGTACCTGATCAACGCTCCGGCGCAGAGGCTCGCAACCGTCCTGAATGCAGTTGGCCGCAATCTGGCGGTGGTGGTGGATCAGGGCGTGAAGGAGAACAAGTTCGCCTCCTGAAAAGGAGGGTCAGGCCCCGACAGGGCCTAGTAGCAGGATTTTGAACGATAGGGAGTATTCGAGAAAATGGCTGACATCAACGCGATTGCTGAACAGATCCAGGGCTTGACCCTCCTGGAGGCCTCTCAGCTTGTGAAACTTCTGGAGGAAAAGCTCGGCGTGTCCGCGGCTGCCGCCGCGGTGGCCGTAGCCGCTCCCGCCGCCGGCGCCGCCGCGGCGGCCGCTCCGGCCGAGGAGAAGACCGAGTTCACCGTGGTCCTGACCGCCGCGGGCGCCAACAAGATCAACGTGATCAAGGCGGTGCGCGAGGTGACCAGCCTTGGACTGAAGGAAGCCAAGGACCTGGTTGAAGCCGCGCCCAAGCCGATCAAGGAAGGCGTGACGAAGGATGAGGCGGAGGCGATCAAGAAGAAGTTCGTCGACGCCGGCGCCACGGTCGAAGTGAAGTAGTGCCGGGTTTCCCGGCTCCTGCGATCAGGCGGTCTCCGCCGCCGCCCTCGAGGAGGGACGGCCGCGGAGGACCGCCTTTCCGTGTTGAGGTGACTTTGACTGCCGGCGGCCTGGTCTGCTAGACTGCAAGCAGTATTACCGGATGCGGGATCGGCCAGCGTGTGTTCAGAGTCGCCGGGCGGCGGAGACGACTCCAAGGCTTGTTGCGAACGCGGCGCGATCCTTCCTGTTTTTCAATCCGGACTCCTGCCCTTGGTGACAGACATCCCTGCGCCGGGCATCTCCTGAGAATCGACAATTTGAAGGCAGCCCGATCCGCCTTGCCGTTTGACGGGGCGGGCGGCGCAGACTGGGGAGGTCATGGCTTTGAGGGAGCACGAGGTTCCGCGAGCCGTCCTCTCCCAAGGAGTGGAGAATGGCTACATCGTCCAATGATTCGACGAATCAGCGCGTCGACTTTTCCAAGATCAGAACTTCGGTTCCGATTCCCAATCTGATCGAGGTCCAGAAGCGCAGCTACGAGCGCTTCCTGCAAATGGACATGCTGCCTGACGAGCGGGACGACATCGGTCTCCAGAGCGTCTTTCGCAGCGTGTTTCCCATCACGGACTTCCGCGGGCTGAGCGAACTCGAGTTCGTCGATTACTCGATCGGCAACTGGGAGTGCAAGTGCGGCTCCCTCAAAGGGCTGAACCACCTGCGCACGGTCTGCCGGAACCCCGCCTGCGGGGCCACCATCCAGACGAATCCCTATCACTCCGGCGACGTGCTCTGCGAGAAGTGCGGCACGTTCAATCGCAACATCGTCACCTTCTGCCAGCGCTGCGGCGACCCGGTCGGCTTGCAGTTGAAGTACGACCAGGCCGAGTGCGAAGAGCGCGGCATGACCTTCGCCGCGCCGCTCAAGGTGACCATCCGGCTGAAGATGTTCGACAAGGACGAGAGCGGCCGGCGCACGGTGCGCGAGTTCAAGGAGCAGGAGGTGTTCTTCGGCGAGATTCCGCTGATGACGCCGAACGGCACCTTCATCATCAACGGCACCGAACGTGTGATCGTCAGCCAGTTGCACCGTTCGCCCGGCGTCTTTTTCGAGAAGGTGTCGGCGCAGAACTACTACCTCGGCAAGATCATCCCGTACCGCGGCTCGTGGGTCGAGTTTGAGTTCGACAACAAGAACCTGCTGCACGTGCGCATCGACCGCAAACGCAAGTTCTACGGCTCGGTGTTCCTGCGCGCGCTCGGCATCAAGAGCGACGCCGAAATCCTGAAGGCGTTCTACAAGGTCTCCCGGCTGCGCTTGAAGGACAAGCGGACGTTCTGGAAAGTGGACGACAGCCTTGTCGGCGTGAAGCTCGGCAACGCGCTGCTGTCGAAGTCGGGCGAGACCATCCACCCGGCCAACCGCAAGATCAAGGAATCGACGATCCGCGATCTGCAAAAGGCCCGGATCGACGAAGTGGAAGTGACCACGGCGGAGCTGGAAGGCGCATTCGTGGCCGCGGATGTGATCGACATGGAGACCGGCGAGGTGCTCGCCGAGGCGAACCAGGAGTTGACCGCCTCCACGCTGGCCAAGATCTCCGAGTGCGGCATCACCCACATCGAGATATTCTTCCCCGAGCGCGACGAAGTCGGAAACGTCATCGCGATGACGTTGAGGAAGGATCCGGTGAAGTCGCAAAACGACGCGCTGCTCGAGATCTACCGCAAGCTGCGCCCCGGCGACCCGCCGACGCTCGACACCGCGACCCAGCTCTTCCAGGGGATGTTCTTCGACGCGCGCAAGTATGATTTCTCGCGCGTCGGGCGCATGAAGTTCAACATCAAGCTCTACGACAACGCTGAGTTTGCGCCCGAAGGCTGGGTGGAGCAGCAGAGGGAGAGGCGCCGGCAGGGCGAGAGCGTGAGCGACAACCCGCTGGACCGGCGCACGCTGGACCAGAAGGACTTCATCGACACCATCAAGTACCTGATGAAGCTGCGCAAGGGCATCGGCGCGGTGGACGACATCGACCACCTGGGCAACCGCCGCGTCCGCGCCGTCGGCGAGCTGCTCGAGAACCAGTTCCGCATCGGCCTCGTGCGCATGGAGCGCGCCATCAAGGAGAAGATGGCGGTGTTCCAGGAGATGTCCACGGCGATGCCGCACGACCTCGTGAACGCCAAGCCGGTGATGGCCGCCATCCGCGAGTTCTTCGGCTCCAGCCAGCTCTCGCAGTTCATGGATCAGACCAACCCGCTTTCGGAGATCACGCACAAGCGCAGGCTCTCCGCGCTGGGTCCAGGCGGCCTGAGCCGCGAGCGCGCGGGATTCGAAGTCCGCGACGTTCACACCACGCACTACGGCCGCATCTGTCCGATCGAGACGCCGGAAGGACCGAACATCGGACTGATCTCGTCGCTGTCGTGCTTTGCGCGGATCAACGAGTTCGGCTTCATCGAGAGCCCCTACCGCCGCGTCGAGAACTGCACCGTGGTCGACGAGGTGAAAATCCTCAATCCCGGCGGCTCGCACCTGAAAGTCGGCCAGATCCTCTCGAGTAAGGAGATCGCCAAGTACATCAACGATCCGAAGCTCAAGAACAATCCAGTTGAGTTTGAGGCCCACTGCGACTACCTTTCGGCGTGGGACGAGGACAAGTACGTCATCGCCCAGGCGAACATGGCGCTGGACGAGCGCGGCGGCATCGTCGATGAGCTGGTGAACGCGCGCAAGGCCGGCAACTTCACGCTGGTGAGCAGGGAAGAGGTCCAGTACATGGACGTCAGCCCGAAACAGCTCGTGTCGGTGGCGGCCAGCCTGATCCCGTTCCTCGAGAACGACGACGCCAACCGCGCTTTGATGGGATCGAACATGCAGCGCCAGGCGGTTCCGCTGCTGCGCGCCGATTCCCCGATCGTGGGCACGGGCATGGAGCAGGTGACGGCGCGCGACTCCGGCGCGGTGGTGATGTGCCGCCGCTCGGGAATCGTCGATTCGGTGGACAGCGAGCGCATCATCGTCCGCGTGGAGGGCAACATCCACGAGGGCCAGATGTCGCGCGAAGTCGGCGCCGACATCTATCCGCTCACCAAGTTCAAGCGGTCCAACCAGAACACCTGCATCAACCAGAAGCCGATCGTCGTGCAGGGCCAGCGGGTGCGCAAAGGAGAAGTGCTGGCCGACGGGCCTTGCACGGACCGGGGCGAGCTGGCGCTCGGCCGCAACGTGCTGGTGGCGTTCATGCCGTGGCGCGGCTACAACTTCGAAGACGCCATCGTGGTCAGCGAAAAGCTGGTCAAGGACGACTACTACACCTCGATCCACATCGAAGAGTTCGAGATCGAAGCGCGGGATACGAAGCTCGGACCCGAGGAGATCACGCGCGACATTCCAAACATCTCCGAAAGCTTCCTGCGCAACCTCGACGAGAGCGGCATCATCCGCATCGGCGCGAAGGTGAAGCCGGGCGACATCCTCGTCGGCAAGGTGACGCCGAAGGGCGAAACGCAGCTCACCCCCGAAGAGAAGCTGCTGCGCGCGATCTTCGGCGAGAAGGCCGGCGACGTCAAGGACGCTTCGCTCTACTGCCCGCCGGGCATCGAAGGCGTGGTGGTGGACGCGAAGGTGTTCTCGCGCAAGGGCGCCGATCTCGACGAGCGCTCCAAGGCGATTCTCGAATCGCAGATCGCGAAGCTGCACCGCAACCTCGACGACGAGAAGCGCATTCTCGGGGACGAGCGCGCGAAACGCCTCGAGGCGCTGCTGGAAGGCAAGGAGCTGCTGGCCGACCTGCACGACGAAAAGACCAATAAGAAGCTGCTGGCCAAGGGCCATCCGCTCGACCGCGAAGTCCTCGACAAGCTGCGCGCGCGCGACATCAAGCGCATGAAGCTGGCCAACAAAGACCCGCGGCTGAACGAAGCGATCGACGAGATCGAGGAGATGACCTCGCGCCAGATCGTCGTCCTCGAGAAGCTCACCGAAGAGAAGATCGCGAAGCTGAAGAAGGGCGACGAGCTGCCGCCGGGCGTGATCAAGACGGTCAAGACCTACATCGCGATGCGCCGCAAGCTGTCGGTCGGCGACAAGATGGCCGGCCGCCACGGAAATAAGGGCGTCATCGCCAAGATCGTGCCGGAAGAGGACATGCCCTATCTGGCCGACGGAACGCCGGTCGAGATTGTGCTGAATCCGCTGGGCGTTCCCAGCCGCATGAACGTCGGCCAGATCCTCGAGACCCACCTGGGCTGGGCCGGACATGTGCTGGGCATGAAATACGCAACGCCGGTGTTTGACGGCGCGACCGAAAAGGACATCAAGAGCCAGCTCGAAAAGGCCGGGCTGCCGACATCGGGGAAAGTGATTCTCCACGACGGGCTCACGGGCCTGCCGTTCGAGCAACCGGTGACGGTGGGCTACATCTACATGCTGAAGCTCTCGCACCTGGTGGACGACAAGATCCACGCGCGCTCCATCGGGCCCTACTCGCTGATCACGCAGCAGCCGCTGGGCGGCAAGGCCCAGTTCGGCGGCCAGCGCTTCGGCGAGATGGAGGTGTGGGCTCTCGAGGCCTACGGCGCCGCATACGTCTTGCAGGAACTTCTCACCGCGAAGTCCGACGACGTCTACGGCCGGGCCAAGATCTACGAAGCGATCGTCAAGGGCGAGGCGGCGGCCGAGCCCGGCGTACCCGAGTCGTTCAACGTTCTCATCCGCGAGCTCCAGTCGCTCTGCCTGGATGTGGAACTGATCAAGTCACAGCGCGAGCTGCTCGAAACCGCGCCGCTGGCGGCCGACTAGCGGATCGAGAAAGGACAGGAGGCGAAGATGTACAGATCATCCCCTTACGACCGGTCGAACCTGATTGCGGATTTCGATTCGATTCGCATCAGTCTAGCTTCCCCCGAGAAGATCCGGAGCTGGTCGCACGGCGAAGTCACCAAGCCGGAGACCATCAACTACCGCACCTTCAAGCCCGAGCGGGACGGCCTGTTCTGCGCGCGCATTTTCGGCCCCGTCGCCGACTGGGAGTGCTTGTGCGGCAAGTACAAGCGCATGAAGCACCGCGGCGTCATCTGCGACAAGTGCGGCGTCGAAGTCACGCTGTCGCGGGTGCGCCGCGAGCGCCTCGGCCACATCGAGTTGGCCAGCCCCTGCTCGCATGTCTGGTTCTTCAAGGGCCTGCCAAGCCGCATCGGCTACCTGCTCGACATCACCCTGCGCGACCTGGAGCGTGTGCTCTACTTTGAGGCGTTCGTCGTCGTCGATCCCGGCGAGGTCGCCGGCCTCAACAAGGGAGAGGTGATCACCGACGAGCGAAAGCGCCAGTTGGAGATCGAGAATCCCGGCAAGTTCGTCGCCATCATGGGCGCCGAAGGCATCAAGGAGCTGCTCAAGAAGGTCGACATCGAGGGTCTCTCCGCAGAGATCCGCGAGAAGATGAAGACCGAGGCGTCGCAGCAGAAGAAGCTCAAGTTCGCCAAGCGCCTGCGCGTCGTCGAGAGCTTCCGCAAGTCGGGCAACAAGCCCGAGTGGATGATTCTCGACGTCATCCCCGTCATCCCGCCGGAGCTGCGGCCTCTCGTTCCGCTGGACGGCGGCCGCTTCGCCACCTCGGACCTGAACGACCTCTACCGCCGCGTCATCAACCGCAACAACCGGTTGAAGAAGCTCATCGAGCTGCACGCGCCGGACGTCATCGTGCGCAACGAGAAGCGCATGTTGCAGGAAGCCGTCGACGCGCTGTTCGACAACGGCCGCCGCGGCCGCGTGCTGCGCGGCGCCAACAACCGCCCGCTGAAGTCGCTCTCCGACGCCCTCAAGGGCAAGCAGGGCCGCTTCCGCCAGAACCTGCTCGGCAAGCGCGTCGACTACTCCGGCCGCTCGGTGATCGTCGTCGGCCCCGAGCTGAAGATCAACCAGGCCGGCCTCCCGAAGAAGATGGCGCTCGAGCTCTTCAAGCCGTTCATCTACCACCGGCTGGAGCTGCGCGGCCATTGCACGACGATCAAGCAGGCCAAAGAGCTCGTCGAGCAGCAGGACCCCGTGGTCTGGGACATCCTCGAAGAGGTGATCAAGGACCACCCGATCCTGCTCAACCGCGCTCCGACGCTGCACCGCCTCGGCATTCAGGCCTTCGAGCCCGTGCTGGTGGACGGCAAGGCGATCAAGATCCATCCGCTGGTCTGCACGGCGTTCAACGCCGACTTCGACGGGGACCAGATGGCGGTCCACATCCCGCTTTCACCGGAGGCGCAAATCGAAGCCTCGACGCTGATGTTGAGCGCCAACAACATCCTGTCGCCCGCGCATGGCGCGCCCATCGCGGTTCCGACGCAGGACATGGTGCTGGGTCTCTACTACCTCACCAAGGAGCGCGCAGGGACCCGCGGCGAAGGCAAGAAGTTCGCCTCCATCGAAGACGTGCTGATCGCCCTCGAGATGGGCGAAGTTGAAACCCAGACTCCGATCACGCTGCGCTATAGCGGCCGCGTGATCGAGCTCTCGAAGGCTTACGACAGCCAGGACGTGCTGCACACCGAGCCCGTCGAGTTCAACAAGGCCGACATGGAGACCACGGTGGGCCGCGTGATTCTCAACGACGCCCTGCCCGACGAGATGCCTTTCGTCAACGGCCTGCTCAAGAAGAAGGGCCTGACGCAGCTCGTGCAGTACTGCTACCTGCGCTTCGGCCTGCAAACCACGGTGAAGATGCTGGACGACGTCAAAGAGCTCGGGTTCCTTTACGCCACCCGCTCCGGCACCTCGATCGGCATCGACGACATGGTGGTGCCCGCTTCCAAGCCCGACCTGGTGCGCGGCGCGGAGAAGCAGGTGATGGAGGTGCAGTCGCAGTACGGCGAAGGCGCCATCACCCAGGGCGAACGCTACAACAAGATCATCGAAATCTGGAACCGGGTGACAGACAGGGTTTCCGAGGAGATGTTCCGCTCCATGGAGGACGCCGAGCGCAAAGGCTCCTACACCAACCCGATCTTCATGATGGCCGACTCCGGCGCCCGCGGATCGAAACAGCAGATCCGCCAGCTCTCCGGAATGCGCGGCCTCATGGCGAAGCCATCGGGCGAGATCATCGAGACGCCGATTACCGCGAACTTCCGCGAAGGCCTGAACGTGCTCCAGTACTTCATCTCGACGCACGGCGCGCGCAAGGGCCTTGCCGACACGGCGCTGAAGACGGCCGACTCCGGCTACCTGACGCGGCGCCTCTGCGACGTCGCTCAGGACGTCATCGTCACTGAGCTGGACTGCGGCACCGCCGACGGCATCTACGTCGAGCCCATCGTCGAGTCGGGCGAGATCATCGAGCCGCTGCGCGACCGCATCGTCGGCCGCGTGGCGTTGGAAGACGTGCTCGACTACGACGGCACGGTGCTGGTCCACGCCAACGACGAGATTACCGAGGAGTTCGCCTCGATGATCGAAAAGGCCGGCAAGGACCGCGTGAAGATCCGCTCCGTGCTGACGTGCGAATCCAAGCGCGGCGTCTGCCAGCTTTGCTACGGCCGCAACCTGGCCACGGGCCGCGGCGTGGAACAGGGCGAAGCCGTGGGCATCATCTCCGCCCAGTCCATCGGCGAGCCCGGCACGCAGCTCACGATGCGCACGTTCCACATCGGCGGCGCGGCCACCGGCGGCTCCGAGCAGAACAAGCAGGAAGCCAAGACCGACGGTTTCGCGCGCTACATCGACATCCGCACCGTGAAGAACGAGGCGGGCGAGCTGATCGCGATGAACCGCACCGGCCTGATCACCGTCGTCGACGAGAAGGGCCGCGAGCGCGAGCGCTACCAGGTGGTCTACGGCGCGAAGGTGCTGGCGGAGGACGGCGCTCCGGTCAAGGCCAACCAGACTCTGCTTGAGTGGGATCCGTACACCCGGTCGATCCTCTCCGAGGTTACCGGCGTGATCCACTTCAAGGACATCCTCGAGAACATCACCTATCACGAGCAGGTGGACGAAGTCACAGGCCTTTCGCAGTGGGTGGTCATCGACTCGCAGGATGAGAAGCGCCTGCCCGCCGTGATTGTCCGCCCCGACGGCGGCGGCAAGCACGATGAGCGCAAGTACCTGATGCCGACCCACGCGCACCTGCTCGTCCGCGAGGGCGACCACGTGCACGCCGGCGACGTGCTGGCCAAGATCCCGCGCGCCACCACGAAGACCAAGGACATCACGGGCGGCCTGCCGCGCGTGGTCGAGCTGTTCGAAGCGCGCAAGCCGCGCGAAACCGCGGTGATGAGCGAGATCGACGGCGTCTTCCGCATCGGCGAGGTCGTCAAAGGCGTCCGCCGCGTCACGGTGACCGGCGACGACGGGTCCGAGCGCGACTACGCCATCCCGCGCGGCGTCCACCTGAACGTTCAGGATGGCGAGCGCGTGAAGGCGGGCGATCCGCTCATGGACGGCCCGCGCAATCCGCATGACATCCTCCGGGTGCTCGGCGAGAAGGAGCTCCAGAAGTACCTGGTCAACGAGATTCAGGAGGTCTACCGTCTCCAGGGCGTCACCATCAACGACAAGCACCTCGAGGTGATCGTCCGCCAGATGATGCGGTGGGTGAAGGTGACCGACATCGGCGACACGGAGTTCCTGCCCGAAGAGATTGTGGACAAGTTCAAGTTCCGCGAGGAGAACGAACGCGTCCGCGAAGCAGGCGGCCGTCCGGCCCAGGGCGAGCCCGTGCTGATGGGCATCACCAAGGCATCGCTTTCCACCGACAGCTTCATCTCCGCGGCGTCGTTCCAGGAGACGACGCGGGTGCTGACCGAAGCCGCCATTAACGGCAAGGTCGACTACCTGCGGGGTCTCAAGGAAAACGTGATTATGGGGCGCCTGATTCCCGCCGGAACCGGCATGGAGTATTACCGGCGCGTCAAGATCGCGGGCGAGGACGTCATCGAGGAGCCGGTGCAGGAGCAGGAACCGCTCCTCGCCGACAGCTTCCAGGTCTACGACGACGAGACGCGGGGCAGCTACCTCGGCGGCTCGTCCGAGGGGCTGGACCTCTCGCTCGACGAACCGATAGGCGAGGCTGAATGATCACCATTCCCTGACGGCCGCGGCTCGGTAGCGCCTGTTACCGGGCCGCGCGCGTCAGCAGGCGGCGCCGCGCTCAGCCCGCGACGTGCGAAAACGCGAGCACCGAGGGCTTCACCAACTGTTCCCAGTCCTCGGTGTTCATCTGGATCACGTCCCGGTGCGTGCCGGCGTTGAAGTTGATGACGTCCTCCGCCATCAACAATCCATCCACATAGGTCGGGATCTCAAAAAGCGTCCCGTTGCCGAAGGGCGGCATCGCGCCCAGTTCGCAGTCGGGGAAGAGATCCATCAACTCCCTCTCGGTCGCCAGCCGCAGATGGCCGCAGCCGAACATGGCGCGCAGCTCTTCAAGATCCACGCTTCTGTCGGCCGGCAGCACGCACATGGCATAGCCGTCCTCGCTGTGGACCACGACGGTCTTGGCGAAAGTCCGGGGCGGCACGTGTTCGACGCGCGCCGTCTCCTTGGCCGTGTATGAAACGGGATGACGGTCGTGCTTGTACCAAACCTCCCGCATCTCCAGGAATGCGATGAGCCGGTCTAGGGTATTCATGGCTTTCTCCGTTTAGGCTGTTGCGCCGTGCGGCGCTTCTGGTTTTTCGGCACGGGCTGGACTTTCCCCGGCGCTGGCCCATGTGTTCTGATCCGATCGACTGCCCACGTACGAATCACATGTGGATGAGACGGACGATCCATACAGACCCTCCTTCAAACCGCTGGTTCTTCTTTCTCCGCGGGGATTCTGACCAGGAGCCGGTCCACCGTCTCCAACTCGTCCATCAACTTCTCCCGGTAGGAGCGGTGGTCGGTGTGGCGAATCTCCGATAGTAGTTCTCTTTGCCGGGATTCGAGCAGGCGCGACATCAGCTCCCACTCGCCCTTCGTCAGTTCGAGAATCCGAATGACCTCGTTCGGCATCGCCGGAAACCTCCAGACGCCTTGCGATTACAACTTACTGCGAATCGGGCCCGAAGAAAAGGGGGTCCTGCCATCCGGAGACTCCGTGTTACACAGAAATAGATATGCTGAGGATCGCCTTCCTCTGTTTGTTGTTTCTTTCTCCGGCCGGTGCGCAGCCGATCGAGCAGCGCCGGACGGACCTGGAGCGCATCGTTACCCAGGCGATGGCCCGCGACCGGATTCCGGCGATTTCCGTCGCCGTGGCGACCCCGGACGGCGCCGTCTGGGCCGGCGCCTGGGGCCTGGCGGATCTCGAGAACTTCGTGCCGGCGACGGCGCGCACGGCCTTTCGCCTGGCGTCGGTGTCCAAACCGTTCACGGCGGCGGCCGCACTGATCCTGGCGCAGGAAGGACGCCTCGACCTCGACGCGCCGATTCAGAAGTACATCCCTGAATTCCCGCAGAAGCAGTGGCCGGTCACCGCGCGCCAGCTTCTCGGACACCTCGGCGGAATCCGCCACTACGCCGCCGACGAATTCAACAGCACGAAGCACTACTGGAATCTCGCGGAGGGGCTCAAGATCTTCGCCGGCGATCCGCTTCTGCACGAGCCGGGCACTAAGTTCGAGTACACCAGCTATGGGTTCAATCTCGCGGGCGCCGGCGTGGAGGCCGCCGCCGGCCAGCCCTTTGCCGAGTTCGTGCGCCGGCGAATCCTCGAGCCGTCCGGCAGCCCTTCCATGCAGCCGGACGACGTTTACACGCTCGTGCCGTCCCGCGCTCGCGGCTACCGCCGCCGCCCGGACGGCGAAATCGAGAACTGCGCCCTGGCCGACACGAGCAACAAGATTCCGGGCGGCGGCTGGGTGGCCACCGCGTCCGACGTGGCGAGGTTCGGCCAGGCCCTGATGGCAGGCAAGCTGCTGCGCCCGGAGACCCTGGAAACGATGTGGACTCCGCAACGTCTGAAGGATGGGAGGTCCACCGGCTACGGACTCGGTTGGGGCCTGAAGCGCAGTGGGGAGGTACGCATCGTGGAGCACGCCGGGGGACAGCAGGGCGCGAGCACTTTCGTCGTCATGGCGCCGGAGAAACAGGTGGCGGTGGTCGTGTTGACAAATCTGGAGGGGGCGCCCGCGGATCGCATCGCCCGCGAAATCCTGAGCCTCGCGCTGGAGACCGCCCGGTGAAGCGCTTGTTGCTCGTGCTGGGCGCCGTTTCGGCCCTGCACGGAGCGGAGCTCAGTCCGAAGACGCTTCAGGAGTTCGAGAACTACATGAAGACCGCCGAGCGCGAGATGGAGGCGCGCGCGGCGAGCGCGGAAAAGCGGCTCTGGTCCCTCGATCAGCCGGATCGCCTGGCGCGCCTGCGCTCCGGCCAGATGGTCATCGGCGGCACAAACGGCGAGGCGGTCCGCGATGTCACCGACGGGCTGGTGCACGATTGGACTGGAGCGATTCTCATCAAGGGCGTGAAAGCGGAGACCGCTCTCGCCGTACTCCAGGACTATGCGCGCCACAAGGAAATCTACGGTCCCGAGGTGGCCTCCTCGCGGCTTGTGGAGCGCAAAGGAGACGAGTTCCACACCCACCTGAGGCTGGTGAAGAAGAAGATCATCAGCGTGGTGCTGGACGCCGAATTCAAGGTGCGCTGGCGGCAGGCGGGCCCGAAGGCCTGGCAGAGCACAACGAGGTCGATCCGCATTTCAGAAGTGGACAACCCCGGCGAGCCGGACGAGCGCGTCGGGCCGCCCGACAAGGGGTACGGCTTCCTCTGGCGTATCAACAGCTACTGGACTGTCGACGAGAGAGAAGAGGGCGCTTTCATCGAGTGCCGCGCGATCTCGCTGACGCGCGACATCCCGGCGCTGCTCGACCGCATTATCCGGCCCATGGTGACGTCGCTGCCGCGCGAGTCTCTCGCGAAGACGCTTGAGAGCACGCGCCGCGCGGTGGCGTCGCGGACCCGATAGCCGACCGCCTCAACATTCCAGGAGCTTCGATCGCCGCCACCGTTCGGCGGGCGCGGCCGGTTGCCTCACGATCAGCTCCGGTCTTACACTGAATCGAATTTTGGATGCGGGTGCGAGGGGCGCCCATAGCCATGGTCGGCCGTATTCTGTCCCATTACCGGATCGTGGAGAAGCTCGGTGAGGGCGGCATGGGGGAGGTCTACAAAGCTTTCGATACTCAACTGGAGCGTGCGGTCGCCATCAAGGTTTTGCCGCCCGGCAAAGTCGCCGATGCGGCACGCAGACAGCGCTTCGTCCAAGAGGCCAAAGCGGCGAGCGCGCTCAGCCACCCCAACATCATTACCATCCACGAAATTCGCTCCGGCAGCGAAGCGGATTTCATTGTCATGGAGTACGTTGAAGGCCGGACTCTCGACAGGATCATTCGACCCGAGGGCATTCCTCAAGCGGAGGTGCTCAAGTACGCCATCCAGATCTCCGACGCGCTCGCCAAGGCCCACACGAACGGCATCGTCCATCGCGACTTGAAGCCGTCGAATGTCATGGTGACGGACGGCGGACGCGTCAAGGTCCTGGATTTCGGCCTGGCCAAGGTGATGGAACAGGGAGAGTCCTCGCCAGAGGGGACCACCGTCACGGCGCGGCAATTGACGGAGGAGGGAACCGTGATGGGCACGGCCGCCTACATGTCCCCCGAGCAGGCGGAGGGCCGCACGCTGGACGGGCGCTCCGACATCTTCAGCTTCGGGACCGTCCTTTACGAGATGCTGACCGGCCGGAGGCCGTTCAAGGGCGATTCGACGGTCTCCGTTCTGGCCCAGATTCTGAAAGTGGAGCCCACGCCGCCCGCGCAGCTCGTTCCCCGGATTTCTCCCGACCTGGAGAAGATCGTCCTCCGTTGCTTGCGCAAGGACCCGGCGCGGCGCTTCCAAACCATGGCGGACCTCAAAGTAGCGCTGGAGGACGCGCAGGAATCGGACTGGGCCAGGCAACCGCGGGCCACACGAGTATGGCTTCGATGGGCCTGGGCTGCGCTGCTGCCGGTGCTGTTGGCCGCGGCAGTGTTCGCATGGCGGGCCTGGCGCAAGCCGGAGACTGCGGAGCCGCTCCAGGCGACGCCGCTTACCACGCAACCCGGTGTGCATCGCTATCCGTCCTTCTCTCCCGAGGGGACCCACGTGGCTTTCACGTGGGACGGCCCCAAACAGGACAATCAGGACATCTACGTTCACCAGATCGGCGCCGGCGCCCCGCTGCGCCTGACGAACGATCCCGGCAACGACTACAACCCTGTCTGGTCGCCCGACGGCCGCTGGATCGCCTTTCTCCGCAGCCGGACCGGGAGTGGGAAGAGCGAGCTACGGCTGATCCCGCCGCTGGGCGGGCCGGAGCGCCACGTAACCGATATCCGGGCCGGCGAGGTCTTCGTCACCGCGCCCTACCTGACCTGGTGTCCGGACAGCACCTGTCTGGTGGTGAGCGACTCGCCCGGCGACCGCAAGCCGGTTGCGTTGTTCCTGATCTCGCTCGAGAACGGAGAGAAGACTCAGTTGACCAGGCCGGAGCCTCCCGCATCGGGTGACGCACACCCCGCCGTGTCTCCTGACGGCCGCTGGCTGGTGTTTCGCCGGGGCGCCAGCGGGATCTTCAGCGGCGAACTCCACATGCTCTCGCTGGCGACAAGGCCGGCTGCGCGCGGCGAATCCAGAAGGCTCACCCCAGCTACTCTGGACGCGAATCATCCTACCTGGTCGCCCGGCAGCGAAGAGATTCTATTTTCCGCGAAGGGGAGTCTTTGGAGGTTGAACGTGCTTTCCGGGGCGGCGCCGGCGCGCTTGCCTTTCGTCGGCGAGGACGGCATCATGCCTGCGGTTTCGCGGCCTCAGCCCGGGCGGCCGTCCCGCCTGGTGTACGTGCGCAGTTTTGAGGACATGAATATCTGGCGCCTCGACACCCCGGCTCAGGGTGCGCCGGCTCCCTCACAGCCGTTCGTCGCGATCCACTCCACAAGACGGGAAGGCATGCCACAGTTATCTCCCGACGGCCGGCGCGTGGCATTCTTTTCGGATCGCACGGGACCCGGTGGAATCTGGGTTGCGGATCTGGACGGAGGCAATGCACTCCAAATCGCCGCGATGGACGCGTTTGGGACAGGCTACCCGCACTGGTCTCCCGACGGCCGCCTCATCGTGTTCCACTCCAGCCGGGGAGGCCAGGGGGATGTCTATGTCGTCCCCGCCACGGGTGGCAAGCCGCGGAATCTGACGGCTCATCCGGCCCTGGATTCGTTCCCGAGTTTTTCCCGGGACGGCCGCTGGATCTACTTCACCTCGAACCGGTCGGGAGAAAGCCGGGTATGGAAGGTCCCCGCAGCCGGCGGAGATGCCCTCCAGGTGACAAACAGTGTGGGATACATGCCCGCAGAGTCGCCCGACGGCGCTTACCTTTACTACATGGAGAGTGTGTTCTCGCCAGGGCCGTTGTGGCGTGAGCCGAGATCAGGCGGCTCGCCCTTCAAGCTCCTCGACGGAGTCGTCCTGGGCAATTACGTCGTGCTCGAGCGAGGTGTTTACTTCATCGACCGGCCCTCCGGGAAGGAAGGAATCTATCGGGTCGACCAGCCGTCTGGGGAGACACGGCTTCAATTCTTCGATTTCGCAACCCGCAGATCCACGACGGTCGCGCGCAACCTCGGCCATGTCGACACTCCCCTGACGGCGACCGCCGACGGCCGCACGATCCTCTATTCCAGGGTGGACTCCCCGGTCAATGACTTGATGCTCGTAGAGGGGTTCCGGTAAGCGGCGCCGCCGGCGGAATGGCCCATTCAGGCGCCCGATTTGCGGTACGCCTCGTCCAGCAATTCGACGACGTGCTTCACCGGCTGGCCCTTGCCGTGCCGCGTCACTCCGGCCCGCAGTTGAATCATGCAGCCGGGATTCGCGGTGGCGATCACCTGCGCTCCGGTGGCGTTGGCGTAGCTGATCTTCTTCTCGATCAGCGACGCGGCGATATCGTCGTGGACGACGTTGTAGACGCCCGCGCTGCCGCAGCAGATGTCGCTGAAAGGCAGCTCGCGCAGCTCGAGCCCCGGGATCTGGCGCAGCAGCTCGCGCGGCGCTTTTCCGATCTTCTGGCCGTGCAGCAGGTGGCAGGAGTCCTGGTAGGTCACGGTGACATTCACAGCGCCGAGCGGGCCGCGCAGCCCGAGCGAGGCGAGGAACTCATTGACGTCCTTCATCAGCCGGACGAACTCGCGGGCCTTCTGCGCATACGCCGGATCGTGCTCGAGGATCTCGTGGTACTCCTTGAGCGTCGCGCCGCACCCGGCGGTGTTGCTGATGACGGCGTCGTATCCGCCCGGCAGAATCGCGTCGATGTTGCGGCGCGCGAGCTTGCGCGCCGTCTCGCGTTCGCCCGCGTGCGCGTGCAAAGCCCCGCAGCAGGTCTGCTTCTCGGGAATCACCACTTCGCACCCGTTGCGCTGCAACACGCGCACCGTGGCTTCGTTCAGCCGCGCGAAAAAGACGTTCGCGATGCACCCGCCGAGGAACGCCACCCGCGCGCGTTTCTCTCCGCTCGCCGGGAAGGTTCTTCCGTATTGCGAGAAAAAGAATGGGACCTCGGCCTCCGGCGCCAGCGGTTCGATGCGGCCCAGCTTGCCGAACAGCGACAGCAAGCCGCTCTTCCGCGCGATCGTGCGCAGTCCCGAGGCTTCCGCCAGGTAGAGCACGGCCCCCGCCATTTTGAGCAGCCCGCGCGAGGGCAGCAGCTTGCCGTAAACGAGCCAGCGCAGGAATCCTTCAAGCCACGGCTGCTTGCGCGTGGCGGCGATCTCGGTGCGCGCGGCCTCGATCAGCCTGCCGTACGGCACACCCGAAGGGCAGGCCGATTCGCAGGCCCGGCAGCCGAGACAGAGGTCCATGTGCTCGAAGTAGGAAGGCCCCGGCTCCGCCTGCCCTGTGGCGACCTGAACCATCTGGTAGATTCGCCCGCGGGGGCTGTCCATCTCCCAGCCAAGCTCACGATACGTCGGGCAGGCATTCAGGCAGAGCCCGCAGTGCACGCACTTATCGAGATCCGCGCCGCGCGGGGCGTCGGGATGGCGGTTCTCCAGGACCGGCGGGAACGCCAGCGGGGTTTCAGATGCGGCCATAGAGCCTTCCCCGGTTCAGAAGATTCCGCGGATCGAAGAGTTGTTTCACCTGCCGCATCATCGCCAGGTCTTCGGCGGGGTCGGGCCAGAGGTCGACGGTCTCTTTCACGATCGGGCTCGAGTACTCCACAACGCGCTGCCACCCGCGGCCGTTAGTGGCCTCAATCCACGCTTTGAGCTGCGGCGCGTCGTCAAAACAAATCCAGGCGACGCCGTTTCCCGCCCGCGCGACGCACGGCGCCTCGGTTGACTCCAGCAGCGCGGCCAACTGCGGCATCACGTGCGAAATCCGTACGGCGGCGCCATCGCGGTGATCGTACATCCATTGAGGAACGAACTCCTCCACGGCTCGCCAGTAGCTCCGCTCGCCATCGCCTTCGAGCACGGACGACGGCGCCAGCTCCGACCGGTAGCGGGCCAGGACCCGTTCCGTCCCTCCCGCTCTCACCGCGAGCAGGAATGCACTCCCGCCCACCCGCGCTCGCGCGGCGGCTTGCGGATTGAGCAAGTCGATGGCTGCGGGCTGTAACACTCCGCCCAGAATGTGGTCGCGCAACACCATCGCGCCCTGCGCCGACGGCGCTTCCAGAATGTAAGTCGCCGTCGCTTCCGGAATCGGCGCGACACGGAAGTTCACGCTGGCAATCGCCGCCAGAGTGCCGAAGCTGCCGATGAGCAGCTTCTGCATGTCCAGCCCCGCGACATTCTTCACCACCATGCCGCCGGATTCCACCACCCGGCCATCGAGCGTGGCGAACTTCATCCCGATCACCTGGTCGCGCGCGGTTCCGTAAAGCCTGCGCCGCGGCCCGCTGGTATTCGCCGCCACCACGCCGCCGACGGTCGCGAGGTCCGCGAACGGAGGGTCAAGCGGGACCATTTGTTTGTACTCCGCGAGCAGCGCCGTGAACTTGCGCCACGGCAGGCCCGCTTCCACGCTGACTGTCAGCTCTCGCGGATCGTATTCGAGCACGTGGTTGAGGCCGGTGGTCGCGATCCTCACTTCAGCTTCGAGGGCCGCGCCGCCCATCATCCGTTTGCTTCCCGCGCCCTCCAGCGGGATTGGTTGTCCCCGGCTGTCCAACGAGCGCAGGGCGTCGGCCAGCTCGTCGGCGGTTGTCGGCGTCAGGACTGTCATGAGTCGTCGCGGAACTCACATTATCGCCAATCGCGCGACAACCCTGCCGGGCCGCGATGGGATAATGGCTTGTGTTGCAGGGAAGTTCGTTGGATATGGAGAATTCGTATTGACCCCGAAAATCGGAATCATCGGCGGCAGCGGCCTCTACGCCATGCCGGGCTTCACCCACCAACAGGAGGTCCGGCTGGAGACGCCGTTCGGCGATCCTTCCGACGCCTACGTCGCCGGAGAGCTGGAAGGCAAGCCCGTCGCATTTCTCGCGCGCCACGGGCGCGGCCATCGCATCAGCCCGTCGGAGCTTAACTTCCGCGCCAACATTTGGGGGATGAAGAAGCTGGGCGTCGAACGGGTCATCTCTCTCAGCGCCGTGGGCTCGCTCAAGGAAGAGCACAAGCCGCTCGATTTCGTGATCCCCGATCAGTTCGTCGACCGCACGCGCGGGCGCGTGTCGACATTCTTCGGCAACGGCCTGGTGGCGCACATCAGCTTCGGCGATCCCGTCTGCCACGACCTGGCGAAGCTGCTCCATCAGGCCTGCCACGAAGCGGGCGTCCCATCGAAGTTCGGCGGCACGTATCTCTGCATGGAAGGCCCGGCGTTCTCCACGAAAGCGGAGTCGAACCTCTACCGGAGCTGGGGCATGGACGTGATCGGCATGACGAACCTCCAGGAAGCGAAGCTCGCGCGGGAAGCCGAGCTGTGCTACTCCACCATCGCTATGGTCACCGACTACGACTGCTGGCACCCCGAGCACGACGCGGTGACCGTCGCAGACATCATCAAGAACCTCAACCACAACGCGGAGAACGCCGCCAAGGTGGTGCGGTCCGCCGTCCGCCTCCTCTCGCTCGGAGATCGCAAGTGCCCGTGCAGCCGCGCGCTGGAGCACGCGCTGATCACCGACCGCAAGGCGATCCCGGAAGCGACGTATTCGAAGCTGGAGCTGCTGATTGCCAAGTACATCCCCCGCTGAGATCGCGCGCGAGATCCTGGACTCCTGCCTCGCCCGCCGCGAATGGAACGATGCGCAACTGGAGTTGCTCACCGCGCTGGCGCTGGATACGGATGAAGATCTCGCGCGCTCCGCGACCCGGGCGCTCTTCTCCGGCGTCGTCGAGCCCCTGGCGGACCTCTTCGAGCCCGCGCTCTGCGACGTTTACGCTCGCCTCTTCTCGCGCGTGATTGCGGCAGCCCTGCCCGCGTTGAGCGCGCCGGAACTCGTCGCCCAGTACGAGGAAGCCCGGCGCGTCCGGCGCGTGGACTTCGCGCCGCGCCGCGTCGTGGTGCTGTCGCGGGTCACCCTCGGGGCGGATGTCGCCGTCACCAGCATACTGATGGATGCGGTCCGCCGCCGTTTTCCGGATGCCGAGCTCTATTTCGCAAGCCCGCGCAAAGCCTGGGAGTTGTTCGAGCGAAGCCCGCGCTGGCGTCACCTTGATCTCCCTTACGGCCGTACCGCTCTGCTGCGCGACCGCCTCTCCGTTTTCGAGCCTCTGCGCACCGCACTGGCTGAATCGGGAACGCTGCTCGTCGATCCTGATTCGCGCATCACGCAACTCGGCCTTCTGCCCGTGTGCGAGCCGGAACGGCACTACCTCTTCGAGAGCCGCGCCTATGGCGGAGAGAGTCTCGATCCGCTGCCGGTCCTTGCCGCGCGCTGGGCGGCCGAGACGTTCGGCATCGACGACGCCGTGCCCTGGCTGCACCCGAAACATGAGTTCGATTTCGGAGCGATGCAGGTGACCACTGTCAGCCTCGGCGTCGGCGAGAACCCCGCCAAGCGGATCGCTGATCCGTTCGAGTGTGAGTTGCTGGCGATGCTCGCCGCGCGCCCGGGGCTGGTGATGGTGGACGTTGGCGCGCCCGGCAGCGAGGAGGAGAGACGCGTCCGCGCGGCTATCGAACACAGCGGCGCGCCGGAGGGCCGCATCGGAATTCACGAAGGCTCCTTCGCTTCGTTCGCCGCCATGATCGCCGCGAGCCGTCTCTACGTGGGCTACGATTCCGCCGGCCAGCACGTCGCTGCGGCGCTGGGCGTGCCGTTGATCACCGCCTTCGCCGGCGCCGCCAGCGAGCGGATGGCGGCCCGCTGGAATCCCCATGGCCCCGGCCGGCGCCATGTGCTCCACCTTGCCTCAGCCAACCCCACTGCCGCCCTCGAACGTGTCTGTGCTGCTCTCGCCTCAATCTGATCGCACCCCTGACCGGTGCTGTCTCCCCGCGGCTTTGAGAGGTTGAGCCGTGGAGGATGATTGCGCCACGACTCCGCATCGTCCTCAAATCCCCTACAGGCCCATTGAGGGAGCGCCGCAGGCTCTCCGCCGTGTTGTTCGAGCCGACCAGGGAAATGCCTGCGCCGCTTATCCGCCCGCGATCCCGGCGCCCTTGCCGCCTTCGGCGCTCCCGTTCGGGC
>CAYYNC010000078.1:0-23271 GCA_964472745.1 uncultured Solibacteraceae bacterium
CCGCCGTAGACGTTGTAGATGGGCGAGGCGTTGTCGACGTCGACGTTGTAGAACTGCGTGACGGGGAGATTGGTGAAGTGGCGCCAGATCTGGCCGCGGTCCCAGGATTCGTAAAGGCCACCGTCGCAGCCGGCGAGGATGTGGTCGGAGTTTTCGGGATCGATCCAATAGATGTGGGTGTCGACGTGCTTGGAGCGCTCTCCGACCGGCCGCCACGTCCGGCCGCCGTCCTCGGTGACGCGAACCATCACGTCCATCATGTAGGCGCGGTCGGCGACGTTGGGATCGGGAACGATGTTGAGGTAGTACATGCCCTGGCCGGTGTAACTGTCACGCTTCTCCCAGCTTGCGCCGGAATCGAGGGAGCGGAAGGCTCCGCCGGCGCCTTCGGCGGCTTCAATGCGGGCGTAAACGAGACCCTGGCGCGCCGGGGAAAAGGCAAGGCCGATGCGCCCGAGGTCGCCCGAGGGGAGGCCCGAGCGCACCTTGGTGAAGGACGCGCCGGCGTCGGTGGAGCGATAGAGGGCGCTTTCCGGGCCGCCGTGAATCAGCGTCCAGACGTGGCGCCGGCGCTGATGCGCGGAGGCGAGGACGATGTCGGGATTCCGTGGATCCACCGCCACGTCGGCAACGCCGGTATTCTCGCTGATGTCGAGCACCTTCTTCCAGTTCTTGCCGCCGTCGGTGGTTTTGTAGAGGCCACGGTCGCCGCCGGGGCTCCAGAGCGGACCGCCGGCCGCCACGTAGAGCGTGTCGGTATTGCGCGGATCGAAGGCGATCCGGCCGATGTGCTCACTCTTGTCGAGGCCCATCTTCTTCCACGACTTGCCGCCGTCTTCACTGCGGTAGATGCCGTCGCCGAAGCCGACGCTGCGCTGGTTATTGCTCTCTCCGGTCCCGACCCAGATGATGTCGGGGCGTTTGGGGTCGATTGCGATCGCGCCGATGGAATAGGAGCCCTCGTTCTGGAAGACGGGCGTCCAGGTGGCGCCGGCGTTGGTGGTCTTCCAGACCCCGCCCGAGGCCACGGCAACATACCAAGCGGCCCGCTGTTGGGGATGGACCGCGATATCGACGATGCGGCCGGACATCAGCGCCGGCCCGATGGCGCGCAGCCTGAGGCCGGAGAGATCGGAAGCCTCCTGGGCCGCGAGTCCGGCGGCCAGGAGTCCGAATACGGCTAGAGTTTTCATTGAGATGAACCTCGCGGGAACTTGGCCGCGGCGCGGCTAGAACCTGGTGACGGCTTCCTCCACGCTGGGCAGGGATTCGAAGACGGTGCTGAGGCGGGTGACGTCGAGAACGGTCTGGACCTTCTGCGGGACGCGGGCCAGCTTGATCGAGGAATCGAGCTCCATGGCGAGATTGAAGCCGCCGACCATTTCACCGATTCCGGTACTATCCACGTACTTGACCTCGCCGAGATCGAGGACGACCTTCTTGGCGCCGCCCATGAGGACCTCGCGCAGCATGCCGCGAAACTCGTTCGCGGTGGCGCCCAGGGCGATGTTGCCTTCACAGGAGATGATCGTGACGTCGCCTTCCGTCCTCTTGCCGATCCGGACCGACATGGTGCTTCCTTTCGCGCCGCGGCGAAACCTCATCCTAACCCAGAATTAAGCCCTGGTGAACAGGGTGGACCTGGGGACCATGGCGTCCGATACAATCGAGACACGCCTGTTCCGCGGGCGCCTCGGCGCGGTCTTAACCAGTGTGGAGGCACCCGGAACCATGGCGCGACTAACTCGACGACGCCATGCAGTCGCTCCTGGACGAGGAACTGATCGAGCGCTCGCGCGCGGAGCGTCAGCCGCCGGCGTCCGACCCCTATCTCGACGAACTGTTCCGGCGTCACTCCCGACGGGTGGCGCTGTGGTGCCTGCGGTACGCGGGCAACAAGGAGGACGCGGCCGACCTGGCTCAAGAGATCATGGCGCGGGCGTTCAAGAGCCTGCACACGTTCCAGGGCAATTCCCGTTTCACAACCTGGCTGTTCACAATCTGCCGGAATCACTGTCTCAATTATGTGAAGTCGCGCCAGACGCGAGGCACGGAGATCGCCGAGGATGTTTTGCCAGGACTGGCGGACCCCGCGGCTCTGTCGGCGCTGGAAATGGTGGAGCGATCCTCGCAGCTCGCTCTCGCCCGGAAGTGGATCCGGGAGCAATTGGACGATATGGAACGAATGGTGTTTACCCTGCACTACGCGGAAGAGATGCCGCTGGACGCCATCACCCGCCTGCTGGGGCTGACCAACCAGAGCGGCGCGAAGGCGTACATCGTGAGCGCGCGCCGCAAGTTGCAGGAGTCGTTGCGCCGATGGAGAGCGAGCCATGAGCGAAAAACAAGCGGATGATCTGATCCGGCGGGCTCTCGAGGCGCGTGAGTCCTGTCTCGACGACGAGGCGATCGCGAATTACCTGACGGAGAGCCTGGAGGCGGAGCGCATGACGGCGTCCAAGTCGCACCTCGCGGAATGCCCGCGATGCGAAGCGCGGGCGCGGCTGTTCAGCGAATTCACGCGCGGCGTGCCCAAAGTGGATGAGATGCAGGATGTGGAAGCGATTGTGGAGCGATTGCGTCCGCGGCCGGCGCACCGTCCCGACATCCCCGCGTTCATCCGCCGCTGGACGACGATGCCGGCGGTGCCGAAGTGGGCATTCGCCGCGACCATTGTGCTTGCGGTCGCCGCGGGGACGCTGCATCTGCGCAGAGTATGGCAGCCGATGATCCATCCGGGCGAGGCGGGCGTGCCGCGGTCGAGCTCCGTGCGGATTCTGGAGCCGTCCGGCGATGTCGCGGAATCGCCGAAGGAGTTCCGTTGGGAGCCGGCGCCGGGAGCGGCGCGCTACGAAATCGTCATCGGTGAGGTGGATGGAAGCGAACTGGTCCGCGTGCCCGCAACCGGGACGACGGCCGCTGCGCCGGCGGAGGTCGCCTCCGCGCCTCCGCTGAAAACGCTCACCTGGAAAGTGATCGCCCTGGGGGCCGATGGAAAGCCGGTAGGCGAGTCGCCTGTAACGCGCTTCAGGGTGATTGCGCCGGAGCCGTAGGCGGCTTCAGGATTTCGCGCGAACCCGCACCTGCACATCGGGCAAGCGCGCGAGCCGCGGCCTCACCCAAAGCCCAAGGAAGGACACAAAACCGGCCAAGAGTGCGCCTCCGGTTAGAAGGTCGGCCCAAGTGGCGGGCAGATCAAGGGGAGAGGCTGCGTCGCCGGTGAGGATGAAGCCGGCCCAGTTGGCGGGGTGAGAGAGGCGTGTGTCCGAGTGGAGCAGGCGCAGCTTGGCCTCGCGCAAGGCCTGGCCTTTGCGCGCGCTCCGGCCGAGCTCGGCGTAGAACTGCTGCATCAGCTCCTTGGTGGCGTGATCCTCCACCGGCCACAGACTCGATACGACCGCGCCCGCGCCAGCCTGAAGGAATGCTCGCCCGAAGCTCTGCACTCCTTCGCCGCGGATCAGGCGGCCGCGCTCGGTCTCACAGGCCGAAAGGGTGACGAGCGAAACGGCACGGAGGTCGAATGAGGCGACCTCAGGGAGAGTGAGGTAAGGATCCCCGGGCTGCGGCAGAAGAATGCGCGAGCGGGCGGGATCTTCGAGATCGGCGGCGGCGTGGGTTGCGAGGTGGAGCACTCCGTATCCGCCGGGGCTCTCCAGCAACCCCGTGTTGGATTCGGGTCCGACAACCACGCGGTTCTCTCCGGGAAGCAACTTGCCCACGGCGAGAGCTTCTTCTTCGGCGCGGGGCATCTCCTGCCAGCGTTCGTCGCCGGGGAGAAGTCCCTCGGCCCGGGCCAGTCCGATGACCAGCGCCTGCTTCTCCCAGGGCCACTTGCGCCAGCGAGGGACGGGCTTGGCGGAGCGCAAAGTAGCGGCCGGGAGGTAAGAGACCTCCCACTGCTCGATGGCGAGCCGTCCGCCGGCGGGGAGAGCTTCGAAGGGCAGCAGGGCCAGCGCGCCGTCGGGCACGACGACAAGCCCGCGGGCGGAGAACAGCCCGGCGGGCGCGAGCAGGAGTTCGCCCCAGGGCCTGAGAGCGTCGCGCCAGCCTTGCGCGTGTTCATTCTCGACCAACGCGAGCGTCTTCTGAAGCCGGTCCTGCCATCCGCGGGAGAGGCCGAGCCGGACGACGCGCGTGCCTTCGCGGCGGATGACGACGACCGCTCCGCCTTCCGCGGGCGCCCAAAAAAGGGCCATCGCCTCATCCGGGGCAAGCCGGCTCTGGATCTCAGCCAGCGGGAGGATGGCCGGTCCGGCGGCGCCGAGGGCGTCGAGCAGCATGCGGGATCGCGCGCGTTCGATCCACTCATAGATCTCGCCGGCAGGAGCGCCGCGCGTGATCAGCTCGCCGATGAGGGCGTCATAGACCTCGCGGCGTCCGCTCAGGAACTCGAGTTTGAGTGCGGACGAGTCGAGCGAGCCGCGCATGTTCTCGATGACATCGGCCGCCTCGCGGAGAAGGGCGACGGCTTCGTTCGTTCTGCCGTCCATGCTCGCCGCACGTCCCAAACCAAGAAGCGCCTTCCACTCTTCGTCGGGCGCGCTTTGAATGCGCGCGGACTCGCGGCAAAGGCGCCACGCGCTCTCGGCTTCGGCGCGGCGGCCCTGGCGCCACAGGGTTTCGGCAAGATAGAGCCGGGCCTGGAGGGCGTCGCGGATGCCGCCGCGCGATTCGGCGAGGCGGATCACCTGGTCGAAACGGCGCTCGGCATCCGCATAGCGCTTGAAGTCCATCGCTTCGGCGATGCCGAGGTTCTTGAGGACGCCGATCTGGCCGTCGAAGTTCCTGTCCTTTTCGAAGAGCGCCAGCGCCTGCTGGTAGAGCGCAAGGGCTTTGTAGGGGTCGCCCAGGCGGCGGTTGAGCGCGCCCAGGTTCGAGAGCATTCTCGCCCGCTCGCTCGGGGCGGCGCCGGCCATTTCACCCTTCAGGCGCTGGTAGAGCTTGAGGGCTTCGCCGTCGCGTCCGAGACGTTGCAGGAGCGCAGCCTCGTTGGCCCAGGTCCACTGCCGCTGCTCGGCGGTTTGAGCGAGCATCTCGGCAGCGGCGTAGCGCCGCCACGCTTCGCTGTAGCGGCCTTCGGAATGCTCGAGTCCACCAAGATTGTTGAGGACGAAGACCTGCCGCTCGATGTCCTTCGCCGCCCGCGCGAGCTCGAGCGCCTGCTGATAGGATTTGCGCGCTTCGCCGGGGTTGTTCAGGTAGAAATAGGCGCCGCCGATGAGGTTGAGGGCGCGCGCTTCGCAGCGCTGGTCGCGGGCGGCGCGGCACTCACCGGCGGCGATGCGCGCTTCGGCGAGCATGCGGCTGTAGTCGCCGCGGGCTTCGGCCGCGCGGGCTTCTTTCTCGCCGGCGAGAGAGTGGGCGGCGAAGATGAACGCCAGCAAGGCGCAGGCTGAAGCCTGCGCCACCAGGTTCGGATACACTCCATGGGGGGAGGTGCGTATGCGGAGGCGCGAATTCCTGGCATCCGCGGCGGCTGTCCAGGCGCCGGCGCAAAAGCCGGCGATCGGCGTGGGTTGCTGCTCGTTTTGTTTCCATCCGTTCAGCGCGGGACAATCGCCGGCGGAGGCGATCGACATCATCGGCGGCATCGGATTCGACGGGATCGAGCTGATCGTCAATGCGCGGGAGGATTTCGATTCGGTGTGGCGGGGAGCGAGCCTCGACGCCATCCGGCGCAAGCTGGAACGCAACAAACTCCAAGTCTCCCACTTCATTCTCTTCCAGCCGGTGGTGGAGGGGCTCACTTCGCTGAACGCGGCCGAACGCAACCGCAATCTCGATTATTTCGAGCGCGGGTGCAAACTGGCGAAGAGCCTCAACGCACCCCTTCTGAACATCGTCGCGCCGTGGCCCCGTGAACTGACGGGTCCGGTGGACTACCTACCCCGCTACTATGACATCGAAAAACCGAAAGCGGGCGAGAAATTCCATCTCAGCATCGCCCCCGGCTTCGACTGGGACAAGGTGTGGTCGGCTTACATCGACACCACGAAAGCCTGCCTCCAGCGCGTCAAGGCGCATGGAATCAAGCTCACGATTGAACATCATACACACACAATGATCCCCGGGGTGGACGCGTTCCTCAGAATGTGGGACGCGATCCGCGATCCGGCGCTGGGCTACAACATGGATGTCGGATGGACCCATTCGCACCGCGACTATCCGCCCATGGCGATCCACAAGGTGAAGCGGCAACTGATGAACCTGCACATGCGCGACATCGACGGGCTGATGCGCCGTTTCCCTCATATCGGCGAGGGTGTGATGGATTTCAAGCATGTCGCCGAGACATTGAAGTCGGCCGGCTTCCGCGGCTTCGTTTCGCTGGAGCAGGACAAGCATCCGGGCGACATGAAGCAGACGGCACGACGTTTTCTCTCAATGATGAAGGAGTACCTGGCATGATTCGAATCGTTATCCCAAGTGTGCTGGCGCTGGCCCTTGCCGGCTGCGGAGCGGGGCCGTCAGCGGAAGAGGCGCGGCAATTTGTCGAAAAGGCGGAGGGGGACCTGCTGGAACTGTCGAACCAGGCCGGAAGAGCGCAGTGGGTACAGGCCACCTACATCACCGAGGACACCGAGGCCATTGCCGCACTGTTGAACGAAAAGCTGATCGCGGCGCAAGCGAAGTATGCGCGCGAGGCGGCGCGCTTCGACAACGTGCAAGCGCCCGATGACGTGCGGCGGAAGCTGCATCTGCTGAAGGTGTCGATCACTCTGCCCGCGCCGTCGGACCCGAAGGAGAGCGCGGAGGCGGCGCGGCTGGCGTCGTCGCTCGAAGCGGCTTACGGGCGCGGGAAGTACTGTCCGGGCGGCGACGCGTCAAAGTGCATGACGATCGACGACATCACCAAGATCATGGCCTCCAGCCGCGACGCGAAGCAGTTGCTCGACGTCTGGCAAGGGTGGCACACGATTTCGCCGCCGATGCGCAAGGACTACCAGCGGCTGGTGGAGTTATCGAACAAGGGCGCGAAAGAGCTGGGCTTCAATGACACGGGCGCGCTGTGGCGCTCGGCCTACGACATGCCGCCGGACGACTTCGCGAAGGAGCTCGACCGGTTGTGGGATCAGGTGAAGCCGCTCTACGCGCAGTTGCACACCTACGTGCGGTGGAAGCTGCGCGAGAAGTACGGGGATCTGGTTCCGGAGAAGGGGCCGATCCCGGCGCACCTGATGGGCAACATCTGGGCGCAGTCGTGGGAGAACCTGTACCCGATGCTGGCGCCGAAGGATGCCGATCCGGGCTACGACCTGACGAAGATTCTGAAGGACCGCAAAACGGACGCGATCGGGATGGTGAAGTACGGCGAGGGGTTCTTCACCTCGCTGGGCTTCGCACCGCTGCCGAAGACGTTCTGGGAGCGGTCGATGTTCGCGCGGCCGCGCGACCGCGACGTCGTCTGCCACGCGTCGGCCTGGGACGTCGATAACGTCGAGGACCTGCGGATTAAGATGTGCATCGATACGACCGCCGAGGACTTCAACGTCATCCACCACGAGCTGGGCCACAACTTCTATCAGCGCGCTTACAACAAGCAACCGTTTCTTTTCCGCGGCGCGGCGAACGACGGGTTCCACGAGGCGATTGGCGACACGATCGCGCTGTCGATTACTCCCGAGTACCTGGTGAAGCTGGGCCTGATCTCGAAGGCCCCTGACGCCTCCAAGGACATAGGCCTTCTGCTGGGGCGCGCGCTCGAGAAGGTGGCGTTCCTGCCGTTCGGGCTGCTCATCGACCAGTGGCGCTGGAAGGTGTTCGCCGGCGAAATCACGCCGGAGCAGTATAACAAGGCATGGTGGGATCTGCGGCTGAGGTATCAGGGCGTGGCCCCGGCGGGCGCGCGGGGCGAAGAGTTCTTCGATCCAGGCGCCAAGTATCACGTCCCGGCGAACGTGCCCTATACGCGCTACTTCCTGGCGCATCTGCTCCAATTTCAGTTTCATCGCGCGCTGGCCGGGACCGCCGGCTGCAAAGAGCCGCTCCACCGCTGTTCGATCTACGGCAGCAAGGAGGCGGGGGCGAAGCTCAACGCGATGCTGGAAATGGGCTTGTCGAAACCCTGGCCTGAAGCGATGGCCATTGCGACCGGCACGAAGCAGATGGACGGCGCAGCGTTGCGCGATTACTTCAAGCCGCTCGAAGAGTGGCTGGTGAGACAGAACGCCGGCAAGCCGAGCGGCTGGTGAGTTTCACCGCGCGGGGCTCGCGCGCTTGAACACCTCGTGGGCGTAAAGACCCGCGGCGGATGCGCCGCCGTCGAGGACGTAGGTCTGGCCGGTGATGTAGGCGGCCTCCGCCGAGGCGAGGAAGACAGCCAGCGAAGCGACCTCGTCGGCCCGCGCGAGCCTGCCCATGGGAATGGTCTTGCAGCGCTCCTCGAGGCGCTCTGGGCCCCACAGTCCTTCCATCATCTCGTTCCACACGGGACCGGGCGCGATGGCGTTCGCCGTGATGCCGTGTTCAGCAAGCTCGACGGCCTGCACTCGCGTGAGCGACATCAACGCGCCCTTTACCGTCGAGTAGGCCGTGAAGCCGTAGAGTCCGAAGTTGCCGGCGACGCTCGCCATGTTGATGATGCGGCCGCCGCGGCCGCCGTCCACCATCAAGTTGGCCGCCGCCTGCCCGCAGTAGAACGCGCCCGAAACGTGGATGTCGAGGAAGCGGCGCCAGGTGTCGCCGGACATTGTGAGGAACGGTTCAAAGGAGACAGGGCCGGCGTTGGAGACGAAGATGTCGATCGAACCGAACTTCCCCTTGGCGAACTCGGCCATCTGCCTGGCAAAGCCGGGGCTTGAGACGTCGCCGAGGCAGAGCTGAGCTTCGGCGCCGAGGGCAGTCAACTCGGCCAGCACCGCTTCGCCGCGCTCCGGGTTCGTGCCGTTGACCACGACGCGCGCTCCCTCGCGCGCGAAGCGCAGAGCGATGGCGCGGCCGATGCCGCGCGTGGAGCCGGTGACGATCGCCGTTTTACCCGCCAGGATCTGAGACATGCAAGGGGACCTCTTCGCCGCCCTCACTCTATCGCAGCGCGGGCGTGCGCGCGGCCCAGCGCGTGTACAGCGCGCGCAGCGCCTTCATCTTCGCGGGGTCTTTCGCGACCGCGCCGATGGTGAACATCATCACGCCCGTGGAACGGCCCGCAAGACCGAGACGCAGGACAAGGTTGAACTCCTCCGGCGGGATTACAGCAGGCTCGTCGTGCGCCTGCACGATGGGCCAGATCTTCACATCGCGCGGCAAGCGCTTCGAGATCCACTCGACGTACTGGCCCACCCACTCCGGCGGACGCCCCATGCGGCCGTGATAGACCATCGGCGAGAAGACGTCCACGTGCGGGGCGAGCAGCGCGAAGTCGAGACCGAGGATGCGGCGGCGCGCGCCGTTGAATTCGCGGTCGTCCCACGGGCAGTGAAAGAGGCCGAGGAGGGCATTGGGCCGCTTGCGCCTGACGGTCTCGCGTAACTCGCGCGCCCAGTCCGCGAGCACCGCCGCACGCCAGTCGCGCCAGTCGCGGTCGTGCCGCTGGAGTATCCAGGCGGCCTTCTCCGCGGTTGTGCCCGCCGGGATTTGGAGCTTCGCCGCCTTCGCGAACGTCATCAGACAGCTTTCGTTGAAGCAGGTTTCGGGCAGGATCGGTTCGGGGTCTTCAAACTGCGCGTGCCAGTGGAAGTAATCAATCCAGACGCCGGCGATGTCGTGTTTGTCGAGCAGGTCGTTCAACTGTGCGAGGCGGTGGGCCTTGAACGCGGGGTCGGTGGGACAGACTCCCATGAACCACGTGGCGGCGGGCGCCTGTTCGCCATTCTGGTTGATCGGCCACGCTTCGGGGCGCTTTTCGATGTAACCCTTGCCGTTGAGCGTGGCGAACTCGGCGAAGACTTTCGCGCCTTCCGCAGTGGCTCGTTTCATCAGCGATTCGTTGATCGAGCCGCCAGGGACGAAGATGGCGTTAATCGCGTATTCGTCAAGCCGCGCGCCAGTGTTCCAGAACGACGTGGGGGTGGAGTAGGCGCCGCGGATCTCAACGTTCTGCGCCTGGATCGCCAGGGTGAAGAGAAACGTGGCGGCATGGCGCATGGAACGTTCTCATTATTGCGCTTTGAGCCAACCCAGCGAGACGAGGAATTCATCCATCTTCTTCATCGTGGCCTCGTAGGCGAGGTTGCCGCCCCGGCCGTAGTTGAAGAATCCGTGGGCCGCGCCCTCGAATGCAACCAGGTCGCAGCGGTTGCCGGCGGACTTCATCTTCTTTTCGAACATCGCCGCGGTGACGTAGGGCACTGTGGTGTCGGCAGTCCCATGGAAGATGATCGCGGGGGGAGCGCCCGTGCGCACGTGGTGGTAAGGAGAGATGGCCTCAGGTTCGATGCCCGCCCGGGCGAGTAGCTCTTCCAATGCCCCTCGCGGCGCAAATCCCGTGACGGGAGCGAGGACGAGAACAGGATCAAAGAGGGCCAGTGCGTTCGGGCGCGAACTGACGCTGGCGTCTTCGCCAGGTTCATCGAGGCCGGTGATGACTCCGGTGCATGCGGCCAGGTGTCCTCCGGCCGAGCCGCCGGCTGCTGCGATGCGGTCGGGGTCAATGCCGAGGCGCGCGGCATGCCGGCGCACATGGCGGATGGCGGACTTCGCGTCGCGGACGCAATCGACGATCTTCGCGCCGTGTCTCGAAGAGACGCGGTAGTCCGCCGTGATCGCGACCATCCCGCGCGACGCGAAGTAGCGCGCTTGCGGCTCAAACTGCCTGGGATCGCCGGTTCGCCACGCACCACCGAAAAAGAAGACGATCGCGGGGCGACGCTGACCGGTGCTCTGGCCCGATGCGCCGAAGATCCACAGCTTGAGATCCGCGCCGCCCGCGGTCTTGTAGACTTCAACGCGCGCTCCTTCCGGGGGCGGAGGCGCGGGAAGCTCCACAACCTGTGCGGATAGAAATGCGGCGAAGGCCAGGGCCAGCATCGGCGTCCCGATTGCATTGTGCCACCAAATCGCGCGGTGGTATGATCCCGGCATGAATCCGACGCGGCGCTCTTTTATCGGCGCGGCCGCCGCCGGAGCCGCCGTTGCGGCTGTGCCGGCGATGCCGCTCGTTGATTTCGGCAAGCACCGCGTTTCGCGGCTGATCGTTGGCGGCAACCCCGTGAGCGGCAATTCCCACGTCTCGCGCTCGCTCGACGCCGAGATGGCCGACTACTTCTCCGCCGCCAACGTCAAGAAGCTGCTGCGCGACTGCGAGCGCGGCGGCGTCAACACGTGGCAGTCGCGCGGCGACCGCTTCATCCTGCGCATGTTGCGCGAGTACCGCAACGAAGGCGGGACGATTCAGTGGATCGCGCAGACCGCGTCCGAACTGGCCGACATCCCGCGCAACATCCGCGATTGCGCGGCGGCGGGGGCGATCGGCGTTTACCATCACGGCTCGGCCACCGACGCGTTCTGGCGCAACGCCAAGATCGACGACGTGCTGCCGCGCCTGAAGGCGATGCGCGATGCGGGCGTGCGCGCCGGGGTTGGCACGCACATCCCCGAAGTGATCGACTACATCGAGTCGAAGGGCTGGGACGTCGATTTCTATATGACGTGCCTCTACAACCTGAGCCGTACGAAGGAGGAGATCGCGCGGCTGGGCGGCGATGCGCAGGGGGAGCTGTTTTGGGAGCCGGACCGCCAGCAGATGCTTGCGCGAGTGCGCCAGACCTCGAAGCAGTGCCTGATCTTCAAGGTGTACGCCGCGACGCGCAGATCGAGGTCCGCCGACGACATGCGGGCGGCGCTGAAGCAGGTTTTCGAATCGGCAAAACCGCAGGACGCGGTCGTCATTGGCATGTTCCCCAAGTACAAAGACCAGGCGGCCGAGAACTGCCGGTTGGTCGTTGAAGCGATCGCCGCACGCGCGAGTTAAGCCATGCGATTCAACGCTCTACTTTTCTTTTCAGCCCTCGCCGTGGCGCAGCAGGTGGCCGATCCCGATTTCAATCCGCCAATTGCGAAGCCCGCCTTCGCGGGGGGCAAGGGCCCGCTGGTCCTGCTCGACGGGGCGCACGCGAACTTTCACACGGTCGCGGGGCGCTATGCTCCGTTCGCGCGGCTCGCCAGGCGCGACGGGTTCGTGATTCGTTCGAACACGGCGCCGTTTTCGGTCGAATCGCTGAAGAGTGCGCGGATCGTGGTGATTGCCAATGCGCTCAACGAAAAGAACAGGGACGATTGGAGGCCGCCGCACCTTTCCGCATTCACGGACGCCGAGATCGACGCCCTCTTGCGCTGGGTGCGCAGCGGCGGGTCGCTGTTCCTCATCGCGGACCACATGCCGTTCGCGGGCGCTGCGGCGCGTCTCGGTGAGGCGATGGGCATCACCTTCAGTAACGGCTATGTCGGGCTGGAGAAAGACCCGAAGACGCCGGACCACTTCACCAGAGCCGCCGGCTCGCTGCGGGATCATGCGGTGGCGGACGGCCGCGAAGCGGGCGAGCGTGTGGAGTCGGTGGGCACGTTCACAGGTTCGGCGTTCCGCGGCGGTGAGACGCTGGAGCCGATCCTCGTGCTGGGGCCTGGATACGTGTCGTGGATCACGAAAGAATCCCACAGCCCCGTGGCGGGCTGGCTTCAGGGCGCGGCGCTCAGGCTGGGCAAAGGCCGCGTGGCGATCTTCGGCGAGGCCGCGATGTTCAGTGCGCAGCTCGCCGGCGCGCAGCGGCGGCCGATGGGCATGAACCACCCGGAGGTCCCGCAAAACGCGCAGTTCCTGCTCAACATCCTACACTGGCTCGCCGGGCTGATCTGAGACTGCGGAGCAAGAGTTGACGCGGCCGCCGCAAGTGCAGCACACTGTTCGCAACACCCCATCAGAATTGAGGAAGTCATGGGAACCAAGCACCTCCTTTGCGCACTCGCCGCGGCGGCCGGGCTGACTGCCGCCGACGTGAAGCACTTCGCCAACTGGGAGTACCGCGCCATCGGGCCGGCCAACATGGGCGGGCGCACCACCGACGTGGAAGGCGTGCCGGGAAATCCGGCGGTGGTCTACGCGGGTACTGGCGGCGGCGGTCTCTGGAAGACCACCAACGGCGGTGTAACATGGACCGCGCTGTGGGAGCGCGAGGGAACATATTCCGTCGGCGACCTGGCGCTCGATCCGCGCAACCCCGATGTCATCTGGCTGGGATCGGGCGAGGCGAACATGCGCAATTCGGTGTCGTTCGGCGACGGCGTTTACAAGTCGACCGACGGCGGGAAGACTTGGAAACACCTCGGTCTGAAAGAGACCGAGCACATCGCTCGCGTGGCCGTTTCGCCGCTCGATTCGAACACGGCCTGGGTTTGCGCGATCGGACATCAGGCGGCGCCGAACGAAGAACGCGGCGTCTTTGTGACGCACGACGGCGGCGCGACGTGGAAGAAGACGCTTTACCTTGACGACAAGCACGGGTGCGCGGACCTGGACGTCGATCCGAAGAATCCGAACGTGGTCTATGCCGCGATGTGGCGCTTCGAGCGCAAGCCGTGGAATCACACCTCGGGCTCCGAGCAAAGCGGCATCTACAAATCGGTGGACGGCGGCGCGACGTGGAAGCGGCTGGAGAACGGTCTGCCCAAGCTGATGGGCCGCGCGGGCGTGAAGGTGGCGCCGTCGAACACGAACGCGGTGTACGTGGCGTGCGAATCGAAGGAAGGAACGTTGTACCGTTCATCCAACGCCGGCGAGAGTTTTGAGCTCATCACGCGCGAGCGGGAAGTGGTGTCTCGAGGCTTCTATTACGCCGACATCCGCGTCGACCCGCAGGATGAAAACCGCGTCTACGCGATCGCCACGTCGCTCCAGGTGTCGATCGACGGCGGCAAAACATGGCGCCGCATCGCCACGCGCGTTCACAGCGACCATCATTCACTGTGGATCGATCCCCTGAATCCGAACCGCATCTGGGACGGCAATGACGGCGGTCTGGCCGTCTCTTACGACCGCGGCGAGAACTGGGAGCCGGTGCTCAACATCCCGCTCGGGCAGTTCTACCAGATCCACGCGGACAACGCGCAGCCGTTCTACAACATCACCGGCGGATTGCAGGACAACGGCACGTGGCGCGGCCCCTCCCGCGTGCGGCAGCCCAGCGGAATCACCAACAGCGAGTGGACGCTCGTGAGCTTCGGCGACGGCTTCTACGCCTACTCGCACCCGGACAATCCGAACCTGCTGCTCACCGAGTCGCAGGGCGGGGCGCTGTACATGCTGAACCTCGAGACGGGGGAGCAGACCGGCGTATCCCCGCAGCCGCGCTCGGGCCGGGTGTCCGATCTGAAATACCGCTTCAACTGGAACACGCCGATTCATGGCTCGCAGCACGGCAAGAGCACGGTCTACTATGGCTCGAACGTGCTTTTCCAGTCGCGCGATTTCGGCCGGAGCTGGGAGCCGGTTTCGCCCGACCTCACCACGAACAATCGGGAGAAACTGAGGCCCGCTGGCGGCCCGGTGTGGCTGGACAACTCGACGGCGGAGAACCACTGTACGATCATCTCGATCGGCGAGTCGCCGGTGAAGGGCGAAGTCCTCTGGGCGGGGACCGACGACGGCAATGTGCAGGTGACGAGCAACGGCGGCAAAAGCTGGACGAACGTTGCGGCCAACATCGCCGGCGCGCCGAAAGAGGCCCCGGTTTCGCACGTCGAGCCTTCGCGCACGAGCGCGGAGACGGCCTACGTCAGCTTCGACGCGCACCTGCTCGACGATTACAGGCCGTACATCTTCAAGACCACCGACGCCGGCAAAACGTGGACGAGCATCAGCGGCGATCTGCCGGCCAAGGCCTATGTCCACATCATCCGCGAGGACCGCAGGAATCCGAATCTGCTGTATGCCGGGACGGAATTGGGCCTCTTTGTTTCATTCGACGGCGGCGGGCGCTGGCAGCCGCTGCTGCTGAAGAATCTCTCGAAGGTCGCGGTGCACGACATCATCGTGCATCCGCGGGAGAACGACCTGATCCTCGGCACGCACGGGCGCTCGATCATGATCCTCGACGACATCGCGCCGTTGCAGCAGATGACAGCGGAGATCGCCGCGAAGCGATCGCAGCTTTTCGACATCCGGGCTGCGTTGCGCTACGCGACCCCCATGCGCGCCTATGGAATGGGCAACAAGGCCTATGCGGGGCCGAATCCTCCCTACGGCGCCCTCATCAGCTACTACCTGAAGGACAAGCTTGACGAGAAAGCGGCGCTGTCGCTGGAGGTATTGGACAGCGCCGGAAAAGTGATCCGCAAACTCGACGGGCTGAAGCGCGACGCGGGCGTGAACCGCGTGGCGTGGGATCTGCGCTCGGAAGGTCCCGCGGCGCGGCGTCCGCCGACGCCGCAGGAGATGGAATTCGCCGGCGGCGGACCGCGCGGCCCCCTGGTGCTCCCAGGAACTTACACCGTGCGCCTCACGGTGGACGGAGAAAAGTCCGAGAAGCCCGTCGAGGTGAGAATGGACGGCGCCATCAAAACTCCGCCTTCGGACCTCGCGGCGCTGCGCGATCTGTCGCTGAAGGTTCAGGAGATGGTCGACGGAGCGAACAGGGCGCTCAAGAAGATGGACGGATTGCGCGAGCAGCTCGGCGCGAACGAGAAGTTCGCGAATGAGCGTCTGCCGTCGAAGAAGGCGGAAGTGGCGAAGCTCGTGGCCGGCTATCAGAAAGAACTTGACGCAGTGGCGCTCGAGCTGGGCATGAAGCCGGGCGGGTCGCGGTTGGAAGAGGCGCCAAAGCTCGCCGAGGACTTGAGCGGATTGCTGCAAGGGCTCTCGAACCTGCACGCCGCCCCCACGCAGGCTCAGCAAAACCTCTATGTGGAACTGCGGCCGCGCTACGAAAAGTTGATGCCTCAAGCCGAGCAGTTGCTGAAGCGCGTTGCCGAGTGGTCCGAGGCTCTGCGCAAGCTCGGCGCGCCTGGCGTCGCGGCGGGAGAGTAGCCGCTCACCGGCCTACCAGAACCAGCCGGACGTCCATCACGTTAGTGCCGGTCGGCCCGGTTTTGACGAGATCGCCGAGGGGCTCGAAGAAATGGTAGCTGTCGTTGCGGGCGAGCGCGGCAGCGGGGTCGAGGCCCTGGCTCCGGGCTCTGCGCACGGTGCCGCCGTCGGCGATTGCGCCCGCGGCGTCGGTGGGGCCGTCAGTGCCATCAGTGCCACCGCTGAATGCGACGACCCCGGGCAGGCCATCGAGCGCAATGGCGGCCGCGAGTGCGAATTCCTGGTTGCGCCCGCCGAGGCCGTCGCCTTTCAGCGTGACGGTGGTCTCGCCGCCCGAGATCACGCAGCAGGGCGGCCTGAGGGGACGGCCGCTGGCGAGGATCTCTTTCGCGATGGCGGCATGAACGTTTGCGACTTCGCGCGTCTCGCCTTCGATGACAGTGGAGAGCACCAGAGGGCGGTAGCCGAGCTCTCGGGCGCGGTGCGCGGCTGCATCCACGGCGAGGCGATTGGAACCGACGATTAGGTTCTGGGCGCGGGCGAAGCAGGGATCGCCGGGCTTGGGCGTCTCCGGGACGTCGCCGCGGAGTCCGGCTTCGAGGCGGGCGCGGACGCTCGACGGAATGCGCGCGGCGAGGCCGTACTTCTCGATCACGCTCCACGCCGAGGCGAAGGTCGAGTCGTCGGGCGCCGCCGGGCCTGAGGCGATGACGTCGAGCGGATCGCCGATGACGTCGCTGAGGAGCAGCGCGAGGACGGTCGCGGGCGCGGCGAGCCGGGCGAGTTGGCCGCCCTTCAGTGCGGAGATGTGTTTGCGGACGGCGTTGATCTCGTGAATGGTTGCGCCGCACGCCAGAAGCAGCCGCGTGGTCTCCTGCTTCTCGGCGAGAGTGATGCCCCCGGCGGGCAGCGGCATGAGGGCGGATCCGCCGCCGCTGATCAGGCAAAGCAGCAGGTCGCGCTCGCCGGCCGATGCAGCCAGCGCGGCGATGCGCCGCGCTCCGGCGACGCCCGCCTCATCGGGAACCGGGTGGCCGCATTCGTTCAGCTCGATCCGGCGGAGTTTCTCGAGGTGGCCGTATTTCGTGTTGATCAACCCTCCGGCCACACGTCTCCCGAGAAGCTTCTCCACGGCCCGCGCCATGCGCGCGCTCGCTTTGCCCGCGCCGGTGACCAGGACGCGGTCAAACCGATTGAGGTCGTAGCGGCGGCCGCCCGCGCGGAGTGTGGAGCCGCTGAGCGACAGGTGGCGCAGGACTGCCTTTTCGGGACCGGCGGCATCGAGAGATGCGCGGAAGATGGAGAGTGCGTGGCGGCGCAGTCTGGCTTCAGTGGGCATCGCCCTCAGAATATCGGCAGCTTAAGGATCGCCTCAACCGCTTCTGCCGATCCGCCGGGTCCGATCTCGATGCGGTAGTCGGCCTTTTCGTAGTGCTCCCTGCGTGCGTGGTAGAGATCCTCGAACTTCGCGGCGTCGCGGGCGAGGGGCCGGTGAGAGGAATGCGCGATCCGCGACCGGATCATTTCCAGCGGCGCATCGAGCCAGATGGAGATGCCGTTCTGCTGGATGAGGTCGAGGTTCTCAGGTTGGGCGAAGCAGCCGCCGCCGAGAGCGATCACCCAGGGGACCCCGCGCTCGACGTCCTGAATGCGGCGGCGGAGGCACTCATGCTCCAGGCAGCGAAACTCCGCTTCGCCGAACTTGTCGAAGATCTCCGGGATCGACATCTGGCGGCGCGATTCGATGTCTTCGTCAAGATCAGCGAACCGCCAGCCAAGAGCGCGGGCGAGTCCGCGGCCCGCGGTGCTTTTCCCGCAACCCATGAAGCCCACAAGGTAGATGCCGGGCGTTCGTTTCAGCTTGAGAATCATCCAAAGCGCTCCAGCTCCGCGGTCGGGGCGGAGCCAAGGTTCTCAATATCATCTCAGGAAATACGGGAGAGCGGCTCACGGGGACCAGAAGCGATAATGACTCTATGCGTGAGCGCCTCCTTCCGCTCTTCCCTCTCGAAGTAGTGCTGCTGCCCGGCGCCACGCTGCCGTTGCACATCTTCGAGGAACGCTACAAGGCGATGATCGGCGAAGTGCTTGCCGAGGGCGGCGAATTCGGCGTCGTGCAGGTGCGGGACCAGGGCATTCTCAGGACGGGGTGTACGGCCTCGATCATCGAGGTGACAAAGCGCTACGAGGACGGCCGGATGGACATCCTGGCTACGGGCGAGCGGCGGTTCGAGATCGTCGAACTGGACACCGAGCGCGAGTTCCTGCGGGCCAGTGTGGCTTTCTTCGATGACGACGACGACACCCCGGCCCGTGCCCAGGTCGCGGACAAAGCGATTCGCCTTTTCACGAACTACTCCGCGCTGTCCGGGCTGGACGCCGAGGCGCCGGAACGCGGCGACGCGCCGCTGAGTTTCGTGCTGGGCCGGATTTCGCCGGACCTCGACTTCAGGCAGACGTTGCTCGGCATGCGCTCCGAACCCGAGCGCATGGAGATGGTTGTGAAGCACCTCGCGCAGTTGATTGAACGGCGCAAATTGCAGGAGGCGATGCGAGGCGTGGCTCAGAGCAATGGGCACGGACGGCACCTGGGCGGGCTGGAAGACTCCATCAACTGAATGCGGCTGAACCTGATCATCGACGCCGATGACACGCTCTGGGAGAACAACGTCTACTTCGAGCAGGCGTTCGAAGGGTTTGTCGACTTCCTGGACCATTCCACGCTCGACGCGCGGCAGGTGCGGGCGATTCTCGATGAGATCGAGCTGGCCAACGCGCGCGTGCATGGTTACGGCTCCTTGAACTTCGCCCGCAACCTGCAACAGTGCTACCAGCGCCTGGCGGAACGCGCGATTCGAGAGGAGGACCTCGAGACCGTAAAGGGCTTCGCGCTGCGCATCCTCGAGCAGCCTCTGGAGCTGATTGACGGGGTACCGGAGACTCTGGAGCATCTCGCCTCGCGGCACAATTTGACGCTCCTGACGAAAGGCCATCCGGAGGAGCAGAAGCTGAAGATCGACCGCTCGGGGCTCGGCGTCTATTTCGGCCACACTGCGATCGTGAAGGAGAAGGACGCCGCAACCTACCGGGCCTTCGCGGCGGAGCGCGGGATGGGCCCGGCGGCCACTTGGATGATCGGCAATTCGCCGAAGTCCGACGTCAATGCCGCTTTGGATGCGGGATTGAATGCCGTGTTCGTGCCGCACGCACGAACGTGGACGCTGGAGCGCCAGGAACTGCGGCGCCCCGGACCCGGGCGGCTGCTGGTGGTGGCCCAGTTCAGCGATCTGCGCGGGCTGTTTTGAAAGGCTCCTCAGATGGCCCGCAAGCGAACCAGCAGGTAGATCAGCAAAACCGAGCCAACGGACAACGCGGCTGAGATCGGCGCCCAGCGGCGGATCGGCACCATCGCGTAGTCCTTGCGGCGCTCCATCTCCATCACCCCGATTGCGCCGCCCATGCCGAGCAGCATATACAGGGTGGGAGTGTAGGTACGAGACAGGAAGAAGCCAGTGGCGAGGAACGCATAAAGCGACAACATCACCGCATAGGCCCAGCGTTTCAGCTCCGGATTCCCATCCGGCTTTGAATTCTCCGCCACGGTGACCCTCAACTGGATGACGGTCACAATGATCAATCCCAGCCAGAAAAAGTAGCCGAGCATGCCCAACTCGGCGAAACATAACAGGAACGAGTTGTGCGCCGTCAGGTCGGCGTAGTCGCTGAAGGCCCGGAAACCAACGCCCCAGATGGGCGACTGCTTGAAAGCTCCGAGTCCGTCCGACCAGATTGCCAGGCGGTCTCGGCCCGCGCTCAAAGACAGTCCCCGTCCGCCGGCGAAATTGAGCAGCATCAGGAAGAAGAAGACCATCGCCGCGGCGAACCCTGTACCCATCAGCTTGAATCTGGCGTTCGCCAGGAGCCCGACCAGGAGAACAAGGCCGACGATCGCGCCGCGCGACTTCGTGAGGTACATGCCGTACAGGATGAGCAGTGTCAGGGGGAGAACGAAGACAACCTTCTTCACCGGGCTGCCGGTCCTCCAACTGAGAAAAACCAGCGGGAGGACGGTCAGAAGGAACTGCGAGAAATCATTCGGGTCCGAGAGGATTCCGAGCGCCCTGAGCCGGGGAAGGAAATAGAAGGCGTTGCTCTCCCTGTCGATGACAAAGCCCTGCTGCATAACAAAGGTCGTTTCGCGCATGCCGGCCGTGTGGTACTGGAGGATGCCCGCGACGAGAAGACCAATCGTGCTGAGGATGAGGCTCATCCTGATCACGTTCAGCGAGCGCGTCGAGTTGCAGTTGAAGGCCACGAAGAAAACCAGCAGCAAGGCCGGCAAGATATCCATCGCGGCGAGCAGGACGCCGCCCAGCCAGCCCTGGACGAGGCGGGAGAAGAAGATCGCGCCGAGGAATCCGAAAAGGGGGATGGTCTGCGGAGAGCGAACCGCCATGGGCCGCATGAGCCCCACGACGATGGTGATCACGGCCGTCACCAGCGCGATCATCATCGGGATGCGAAGCGGGGCGACCGGCGGATAGATCTCGGCAATCGAGATATGAACGATGCAAACGTAGATTGCTGTCAGCAGCGTGCCCATGTTCGTTCCCGTCTAACGCGCGGCGAGCTCACCTTTCATCATCGACAGTTCTGCGACGGCGCTCCACATCTCGAAGGCGGTGGCAAAACGGCAGGCGGCGCCCTCCTCCCCACACACCCGCTGGACGGAGGAATACAACTCATCCAACAACTCGCCGGCGAAGAACTCGGCGGAGTGCCGCTCCTGCGCCCCATGCGCGAAAAGTTTCACGAAGACATCACCGCCGATGCGCGGGGCGGTGCGCAGCCAGAAGCGCACGCGCCGGGGGCTGACCCTGAGGTTCCGGCCGATTTCGCCGATGTCGAGGAACGGCTTGAGCCGCCCTTCCCAGCGCAGCCCCAGCGGTCCGGGGATCATCAGGAGATCGCCTTGCGCGCGCGTGGACGCGGTGACGGGCGTCCCGCGGTCGTACGATTTGGGCCTTACCGGATCGTCTGTGGCCCAGTAGATTTCGTTCACCTGGCGCGCCTGCATCGGGAGTGGACCGCACGGCATGGTGAAATCGGCGTAGCAGCCCAGGCGCTTCAGGAGCGTAATCTCGTTGTTCAGCCCGCACCAGCGGCCATCGGGGCGGGAGTTGTCGAGACACCAATTGCCGTGGATGAAGCCGAAGACCGGTCGCCCATCCACGCTGTGCAGCAGACCGTGCCGCGAGTGAAGATTCTCGACGAACCTCCCCATCTTTTCCATGAATGCCGTTTCGGTGTCGCCATCGTGGTGGATGTGGACTTCAACGTCGCTGTAGCCCGCGCGACAGAGCCCGGCAAGCATGTCCATCGCCTCGGGGCGGTACTCTTCTTCGGGGTAAAAGAACGTGTAGCGGGCAGGGCGCCCCTCGCTGTCGAGATGGCGGTTGGCGACCGCGGGCCACTTCTCCAGCCACTGGTTCACGCGGGCGCGCGCCACGCCGTCGTCGCTGGTGCGCCAGTACGGCTCGAAGTGATCGGCGATCGTGATCCAGACGCGGCGAACCGGCTCCCGCCCGGTCCACGCGGCGCGGAGGACGCTGCGCAAGTAACCTGGAGCCCACGTCTCCGCATGGTACGGGAACGGCATGGAGCAGTTAAGAACTGTCGCGGATCTTCAATTATAGCCGAGCGCGCTCCCGCTCCCGATCGCGCTGCACTCCGCTATCCTGTTGATTCGGAGGATGCCTCTTGATCCTGGGCGCCGGCGTCGACCTGGCGGAAGTGGAGCGGATTCGCGCGGCCGTCGAGCGCTACGGCGAACGCTTCCTCGCGCGTGTCTTCACGGACGCCGAGATCGAATACGTGAACCAGAAAGCGAACAAATACGAGCGCTTCGCGGCCCGCTTTGCCGCCAAAGAGGCCGCGATGAAAGCGCTCGGAACGGGCTGGCGCCGCGGAATCACCTGGAAGGACTTCGAAGTGGCGAACCTGCCCTCGGGCCGTCCGACACTGCGATTGCACGGTATGGCGGCGGAGATCGCCGGCCGTCTCGGGGTGAAGTCAGTTCACCTTTCCCTGACTCACACCGCCCGCGACGGGATGGCCTTTGTCGTCCTCGAGGGGTAGATCGACCCCGCCGGGCGCACGCAACTGCGCCTCCTCGAGCGCCTTGGCCTGCTCCCAGGTGTGGACCATGCGGTGGATGACGGTGATATTGCCGAGGACGGCGATCACCCACAGCACCGGCGCCATGCGGTCGAACAGCGCGCCGATGATGAAAAGAACGATGCGCTCCGGCCGTTCGAGAAATCCCACCTTGCAGCTCGGGACCGTGTTTTCGGCGCGCGCCCTCGTGTAGCTGATCATGACGGAGGCGGTCATCACCACCGCCGTCAGCACGACGTAGAAGTTGCGCCCGATCGAGGCGTAATACACCAGCAGGCCCATGAGCAGCAGCAGGTCTGAGTAGCGGTCAAGCACGGAATCGAAGAATCCCCCGAATCGCGTGACGCGGTTGGTCTGGCGGGCCACGCGGCCGTCCACCATGTCGAAGACGCCCGCGCCGATGATTACGAGGCCGGCGGAAAAGAACTTGCCCGCGGCCAGCAGGATCGCGGCGTAGACGTTGATCAGCAGGCCGATGAACGTCAGCATGTTCGGGTGGATCTTCGAGAGAGCCAGCGCGCGCACGATCAGCAGAATGATCTTCTCAGCGGCGAGACCGATCGCGCGTGTATAGGTCATGTCCGAGACTCGTCTACCGAGATTCTACTCCGAAGCGTCGTGGATTGTCGTCAGTTCGAGAATCTCGAGCTTGCGCTGGCCGCCGGGAATCGGGATGGACACCTCGTCGCCAACCCGCTTGCCGAGCAAGCCGCGTCCAATCGGCGAACCGGTGGAGATCAGTCCTTTCGACACATCCGCCTCTTCGCTGGCAACCAGCTTGTATTTGAGCTCTTCGTCTTTTTGCAGGTCGAGCACGGTCACGACCGATCCAAGTCCAACGCGATCACGCGGGACCCTGCTTAGATCAACCATCGAGAGTTCGCTCAGCCGCTGTTTGAGCTTGGTCAAGCGGGCATCCACGTACCTCTGGCGCTCCTTGGCGGCATGAAACTCAGCGTTTTCTCTGAGATCGCCATGCGCCCTGGCTTTCCGGATTTCCTTCGGCAACTCGTTGCGCAGCTCGTACTCGAGCGCGGTGATCTCGTCCTGTAACTTTCTTTTCAGATCCTCCATCGGACGGGTGGAGCTCCCAGATCTTCATTATAAAGCACCGCGCCCGCCGCCCCGCCGCGGCAGCG
>CAYYNC010000079.1:0-22971 GCA_964472745.1 uncultured Solibacteraceae bacterium
TTGCGGCGGGCGGCTTCGGCTTTTCGTGGAGAAGTAATGCGCATCATGGCCTCCGTGGAAAAAGGTCGCATCGCGCGGGAAGGGGCTTGTGCGTGGATTTTTGGAAGAGATTGAAAACAAAGGAAAGATAGTTGAGAAATTCTTGTGAATGGCCCATTCCGACACTGCTGAGTACGCTCGTCTCATTTGGCCCACTTTGATCGTCTGAAATGGCCCCCTGGCCAGCCCCGCATGGCAAGATGCCGGGATGGACAGGAGGTCGAGCGTGGAGCTATTCGAAGCGATCCGGCGCCACTACGTCGCGGACAGAGCGGAGCGGGCGGCGATCATTGTGACGACCAACCTGCCGTTTTCCGAGCGGACGACGGTGTTGCCGAATCCGCGGCTGGGTAAGACGCTGATGGACCGGATCACGGACCGGGCGCACATCATCGACACGGGCAAGGAGTCGTTCCGCTTCAGGCGAACGGCGGAAAGGAGGAAGAAACGGTGAGCCGGGCGGGGCGGCGAGGGGACGTGGTTTTGGCCTCCCCGCCGTCCGTTAGGCCTCGACGGCTCAGCCCTTCGGGCGTCGCCGCCATGCTCCACTCCCGCCGGGGAGGCCAAAACCGGACCGGCAGGATGGGGCAGAATATCAATAGCCAGGGGGCCAAATAAAGTGATCAAAGTGGGCCAGACCTGAATAGCGAACCCAGCCCTCATCACGCCATGATTGAGGAGTGGGAACTCGGCGTCCTCTACCTGAAGGAGCGTGACCGAAAAGCGAGCGAACAACTGGCGGCCCGAAGCGTGAAGGAGAAGTACCTGAACTGGATCTTTTCCAAGGAACGCGATCTTCTGCTGTTCATGGGCACCACGTTTCCTGACAACTCCTGGGTCGTCATCGGAGTCTTCTACCCGCCGAAGCAGCAGCAAGGATTGCTGGATTTCGGCGACGCCAACCTGGTGTAGATCATCGCGCCGCCTGCGCCTCGCGCAGCAGGTAGTCGAGTTCCTTCTCCAACAACTGCGGATTCCTGCAAACGTGGAACGCCCAGACCCCCAACTGGCCCCAGTTGTTCACCGCCTCCACCCACCGCCTGGCCGCGTTGTGTTTCGCATTAGTCTGGTCGTCCTCGAATCCCTTGATCTCCACCACCACGGTGACTCCGTTCGTCAGCCGCACCAGGAAATCCGGCTCGTAGGCGTGGTCGATGCCCGTGTACTCGTAGGGGACCGTCAACCCAAGATGGTCATTGCGCGCGTAGAAGGAGACCGCGCTCGACGCCTCCAGGCGGAAAGCCGCGCTCGCCTCCCACACCAGGTTGTCGAGCACAACCTGGTCGATGTGGCTCTTCACCGTGGCATGGCACGGACGCGTGGTTTTGAAGTCGACCTCCGCCGTCGTCCCGATCGGCTTGTAGCGATTGAGAATCGGTTGCAGCGGCGCTTCGCCCTCGGAGTCGTCCGGCACAATCCCGTCCCGCAATCGCTCCACCATGCGCTGGACATACTTCTCCAGGCCCAGCTCACACGGGTGACAGTTCTGAAAATTCACCTTCCGGCGCACATACTCGTCCACGTACCCAAAAACCTGCGGGAAGAGCTGATGCCGCGACTGAAGCGCAAAAACGCGACGGCGGCGATCCATCGCCGGCCCCGCCGCGCCCGTCAACTGGTCCACAATCATCCGCGCAATCTGGAACTCGATGGTTTGCAGGTGGGCCTCGCGGTAATACTCCGCCCGGTTCTGCTCCACGAACTCAAAAGGAGTCACGTGCATCGCCGGACTGCCTTCCTGGTACCCAACCGTAGGCCGCACGAAGGTCGCCGTCGGTTCGCGGTTCGGCTCGATGATCAGCGGCTCCAGCTTGTCGATATCGCAACGGATCAAGTTTTTTCGCAGCGCAAAGGCATACCCCTCCACCACCGGGAAGCGCATCTCCATCGCTTTGCGTTCCGGCAGCGCACGCACATGGTTCTTTGGGCGGTCATCCGGCGCCGGCGCTTTTACTGGGCGGCCCTTGAACGGAATCACGCTGAACGGAATGCCATAGACGTCCACATACTCCTCGGTCAGCAAACCGGTCTTGGGATCGGGCACGTAATCCATGCGCCGCAGCCCGCGCCCCACCACCTGCTCGCAGAGCAACTGGCTGCCGAACGCCCGGATTCCCAAGATATGCGTGACGTTGTTCGCGTCCCACCCCTCCGTCAGCATCGACACCGACACCACGCACCGGACGTGCTCGCCCGGCTGCCCTGGCTTGCCCACCGTAGCCACCACCTGCCGCAATTCTTCAGCGGCATCCTGCTTTTTCTTTTTCGGATCGTCGCTCTCGGCCTCGGCCAGCAGTTTGGTGTCGATCCGGATGGTGCGCTTCACATCCGGTGTATTCGAAAACAGCTCCGGGAAGATCGCGCCCTTGCCGTACACCGTGCGCGTCTTCCGCTTTCCGGCCTTGGCCTTCTTCGGGGCGCCGTTGCCGTGCTCGTTCCCGTTCCCCTCTTCCTCTTCGCCGAGCACCTCGGCCACCTCGGCTTCGGTGACCGTCTCTACCTCGGTCTCCCCGCTGATCTTGCGGTAAAACACCTCGGCGATGTCCGTGTTGTCGCAAACCAGAATCAGCACCGGAGGCACCCGCTCCTGCCCCGGCGTGGCGGCCTGCATCTGCTCGAACCGCTCCTTCCACTGCGAGGCGATCTGCTGGAGAGCCCCCTCAGCTTCGCGGTAGACAACCTCAGGCTTTGGCCGCCCCGCTTTCCCCGGCAGCCGCTCCCCCGGCTCCAGGTTCTCGTTGATCGCCTTCCACAGCTTGAAGTACTTCGGATCAGGCCGGCCCGTCGTATCCAGCACAGGCAGCCGCGGAATCTTCACAATCCCGCTCTCAATCGCATCCACCAGGCCGAAATCGCTCACGATCCAGGGAAACGGCCGCCCTTCGGGATGCCCGCTCCCCTTCAAATAAAACGGCGTCGCCGAAAGGTCCAGGCACAGCGCAATGCCGGGCCGGGCGGAAGGGTTGGGCGTCGAGTTGTTGATGCGGTCCAAACCGTCCAGCCAGACCCGCGCCTCCAGCGCTTCTTCTTCGAGCGCTTTCTTCTCCTCGCCGGTCAATTCCTCATCGGCCGGCGCCGGACGCCAGCAGTGGTGTCCCTCATCGTTCAGCACCAGAATGGGCAGCCGGCCGTAGAGGTCCTCCAATACCCGCCTCGCAAACACGTCCGGCGTTTCCGGCCCCTTGTTGATCACGGCATAGCTCTTGCCGCCTTCAACGTGCTCCGATTCCGGCTGAAACCGGTGCCAGTTGGTCACCAGCACCTTTCCCGATTGCATCAGCGGGCGATACTTCAGCGGAACGATGTCGAATGCCTCGTAGTAATTGTCCGGCCGCTCCGGACGCAGCACCTGCAAACGCTCCTTCACCGTCAGGTTGGGACAGCAAATGAGCACGCCGTTGGGGAACAGCGTGGTGGCGGGATTCTGCCCCCGGTTGCAGAAGGCCCACGAGATCAGCATCGACATCACTACTGTCTTGCCGCTGCCCGTCGCCATCTTGCAAGCCAGGCGGCGCAGCGGGGCCAGCGCCGGGTCCGGCGCGGGATCGATCAGGCAGGGAAAGAATTCCTGGCCCGCCGGGCTGAACGATGGCCGCTCCCCGCCGAGCAGCCGCGCCAAATCCTCGTGACTCAACTGATAATTGCGCCGTTTGTCACGCCGGTCGGGGATCGCGATCTCGGCCAGGTAAATCACCGTTTCCACGGCCTCCAACTGGCAGAAGAACAGCCGCCGCGCCCGGTCGGCGCGCCACCAGTGCCGCAACAGATCGCGCGTCACGTGGGTGGCGCCCGGGTAGCCCGCCTCGCGCCATTTGCGGACGTCTTCCCGCAGGGCGTTCACCAGCGGCAGGTCGTCCCGCTCCTCTTCGGCAAGCCCCGTCAGCGTCAATTGCGCGCTGCCGGTTCTTTCCGTCTTGTACCAGTAGCTCGCCGGACGGCGCGTGCCGGCGCGGCTCGCCGCTCCGGTCTCCTTGTCGTAGATCCAGTGATCGCGCGGCTCTTCATAGGGGCTGCAAAGAACCGGCCGCTCCACCGGCTGCACCGGCAACGATTCCTGGCCTGGCTCGGTTCTCGCTTTCTTGAGGGCCATCGTCTATCCTTGAGAATGAAAACGGGAGGCCACCGCAATGAAGCGAACCATGCAGGTCGCCATCCGGCGCGGCGAGCGCAAGTATATCGCCGAGTGTCTGGAATTCCCCATCGTCACCGAGGCCTCCTCGCTCGATGAACTCGTGAAAAACATCGAGGACAGCGTCGCTCTCTTCCTCAAGGATGAAGATCTCTCGGAGCTCGGCCTGCCCGAGCGCCCGGTGGTGCTGGCCACCTTGGAACTCGAGGCCGCAGCCTGACGGGCCGCCTGCGTGCGCTGTCCGGGAGCCAGGTCCCCGCCATCCTCCGCTCGTTTGGCTGCGCAGTCCATGACCAGCGCGGCAGCCATGTCAAGCTCCGCCGCCTGTCCGAAGGCGCCCGCCAAACCCTGGTAGTACCCAGCCATGGCGATCTCGACAAAGGGACCTTGCAGGCCATCTTCCGGCAGGCATCGCGATTCATCCCCGCCTCTGATCTCCGGCCGCACTTCTTCTCCGAAGACTGACCCTTGCGCCCGCTCTCCTCTCATAGCGCGTGCACCCGCATCACCTCGTTGCCCCGAGGGTCGATCACCTTCACCGCCGCGCACTTGTGCCTGCCGGCCGGGAAAGGCAGTGAAACGCTGCCCGAAAGCGCCTCGAAGCGCTCCGGGTCCACCACGCCGTTGAGCGCCTTGCTCAGCTTGTCCCACGCCGAACGGTCCGGGAAGAACGCCTGTGTGATGCAGAACGTGCGCCCGTCGTAGTCGCCGTCCACGAACCACGCCGCCACCTTCGCCGCTCCCGTGTCCACAATGTTGTTGGTCACCGGGTCGTAGATGTCCACGCCCTGCATCTCAATGCGGTACATCCCGTCCTTGTCCGGCCCCTGCAATTCGGTCCGCGGCCGGCCGAACACCGTGAAGCGCTGGCTGCCCGGCTGCTCCTTCAGCAAGCCGTTCATGCCGGGATTTACATCCGGGCGGATGTGCGCGATATGGATCCGCAGCCGCGGGTGGCCTTCCTCAATGGCCGCTTGCGCCGGCCCGTCGAAGCTGAGTAGCTGTACTCGGCCTTCGGCAGCAGCGGAACGTGCCCCTCGGCCGCGATCTTGGCCGGCGGGTTGTTCTTCCGGGTGGCCTCGGGATGGCGGTAGTCCGCGACCGGGGCAATCAAACTGCTGCCATCGGGGTTGCCCTTCTTTTTCCTGGTTGCCATAGCTTAAGTCCTCATTCTAGTCGCATTGGAAGTCTCCAGACCTGCGACAATCGGACCCAAGCGTCCGCTCAGCCCGCTCTCCGGGCCGCCGGACCGTCAGGCAACTCTGTCCGCGCGAGAGAGGGTCAGCGTTCCTCGCCGTTGGCCGGGCGAGCCTCACGCTGCTCCCACGCGCGCAGGATCTCGCGGCCTTTGTCCGAATAGAGGCGTTCTCGAAACTCCTTCTCGAAACGGTCCAGGTCGTAATCGGCCCGTTCGCGGTGTTGAAAGCGTTCGGGTTCGGCTGGCAGGTTCAGAATCAATCGAGTACGCGTGGACAAGGCAAGAAGCTTCCAAGTTTTTCGCAAATAGAAATTCCAGAAGCAGTTGTTCAGCTTGCGGCCGTTGGCGACCACCCGGCAGATGCAGCCGCTGATCTTCTCCCGGAGGCGCCACATTCCTGCATTCTCCTCGAGCGAGGACTCCATCCCACCCGGCAGGACGCGCCGCAGCAAGGCAGCGCAATCCGCAATCGTCCGGACCACCAGGACGCCGTTGGCGACTCCTGTACCCAGGTTAACCTGCACCCGGCTCGACCCCGTCATCTTCTCCATGTAGCGCCGCAACCCCTTGCCGACGTTCCCCTGCCGGGCGTACTCATGCCGCGCCAGCATCCCCTCCACCCACCCGTAGACCTCCGCCCGGCTCCGCCCGGCGAACTCCACTGGCTCAGTCCCCGCCAGAAACGCCCGGATCTCGTCCAGGCTCAACCGCTTCGAATCGTCCATGCCGATGATCAATCCCCTGCATCTCGCTCTCATCCCCCATCAGGCTCATCTTGTGTGAGAATCCGGGCCCCGCTTCAGGCTCATCTTGCATGAGAAAAGACTGTTACTCCGGCGGACGGCCTTGCTGCTGTTTGGCGCGCAGGCCACATTTCGCGGCGGCACAATGAGCGCCAAACCTCCGGCGCGGGTCTGGAGACCCGCGGCAGGCGTGGACGCCTGTCCCACGTGTGCTCACACGGGCGGGCGAAATGTACAAAATTGCGCCACTAGGAGCGGACGGGCTTGGGCTTGAGTTTGGTGCGGTCCTGCCAGGGGAGGACGGGCATGTGGGGGTGGTCGGGGCCGAAGGTGCGGAGGAGGACCATCTCGCAGTCGCCGGTGTTGCGGATGACGACGTCGCGGGCGGTTTGGGCGGGGATGATGAAGCACCAGTTGCCGAGGTCGCCGGGTTTGAGGGCGCGCGGGGCGGCGGCCACGTGGGTGCCGACCGTGCCGACGCCGGCGGTGCAGATGAGGTCGCTGCCGACGGGGTCGTTCATGCGGTATTCGGCTCCGGGCTGGAGCACGAGGCGCTTGGAGGCGAGCACCTGCTGGTCGTCGTTGCGGCCGAAGGCGCCGTAGATCACCCAGTGGTCGGTGACGTCCTTGCCGTCGCAGGCGCCGGTGTCGAGGATGGGCGTGCAGGCGTGCTTTTCGCCGTACCGCGGGTCGTGGATGTTCTTCCAGTCGAGGGCTTCGTCCGAGACGAGGTAGTCGAGCAGCTCGCCGCGGTCGCGGAACTCGTCGGCGGCGGCATCGGCCGCTCTCAGGCGGGCGGGAATCTCGCGGCCCACCAGGAGGCTGCGCGGGATCTTGGGCATGGGCTCGTACATGCGGTAGCCGTCGTCGAGGAACTGGGGCTCGTAGTGCGGGAGGAACGCCGCCGGGCCGTGCAGGTTCTGCGTCTTCATGATCATCGCGTTGCCGGGGCGCATGTAATACCAGCGCGCGTGCCGCTTCAGAACTTTCTTCGGATCGTTCCAGCCGGCGACGGTGAGATGCTCGCGCAGCTCTTCCGGGCCGAAGTCCTCGTGCAGGCCGAGCGTCATGAAGCACCGCTCGTCGAAGAGGTCGTAGTCGACGATCATCGTCGGCTCGATCCAATAGGCTTCCTCCTTCACGTCGTGCGTGTGGTGCGGCAGGCGGTTCTTGTTGATGAAGAACTTGGAGTAGCGGAACATGCCGTGACCGAGGGCGCGCAGTTTGGGCCCCAGGATCTCGTCGGGGCAGTGGGCGATGAAGTCCTTGAGAGCGACAAGCTTTTTGCGGCCGTCCGCCTTCACCACGATGTAGCAGCGGCCGGAGCCGAAGTAGCCGTGCTGGCGCAGGAATTCCTCTTCGGAGGTGAAGTCCTCGAAGCCGAACCAGACCTCGTCCCACTCGAAGCCGGGGATCGGCGAGCGGTCGGCGGAGATGATCGGGTTGCCCGCGCCGGAGGCGCAGAAGGGGCGGCACATCATCGCGGTGTTGGTGGCGAGCGCTCCGCCGCCTGCGCGGATCGCCGTTTCGCAGAGGGACCGGAGATCGTCGCCCTCGAGGATTTCAAAGGGGCGGCCGTACATGTTCTGGACAATGGTCGTGGGCATGGCGTTGCTGGCTTTGCATAATTGTACCTTTTGAGGAGGGGCGGGGAGGCGCGAAGCCGTTGCGCGGCGCGCCAGAGCGAGCTTGCCGGCAACGCATCTGGCATGGCGGGGGCGCGGATTTCATCCGGCGCACGCGCGGTGGGACGCCCGTAGCTGGCTCTCCGGCGCCAGGGCCGCCCGACTTTGCAGGCGGCGACCGCGATGATGGAGGTCCGGGCGGCCTTCGCCAGCCGGCGGTTCTTGAGGCGCGAGAGGGCGTCCTGCGCGGGGCGAATGGGGGAGGCCGGTGCGTCCGGAGAAGTCGAGCGGCGGCGCCAAGAGCCCCGCGCAGCCACAAAGTCCGCGCCAGAGGAAGGCAACACCGAGGAGCTTCAGCGGGTGAGAGGGGTAACGTCGATGGTTTTGAATTCGATGAGACCGTGGTCGCCCTGGAGGACGATGGGGCCGGGCTGGTCTTCGTCGGGGTCGATGGTGATGGCGGTGGGGCCGGCGATGTGGCCGCGGTCGATGATGAGCTGGCCGTTGAGGCGGATGGTGACGGTTTTGCCGACCAGGCGGACTTCCATCAGTTGCCACTCGCCGGGGGGTCTGCTGGCGTTGACGGAGGGGAGGATGCGGCTGTAGAGCGCGCCGTGCGTGTGGCCGCTCACCGGGCGGCCGTAGCTGTCCATGATCTGGACTTCGTAGCGGCCGCGCAGGCCGATGCCGCTGTTGGAGCCCTTGTCGTAGCGGTACTCGGCGCGCAGCTCGAAGTTCCAGAACTTCGCGGTGGAGAAGGCGTCGGCCGCGCCCTTCTCGTTGCACATCAAGCCGTCCTTCACGTACCAGCCGGGGCGGCCTTCCTGGACCAGGTTCCAACCGCTGGTGTCCTTGCCGTTGAAGAGCTTCACCGCCGCGCCGCGCTTCCACCGGCCGTCGTCGACGTCTGCCTGCATTTTGGGCGCGCGCGTTCCGACCCAATGGATGACGTTCGAAGGCGACTCCATCGTGCCGACAAGCCTGCCGCCTTCGAGCTTCGCGCGGTATTTCAAAACCGTCTTGCCGCTGTCGCGCGTGAAGGTGAAGACGAGCTGGCCGTTCTCGATGCGCAGGTCTTTGATCTCGTCGACCTGGCCGCCGGGCGCACCGACGAAGCTGCCTTCCATCTTGCCCGCGCCCGCGCCTTTGACCTCGAGCCACCAGACGCGGCGGCGCGGGTTGTCGAAGCGGATGTTCCACTGGCCGTTGAAGTCGGCGTCCGCGGGGAAGAGCGGCGCGGCGAGGGGAAGCGAGAGGAGAAGCCGGCGGGTCATTTCAATTGCTCGATTGTAGCGAGAAGCGAGTTGAGGCGGGCGAGGCCTGCGCCGTTTGCGCCGAAGCGCACGCGCTCGTACTCGGCGGTGAATTCGGCGACGGCGTCGTGGACCTCGCCTTCGGGCAGGCTGCGGGCGTATTCAGACGCCGTCAGAGCGGGCGCTTTGCTCATGCCGCGGCGCTCGAGGCGCGCGAGCATGCGGCGGTACAGGACGGCGGCCTCGTGCGGCGCGCCGGCCGAGGCCCGGAGGCGGCGCGCGGAGGCGCGGAACAGGCGCGGCAGAATGGGCGCCGCGAGCGCGACAACGGAAATGAAGATGAGGAGAACAGCGCGGTCCGCGGCCGCGCCATCCACGCTGCGCTTCGCCGTGCGGACGGCGGCGGCCCAAGCGTCCTCGAGCCACTTGAAGCTGAGGCGGCGGCGCGATTGATCGACGCGGAAGGCGAGCGTCAACTGGCGGTCGAGGTCGTAGCCGATCACCCACTCCTGCCAGAAGATCTGGAGCGCGTCGAGATACATGCCGAGGCGCGCGAGGGGGCCGGTCGAGGGCGGATTGGGATCGGGCGGCGTGGGATCGAAGGCGACCCAGCCCTGGCCGGGCAGCCAGGCTTCGACCCAGGCGTGGGCGTCCGAGGTGCGGACGACGTGCCAGCCGGTAAGGGGATTCACCGTACCGCCGAGAAAGCCCGTTGCGACGCGCGAGGGGATCCAGACGACGCGCAGCATGACGGCGAGCGCGGAGGCGAAGTACTCGCAATAGCCCTTGCGGTTCTCGAACAGGAAATAGGCGAGCGGGTCTTCGGCGCCGCTGTCGCCGACATCGAGCGTGTAGGCGTAGCGCGTGCGGAGATAGTTTTCGAGGGCGCGTGCGCGCTCGGCGTCGGTCTTGAGGCCGGCGGTGAGCGAGCGGGCGAGGCCGATGATGCGGCGATCGACGGGCGGGAGGCGCAGGTGGAAGTTGCGCTGTTCCTCACTGAGCGGAGCGGCCCCGGAAGAGCCGCCGAGCCAGGCGTAAACGACGTAGCGGAAGTTCTCGGCCGCGCCGAAAGGCAGGCGGAACGCGCCGGCCGGCGATTGGACGAGCCCAGCCGCAGGGAGACGCATATGCTCGGGGAGGCCGGCGACGAAGAGAGTATCGCCGGGTCCGTGGAGGACGACCTCGTAGGTGACGCGGGGGCCGGCGCGGCGGAGCTGATCGTCGTCCGCGAGTTTGAGCAAGCCGTCTTCGGGTTTGAGCAGGCGATCGCGGGTGCGCGGCTCCGGGGAGTTGTACCAGCGGATGCCGTTGAATTCAGCGAGCGCATTGCCGCGCCATTTGAGGCCCACGGGCTGGAAGTTGTCCTGAAAGCGGACGTGCATGGCGGCCGTCGCGCCGCGGCGGATGGAGCCGCCTTCCCCGAGGCTCACTTCATTGGCGAATCCGGCGGCGCGCTGCGAGGGCGAGACGAATTTCTCGAGCGCGGCGCGCGCGGTGCGGGGGAGGACGATGAACAGGCCGGCGGTGAGGATGAAGATCCAGATGCAGGCGCTGACGGTGAGCCACGAGAGGCGGCGGCCGAAGGCGGAGACGCCGCGCGTGACGACGAAGCGGCTGCGCGAGGCGCGGCGGATCTCGCCGCTGGCGAAGGTGGCCACGGCGGCGCCGAGAAAGACGGTGAGGAAGACGAAGAAGCTCAGGTTGCTCGAGAGGATCGACGCGGCCAGCAGTTCGAGGAAGGCGATGATTTCCAGCAGCAGATAATCGCGCGGCGTCCGCGCGGTGAGGAGCTTGACGATGGCGACGAAGAAGACGAGGTGAACGGTGGCCCGAGGGAGTTCGCCCGAGATGAACCAATAGTCGAGAGGGAAGAAGAGGATGTAGAGCAGCGTCGCGATGGAAACCCAAAGGGCGGGGATTTCGAGGCGCAGCACGCCGGCGAGGGAGAGCGCCCGGACGCCGAGCGCGGCGGCGCCGGCGGCGAGCGAAGGCAAGTCGAGCGCGCCGGAGCCGGCGACGGCACAGTAACCGCTGGCGAGCATGGTGAACAGCGACCACTGAAAAAAGCGGTCGATCGCCGCGGGCTCGAAGGGCCGTGAGCGGCGGCGGGGCTGGGGTGCGGAGCTCAAGGGCTGCGCTTGAACCATGCGGACTCCAGGGCGCGCGAGAAGGCGATGAGCGATTTCGGGTCAAGCCCGGTCGAAGTGCAGACGGCGAAGACGGCGCCGTTGTGGAAGGCCAGTTGGCCGGGCTGCTGCTGGAATTTCTGGCGGGCCTCGAAGGCGGCGGCTTCGGCGGGCATGAGGTACGCCTCCACTCTCACTCCCGCGGGATCGCGCACGTACGCAGCACCGAGGGCGTCGCGTGCACCGAGCGCGCGGATCAACTCCGGGGCGGCGGAGACGGAGGTGCGCGCGTAGCCTCTGCGCTGCCAGCCGTCCTCGAGAGAGGCGGGCGGCGGCTGGAGGCGCGGCGGCGGCGGCGGGGCGCAGCCGATCAGCGCGCCGGCCAGTACTGCCAGGACGAGCGCCCCCATGCCCTCACATTAACATTGCGGCGCGCGGCTCAGGCTGTGGGAAAATTCTGTGGTGCGAGTCACGCTGTACAACGACACTCCTTCTTCTTCCCGGGCCGCACTTCAATTCGTGGAGGAGCGCGTCCTGTCGAGGCTTCAGGCGATCGACGCCAAGGCGCGGCGGAAGGGACTGGATTCGCTTGACGCGTCAAAGAGCGCGCTGGTGCGCATCGGCATGGAGACGACACCGGACGGCAAGGTGACGAAGAACAGTTATGGGCTGTTTCACCTGAGCTGGCTGGCGCGGACGCATGCGGAGTGGCCGGCGGCGGTGATGGCGGAGCTGGACGAAATTCGCGCGGGCATCCGCGCGCGGCATGAGACAAAGCTGCGGTTTCTCATCTGGGCGGGGATGGGGGGATCCGCGGAAGACAAGTCGATGTACCAGGCGTGCGGGCTTTTGAAGAAAGGCCCGCGGGTCTATGTGCTGGACTCGACCGATCCGGCGAAGCTGAAGGCGATCCTCGAGGAGATCACGCGGCTGTCGGACGGGTCGCTGTCCGCGGCGCTGAAGTCGTCGCTCATTGTGGGCATGGCGCTGGGGATGACTTCGTACGAGCCGGTGGTGAACCTGGAGAAACTCGCGGCGCTGTACGAACGGCGCCGCATCGACAGCCGGCCGAACTTCATTTACATGACGCCGCCGGGGTCGCTGCTCGACCGCTTCGCCGGACCGCGCGGGTACCGCAAGGTGGAGTTGCAGCTTGACGGCGGCAACGCGACGGCGGGGCGGCATAGCGCGCCTTTGACGCGCGGGAGCCTGTATCCGCTGGGGCTGGCGGGCGTGGACCTGGAGCGCTGGATCGCGGGCACGTTTCTCGACGAGAACGAGATTCTGGCGGCGTGGACGCTGGCGGCGTTCCTCGACACGCAGGGAAGGGCGGGGCGCGACAAGGTGACGCTGGCGATGTCGAAGTCGATCGCCGGCGCGGCGCTGTGGACGAAGCAGAATTTCGAGGAGAGCCTGGGCAAGTGCGAGGAGCTCGGAATCAAGATCGTCATCGGCGAGCCGTTGAAGCTGGCGCAGTACCGCGAGCCGAAGGATCCGCTTCAGGATCGCTGCTTCCTGATTGCGGAACGGAGGGGGGAGCCGCCGATCGACCGGCAGAAGCTGGCGCTGCTGCGGCGCGTGGGGTACCCGGTGGCGGTGGTGTCGATGGCGGAGGATGCGCCGCTGTCGCGGTACATGCAGTTCATCCATTACGCGGTGTTCGGCGCCGGATGGCTGAGGCAGATGAACTTCGTCACGCAGCCGGGCGTCGAGCTGTACAAGGAGATCACGAACCCGCTTTATCAGAACGGCATCTTCAACGGGGGGATTGAGAACACTCCGGAGTGGAAGCGGTTGAGGTCGTCGCCGCGGCAGATGAAGTGGCGCGGCGGGGTGGTGTTTCACTACGACCGGCTGCCGTGCGCGATCAAGCTGGAGGACCGCGACGCGGCAGGGAGCCTGGCGTCTTTGCTGCGGCAGACTTCGGACGCGCGGGCGATCGAGTACGGGGAGCTGACGCTGTTTGGGGACACGCGCTATTCGCGGCAGGGGAAAAAGGCGCGGCGGGTTCTGGACCGCGCGGCGGACCTCGTTTTCCGGACGCGGCTGAAGATGCCGGCGGATGTGTACGAAGGGCCGGCGATGAACCACTCGTATCACGAGATGATCATCGGTCACGGGCGTTGCCTGTCGATTGTGCTGCTGGCGGAGAAAGCGGCATCGATTCCGGAGGCGGGGTACACGGCGGATTATCACCGGGCGCAGTTTCTGGCGACGCAGATGGCGCTGGAGCAGCGCGGGCGGCTGGTGGTGTCGCTGACGCTGAAGGACCTGGAGGATCCGTCGCTGAAGGCGCTGGACGAGTTCTTCAGGCAGGTGGCGGCGCGGCTGAGGCGGTGATGCGGCGCATCATTGCCGCCGGTGGAGTTCAGCAGCTTCGCTGACGCCGTCCATGTTCACCGTTCGTCGCGCCCTGGTGAGCGTTCCGCCGTGCTTGACAATGCGCTGCACAACCAGCGACGTTCCCTGGTGAAACGCCGAGATCCATGCGTTCCGGCCGGCGCCGGCCATTGAGGGTTTTTCGGCGCCATCGATGGCGTACTCATCGCCGCCGCTGAAGCCGCCGGCGCGGCGGCGGGCGCTGAGCCGCGACTCAACGCTGATCCGCAGGCCGGGATCCCGGTGATCGATGTCGTCTGCGGCGGTCTTGCCGTCCCCGGCGTCTCTCCAAACGCCGGAAAAGTCCGGGCGGTCTTCGGCCGAAGGCGCGGCGGCGCGCAAGAGGAAGATGCACGAGAACAACGCGAGAGCCCGCATAAGAGCCTCCGCGAGGATGGACAAGCGCCGCCGCTCATTTGTTCCGCCAGCGCTTGATTCGTGCGGCCTTGCGGGACGTCAAGAGGCAGGCGGCTCACGGCGCCGTTGAGACGGTGAAGAGGGCTTCGTCGGGAGCGGCGAGGATGGCGGAGGTCCCGGCGGGGAGATTGGCGGCGGGGGTGTAATCGGCTTCGCCTTCGAAGCGGACTGCGGGCGAACTGTGGAAGCGGAGGTCGCCGCGGCCGGGGGTGACGCGGGTCATGCCCATGATCGCGTCGATGAGCTCGGGGCGGGCGAGTGGGGCGGTGATCTTCCAGCGCGCGGGGTCGTTCATTCCGTGAAAGGTCACGCGGTAGTGCTCGACGATGCGCACGGCGAGCGCGGCGCCGGGCGGGAGAGCGCCGTGGAAGTGAGCGGCCTGGGCGCAGAGGGAGTCGCGCAGCTCTTCGCGCGATCGCGGGCGGCCGATCTGGCCGCCGTTGGCGCTGAAGACAAGGTCGCGGGTGATGAAGTAGGGCTTGATGTCGATGACGGGGGTGCCGTCGAGGAAGTCGAGGCGCTCGAGGTGAATCGTGAGGCCTTCGCGCGAGAGAACGCGGGCGACAGTAAGGCCGATGGGATTGGGGCGCGCGGGGGAGCGCACCGCGAAGACGCCGTGGAGCGCGGCGGGACTCTTGTCGGCAACGCCGCGCGGGGTCACCTGGAGGACATCGCGCTCGTGCTCGCCGCGGTCGAACCAGCCGAGGATCCAGAGGTGAGAGTGTTTCTCGATGCGCAGCAGTCCGGCGGCGAATTCCGGCCAGATCTCGACCGAAGCTGGAACGCCCCACGGGGGCATGATCTTCCGTTCGGCGACGGACGAGTGAACGACGCCGATAGGTCTCAGTTCGGGCATGGACCGCGCTATGCGCCCTTCACAGTGATCTGATTGACGACGTTCTTGACGCCTTTCACCTTTTTGACGAGCTTTTCGGCCTTCTTACGGAACTTCTCTTTCTCGACGACTCCACGCACGGTGACCACGCCGGCCTTGACGTCGACTTCGAATGTTCCGCCCTTCACGTCCGGATCGTTGGCGAGTCTGCGGCGAACTTCATCGAAGATGCGATCGTCGTCGCTCGATTGCGCAGCGAGAAGGCCCGCGCATTGGAGAACCAGGAGCAGGCCAAGAAGAAGAGACAGCAGGCGCATAGTGCTCACCCTCATTATGCGCCTTCTGCGCCGGTCAAGGGACGGGATTATGCAGTGAGCGTGGCGGCGCCGAGGCGGCCGCAGTGCTTCGCCATGCGGCTGCGCAGCTCGAGGCGCGCGCGCAGCAGGCGGCTCTTGGCGGCGGCGATTGAGATGCCGAGGCGGCCGGCGACTTCCTCCATGGGGCGCTCTTCGACGTCGCGCAGAACGAAGACCTCGCGCAGCAGCGCGGGAATGCGGCGGATCTCCGTTTTGAGAACTTCGCCGATCTCGCTCCGCGCGAGCGCTGCCTCGGGCGACAGGCCTTCGGCGGGAAGATCGAGAGTGGCGATCTCCTCACCGGCCACGCCGTCCTCGAGGTAGACGAAGCGGGCGCGGCGCTGCTTGCGCAGCCGCATCAGGCACTGGTTCACAACGATGCGGCTGAGCCAGGTGGAGAACTTCGAGTCCTTCTGGAACTGGCCGATGTGCTCGAAGGCCTTCCAGCAGGCGGTCTGCACTTCGTCTTCGGCGTCCTGCCGGTCGCGGAGGATAGAATACGCCAGCCGCTTGCAGGCGGGCAGCCGCCGCTCGATCAGCTCGGCGAAGGCCGAGTTATCACCCTTCTGGGCGAGGACGACAAGATCCTCGTCGGACACGCCAGCGAAGGCCGGATTGTAGATCTTCATTCTCTTTTCCTCTTGCTGAAACTAATTTCAATCTCAGAGTAAGGGTGAAGCCATCCGGAATTCCAGTGCTGCTGAATGTTCAGTTCAGTGAGGAGAAAAATTTTGAGCTTTGATTCAATTGGGCTAAACTCAGTTTTGATGGGGATCGAGAGCGGGCCGGAAACGATCCAGAGGGTGCTCTCTTCGTACGAACTGGGGCGGAAGCTGAGGCAACTTCGGCTGAAGAAGAAGCTTGGCCTCGTGGACCTGGGCAAGCACACGGGGCTTTCGGCGTCGATGCTCTCCCAGCTCGAGAACGGGAAGATGATCCCGACGTTGCCGACGCTGGCGCGGATTGCGATGGTGTTCGACGTCGGGATGGATTATTTTTTCGCCGACCGGCGGCAGAAGGCGCGGTTCTCGGTGGTCCGGGCTGGGGAGCGGATTCGGTTTCCGGAGCGGCAGGACGCGCCGAGGCCGGCGTTTCATTTCGAGTGCCTGGCGTTCTCGTCACAGGAGAAGAGTCTCCAGGCGTATCTGGCCGAGTTTGAGCCGCGGGGTCCGGAGGAGGTGAGTGAGCATGTGCACGACGGAGCCGAGTTCGTGCATGTGCTGGCGGGGGAGCTGGCGATCAGGTATGCGGATGAGGAGACGGTGTTGAGGGAAGGCGACAGCGCTTACTTCGACAGCTCGAATGCCCACGGGTACAGGTCGGCGGGGGAGGGCAAAGCGAGGGCGATTGTCATCACAACGCCGCCACGGCTGTAGGGCTCTATCCGGACTATCGGATCAAGTAACTCGATGCTCATTTTTGCCGTCTGTGGTGATATACTGACGGCCATCCGCAGCGAACGGATGAACTTAGGAGGTTTGATGAAAGCTCTGCGACTGTTACTGCCGATTGTGACTTTGGTGGCGGCGTTTTTCGCCACCAGCGGGATTGGACTTGCCACCAAGGAGTTCGCGAAAAAGGAAAAGAAAGCCTGCCCGGCCTGCCACCCGAAGGGCAACGTGAAGCAGTTGAACGACGTCGGGAAGTACTACAAGGAAAAGAAGACCCTCGAGGGGGCGCCTAAGTCTTAGAAACAGCTCTCCTTCAGATGAAGGCCCGGCTTGCGCCGGGCCTTTCGTGTCCGCGGAGGATTCCCGCGCGAGGAATCGCGGGCTGCGGGCACTAATCCAGCAAGGTGTGGAATCAGTTCGATTTCCGGCTTGTGGCGGAGGCGGACCGCGCGGTGGCGGGCATGGTGGCGGCGATGTTGATGCCGCTGGCGGTTTACTTGCTGGTAAGCGGGGTGGACGATCTTCTGCTTGACGCTCTATGGATCGGGCGGCGGATTCGGGGATCGGGGGCGGGGCGGGTTGAGGGAGCGGGCGAGCAACGCACGTTGGCGATTTTCATTCCGCTGTGGCGCGAGGCGAGAGTGATCGGGGCCATGCTGGATCACAACCTGGCTGCGATCCGCTATGAGCGCTATCACGTTTTTATTGGGGCGTATCCGAACGATCATGAAACGGTCGAGGCGGCGAGGCAGGCGGCCGCACGGCACGCGCGCGTCCATGTGGCCGAAGTCCCGCACGACGGGCCCACGTCGAAAGCGGACTGCCTGAACTGGGTCTACCAGAACATGCTGGAGTTCGAGGAGAGCCATGGCGTCCGGTTCGACGCCGCGATCCTGCACGACGCCGAGGACATAATCCACGCCGATGAGTTGACCATCTTTTCCGCCGAACTGGAGGGCGCGGACATGGCGCAGTTGCCGGTGCTGCCTCTGCCGACGGGGTGGCGGGAGTGGACGCACGGGGTCTATTGCGACGACTTCGCGGAGAGCCAGGGAAAGGACCTCGAAACGCGCGTCGCGTGTGGCGCGTTTCTGCCGGGGTGCGGCGTGGGCACGATGTTCAGCCGCGGGATGCTGGAGCGGCTGGCGGCCGAGAATCACAACCGCATTTTCGATCCGCGGTGCCTGACAGAGGACTACGACACCGGGCTGCGGGTGAGGAGGCTGGGCGGGCGGCAGCGCTTCGTGCCGCTGAGGTTCGATGCCGCGGGTCCTGTGGCGACGCGGGAGTATTTTCCGCGGCGTCTGGGGGCGGCGGTGCGGCAGCGGACGCGCTGGGTGACGGGGAACGCCTTGCAGGCGTGGGAGCGGCATGGGTGGGGCAAGTCGTGGAGCGACCGCTGGTTCCTATGGCGCGACCGGAAGGGGCTGTGGGGCAACCCAATCAGCCTGTTCTGCAATCTGCTGCTATGCTACGGCGGGGTTTCGCTGGCGGCTAGCGGGGTCCTGAACGTGGAATGGGCGCTGGGTGAGCATGTAGTGGCGACGCCGGGGCTGGCGCTCTTGCTATGGATCAACTCGGGACTGTTGGCAGTGCGGCTTGCGGTGCGGATGCACTCGGCCTCGCGGGTGTATGGGTGGCGGTTCGCGGCGGGGGCGCCGCTGCGTTTGATCTGGGGGAACGGGCTGAACTGCATGGCTTCGATCCGGGCAGTGGTTGTGTGGGCGGGGTGCAGGCTCGCGGGAAAGCCGTTGCAGTGGGCGAAGACGGACCACATGTATCCTTCGCGAAGCGCGCTGCATGGAGCGAAGCGGCCGCTGAGCGAACTGGCGGCGGGGCTGGGCTACGGCGATTCGGCGCGGCTGGCGCAGGTGCGGGCGGCGTTGGAGAGCGGCGTCGATGAAGGGGCGCGGTTGCTTGAAGAAGGCGTGATCTCGGAGGAGGAGCTGTATCACGCGCTCAGCGTGCAGCAGAGTCTGCCGAGAGTGAAGCTGGCGCCGGGCTCGGTACCGGTGCGGGTGATGCGAACACTGCCGGAGGAGTTGCAGCGGGCGCTTCGCGTGCTGCCGTTCCGGATTGAGAATGGGCATCTGGACCTTGCGTCGCTGGTGGTGCCGACCGATGAGATGCAGGCGGCGCTGGAGCGGTTCACGCGGCTGCGAATCCGGTTTCACTTGATTACGCCGAGCGAGTACCACGCGGCGCGCCAGGGTCAGGGCTGAAGGGCGGCGTAGAAGGCGCGGGCGCGCTGGAAGAAGTCGATCATGGCGGCGCGGTGGGCGGGGTCCTCGATTGCGGCGGGCTGGCGGTAGTAGCCGATCTGGTGATCGATCCAGCGGATGAAGAAATCGGCGGCGGCGGGAACGATACCGCGGTCGCCGGGACGCTCGATGTAGACGGGGCTGGTGTGGGCGAAGCGGGCGGTGCGGTCGAATTTCTCGAAGGCGCGGGCGGCGAGCCAGCCGGTTTGTGAGGCGTTGAACTCGAAGTCGATTTGGAGGTTGGCGCGGCCGGAGACTGATTTCACGACCTGGCCCTTGTGGACGATTTCGAGGCGGTCGAGGGGGTTGAGGGACTGCGCGGCGGCGCGGACGCGGAGGCGGCGCGGGCGGGTGATGCGGATGCGCTCGCCCGCATCCTTGCCGTCGACGGTGAAGGTGAGCATGGGGCCGTTGGTGGCGAAGCTGCGTCCGGCCTTGAGGGCGCGGAACCAGTTGTCGTAGGAAAAGTCGCCGGGGGGTTTCACATAGACGCGGTTGTAGCCGAGCGGTGCGGCTTTGACGCCGGAAGCCGAACCGGCGGAAACAGGCAGGTGGAGGCCGCAGTTGAGGAAGGCGTAGTAGACATCCATCGCCCAGAGCGGCATGCCCTCGGGCATCCGGTATTCGGGTTTGTCCTTGGGGATCATGCCCCAGGCATCGGTCTCGGTTTCGACGTCGTGGCGGTTGAAATGGTTGTAGACGATGCCGGCGAAATCGATCAGGCCGAGGGCGGCGAGCGCGGCGGAGTCGCGCCAGACGATCTTCTCGGCGTCGATCCACGCGCCTCGGGCGCGGGCTTCGCGGGCGAAGTATTCGTTGGTGGGATGGTAGAGAGTGCCGCTGAAGGGCAGAGGCGTGCGGAGGCCGAGCAGGTCGATGGCGCCGGGCCCGGATCTGAGGCGCTCGATCTCTTTGTCGAGAACGCTGTAGACGTGGGTGGGGTCGACTTCGCGAATCGCCTCGGCGGTGTCAGGCGGTGTGGAGTTAGGCTTGTCGTCCCAGATCCAGTCGGTGATTGTGGGGGCGAGATTCAAGTCGTCGGCGAGCAGGAGGAGGGGCATCTCTTCGACGCGGCGATGGTTGTGCAGGTCGCCGGAGTACCAGCCCTGGGCGTTGAGGTTGATCCAGCGCGGGATGTCGATTTTGATTGTCTGCCCGGCGGCGGGTCGCGCTTCGAAGGTGGTTTCGAAGGGCCGGTACTCGGGGCCGCGCTCGGCGCGGAGCGTGTATTCGCCCGCCGGCAGCTCGATTTCAAATCCCGCTTGGGTGATGAAGTGGTTTTCGGCGCGGCGGGAGTAGGCGATCGCTCCTTGGGGCGTGTAGGGCTTGCCGCCGGGCCCGGTGAGGTAGTAGCGGGCGGGGACGGCGGAGTCCACCTTGAGGCGGAAGTCGGCGAGCATTTCGGCGGCGCTGAGGATCTGCTTTTGTGCGCGGAGGCATTGTTGCAGCGCGGCGATGTCGAGGCGGTGCGGGGCGATGCCGGCGCGCGCGGCCATGGCGGCGGCGACTCCGGCGGAATGGCCGGCGATCATGTACTGCGGCTCCATGCGGAAGGAGGCGTAGGCGACGTGCGAAGCGGAGATGGCGGCCGAGACGAGGAGGTTGGAGCATTCGCTGAAACGCGGCAGCAGCGCGCGGTATGGGATTTCGTAAGGCTCGACCGGGACTGAGAGGTAGCCCTCCATGATGACTGCCTTGCCGATGCCGGGGAAGCGCGTGACGGTTTTGGCGATCCACTGCACCTCGCGGATGTCGATGTTGTAGGAGGCCATGCCGATGGAGTCGTACTTGGTGCGGCGGGTCTGGAGGTCGTGCTGGGTGAGGATGTATTCGCCGGTCATGCGGCGGGCTTCGCGGATGTAGAGCTGATGGGGCCAGTGGCCGGTGTCGATGAATTCGTCCTTGGGCAGACCCCAGCGGGCGATGTCGCGGCGGAGTTTTTCGGGGACGGCGGAGTCGTTGGCCAGAAACCAGAGCAGGCCGTGAGCCCAGCTTCGATGCTCTTCGAGGATGCGGTTGCGCGTGTCCCAATCGGCTTCGATGTAGGGCAGGCCGGCGCCGAGGAGGTTGGTGGAGACGCGCGTGGCGTTGGCGTCGGTCTTGTTGTTGGGCATGGGCGAGATGCCGAGAAAATCGCCGACCGTGGCGCTGTCGCCGAGGGCAGTGACGTAATTGCGGACCAGGCCGAAGCGGGCGGGGTCGTAGCCGGCGGGCTTTTCGATGGGGAGTCGGTTGGCGGGATTGTCGGTGAGGCAGAGCCGGTAGCCCCAGCCCATCACCTTGCCGTCGCCTTCGCCGATGGGGACGAGGTCCTCTTCGGGGCGGACGTAGGGGACGAGGTTGCCTTTGGCGTCGAAGGGCGAGGTGGGGACGCGAAGCTGATGGCTGCCGGGAAGCAGCTCCTGGCGGCCGGCGCAGGATTCGCCGTACTTCGAGCGCGACTCGCGTCCGACGGCATAGGAGACTCCGGCGGCTTTGAGGAGATCGCCTTCGTAGGTGGAGTCGATGAAGACCTTCGCGGTGAAGCGGGCGTTGTTGCGGGTTTCGAGCTCGATGATGCGCACGCCGTCTTTCCGGACGCGGAGGAGCGAATGGTTGAAGAGCACTTCGACTTTCGATTCGGCGAGCCAGGCGCGGAGGATGTTTTCAGCGACGGAGGGCTCGAAGAACCAGGCGAGGTCCTGTTTGTAGTGGCGTCCGGTGCGGAGGAAGAACTCGCGGGCGAGTCCGCCGATGAGGCGCTGCTGGCGGTCCATGTCGGTCCGGCCGAGTCCGCCGGTGAGCATGCCGCCGGCGTGGGTGCGCGGTTCGAGCAGGAGGACGGATGCGCCCTCGCGCGCGGCGGCGATGGAGGCCATTACGCCGGAGGCTGTCGCGCCGTAGACGATGACGTCGGCTGAGCGCGGCGCGGCGATTGCAGCCGGGAGAAGCGCGAGGAGGAGGACTCGCATGGAGCCATTGTGTGATGCGGGGCGGGCGGGTGTAAATTCGCCAGAATCGATTCGGTGCGGTGAGGCCGGAAGCCTGGATCGGCATCGACTTGGATCCGGGATGCCTGTGGCGAGAGATGAGTGCGTTACGCAATTGAGTATCCGCCGGGCCTGGGGCGATCAGGCGCTTGCCGGGAAGCGCGTGGGATCTCGTGTCGATTCGGAGTGGGGAGTGGAATGGAGCGAGTTGCAAATTCCGATTTTGGAGTGGATTGTCGTCATGTGCTGGAGCGTGTTCACAAGACGCAAAAGCCGGTGCTGATCACTCGTTTCGGTGAACCACCCGCGGTAATCCCGCTGCCGGCGCCGACCTGCTCCTCCAACTGCCTGGGCCGCATGTCCCGGACAGTAGAGATCCCGCGTGACATTTTTCGCCGGCGGTGTATGAACCCGAATGGGACGTCATTCGATGAGGCTGCTCGTGTCCGCGGGCGGGCAACTTTGGAGGCAGGTGGAGCAGCGAAAACACGCTGGCGACCCGGAGCCTGGTCCGATGCGCGTTAAGGACCTCGACCCTGGAGCGGCGAGTCGCCTAACGTTCAAGGAGCTGTGCTTGTGGAGTCCCTCATCCCCGGCTGCTGTTCGCGCCGGTAGGAGTCCTGGACTCCGCGTGCTAGCATCGAATCGTATGGAACTGGCGTTGCGAATCCAAGTCGAAAAACTGCCGGAGGGGGTGTACCTGGCGACTTCGAGTGACCTGCCGGGCTTGGTGGCACAGGGACGTACGGTGGCCGAGACCTTGGAGATCGCGAGAGACGTGGCGAGGCGGCTGATCGAGGCCCGGCGGGAGCGGGAAGGCCTGCCTGCGATAGCGCCCACTTCTGACGTCAGTGAGTTCACTATCGTAGTTGCCGCCTGATGGGGAAGCTCGCAGGATTTCGCTACCGAGAGGTGGTCGTCCGCCTGAAGGCCCTGGGCTTTCAGTTCGATCGCCAGGCCGCTGGCAGTCACGAGATCTGGTTCAACGCCGAGACGAACCGTTACACGACAATACCAAACCACAGCGGCGACATGCCTGAGGGAACGCTTCGAGCTATCTTGAAACAGGCCGGGGTAGATGCTGGCGAATTCCTGAGGCGCATGTGAGGGCCTGAGGGCGCTATTTTGTTCACATCTACGGAATGGGCTCGCCGGGCATTCTGAATTCAGTAGGAGCCTCTGGCGGACTGGCCAGGTGCGTATTCCGAGCGATGCCGATCGGCGTTCCGAACTGATGCCGATCGCGATTC
>CAYYNC010000080.1:0-21917 GCA_964472745.1 uncultured Solibacteraceae bacterium
CTGGTTCGGGACCAGGAGGCCGGTGGTTCAAATCCACTCGCCCCGACCATTTCTCCCACACGCAGTCATAACGATACGCCGATCCCGGCTTTACGACCGCGATCGGCGTTCTTGCTGGTGTGACCGGATTTGTGCCCACCCTGCGCCTCCCATGCCGGGACGACCGCCTTGGTATGATGCCGGTAGGGCGGGGACGCCATGAGCGGAAGAGAGATCCCAATCCCGAACGAGCGCCTTGCAGACTTCTGCCGCCGCTGGAAGATCTCGGAACTGCGGCTGTTTGGCTCAGCCTTGCGAGCGGACTTCCGGCCTGATAGCGACCTGGACCTGCTGGTGAGCTTCGCTTCGGGCGCCGACTGGAGTCTTCTGGATCACGTGGCGATGGAAGAAGACCTCTCCGGCATCCTCGGCCGAAAGGTGGACCTCGTCTCTCGCCGGGCGATTGAGCGAAGCTCCAACTGGATCCGTCGCAAGGTCATTTTGGAGAGCGCGGAGCCCTACTTTTTCGCGCGATGAAGGCAACCTTCCGGACATCCTGAAAGCCGCCCATTTGGCCATCGAGTTCAAAGGCTAAACGGACAAGGACGAGTTTCTCGCCGACTTGAAGACTCAGTCCGCGGTCTTGCATCAGCTACTGATCATCGGCGAAGCCGTGAAGCGGCTGTCTCCCGAGTTCCGTGGGGCTCATCCGGAAGTACCGTGGAAACTGATCGCCGGAACGCGCGACAAACTGATCCACTTCTATGAAGGCGTGGACCTTGATGAAGTCTGGAAGCTTGTGACGGCGGATCTACCCCAATTAATTCGGTGGATTGAGCCGCTGGTTCCTTCCGCCTCCTGAAAGATCACCGGCTGTCACCCTCCCTCCACTTGCGCCCGTACCCGTTCGAGGGCGGCGCGCACGGTATCGGCTTGTGGATGGACGTAGCGCCGAGTAGTTGAGAAGTCGCTGTGCCCGGCGAGGTAGGCGAGCGTGTATGGGTCCATGTGTGCGGACCACCGGGTCAGGCAAGTGTGCCGGAGGTCGTACATCGTGAATGCCGGCACCTGCGCCAGCACGCATGCCCGTGGATGTTGTTTCTTGAGCGTTGACTTCTCCATGCGGCCGCTCCTGGCCGGCGCGGGGAAGACCCACGGGGAACTGCCCGGCTGCCTCCGGGTCTCAAGCAGCGACGCCGCACGTTGCGTGAGCGGCGGGACTCTTCGAGCATTCGACGTCTTGCCGCACGGAACATGCACCGCGCCATCGCGGACATGCTCCCAGCGAAGGCGGTAGCACTCGTCCGGACGCATGCCAGTGTCGATCAGCAGGGTCGTGACGTCGCGAAGCAGATACGGATCTTCCGGCTCGATCGGTTGCTGTCCACGTAGCCGGGCGCGAATGCCGGTCAGCGCACGCTCGTATGCCGCCAGAATCTCGTCTCCGATCTGCTGGGCGGCGGCGAGGTAACGTGACTCCTCGGCCGGCGTGAGGACGCGGTCGCGATGGTTCTCTGCCGGCAGCATCTCAATTTTCTGCAACAGCTTGTCCACCCGTCCCCACTCGACAGCCAACCTTAGAACGCGGCGCAGGAGCTCAAGACGACCGAACCCGCTCCAGCAGCGGGCGGACGGCCGGCATGAGCTGGGTGAACACCTGGACCGGCAGCGCGCTGGTGAATTCGAACGACTCGGCTTCCGCGCCGGGGACGAAGGCCATCACCGTGCCGTAAAAGCGGTCACCGATCGTGAAGACGAAGGCCGCGGTGCGGTTCACCGCCTTCGAGGCCAACTCAACCCCGCCAGGGCCATAGACGTGGAGGCGGTTGTCGCCGGTTCCGGTCTTGCCGCCGACCGGCAGCGTGCGGCCATCGCTCAGGACGACCGAGCCCAGCGCGCGGCGGGCGGTTCCTTTTGCCACGACGCCCAGCAGCTCCTCCCGGACCCTGCCGGCAAGCAAGGGGGAAAGGACGCGCTGGCCCTGCGCGGGCTTGCGGCGCATCACTGTCTCGAAAGGCGTCCGCGCGGCGAAGTGGAGCTCCTGAACGCGGAGGGACGGATAGCGGACCCCGTCGTTCACCAGGACGCCAAGCAGCTCAGCCAACGCCGCCGGGTTGTCGCCGGAGCTGCCGATCGCCGTCGCATACGACGGCACGAGCGAGGCGAACGGGTAGCCGAGCCGGCTCCACCGACGGTGGATCTCCTCGAAGGCGTCCATCTCGAGCATCGCCCTGATCCTGATGTCCTGCCCCTGCTTCTTGTTGGGCCTGAACAGCCAGCGGTAGACCTCGCGGCGTTGCCCGGCGCTGGCCGCGAAGACTTCCGAAAGCGTGGCGCCGGGTTGACGTTGCTTGTGTTCAAGCAGCCACAGCTCCAGCGGATGGATGCGCGCGAGGTAGCCGCGATCGTTCAAATCGAAACGGTCCGGCCCGTAGCTGTGGTACAGATCCTCGATCCGCTTGGGAGACAGAGCCTGCGCCGCCGGCCGCCCTCGCATGAATGCTGCGAACTCCTCAAGAGTGGCCTGGGGCCTGACAGAGCGGAAGATCACCGCCAGCCGCTTTGGCGTCGCAACCAGGCCGTCGATCAGCTTCTGGAGCGCCTGGCCGGGCGACTGGCCCTCATACTTGGAGTAGAACCTGCGCAGGAACTCCTTGCCTTCGAAGTCGGCGAACTGCTCCAGGTACTCGCGCCGCTTCGGATGACCGGGGTCTTCGAGGATGGCCGGAGTCACTCCCGGCTTGCGGAACATGTGGTAGTTCACAAGGTCCCGCATCAGGCGAATGAAGACCAGGTTGACCGACCGCTGGAAGGCTTCGCGGACCGTCATCACGCGGCCGTTGTCCTTGCGATCGAAGTTGGCGAAGGTGTGCAGGCCGCCGCCGGTGAAAAAGGCCTCACCGGGGCTGGCGGAATAGGTGCGGCGCATGGCCGCCTCGAGCATTGCTGGAAGGCTCTTGTCGGCCGAGGCGGCCAGGTAATCGATCGCCCAGCGGCTCAGGCGGTCCTGCGGATTCCCGACGGCCGGCCGGTGGGAGGCGGTGACGACACCGGCGTACTTGCGGTGCAGCTTTTCGACGACCTCCAGGTAGGTAACCAGCGTCCGCAGCTTCGCCGTCGAGCCCAACTCGAGCTTTGTGCCCTGGTTGATGTTCAACGGCTGATTGAAGTTGTCCACCTGCACGCGGAGGAGGTTGCCCGCCGGCGTGCGCTCATACAGCGAGAAGCTGTAGATGACGGAGCCGGCGCCGGAGGGGTCGAGCAGCCGATAGCCCGTGATGGCGGCGCGCTCGGCGAAGTCCGGATCGGTGAGGTTCCTGAGCAAACCGGCCGCCGCAACGTCGGCCTGCTCGTCGAGCGTGGTCCGCGCCGTGAGGTCGAGCCGGTCGAGATCGTAGGCGCTGTCGATTCCCAGCAGATTCATCAGCTCGACGCGAACCGAGGCGGCTGCCTTGCGCAGTGGCGGTTCGCGCGGCGGCGAGTAGTGGAGGCGGAAGCGGCCCATGTCGGGGGCAGCCAGCGCGGCATCGCGGAGACGCGGCCCGATGACGCCTTCCTCAGCCAGGAGCCGCAGGTAGTTGTCGACGCGAACCGCGAGGGCCAGGCGGTCCTCCATCAGGAATCTGCCTGGTCTTTTCACTGCCAACAGAAGGCTGAGAGCTTCGCGGTAGGCCAGCGCCTGCGCTTCCAACTGTCGGGGGTCTTCGGCGCCGTCCACAGGCAAGGCCAGAAGGCGGTTCACCTTCTCGAAGTCCTCGCCGAACCAGTACCAGAGCCCGTCGCCCAGCCCGTTGACCTCCCCGTAGCCCGGCAGCGCGGCGAGAGGGAGGGAGTTGATGTAGTCGAGACCGATTCGCCGGCGCGCGGCGAGGGTTTCCTCGCCGTGGAGGTAGGAACCAATCGAAGCGGTGGCGATCTGGCGGAACTTCTCGCCCACGGATGCAGTACGCCCGCCTGGCGAGTGGCGGACTTTCACGAGCTGTGTCGCCAGCGTCCCGCCGCCCGATACCGGGTGACCCGGCAAGACCTTCTCCAGCCCCAGATCGAGCATCGCCTTGGCCAGGCGGTCCCACTCGATGGCCGGGTTGCGATACGGGGAGCGGGCCGCCAACAGCTCACGGTTTTCGACAAACAGGAGACTCTTCACCACAACCGGAGGGATCTCCTCGAACCGCGTGTAAACGCGCTCCGGATAAGGGCGGGCGAAGATTACCCGGCCCTGATGATCGAGGATGCGCAAGCCGGCCTGGCTTTTCTCAAGGTATGCCGGGTACAGCCCGAGATTCCTCAGCCGCAGCAACTGCTCGGAGGGGCGTGCCTGGGCCGCGGTCTCGAAGGCGCCGGCGCTCAACCGCAACTGAATTCGCGGCAGACCGGCATAGCCCAGCCGGCGGTCGTATGGGCCGTCAGCCGGAGTGAGGGCCGCCGGGCTGGCGCCCGGCCGCACTTCGAACGTCAGGCGCTTCGCGGTCGCGGACAGAAATCGCGACTGGAGCCACGAGGTCCGCAATTCGACGGCGACAAGCAGCGTAATGATGACGCCGGTGAGCGCCCACCTGCAAATCCGCAGGATCCGCCTGCTCTCGACTCTCCCGACCCTGTCCTGGAGAGCCCTGATCAGTTCCTCGTAGGTTGCGCCGCCGCCTACTCCGGCCAGCTTCGACATGGTACACCGCACCCCCTGGTCACATACCACTCACTTGTGAAGATGTTGCCGGAGCGCCGCGGGTTTCGAGTGTGTGGGGCAGCCTGATTGCAGTACTGATAGACTCCAAGTTTACCCGCCGTGAGCAACAACACCAAGAAAAGCATGTTCGTTCTCGAGGACGGCCAGAACGTCCTTTTCACTTTCATCCTGGTCAGCTCTCTCTTTCTGTTGTGGGGTTTCTGCAACGGGCTCATCGATGTGATGGACAAGCACTTCCAGGATGAGCTGGGGCTGACGAAGGCGCAGTCGGCATGGGTGCAGTTCGCCCATTATCTGGGGTACTTCCTCATGGCGATTCCGGCTGGGTGGCTGGCGGTCAAGCTGGGCTACAAGGGCGGCATCGTGGCCGGGCTGCTGATCGTGGCGGCGGGCGGCTTGTGGTTCATCCCCGCCACCCGGATCAGCCACATGGTGGCCACGGGCGACGTTAGCGCGAACATGGCGTTCGTGGCGTTTCTGGCCGGGGTCTGCCTCATCGCGACCGGGCTGACGTTTCTGGAGACAATTGCGAACCCATATACGACGGTGCTGGGGGACTTGCGCTACGCGGCGACGCGGATCAACCTGGCGCAGTCGTGCAACGGGGTCGGCTGGATCTTCGGGCCGATCGTGGGCAGCGTCTACTTCTATTCGACCGACGCGCAAGGGCGTAGCACGGGGAGCCAGACGCTGTGGATTCCGTACGCGGCGATCGCCGGGGTGGTGATCGTGCTCGCCGTCGTCTTCTACTTCGCGCGGGTGCCGGACATCAAGATGGAGGACGACTACCACCTGGACGACGCGGCGCCCGGGGCGTCGCACTCGATCTGGAAGCACCCGCATTTCGTTCTGGCGGTGCTGGCGCAGTTCCTCTACGTGGCCGCGCAGGCCGGCATCTTCAGCTTCTTCATCAACTACATGACGGCGGAGCCGCCGCCGATTCCCGCTTCCTGGGAGGCGGCGATGTCCGGCTTCGCGGCCAACGCCGGCTTTCTGCGCGAATGGCTCAGCGGGTGGTTCGAGACGCGCGGGGGCGGCGTCCTCGGCATCAGCGACAAGGGCGCGTCCAACCTGGCGTCTCTCGGTTTCGTGTGTTTCCTGATCGGGCGGTTCACCGGCGCAGGGATTCTGCGGCGCTACTCGGCTCACAAGGTGCTGGGGTTGTACGGCGTGATGAACGTTCTGGTGACGTTCCTGGTGTTCCTGAAGCTGGGGTGGTTCTCGGTGGCGTGCGTCTTCCTGAGCTACTTCTTCATGTCGATCATGTTCCCGACGATCTTCGCGCTGGGCATCTTCGGGCTCGGGGTGCGGGCAAAGAAGGCGTCGGCCTACATCGTGATGGCGATCATGGGCGGGGCGCTGTTGCCGAAGCTGATGGGGTACGTGGCGGACGTCTACGACATGTCGCGCGGGTTCATTGTGCCGATGTTGTGCTTCGTGTTTGTGGCCTACTACGGCTACCGCTGGCCGAAGCTCAGCGGCGCGGATTCGCTGCACGGGATGAAGCCGGGCGCGGGGCACTGACGGCTTCCCCCGGCGCGCCGGGGCTGTGATCGAATAGGAGACAGATGGGGTGGGTGACGATGCGGTCCGCTTGTCTGGCGATCCTCGTCTGCGCCGCCGGCGCAGCCTGGGGGCAGGCGCGGATCAGCGTCGATTATCCCGAGACGGGATCGGTCTTTCCGCCGGAGATCAGGGCGCCGTTGTTCGTGTGGCGCGATCCTTCGGACGCTGCGGAGTGGCGGATCGAGGTCCGGTTCGAGGACGGAGGAGCGCCGCTGCGGATCGCCGCGCCGGGCGAGAAGATGCGCATCGGCGAGATCGATCCGCGCTGCCTGGGTCCGACGAACGAGGCGCCGAAGCTGACGCCGGAGCAGGCGGCGGCGCGGACGTGGCGGCCGGACGCCGCGACGTGGTCGGAGATCAAGCTGCGGTCGGTGGAGCGCACGGCGGCGGTGTCGATCGCCGGGTATCGCGCGGGCAGCGAGGTCTCCCGCGGCGAGGTTGCCATCAGCACGTCGAAGGACCCGGTGGGCGCGCCGATCTTCTACCGCGACGTGCCGCTGATGCCGAGCGAATCGCAGAAAGGCGTGATCAAGCCGATCTCGCCGCGGCTGCTGCCCTACATCGCGTGGCGGCTGAAGTACATGGAGGAGGAAGGCAGCCGCGTGGTGATGGAACAGCTCCACACGTGCGCCAACTGCCACTCGTTTTCCTCCGACGGCAAAACGCTCGGGCTGGACCTTGACGGCCCGCACAACGACAAGGGGCTGTACGCCATCGTGCCGGTCGGGCGGCAGATGTCGATCCGCAACGAAGATGTGATCTCGTGGAAGAAGTTCCGCGGCCAGAGGGAGAACGACAAGCGCATCGGCTTCATGTCGCAGGTCTCGCCAGACGGCCGCTATGTAATGACGACGACGCAAGTGGAGTACTACGTCGCGAACTTCAAGGACTTCCGTTTCCTCCAGGTGTTCTATCCGACGCGCGGGATTCTGGCGTATTACGACCGCGCGGACGGGAAGATGCGCGCTCTGCCCGGCGCCGACGATCCGCGCTTCGTGCAGGCGAACGCGGTGTGGAGTCCGGACGGCAGTTACCTGCTCTTTGTGCGCGCGGCGGCGCGCGACGCATATCCGAAAGGCCGCAAGCCGGCGGAATTCGCCAACGATCCGAACGAGCCGCGGATCCAGTACGACATCTACAGAATCCCGTTCAACGAGGGCCGCGGCGGGCGGGCTGAGCCGGTGGCTGGCGCGTCGTCCAACGGAATGAGCAATTCGTTTCCCAAGGTGTCGCCGGACGGGCGGTGGATCGTTTTCGTGAAGAGCCGCAACGGGCAATTGATGCGCCCGGACGGAGAGCTTCACATCGTTGCCGCGCAGGGCGGCGAGGCGCGGCGGATGCGCTGCAACACGCCGCTGATGAACTCGTGGCATAGCTTTTCGCCGAACGGGCGCTGGATGGTGTTCTCCTCGAAGAGCCGGTCGCCTTACACGCAGATGTTTCTCACGCACATCGACGAGAACGGGCGCGACAGCCCGGCGATTCTGGTGGAGGGCGCGACGGCGGCCAACCGCGCGGCGAACATCCCGGAGTTCGTCAACATCGGGGCGGACGGGATGCTGAAGATCGATGCGCCCGCGGCGGAGTTTTACAGGCTGTACGACCGGGCGTTCGACCTGACGGAGAAGGGGCGCGTGGAGGAAGCGGTGGCGGAGTGGACGCGGGCGCTGGCGCTCAACCCCGACGATGCCAAGGCGAACACAAACTTCGGGGCGCTGCTGCTGCGGCAGGGGAAGCTGGACGAGGCGGCGGCGCGCTTCAGGATGGCGATCGCCGCAGATCCTGCGCTGTCGAACGCGCGCGACAATCTGGGCGTGGTCCTGCTGCATCGCGGCAAAGTGGCCGAAGCGATCGAGCAGTGGCGGAAATCGCTGGAGATCAATCCGGATTCCACCGAGGCGCGCGTGAATCTCGGCGGAGCGTTTCTCACGCAGGGCCGGTATGCAGAAGCGGTGGCGCAGCTCCGGGAGGCGCTCAGCCGCGATCCCGGCCAGACGGCAGTCATGGGGAACCTGGCGTGGATCCTGGCGACGTGCCCCGATCCGCGGGTGCGCAACGGTAAGGAAGCCGTCGCGCTGGCCGAGCGGGCAACTGAGTTGACCAAAGGGACCGACCCCGTGGTCCTTGATACGCTCGGGGCCGCGTATGCGGAAGCCGGCCGCTTTGAGGAGGCGTCCGGGCGCGCCGCGCGCGCTCTGGAACTGGCTCGACGGCGCGGCGATCAATCGATGGTCGAGGGGCTCAAGGCGAGGCTCGCCCTCTACGCGAAACGGAAGGCCTTCCGCGAGACCAGGTAGCAGGGCTTTTCAAGGCAGGGGAAGAGAACTGCCGTCCCACTTGTGTTCCGGATCGGGATAGAAGAACCCTGCGCCTTCGCCTGTTCTCCACAGGTGGTTCGAAGAAAGGACATAAATGAACCACCCTCCCGGGACCTTGGCCCGGAAGACCTTATCCGGCTGCTCCGTCATCGGTTGCGTTGCCTTGGCCTCGATGTACTCGAAATAGACTCTCACTTCGCTGCCCTCCGAGAATTGAATCAGCGCTCCCCGATATCAGCCCTATCCATCTCTGGACGCGGCCGCTTTGGCGCGGCTCTTGAGCTGGATCGTCTTTTGAACAGGCTCACGAACGAACCCCAGTGCTCAAATTGTAGGGTTTCGGGGCGCCGCGTGCAACCCGGCACGCAGGGCGCAGCCTGAAGGCGATACCACCGAGAGTTTGCAGGCTTACTCGCGTGATGCGGCAGAAGGCCATGGTATTTGGGCGATCGCAGTCCGCAGCGAGGCGATCAGGAGCGAAGCGTCCTCCTCAACCCAGGCGACATGCTGGTAGCCGGGAACGACGCCGGTCAGCCGCAGCACGGCCACCCGGAGGCGCTCGCCGTGGCGCTTGAACACCCAGCGGTATTCGCTGTTCGCGTCGGTCCAATAGCAGTCGGCGGCGCCTGTGGTTTCGACGTCGTCGAGCGCGGCCGACATTCCGGCAACGGCTTCAGCGGGCGAAGCCGCGCCGACGATATGCTCGCCGTCAGCATCCTGGATGCGGCAGAGGAGACGGCCCGGCTCCCCGGCCTGAAATTCGCACTGCATGCACCCAGTTTATGCTTTTCAGACCGGATGGTGCATTTTCCTAAATGCGGACTTTGTCGTAGTCGAAGGGCTCGTTTGCCAGGTGCAGATACTGCTCGCCGGGCATGGGCAGGTAGGGGCTGCGCAGCGGCGTGCGGGGGAAGTCGGTGAGCTTGCGCGGCACGGCTTTGCCGCCGGACCATTCGTAGACGGCAACGTCCCAGGGGTTGAATGTGTCGGTGAGGCCGCGTTCCTTGGCGATGCGGTACATGTAGACGTTGCCGGGTTCGTGGCCGCCAAGCCAGAGGCCGACAAGGTCGAGCCGGAACTTGTCCTTCGAGAACATCACGATGTTGGTGAGGTAGTCGTCGCCGATGTTGAAGCCGTCGCCGTCGCGGCCATAGATGCCTTCGATCATGGCCAGGCCGGTTTTAAGAACACTCTGGTTGTCGCACGTCTTGTGCGCCCAGATCTCCTGGGCGATGGGCGGCACCTTGCCGTCGCCGCTGGCGTAGCGGTTGTAGCCGATGCGGCGGTGATTCTCGAAGTAGCGGTTGACGCGGGCTTCGACGTCGGCGCAGATATCGGGCTTCATGGCGGACGGCACGCCGGTGACCATGCGCCAGCCGGCGCAGAAGCGGATGTACGGCATCACAACCAGGCCCTGCTCGTTTTTCACCGACTGCGTGAGACACATGCTGTGTCCCTTCCACTTGGCGACATTGAGCAGCCACGTTGACGGCTGGTTCACTGGGGCGTGATGGGGGATGCGCTTGTAGACGACTCCTTCCGGCACGTCGCTCCAGACGATCTCGCGCTCGGCGCGCGGCGAGTCGAAGCGCTGCTCGGGATCGTTCATCGTGACGCCGTGGCGCTCGTGGATGTCCATGAATCCGCGGAGGTGCCAGGAGTCGTACATATTGGTCTCGGCGAAATGGAAGCGCTTCAGCCCGCGCTCCTTCAGGCCGATGATGAGGCCTTCGTAGAAGTCGGGGTCGGTGCCCGTGCCCCAGTTCTCCTCGGGGGGGCGGCGGCTGCGGACGCTGGTGATATTGGGCCGCAGAAGCACGGTGTGGGAGACGGGGATTCCCGGCGTATCGCGCGGGACGAAGATCTCGCGCGCCAGCTTCAGGCCCGCGGCGAGCTTGGCGGGACGGTCCATCTTGTGCGGGACCTTGGTGCGCAGGATGAAGACGGCCTTAGGATTGGCTTCGATCAGCGGGTGCAAGCCGAAGTAAGCGGCGGACGGAGCCGCGGCCGCCGGGATGGCGGCGGAAGTGGAGATCAGGAAATCCCTGCGGGTCAGCATCAGCGGCCCCTTTCTCGCAGAATGACCACCCCCAGACGTCCCATGCCCTTCACATTGAATTCTACCCTTCCGGTGCGCTTCATCAAAACGATGGGCTCCGCGGAAGCCGCGCCCGGGGTGAGGAGGGAGGCAGAGGCGTAGTCGCCGCGAACGCCTGCGAGGAAATCGCGCTCCCGCCAGCCGCCGTAGGAAGTGAAAATGAGGATGCGCTCCCCTGGGGCGCGCCGGCACATTGCGCCGAGGATGGTGGCCGCGTTCCAGATGCGGAAGTCGAGACCGTGCAAGCCCCGCCGGGCCGGGTTGTTGATGCCGGAGAACTCGCGCAGGTCGAGCGCGAACTCGGAGGGGTCGAAGACCGTCTCGGAGTAGGCGAAGATCGTTCCCCTGCCGAGCCCGTATTCGGTCCACGCCTTTCGCTGGGCGACTTTGCGAAGCCCGGAGGAAGGCAGCCAGGCGACGCGTGGGGCGCCCTCCGGCGGCGCGGCGATCACCTGCCCTCCGGCGGCGGCGAACTCGAGCAGGCGCCTGGCCGCGGCGGGCTGAAGCGCGATGTTGGTGGCGGAGACGAGACGCAGCCCCAATCCTGCCAGCGGAGGAATCCCGGCCGGAGCGAAGACGCGCGGCGCAAGGTTGTTGCGCCAGGCGAGATTGAGGAATTCATCCACCGTCTCCGAGCCATCCGCGACGATGGCGGTGCTGGAGCCCGTCGTGGCGGACAGATCGCGCCGGGCGCCGACGAAAGCCGCGGTCTGGGCCAGAGACTTCCACGCTGTCATCGCGCGCGAGTCGCCGCGCAGTAGCGCCTCGCGAAACATCCCCGGCACAGGCAGGATGACGGCGCCCCCGCCGGCGAACGACTCGGCGAGCGCAATCTCGAGCGACTCGTAGGGCGCATCCTCGTTCTCCGGCCGGCACGCAAGCACGGCGGGACGAGCTGGAAATCGGCCATTCAACGACGAGTAAATGTAGAGGTTGGAGTTGATCCAGGGGCGTTCGGTGGCGCCGGCGGATTCAACTCCCGCGCCTTGCAGGCCGGGCCAGCGGCCTCCCTCGAACACCGCCAGGGCCGGAGAAACGTCCCATGCGATCTGCTCGGGCTTGAGGTAGACGAGCTGGACGAACCCTTGCTGCGCGGCGAGCCACTTGCGGAAAGCGGGTTCAGCGCCGGCGGGGCGGACAGCGGCGCTGTCGTATCCGGCGGCGCGAGCCTCGGCGATCGCCGCGTCGAGCGCGGCCGTGGAATCCGCGGCCGGAATGTCCGCGAGCAGGATCAATCCGCCCGTTTCGGGCTTGCGGGGAGCAGGCGGTGTGAGGACCGCACCGGCGCCAAGGTCGCGCAGCAGCGCCGCGGCGCGGGCATCGGGCGCGGGCCAGTGGACGATCAGTCGAGTGAGCGGATCGAGAGGCGGCGGAGCTTGCGCTGGCTGGGCCGCAACCAGGGCGGCGAGCAGTGGGAACATCAGAATACCGTTCCTGTTCAGCGTAGCGTGCCGCGGACCTCGAGAGAGGCGCACATCGGCGGCATGAACGATCGCGGGCTCGAGCAGTGCGTGATGGCTCCGCCGGACCGCGATGCATTCACGGCGGCGATGCCCGCGCTGGAGGCGCACGCGCCGCGACGGGCCGCTCGGCTCACCCTCTGCGGCCTCGAGGCAGGGAAGACGTCTGTGATTCCGAGAAGTTTCAGCGATGCGAAGGGCGGCGCCTGGAAAGCCGGGGAGTCCCTGACAGAGCGATCGCGGTACTTTCTGGCGCGCGGCGGCGGGCGCACGCTGGCGTTCTCCGAAGGCACTGTCTTCATCCAAGGGGGCAGCGAGGTTGCCGTGCGCTTTGACGAGAATTTCGTGGAGCGGCGAAGTATCTATTCTTCGAGCAAAGGAATGCCGCCGCCCGCCGGACCCAGCAGGCCTGCTTTTGCGTAGACCATGAGCTTGTCGCGCGAGTCGGTGATGTCGAGGTTGCGCATGGTGAGCTGGCCGATGCGGTCCTGCGGCGTGAACGCGCCCTCGCCCTTTTCCATGGTCAGGCGTTCGGGGTGATAGGTCAGGTTGGGGCTGCGCGTGTCGAGAATCGAATAGTCGTTGCCGCGGCGCAGTTCGAGAACGACCTCGCCGGTGACGGCCTTCGCCACCCAGCGTTGGAGCGTCTCGCGCAGCATCATCGACTGCGGGTCGAACCAGCGGCCCTCGTAAAGCAGGCGGCCCAGGCGGCGGCCCATGTCGCGGTATTGCTCGATCGTGTTCTCGTTGTGGATTCCCGTGATCAGCCGCTCGTAGGCGATGAACAGCAGCGCCATGCCGGGCGCCTCGTAGACGCCGCGGCTCTTTGCTTCGATGATGCGATTCTCGATCTGGTCGGACATGCCGAGCCCGTGGCGTCCCCCGATGGCGTTGGCTTCGAGCACGAGGTCAACGGGGTCGTCGAATGTCTTGCCGTTGAGCGACAGCGGCGCCCCGGCCTCAAAAGCGACGGTGACCTCTTCGGCGCGGATCGCGACATCATCCCGCCAGAAGGCCGCGCCCATGATCGGCTCGACGATCTTCATGCCCTTGTCGAGGAACTCGAGGTCCTTTGCTTCGTGAGTCGCGCCCCAGATGTTGGAGTCGGTCGAGTAGGCCTTTTCCTTGGGCATTTTGTAGGAAAGGCCGGCGCGGTCGAGCAGCTCCGACATCTCCTTGCGCCCGCCGAGCTCGTCGATGAACGCCTGGTCGAGCCACGGCTTGTAGATGCGCAGGCCCGGATTCACCATCAGGCCGTAGCGGTAGAAGCGTTCGATGTCGTTGCCTTTGTAGGTCGAGCCGTCGCCCCAGATGTTGACGCCGTCCTCCTTCATCGCCTGCACAAGCAGCGTTCCGGTGACGGCGCGGCCGATGGGGGTGGTGTTGAAGTAAGGCAGGCCGGCGGTGGAGATGTGGAAAGCGCCGCATTGCAGAACGGCGAAGCCCTCGCGGACGAGCTGCCGGCGGCAGTCGAGCAGGCGGGCCTTCTCGGCCCCGCATTCCAAAGCTCGGCGGGGGATGGCGTCGTAATCGGGCTCGTCGGGCTGGCCGAGATTGGCCGTGTAGCAGTATGGGATGGCGCCTTTCTGGCGCATCCAGTAGATGGCCGCGCTGGTGTCAAGGCCGCCGGAGAACGCGATACCGACATTCTCCCCGACGGGAAGAGACTGCAAGATATTACCCATGTGATTGAACTTTCAGAATAACTTGAGCAGGCCGAGACCGGCGCTACTTGCGCTTTTCAGCTTCGTTGCCGCCGGTCGTCCGGCTCAGGACGCGCACCCAGAAGAAGCAGACCACGGCGACCACCAGACAGATCAGAGCGAGGCGGATGAACAGACCCGGCGGCAGCACGGCCGGCCCGCGATCGAGCGGCGCCTGCTGCGCGGAGGAGACGAGCGCGAGGTAGGCGAACAGCAGCATCAGCAGGATCATGAAGCCGCCGGCCACAACAAGCGCGGCGCGGGCGATGCGGCCTGAAAGCAACGGTCGGTTTCCTCCAAATCAGAACGCAAATGAGGTGCGCACGAGATATGGTGCCACGGCGCGGGGCTCCTTGAAAAGTCTCAGTCCGCGGGGAGGTATCCGAGCATAAAGACGCCGAGGACCGCCACGAGGATGACAACGATCGCTACCACTAGCACGACACCCACGTTCGGCTCAAACTTCGGCAGTGAGGCTCTGGAGATCATCGCATGCCTCCTGTCATCGCGCTTCCGGCTCCTTTATAACTCCGCGCGAGCCGGAAATCCAGGCCGGCGCGACAGCTCTCCGGCCGCTCCACCATACTGGGAAAGATGGGCCCGGATGGGACAACTGAAGCCGGGGCGCCGCCGACGCGCTCGCAACGGATCGCCGTCAACTCGTTGTGGGCGGCGCTCGATTTCTTCTTCGGCCTCGCCGGCGGCATCCTCTCATCGATTCTGATCGCGCGGCGGTTCGGGCCGGAGATCCTCGGCTACTACGCCTATATCGTCACGCTCGCCGGGATGGCCGGCTCGATCGCCCGGTTCGGATTGCCGGTGGCCACGCGGAAGTACGTCGCGGAGTTTTCCGCGCGCGGCGAGTACGGCTTCGTCCGCGCGCTGCTTCAGCGGATGTTCCGCTGGCAGGCGCTCTTCGCGGTCGCGGCGATCGCCATCGCCGGCTGGATCGCGCTGGGATTCCTGAAAGCCGATTTTCATCTCGTGGCAGTGGTGGCGCTCTCCTCGATGCTGCCGGCGATGATGCTCGGAATCGTCAGCGCGGCGAACATGGCGGTGGAGGACTACGCCGGCAACGTGCTGTCGTCGCTGGCCGCGACCATTGTCTACCTGTGCGGCGTCACCGTCACGCTGGTGATGAACCTCAGCATCCTGTGGCTCGCCATCTCGCTGGCCGCGAGCCGGTTTGCCGACTTCCTGCTGCGGCACTGGATGTACCGCCGCACGTTCCAGCCGCGGTTTCGCGCGGCGCAGGCGAAGCCTTTGCCCCGCGATGTCGTGGAGCGGATTCGCCGTTTCTGCCTTCAGACGACGGCGCTCCAGGCGCTCAACCTGATTGTCTGGGACCGCTCGCAGATGTTCTTTCTGGAGCGGTTCAGCCCGATGAGCGAAGCCGGCTTCTATTCGGTGACCTTCACGATGGTGCTGCAAAGCTACATGCTGTCGCAGACGTTCATGTCCGCGGCGGGGTCGAACCTCATGCGCCGCCAGGCTCTGGACCAGGACGGCGCGCGGCGGATGACGCAGACCATGCTGATCTACGCGGGTCTCATCGCGCTGCCCATGAACCTCGGACTGGCCGCCGTGTGCGGCCCGCTCATCGCCGCGCTCTACGGCGAGAAGTACCTCCCCGCGATTCCGGTGCTCTTCATCGCGGGGCTGCTGGGCAGCGCCCGCGCTTTGATGGCGCCGGCCGAGCAATTACTGATTGCATTCGAGCGGCAGGACCGGCTGCTGCGGACGCTGGGCGTATCATCGCTACTCAACATCGCGCTCGCATTCCTGCTGATTCCGCGATGGGGCGCGCGGGGCGCGGCGCTGTCGAATGGCCTTGCGCAGTGCGCCGCGCTCGGGCTGTGCTGGTGGTGGGCGCGCGACGTGTTCAAGCTCCCGTTGCCGTGGGCGCGGCTGTCGCGGCTCGCCGGCGCGGCGCTGCTGATGGCGGCGACCGGCTGGATCGTCTCGGCCCCCCTGCGGCCCGTGCCCGGCCTGGCGGCGGGGATCGCGGCGGGAGCGGCGTCATACCCTCTCTACCTGCGGCTGCTCGGTTGTTTGGACATCGAGGACCGCGCCCGGCTCGGTCAAATCACGCTGCGCCTGCCGGGTCCTCTGCGGCGCCCGTCCCAACGGCTGCTCGCATGGCTCGCTCCGGCGGTGTGAGCCTGCGCGGTCACCACATGTGATAGAGCCCTTCGGCTTCGAGCACGCGCACCGGCGTCTCGAACAATTCGCTGAGGCACTCGCCGGTCAGCATCGCGCGCTTGTCTCCCGCGCGCCAGATGCGGCCCTTGCGCAGGCAAACCACGCGCCCGATCTCGGGGATGATGTCCGGCAGGTGGTGCGTCACCAGGATGACGGCGATGCCGGAACGCGCGAGCCGGCTCATCGACTCACGCAGCTCGTGCGTGGCGCGAATGTCGAGGCTGTTGCTGGGCTCGTCGAGCACCAGCGCGCGGGGCGAGTGGGCCAGGGCGCGCGCGATCACAGCGCGGCGAACTTCGCCGGAGCTCATCTCCGTCATCAGGCGCCCGGCGAGATGGCCGATGTCCAGGAACTCCATCAGTTCATCAGCCCGCTCCTCCATCCCGCGCCTGACCTCGTGGTGCGGCCAGACGCCGATGCTGCCGAAAAAGCCGCTCAGCACCGTCTCGCGAGCGGAGTAAGGCTGAGTGCATTGCTGGACGAGGTCGTTGGTCACGATGCCGATCTCGGCACGGAGATCGAACAGCTTCCAACGCTCGCGGCCGAGGATTCTGACCACCGGAGGAGGATCGGTGATGCGCGGATAGCATTCCCTCGTAATCAGCTTGATGAGCGTCGATTTCCCGCTGCCGTTGGGCCCCAGCACGGCGACATTCTCGCCCTCGGCGATCTCGAGATGGATGCTCTCGAGAGCGCGCTGCTCGTCGCGGTCCACGGTGACGTTGTTGAATTCGATCAGGTACGGCCGGTCCATCCATTTCAGGCTAGCGCACGGCTTCCAGGAACCCGCCGCGGGCGCGCTGCGCAATTGCCGTCAGAGCGGCGATCGCTTCTCTGCGGCGGCGCGGCTCTCTTCAGCCGCGCGTCCGAAGCGGCCACGCGGCTGGCCGTCAATCACGGCCCGGAGCCGTTCTCCAACCGGGCGCTCAGCCTGCCCGGCGACATCGCCGTCCCGGCCGGCCTCGGGTTCGTGTTTGCGCACCCTGCGCAGGCGGCCGTCTTCCTGCTCGCGTTCCTCTGGCTGGCGCGGAGCATCTGGCGGCCGCTGAGGCCGGGGTGGGAGAAACGGCGGTCCCGCGGGAACGCCGCGGCCGCCTGACCCCTCAGGCCGAAACGGTCATCTGGGCCTTTTCTTCGTTCTGCCGCTCCAGGAATCGCTGAATGAAATGCGTGTCGATCGCGCCCGCGCGGAACTCGGCGTCGGCCATGATCTTCTGGTGCAGCGGAATCGAAGTGTGGATGCCCTCGACGACGAACATATCGAGAGCGCGCTGCATGCGGGCGATGGTCTCGGCGCGGTCGCGGCCGAAAGTGATCAGCTTCGCCACCAGCGAGTCGTAATACGGCGGAATGACGCCGTCGACGTAGGCCGCGGTGTCCACGCGCACGCCGATGCCGCCCGGCAGGTTCAGCGCCTGGATGCGTCCCGGCGACGGAGCGAAAGTCTGGGGGTGCTCGGCGTTAATGCGGCACTCCAGGGCGTGACCTTTGAGCGTGACAGGGCCGCCGAAGATGTCCGCGAGCTTCTCGCGGTTGGCGACGCGCAACTGCGCTTTGACGAGGTCGATGCCCGTGATGATCTCCGTCACCGGATGCTCCACCTGGATGCGCGCGTTCACTTCGATGAAATGCAGGCGGCCCGATTCGTCCATCAAAAACTCGACCGTGCCCGCGTTGGTGTAGCCGATTGCCGTCAATGCCTTCTTCAGCGCGGCTTGCATTTTCTTGCGCTGGTCGGGCGTCATCGCCGGCGAGGGCGCCTCTTCAATCAACTTCTGGTGACGCCGCTGCACGGAGCACTCGCGCTCGCCGAGGATCTCGACGTTGCCGCGCTCGTCGCCCATCACCTGGAACTCGATGTGCCGCGGCTTCTCGATGAACTTCTCGAGGTAGATGTCGCCGCAGGAGAACGCCGACTCGGCCTCGTGTTGCGCCTGCGCGAAGAGATCGGGCAAATCGGCCGGCGTCCTGACGATCCTCATCCCGCGCCCGCCGCCGCCGGCCGACGCTTTCAGAATCACCGGGTAGCCGATCGACTTCGCCACCTCCAGCGCGTGATCCGCGCTCTCGAGAATGCCCTCCGAGCCCGGCAGAATCGGCACGCCGTGCTTCTTCATCTTCTCGCGGGCGATCTGCTTGAGCCCCATCATCCGCGTCACGTCGGGCCGTGGTCCGATGAACTTCAGCCGCGACGCTTCGCACACTTCCGCGAAGTCCGCATTCTCGCTCAGGAAACCGTAGCCCGGGTGGATGGCGTCGGCGTTGGTGATCTCGGCCGCGCTGATGACGGAAGGGATGTTCAGATAGCTGCGCGCGCTTTTAGCGGGCCCGATGCAGACAGCCTCGTCCGCGAATCGCACGTGCAGGCCGTATCGGTCCGCCTCGCTGTAGACGGCGACGGTCTTCAGCCCGAGATCCTTGCAGGCGCAGATAACGCGCAGCGCGATCTCGCCCCGGTTGGCGATGAGAACTTTGTGAATCATGGGCGCGAGGCGTTAGTCCGGTTTGACGAGAAAGAGAATCTCGCCGTACTCGACGGGCTGTCCGTTCTCCACCAGTTTCTTGACGATTGTGCCTGTGTGCTCGGCTTCGATCTCGTTCATCAGCTTCATCGACTCGATGATGCAGAGCACCTTTCCGGGATCGATGTGATCGCCAACCTTGACAAAAGGCGCGGCGCCCGGAGCGGCAGCTTCATAAAACGTGCCGACAATAGGCGACTTCACCGGCTCCAGGTCGGGATCGGTCAGGTCGAGTTCTGTCGACGCAGCGGCGGGAGGCGCCGCCTGCACAGGCGCAACCGCCGGGGTGTTGACACCCGGCGCGGGTTGCGATGGGACCACGATCTCCTGCGTCACCACGCCTGCGGTCCTCTTGATCCAGATGCGGTTTTCTCCCCGTTGCACTTCGAGCTCGGCGATTCCGCTCGAGACCACCGCCTGGATCATTTCACGAATTTCATCTATCGTCATGAGTTCAATACCAGAAGTTCCTTCCCCGCCGGGGTCAGGATTTCCGCCCCGGTCTCCGTGACCAGCACCGTGTCTTCGATGCGGACTCCGCCGAACCCGGGCAGGTACGCACCGGGTTCGATCGTCACCACCATACCCGCCTCCAGGCGGCCGTCCACTTTTTTCCCCAGCCTGGGGTTCTCGTGGATCTCGAGGCCAACTCCGTGTCCCGTGGAGTGCTGGAAGTAGCCATCCAGCCCTTGCCGCTTCAGGACGTTGCGCGCGGCCGCGTCGACATCACGGCAGCGGACTCCCGGCCGCACGGCGGCGGCGGCGGCCAATTGGGCGTCGAACACTGCCTGGTACAAACGGCGCGCCTGTTTATCGGGCTCGCCCAGATGCACTACGCGCGTCATGTCGCTGGCGTAGCCGTTCAGGCTCGCGCCCATGTCTATCAATAGTAACCGATTGCGTCCGACCGGAACCGGCCGGGGACGGGCGTGAGGCAGCGCGGAGTGGTCTCCGCCCGCGACGATGGTTTCGAATGCAGGGCCTTCCGCGCCCAGCTTGCGCATTTGGAAGTCAATTTCCCCGGCCAACTCCAATTCCGTAATCGAAGGGCGGACTTTGCCAATCGCCCGCTCGTAAGCCCTGACGCAGAGGGCGGCCGAACGGCGGATTTTCTCGATTTCGCCGGCGTCCTTCACCGCCCGCAGCGTTTCCACGAGGCCGGTGGCGGGGTTCAGTCTGGCCGTTCCCCTGAGATCGGCGGCCAGCCTGGTCCAGGTTGAGTGGGGCAGCTTATCGGCCTCGAGCGCCACCCGGGCGAGCTTTTTCGCCCGGATCAAACGGGTGGCCCCGGTCCAGAGCGGGCCAGTCTCGATCTTGACGGCGCAGTCGCACTCTTCCCGCGCCTGCAAGGTATAGCGCGGATCGGTGAGAAGAATCGAGCCCCGCGCGGAGATCAAAAACACGGCATTGCTGCCGCTGAAACCACTGAGGTAGCGGACATTGGGGAGGTGCGCGATCGCGATGGCGTCCGCCTTCAACCGCTCCAGGCGGTCGAGCAACCGGCTCCTCCGCGACGCATGATCGCTGGACACAGGCGTAAACTCCTGATTCTACCATCGCGTCGCAGGGACGCCTTTAACTTCCGCTTGGGCGCCGGACATGAGCGCCATGGCTCCTCACGATGGCCAGCAATGGCCTGTGCATGAAACTCAATCTCGCTGCCGGGGAAGTGCGTCTTGGCGAGTTTGTTGACCTCCTCGTCAATCCAGTAGACCTCCCGCTCGAAGACGGCTACGCCTCGTAGTATGAAGTACCGGTCGTCTTGACCATCGGGATTCCCGGACTCGTCGAGGTAGAGAAGATACATGGCGTCAATAAAAATAGCCAGGCGGGTGTAAACCCTACGGGCCACGAAGAACGTAACCCAACCCAGCCTTCCCTGCGCCACCGCCGCTCAGGCGGGATGTCAACGAGATTCGCGGCCCAATCGTGACGGGGCTAGTCAGGGGGGCGCAGGTTGTGCGATGCTCCCTTCAATATGCGGACTCTGGGAATCGCGCTCTCGCTGCTCATGCCAGCCTTCCTCTGCGCTCAGGACAAGGTGATCGCGCTCAAGGCGGCGCGCCTGTTCGACGGCAAGGCGGACCGCCTGGTCTCGCCCGGACTGGTTGTGGTGAAGGGCGATCGCATCGTCCAGGTGGGCGGGGCCGCGCCCGCGGGCGCGGAAGTGATCGACCTCGGAGACGCCACGCTGTCGCCGGGCTTCATGGATGCCCACACGCATATCACGGGCGAACCGTCGGCGGACCAGCGCCAGGACCGTCTGGACCGGTTGGCGAAGCCGATCCCCGAGCAAGCCCTCGACGCCACCGTCTACGCGCGCCGCACGCTCCACGCCGGTTTCACCACGGTGCGCAACCTCGGCGCCGGCGACTGGGTGGACATCGGCCTGCGCAATGCCGTCCGCCGCGGCATCGTCGAAGGACCGCGCATGCTGGTATCCGCGAAATCGCTCGGGACCACCGGCGGCCACTGCGACTTCACCAACGGTTACCGCCCGGCCCTGTTCGGCGCCGAGCCCTCCTGGCAGCAGGGCATCGCCGATTCGCCCGAGGAGTTCCGCGGCGCCGTCCGCTACATGATCAAGTACGGCGCCGACGTCATCAAGGTGTGCGCCACGGGCGGGGTCCTCTCGGCGAACGACGACGTCGACTCTCCGCAGCTCACCCAGGAAGAGCTGAACGCGCTCGTTGACGAGGCGCACGCCAGGCGCAAGAAAGCCGCGGCTCACGCCCACGGCAACGAAGGCGCGCGGCGCGCGGTGCTGGCCGGCATCGACTCCATCGAGCACGGCTCGTTCCTCGAGGACGACACTCTCGACCTGATGCGCCAGCGCGGGACCGTTTACGTGCCGACGCTGCTGGCCGGCGATTCGATCATCGAAGCGCTGGACAAGGGCCGCGTCATGGACCCGCGCAACGTGGCAAAAGCCCGCGCCGCCCACGCGCGCGTCGGCGAAACCTTCCGCCGGGCGGTCCAGAAAGGCGTGCGCATCGGCTTCGGGACCGACGCCGGCGTGTTCTCGCACGGCCGCAACGCACAGGAGTTCGCTCTGCTCGTCCGTGGCGGGATGACGCCGGTCCAGGCGCTGAAGTCCGCCACCAGCATCGACGCCGAACTGTTCGGCGTCAGCGATCGCCTTGGCACGCTCGAAGCCGGCAAAATCGCCGACATCGTCGCCATGCCCGGCGACCCGGCGTCCGACATTCGCGTGACCGAGCGCGTCTCCTTCGTGATGAAGGAAGGCCGCGTTGTGAAGCGCTGAGCTACTCCACGGGCGGCTTTTCGGCGGCATGGCCGCCGTCGCCCCGGGCGGCAGGCAAGTGGATTCAACCTAAATCCGGCAGTTCGCGAGTGCCAATGAGGGCAGCCCAGGCGGATC
>CAYYNC010000081.1:0-21792 GCA_964472745.1 uncultured Solibacteraceae bacterium
TAATTATTGAGATTTTCCCTTGCTCCGGCATAGGGACACTGTGGTATGATTTTGCTCAGAGCGTACATCCAGTACGAGTAGGCCAGCATTCCTCCGATTCGAGCTGGCTGTTAGACCGGCATGGATCTTCCTCCGAGTCCATGCCGGCTTTTTCCTTACCCCCCAAGGACATAGAGGGGTAGATCTGTTGGGAGCAGCTCCCCAAGTGAGTCCTAGTACCGAAACTGAAAAGTTAGTTTTTGCTCAGTAGAGATAGACCACGTCAGGACGGACTCGGAGATCCTTCATCGCGCAGGGACCGCACTCGATGCGGTAGCCCGGCCAGGCCCGCCGGGCGGCTCTTGGGACCTCGACGGGATGGTCGTCCTGGTGGTAGACGGAGAGCGACATCCGGGGGCGGTATTTGGCAATGGTGCCACGCGCGCCCTCGAGCGCCCGAACCTCTGCCCCCTCGATGTCCATCTTGATGTAGTCGACTCGCTCCAAGTTCAATTCCTGGACGAGATTATCGATTGTCGTGAGGGGCACGCGCACAACGGGGTGCTGGCCTTTCAGGGGGATGACAAACGTGTTGGCCGCCTGGTTTTCGGGGTCGATCATCATCTCAAGCACGTCGACTTTGTGCCAGACGCCCTTGGGGTAGACGATCAGGCGTCCCTGCTCGATTTCGCGCTGGAAGTTGCGGCGGAGGCATTCGACGTTGTCCGGAGCCGGCTCAATGGCCACCACTTTGCCGGCTCCGGCATTGAGCGCGAAGCGCGCGAAAGCCCCCACGTTGGCGCCGCAGTCGAGAACAATGTCGCCCTTCTGCACCGCCCGCGGACCCGTGCCGTAGATGGCCGCCGCCTGCTCGGCGAGGTTGAAGGGTAGTGTAAAGCGGCTTCCGGAAGTGGCCCAGAAGTCACCGTAGGGAGTTGAGTACAGCTCGAATCCGCGCTCGTCTTTCTGGATCAGCTTCTGGCGGGCGAGGATTGAATCCTTGGTGCGGGTGAGCTGGTCGAGGTGTTGCTCCACCTCCAGTGCGCGCGCGATGGTGCAGCCGTTGCCGTAACCGGCAATCACAATAGCCGCGGCCTTCAGCGGCTTGACGCGCCACAACAGGGCTCCCGAGGCTCCCAGGAAGAGCAGGCAGGCAAGTACGATCGCGATCCGCTTCACTTCTGGCCAGAGTAGCAGTTCCGGCCGCCGCAATATGCGAGCCGCGGGACATCCGCAACCCTCGCTGCGGCAGCGAGTCCACCGCTCGCGCCGGGGCGCGCCTGCTGGTGGATGGCCTGAAGTGCCACACTCAGGCCTTGCACAAGGGCATCCTCGGCGGCCGCAAAGCCCGCGCGCTCGGGCGAGATATCCTGTTTGGAATGGACTTTGTCACGGGTCACATCGGTTGGATTGAGGTCATCTGCGGTCCGATGTTCTCAGGAAAGAGCGAAGAGCTGATCAGAAGGCTGCGCCGGGCGATGATCGCGCGGCGGCGGGTGCAGGTTTTCAAGCCGGTGATCGACGCGCGTTACTCGCGCGACGAGATCGTCAGCCACTCCGACGCGCGTCTGCCCTCCGAGGTGATCGACGGCGTGAGCCGCATCCTGGAACTGACGAATCCGCGCACCCAGGTGGTTGGTATCGACGAGGCGAACTTCCTCGGCGCGGGCCTGATCGAGGTGGCCGGCAAACTGGCGGACAGCGGCAAGCAGGTGGTGATCGCCGGGCTGGACACCGACTACATGGGCCGCCCGTTCGCTCCGATCCCCGATCTGCTCTGCCTGGCCGAATCGATCACCAAGACGCTCGCCATCTGCATGCGCTGCGGGAACCCGGCCAAGCACACTCAGCGCCTGGTTGAGAGCGACGACTTGATCGTCGTGGGCGCGGCTGGAATGTACGAGGCGCGATGCCGGCGCTGCTTCGAGCCGGGCGTGCCGAAGCAGGAGTACCTGGAATTCGCCCGCCCGCAGCGCCGCGGTCACGCCTAATGATATGAAACTCAAGGGGCGTCGCTTCCATCCAAACTGGTAGAATTTAAGGTTGCGCACGGGCCAGGACGCCCGGAAGCGCGGCAATTCCCCAAGGAGCAGTACCAGTTTGAGCGACCCCAATCTCCCCGGCCAGCCGCCGCAATACGTTGTTCCCGAGCCGTCCTCCGGTTCGGGCATCAAGTTCGCGATTCTCTTCGGCGCGGTCATCGCGCTGATCGGCGCGAATATCTACCTCTTCCTGCAAATCGACACCCTCAAGCACGAGCTCGCCAAGAGCCGCGAGGCGGTGATGGACGAAGTGGGGCGTGTCCGCGAGACGCAAACAGTCTCCACCACCGCGGCCGCGAAGCACATGGAGTCCCTGAAGTCGCAACTCGATGAGGCCCGCCGGCAGGCCGCCCAGGCGGCAGGCCAGGCCAAGGTGGACGCCACCAGGCGCGCCGAGGAACTGGCGGCCCAGCTTGAGGCCCAGCAGAAGGCCGCGGAACAGGCCGTGCGCAGCGAGATCTCCAAGGTGGAGCAGTCGGCGTCGACCAAGATCGGCGAGGTCTCCACCGAGGTCAGCAGCGTGAGGTCTGAGGTCTCATCGACGAAGTCCGAACTGGAAAAGACGATCTCCGACCTGAAGTCCGTGCGCGGAGACCTGGGAGTGCAGAGCGGACTCATCGCAACCAACAGCAAGGAGCTGTCGGCCCTGCGCGCCCTCGGCGAACGCAATTACTTCGAGTTCAACCTGCGCAAGACCAAGGTCCCGCAGCGCGTGGGCGACATCATGATCCAGTTGAAGCGGACCGACACGAAACGGAATCGCTACACCGTGGACGTCATCGCCGACGACAAGATCGTCGAAAAGAAGGACCGCACGGTGAACGAGCCGGTTCAGTTCTACACGCTCAAGGCAAGGCAGCCCTACGAGCTCGTGGTGAACAGCGTCGGCAAGGACATCATCCAGGGCTACTTGGCGACGCCGAAGGTACAGCAGGCTCGGTAAACGCCGCCGGGGACATTGCGAAAAACCGGGCGCGCGAGCCGCCCGCTGAGGCTGGCGGCCCACCCAGGTGATCGCACCGGGGCGGAGTGAGGTTCGCCGCGCTACTCAATCAACCCGAGGCGCTTCAGGCTGCTCAGAGGTTCCTTTTCGTCGAAGACCGTGAACGCCTGTGTCTGCCGGCCATGCTCGAGCGCTACTGCGTACGGCGGGTCGCCGAACTTGAAAACGCTGCGCAACTTCTCCACGTCCGTCGAGACCCCGGCCTTCAGGCCAGTGTCTTTCAGGAACGCCTGAGCGAACTGCGGCATGCGCGTGGCGACCGTGTAGACCTTGACGCCGGGCGCCCACGCGTATTTCGACATCTCCTTCGCTGCGTGAAAGCAGTGTGCGCACTCGGGGTCGTAAAAGTACAGGTAGATCCTGCCGTGCTGGAGCGACACAGATTTCCCGTCGACGACGATCTCATCGGGCGCCTTGAGCCCGTGCTGGCGCGCCGCGACGACGCCGTAGGTCACGCCTGCGAAAACCGCAATCGCCGCCAAAGTGAGAAGCGCGGTGCGCAGGTTGATCGGCGGCTTGGCCCACGCGCCCGCGGCCAGAGCCATCACGAGCATCGCCGCATCGCTGATGAAGAATCCGGGGCCGACGACGCGCTTCAGCCAGGGAAAGCAACTGCAATCCTCGCCCTGGAGCGCGGTGTAATTCACGCCCATGTAAACCATGAATGCGACGAGCAGCACGCCGCACAGCCACGCGCCCCAGCGGCGCCAGCGCGGCACCAGGATCAGCAATCCTCCCCAAGCCTCGGCGATGCCGACGCCCAGCGTGGCGGCCAGCGCGAGTGAAGGCGGAATGAGCGCCTGCACCATGCGCGCCTCAGTGCCCAGGGGATCGGTGATCTTCCAGGTGCCCGAGACCAGAAACAACAACGCAAGAACGCTGGCGGAGAGCGTTGCGGCCCAACGTTTCCAGCCCGGCAACTCGACAGAGGCGGCCGGGAAGGACGCCTGTGCCATACTGTCTTCCATGCAGCCCATTGTAGCTGTCGTGGGCCTGTTGCTGGCGAGCCTCGCCTCCGCCCAGCCCGCCGACATCATCATCCACAACGCCGCGGTTTACACCCTGAACCGCGCCCGTCCGAAGGCGCGCGCCGTGGCCACTCTGGGCTCGAAGATCCTCGCTGTGGGCGACGACTTGAGCGCGCAACGCGGCCCTTCAACGCGCGTCATCGACGCGCACGGCGCAGCCGTTGTTCCAGGCCTGATCGACTCCCATGGCCATGTGGCTGGTCTCGGCGCTCTGCTCGAATCCGGCGATCTCAGACATGTCAAAAACGTGCAAGAAATCGCAAAATTTGTGCAAAATCAGGCCCTTTCGCGCGCAAAAACGGAGTGGATCACGGGCCGCAACTGGGACCAGACCAACTGGGGCGGCGAGTTCCCGACGGCCGCCGACCTCGACAAAGTTGCGCCCGATCAGCCCGTCTGGCTCACCCGCGTGGACGGCCACGCGGGCTGGGCCAACACGAAGGCTCTCCAGCTCGCGGGCGTCACCGGGAAGACCGCCGACCCGCCTGGAGGAAAGATCCTCCGCGACGCCGCGGGCAAGCCGACTGGCGTCTTTATCGACCGCGCGATGGGCCTGGTGAGCTCGAAGATTCCTCAGCCTTCCGATGAGCAGATCCGCCGGCAGTTGCTTGCCGCGGCTCGCGAATGCGCCCGGCTTGGCCTCACGACGGTTCACGACGCCGGCGTTTCGCGGCGCGTCCTCGATGCCTACCGCGCGCTTCTTCGCGCGGGCGACTTCCCTTTGCGGGTCTACGCGATGATCGGGGGCCCGGGCGATCTTTGGAACGAGTACCTCGCGCGCGGTCCAGAGATCGGGGAACAGCTTACGGTCCGCGCCATCAAGCTGATGGGCGATGGCGCGCTCGGCTCGCGCGGGGCCGCGCTGTGGCAGCCGTACACGGACGACAAGAGCAACAGCGGATTGCTGATCACGCCGCGCGAAGTCATCGAGCGCATTGCGCGCCAGGCGGTGGAGGAAGGATTCCAGGTCTGCACTCATGCGATCGGCGACCGGGCCAACCGCCTCGTCCTCGATGCTTACGCGGCCGCGCTCGGCGGCGGGAACGACCGCCGTTTCCGCGTCGAGCATGCCCAGGTCATCTCGCTGCCCGACTTCAAGCTGTTCAAGGATTACTCCATCATCGCCTCGATACAAGCCACGCACGCGACGAGCGACATGCGCTGGGCCGAGCGGCGTCTCGGGCCGGACCGCATCGCCGGCGCGTATGCCTGGCAGCGTTTCCGAGCGCTCGGAGTGCCGATCGCCAACGGCAGCGACTTCCCCGTCGAAGAGCCGAACCCGATGCTGGGCTTCTACGCCTCCATCACGCGGCAAGACCTCGACGGAAAACCGCCGGGCGGCTGGATGCCCGATCAGAAACTTACGCGCGAGCAGGCGCTTGAAAGCTGGACGCTCAGCGGCGCCTACGCGGCCTTCGAGGAGAAGGCGAAGGGCTCGATTGAGCCCGGCAAGCTGGCGGACATCGTTGTTCTCGATCGCGACATCATGACCGCGCCCGCCGTGGAGGTCCCGCGCACCAGGGTCCGCATGACGATCCTCGGGGGAAAGGTGGTGCACGAGCTGCGATGACTCCCGCGCCGGCTGCGCTGTTCCTCCTGCTCGCACAGCCGATCCCGACGGCGCCGCGATCGTTTGTCCTGGTGGACGATCATGTGCGCGTGGGCGCATCGCGCATTCGAACGCTCGACGTCGCAATCGCCGAGCCTGGCATGCGGGTGTCCTGCGTCTTCTCCGTGGTTGAGGGCGCGTCGGGGGTGCGCGTCTTGTTGCTGACGCAGGAGGACGCGGAGAGCTGGGCACGGGGAGAAGCGCATAGCGTCCTCGCCGGAACCCCTTTCACGCGCGCGGCTTCGTTCGCCCGCACTCTGATGATTCCGGGCTCGTACCGCGTCGTCCTCGACAACCGCATGGAAGGGCGCGGAGCGGCCACGGTGCGCCTGCGCGTCGAGGTGACGTCCGGCCGTGAGCAAGCTCGTGTCCGCGGCGCTCATCCTCTGCGCGCGCAGATCCTTGTCTGGTCCTCGGTGCTGTTGTTTGGCGCCGTTTCTCTCTTCGCCGGCGTGCGCATCAGGCGCGCCGTGGAACGAAGGGATGCTCGCGAAAGTATGATCGAATGGCTTCCACCGTGCGATTGACCGCATCGGCATCGTGCGCCGCGCCTACGAATGCGGCTTCGAACTGCGACGGCGGGAAGTAGACGCCGCGCTCCAGCAGCCAGTGGAAGAAGGCTTTGAAATGCGCCGTATCCGAAGTTTTCGCGGTCTCATAGTCCGTCACCGGAACGCCGGTGAAGAACAGCGTGAACATCGATCCCGCCCGGTTCACGGTCATGCCCTCCGGGGCCGCCGAGCAGACAGCCGCGGCGGCGGAAGAGATGTGATCGTAAATCCCGGGGTGCGCCTTCAGATGGCGCAGCATCGCAAGGCCCGCGCTGACGGCCAGCGGATTTCCGCTCAAAGTCCCCGCCTGGTAGATGTTGCCCGACGGCGCAACGCGCTGCATGATATCGGCTCGTCCGCCGTAGGCTCCGATCGGCAGCCCTCCGCCGATCACTTTGCCGAACGTCGAGAGATCGGGCCGGATGCCGAAGACCTGCTGGGCGCCGCCGCAGCTCAGGCGGAAGCCCGTCATCACTTCGTCGAAAATCAGCAGCGCTCCGTGGCGGTCGCAGAGTTCGCGCATCGTCTCGAGAAAGCCGGCGCGCGGAGGGACGCAGCCCATGTTGCCTGCCACGGGCTCGACGATGACGGCGGCGATGCGGTCGCCGTCCTGCTTGAAGGCCGCCTCGAGCGCATCGAGCGAATTGTACGGCAGCGCGATCGTCGTGTTTGCGAACGCAGCGGGCACGCCGGCGGTGTCGGCGATGCCGAGCGTCGCCATGCCGCTGCCGGCTTTCACGAGCAGAGAATCGACGTGCCCGTGGTAGCAGCCTTCGAACTTCACCGTGAGGTCGCGACCGGTGAAGCCGCGCGCGACGCGCAGCGCGCTCATCGTCGCCTCGGTGCCGGAGTTGACCAGCCGCACCATCTCCACGCTGGGGACGGCCTCGCGGATCTCTTCGGCGAGCTCGATCTCGCGCTCGGTTGGCGCGCCGAAGCTCGTGCCGGTCTCGAGCGCATTGCGGATCGCTTCGATCACCGGGGGGAAGCAATGTCCGAGGATGAGCGGCCCCCAGGAACCGATGTAGTCGATGTAGGCGTTGCCGTCGGCGTCAAAGAAGCGGCAGCCTTCGCCGCGCTCGATGAACGGCGGGGGACCCCCGACGCCGCGAAAGGCGCGCACCGGCGAATTCACTCCGCCCGGAATCAGCTTCTGAGCGCGAGCGAGCAGCCGCGCGCTCTTGTCCAGGTTCATGGCCTCAGCGGCCCTCCTTCACGACCCGATAACCGAGCATCGCACCCATGAACGCCTCGAACAGCGTGCCGTTCAGACCGTCCAGCAAGCGCCTTTTGAGGTTCGTATAGCTTTGTGTGCCGGCGAACAGATCCTGCACGATGTCGCGCATCGTCGGGCTGCGGCGCATCAGCTCGATCATTCGCGCCGGCACGCTCGAGAAGAGGAATCGCTGGAGAAAGAACCGCCGCGCCAGCGAGGCGCCGAAGGCGAGTTCTTCAATCATGTCGCTGTGGACGAGAGACCGGTAAAGAGAGTGGCGCTCCGAGGGAGCGTGGCGGTCGCTGAGGACCGCCTCGGCGGCGAGATCTCCCGACCGGATCGCGTAGTAGAGTCCTTCGCCAGTCACAGGATCGACGAGGCCGGCCGCGTCTCCCACCGCCATCCAGCCCTCGCCGCTGACGCGATTGCGGAAGAACGACGGGCGCTCCAGGGCCGGGATCGCGTGGCCGTAGAAGGTGGCGTCCTTGAGCGGGATGCCGCGCCCGGCGAGGAACCGCTCGAGGCGCTGCCGCATCTTCTGCGACGGCTCGCCCTTGCCGCAGATCCCGGCCGAGAGATGATTGGCTCGCGGGAACACCCAGATGTAGCCCTCGAAGTTCGGGAAGAACTGGACATCGATATGCTTTTGCTCCACCGGGATGTAGTAGCCCAGCGCGACCATCGTGTCTTTCGCGGTCCACTCCGTGCCGACATTCCGCAACGAGTTCCGCGCGCCGGTGGCGACGACCACATAGTCGGCGTCCAACTTCCCATGCCGTGTGTTGACGGCCCAACCGCCGTTCTGGCGGTCGAGCCCGATGACGCGTTCTTTCTCGATCTGCGCGCCGGCCTCTTCCGCCCTGCGGAGCAGCATGCCATTGAGGTCGTAGCGCGAGTAGATGAGGAGGGGATGGCGCAGCCGCAGCGTCACCTCGCCGCCGCGCTGATCCGACAGCACCGTCGTCGCGACCTGGCGCTTCGGTATCGAGTTTTCGATCAGATAGGGGTATCGCGTGTAGGCTTTGTAGGTGATGCCGCCGCCGCAGGGCTTCTCCCACGCGAGTTTTTCGTCGAGGACGACGACGTCGAGGCCGGCCGAGGCGATCCGCGCCGCGGCGACCGAGCCCGCCGGCCCTCCTCCGAGAATGGCGACGCGCTTCACTTTTTCGGCGCGGGGGGCGCCTGCCCGCCGCTCGTCGGGGGATGGCCGGGAGGCAGCGCGCCGCCTTCCGGTTGCGGCGTCGCGGCTCCGCCGTGGCCGCCCATGCCTCCGCTGTCCGCCTTGCTCTTCACGCTCCACTCGTTGCCCTTGCGCTCGAGCGTGTAGCGCATCGACATTCCGCCCATCGCATCTCCGCCCTTGGGCTTGAAGCTGACGGTGGCGTCGGCTTCGTTTTCGCGGAAAGTGACCTGTTCCACCTTGATGTCCATCGAGGCGACGTTCAGGCCTTTGTTGGCCGACAGGTGGTTCAGAATGGCTTGCCGGACAGCGTCGTCGGTCTGGATGTTCTTCTTACATCCTGTAAAGGCGAGAGTCAGGGCGACAATGGCGAGTGCGGCGCGTATCACTCTCCGATTATAACTTCCAGCCCGCGGTCAGTTGCGGCCTATTTCGAATGCCAGCAGCACGTTGCCGGGCATGCCGCCCACCAGCGCGTAACCGCTATTGACGAAGAGCATGCCGGCGGCGGCGACGGGTCCGCCCGCGTCGAGAGAACCACCCCGGGCTTCGACGCCATTCACCGTTTCGAAGCGGCGCGCGGTGTCGAACTGCCAGAGCACTCTGCCGTCTTCAGCGGAGAAGGCGCGGATGAAGCCGTCAAGCGAACCGGAGAAGACAACGCCCGGGATGGATGTCACGGCCTGGGACTGCGCGGGGCTGCACGGCGAGCGGTCGCCGCACGGCGCAGGGGCGGCCCGCCAAGCCTGCTTGCCGGTGGCGATATCGAACGCCGTTAATCCCCCGCCCTGCTTGGGGTCCAGGAAGTAGTCGAAGAAATCTCCGCCGGGCCGCGGCACGCGCTTCGCCACGAGATCTGATGTTGCCGCATAAACGCGCCTTCCGTCGGCCGCCATCCCCCACTGGACGCCGCCCAGCGTTCCTCCCTGCCCGGCGCGGGCTTGCCAGAGCAATGCTCCACGGCGGCCGGGATCCACGGCATAGACGATGCCGGATTTCTGACCAAGCAGAAGCACGCCGCCGGAGAGGATCGCGGATGCGCCGAAATCGAAGTCGGGCCCCTCTTCTTCCGGGCAGTTCGCCTTGTCGGGTGCGCGGCAGGCGAGCGTATACGCGTCTCCCTTCGTGAATTGCCGGGACCACACGATTCGCCCGTCGGAGAGACGCAGCGCCACCACCGCATCGCTGAGCGCTGTTGCGGGCTCCGTGTAGTTGTCGCCAGTCACGGCGTAGAGCACGCCGCGGCGAACATCGATCGCCGGAGCAGCCCAAACGGCAACGCCCGAGGGGCCCAGCAGCCGCTTCCCGCTCTTGCTTTTGCCCGAGGGCTTCGCCGGACCGGGCACGAGCCGCGTGCGCCAGAGGATCTTGCCGCTGGCCGCCTCCAATGCAAGCACGCTGCCGCGGAACGTGCAGCACTCGTACTTCGGATCGATCGCGCGGATCTCTTCAGTGGACGATACCGGCACGTAGAGGCGTCCCGAGTGACAAGCGGGAGTTCCCGTCACCACAGTCGCGGGGTGATCGTCGGCGCGCAGCTTCCACAGCGGCGCCCCGGTGGCCGCGTCGAGCGCATGGACGAATCCGGCCGAATCGCCGAAGAACAGGACGCGCTTCCCGGCGACTTGCGCAACCACGAGGCCGCTGCGGACCTGCGCGCCGACCTGCGTTGTCCAGTATTCGCAGCCCGTTTTCGCGTCCAGGGCGAAGACCGAGCCGTCCTGCCCGCCTGCGAACACGCGCCCTCCCGCAACCGCCGGCTGCGCCCGGGCCTGCGTTGCTCCTGCGTAGCCGAACGCCCATTTCAGTTTGAGCCGCGGCACATCCTGGGCCGGGATTCCGGGTTCCGGTTGATGTCTCGTGTTCTCCAGCCCCGCGCCCCAATTGGACCAGCCTGCGCCCCCGTTCCAGGCCGGCGTTTCCGCGCAGCGATTCTGCGCGGGGGCCGCATCCGCGCCGCCAAGCCAATCGGCGACGGCCTGCCGCTCCTCGGCGTTCATCGGAGATGCGTGCACCTTCATCGCGCCGTTCTCGATCGCGCGCAGAATCGCTGCCGACGGCAGACGCCGGAGCGCTTCGCGGCGCGGCACACGCATCTCGCCCGTGAAGTCGTGACATGCGGAACAGTGTTTCTGATAGAGGGCGGGCGCTTCGGGCGCCAGCGCCAGCAGCGCGAGGAAAGCCGTCATCCGATACTGCGATTATGGCAGCTTTGCCGCAAGCGCCGCCGCCAGCGCCGCTGGATCCGCGCCCTCCGGCGCATTCACCCAGCCCCCGACATGCGCGCCCTTGCGGAACAGGCAGAGCCGTCCGACGAAGCGGTATTCGCCGGTGTAGGCTTCGTCGCCCACCTTCGCTTCGCCCGCGGGCGCAAAGCGCTGCTTGAGCTTCTCGAAGAGCGCCTTCGCGGCGTCCGGCGAGGGCTCCGTGACGACGAACGCCTTGCCGTTGTCGTACTGCGCCAGGTAGCCGCGCTTGAGCATCGCGATGCCGAGCACGCTCTGCGGCGCCAGACGCGGAAAGCCCGGATGAATCATCTCGCGCGGAAACCAGTCGAGTTGCTTCGGCGCCGCGGTCGAACCCGCGAGTTTTGCGTCGAACGCCTTCGCGGACGCTTCGAGCAGCGCCGAGTGGTCTCCCTGCGGCTCGGCTGCGATCTCGACGTAAAATTTGCCCTTGGTGAAGGTCACCTTCGCCGGCGTCACCTGTCCCGCGGCGCCGATCTGCGCGCGCGGCACGCGCGGGTCGGCGTTGCCCGTGAACATGCCGTAGGCCAGCTCTTCGTCCTTGAACTCGGAAACGTCGAAAATCAGCTTCACGTCGCCCCTGACGCAGGTTACTCCCTGCATGCGCACGAAGCCGTAAAGGAAGTAGCCTTCCGAGTTGCCGTTCATGTACTCGAATAACGTCCCGGCGTCGAACTTGCGCAGCGGGCCGTCCTGCTTGAACCCAGGCGCCACAGCGCAGTCAGGCGTCTGCGCCGCAAGCCCGAACGCCAGAAACAGAAGCGCCACCCTCACGCGAACAACTCCTGAGCGCGGCTCACGCGCTGGGCGACGCGGACGCCGTTCGGGCAGTCGATCGTGCAGCGGGAGCAGTCGGCGCAGCGGGCCTGTTGCGCTTCCGCGGTCAGCGCGCGGTAATTCTGAAGGCCCAGCTCGAACTCGCCGTAGCCTTCGGCGTAGCTGGCATAGCGAATGATGTCGCTGACCGGGAGGCCTTGCGCGCACTTGCCCTCGCAGGTTCCGCACATCCGGCAGTAAAGCGGGCTGATCGCCTTCAACTGCGCGGCCAGGATCGGCGCGTCGGCCGCCTGCCAGCCTGCCGAGACAGCCTTGAAGTTCTCGTCAAGCTGGTCGAGGTCCACAATGCCCGGGATTGACGTGTGGATCGACGGGCGCCGCACCGCCCACTTCAAAGCAGCGGCCATTGCGCCCTGCCGCGAGAGCTTCTCGTGCATCGGCGTGCCGGGCTTGTTGGTGCGGAAGCCGCCGGCCATCACCTTCATCGCCACCGTTCCGACGCCGGCGGCGTGGAGCTGATCCACCAGCGCGTCCATCGACGGGTCCATCGTGAAGTTATAGGAGAGCAGCAGCACATCGGTGCGCTTCTTCCCGATCAGGAAGGGAATCATCTCCTTGTGGCCGCTGTGCAGGCTCACGCCGCGGAAGCGCGCCTTTCCGGCCTTGATCGCTTCGTCCTGCGCGTCGAAACACTCGTCCGGCACGGCGTCGGGCTTTGAACGCGAATGCAGGTACCAGATGTCCACCCAGTCCGTGCCCAGCTCTTTGAGGCTGGTGTCGAGCTCGGCGAGCAGCTCGGACTTGGTCCGCCTCCCGCTCTTGGTGGAGAGCACGATGTTTTGGCGGTGCTTCTTCAGCGCCGCGCCCACCATGCGCTCATTGTTGCCGTTCTGGTAGCCGCGGGCGGTGTCGAAGTAGTTGATCCCGGCGTCCACGGCCTGCTCGATGACGGCGGGGTCGGACGTGGTCATGCAGCCGAAGCCGAGCACGGTCACCTTCAATCCCGTTTTGCCCAGCATTCGCCGGGGCATCTCGGGTTCCTTGGATTGCGCTCCCGCGATGGCCATGGCGAAGCTCCCGGCCAGGAATCCACGGCGCGAACCGCTGAAGTTCATGTGATTCCTCCTTTACAGAGTTTCTGCTCTTTAAATACTATACAGGAAGAGGTTCGTGCATGACTTTTCCTGAAACAATGTCCCGGCGCTCGCTGCTGGCCTCCCCGGCGGGGTTCATTCTGGCCCGCCGCACGTCCGGCGCCGCTGCGGCGAAGGTCCCGGTGGGGCTCATCGGCGGCGAGGACCGCCGCAAGAACATCACGGCCGCGCTTGAAGTGATCGACGACCAGATCAAGCCGCAGCTCAAGCGCAAGAAGTCGGTGGTGATCAAGCCGAACCTTGTCTCGACGAACCGCCAGCTCGCGGCCACGCACGCCGACGCGTTGCGCGGGATCCTCGACTACCTGGCGCCGCGCTTTAAGGGGCCCGTCTACATCGCCGAGTCCTCCGCCGGCTATACCATGGAGGGCTACGAGAACTTCAAGTACCCCGACGTGGTGAAGGAGCACAGGAGCCAGAAGGTCTCACTCGTGGACCTCAACGAAGAGGGGCTCTATGAAGTGATCCACGTCCTCAACGGAGACCTGCATATCCAGCCGGTGCGGCTGGCGGCGCGGCTGCTCGATCCGGACTCGTTCGTCATCAGCGCGGCGATGCTCAAGACGCACAACACCGTCATCGCCACGCTGAACGTGAAAAACATGACCCTCGGCGCGCCGCTGCACCAGAAGCGCGGCGAGACAAAGCGCTGGAACGACAAGCGCGTCTATCACGGCGGGGTGCGTCAGACACATTACGACATGATGCTGACCGCGCAGCGCATGGTGAAGACATGGGGCGTGGGCGTCATCGACGGCTTTGAGGGCATGGAAGGCAACGGCCCGTCGATGGGGACTCCGGTGAATTCGAAGCTGGCCATCGCGTCGACGGACTTTGTGGCGGCGGACCGCATCGGCGTCGAGTGCATGGGCATCGATCCGGCGTGGATCGGCTACCTGCAATTCTGCGAGAAAGTCGGCGTCGGCCGGTACGACCGCGCGGCCATCGAGGTCCGCGGCGACACTGTGGAGAAGCTCCAGAAGAAGTACAGGCTGCACGGCGACCTCGAGCGCCAGTTGCAGTGGATGGGACCGCTCACCGAGCTGCCGCCCAAGCTGGGCTGAGCCGGCTGCGGGAACCTCCGCCCTGGATCGGTGTCACAGTCAGAGAGATGAAACGGCGGGAAAGCGCTGTCCTGATCGCCCGTTTCGGGGTGGCCGCGGCCCTGATCTTCGCCGTCGTCCAGATTGCGCCCGTGCTGAACCGCCGGCTCGCCGGGCGCGGGAGCGCGGTCAAGACCACGAAGAAAGACCCTTACCTCGATTGGGTGGACCCCTCGAAGGGAATGCGCATCCTGATGTTCTACGCCAGCCCCGGCGTGGTGGTGGAAGGCGAGGCGGCGAGTCTTTGCTACGGCGTGATGAACGCGAAGAGCGTGAAGATCTTCCCCTTGGATGAAGAGCTCAGGCCCTCGTTCAACCGTTGCCTGGAGATCTTCCCCAGGCACGACACCGAATACGAGTTGACGGCCACGGACGCCGCCGGCGCGACGATCAGGCAGTCGCTGACCGTCAAGGTGATCGCCGATCCGGCGAAGGCCCCCAAGATCGCCTATTTCCGCATCTCCGATTACATGCTCGACAACTACGACAAGCACCAAGTGTGGAAGCTGTGCTTCTTCTCCTGGAACGCGGAAGAGGTCCGCATCGAGCCGCAGGTTTTTCCTCCGTGGAAACTGCTGCAAGGCTGCTTCTACGTCGAGCCGAAGCAGCCGACCACGTACACGCTTACGGTGCACGGCGACCGCGGCCGCAGCATCTCCCGCAAGCTCACCATCGATCCCGCGAAGCCGCGCGGCTGATCAGTCTTCGGGCTCCTCAATCGCCCCATCCGCGCCGCCAGCATTGCGTTGCCAGCATCTCGACCGCGAAGACCGCCAAGACTTCGTCCGACTTCGCTCCCATGATGGACCCCTTCCTCTGGCGCTTCTACGGCGGAGATGCTGGTGAGCGGATGCCGCGATCACACGGAGAAAGCGCCACGGGTTCGGGCGTGATCATCTCGCCGGACGGATATATCATCATCAACAATCACGTCGTTGAGCAGGCCGGCGAGATTCATATCACCCTTTCCGACCGCCGCGAATTCAAGTCGCGGCTGAGGGGGGCGGACCCCAACACCGGCATCGGCGCCGTCAGGATCGACGCCGCCGGCCCGCCGGCGCTTGCTTTCGCGGACCGCTCGAAGGTCCGCGCCGGCGACTTCTCCATCGCCGTCGGCAATCCCTTCTGAATCTCGCAGACTGTGACATTCGGCATCGTCAGCGCGACGGGCCGCGGCAATCTCGGACTCGAGGACTATAAGGACTTCATCCAGACCCACGCCGCGATCAACCCAGGCAACTCCGGCGGCGCGCTGGAGAATACCAGCGGCGATCTCATCGGCAACAACACCGCAATCATCTCTCCCGGAGGCGGGGGCGACAACGGCGTGGGCTTTGCAGTTCCGGCGAACCTCGCGCGCCATGTGATGGACCAACTGGCGGAGAAAGGCAAGGTCACACGCGCCTGCCTTGGCGTGATGCTCCAACCAGTGACTCCGCAACTTGCCTCCTCCTTCGGCCTCAAGGAGAACGGCGGCGCGCTCGTGGCGGACGTGGAAGCCGGCGGTCCGGCCGCCAAGGCGGGAGTCCGCCGAGGTGATGCGATCCTCAAGTTCGACGGGGAGCCGGTCACCGACGTGGCGCGGCTCAGGCTCCGAACCGGAAACTCAGAGCCGGGTTCCGTCGCCCGCCTCGATATCCGGCGGGATGGAAAGACCGCCACCCACGCCGTCACGCTGGGGGTGTGCCCGGCTCCGACGTGGCTTCCGCCCGCCAGAGAGATTCCGGCGAAGGCCCGCCGGACGGTGTTGAGTTGAACGAACTGAATTCGAGAACCCCGCGGGAGCTCGACTTGCCGCCAACCACACAGGGCGTGCTCGAGGTCGAGGTGGATCCGTCCAGCGCAGCGGCGGAGGCGGGGCTGAGACGCGGCGGCAACACCATGTTCCTCGCGGTGGAAACTCACTGCTGAGCACGCCGCCGCGCCCGATGTTCAACCCCGCACTTGCGCCGGTACGGCAAATCCGCCCGCCACCGGCGCAAGCAGCTCCGCAAAGTGAATTGGCGTCAGGTCCTCGAGGAACGGCCCCATGATTTGGACGCCCACGGGGAGACCATCCGCTGTGCGACCCGCCGGCGCGACTGTCGCGGGGCATCCGCTCAGCCCGGCATGAGCGATCCACGGGAACAGGTCAGGGTAGGGCCGCGGTCCGCTCTGCGTCTTCAGAACGCGCTTCTCGCGCGGCATGGAATGGTCGTGCGGAAACGCCGGAACGATTGTCACAGGGGAGAGAAAAACGTCGATGTCGCGGAAATACGCGCTCCACAGCCGCCTGAACTTCAGCCGTTCGATATGGCGCTTCTCCCACTCCGCGTATGAGGGGTTCACTCTTCCCTGGAAAGTCGAGGTGAGAAAATCGAACACGCGCTGATTGGCGCGGGGGTCGAATTCGCGGGGCCAGCCTTCCCACAGTTGGGCGCCCGCTTTCCGCAAGGCGTCGATAAAGGGTCCCAGCACGCGCGTAGCGTCCGGCGACAGCGGGCAGAACGCGTCGTCGAGGACGAATCCGACGCGATACTCCTGGAGCGCCTTGCGCCGCGGTGGCGGCGGAGACCAGCGGTACGCCACTGCCTCCTCGGGCGCCGGCCCGCCGAGAACGCTCAAAAACAGCCGCAGATCTCCCGCCGACCTCGCGATCGGCCCGGCCACTGACCAATCGTTCGGGCCGCGCAACTCGCCCGGCGCAGGGGGCATCCAGCCGATGCGCGAGACGAGGCCGACCGTGCTCTTGTGCCCGTAGACGCCGCAGAAGTGCGACGGAATGCGAATCGAACCCGCCGAATCGCTTCCCAGCTCGCCGTAGGTGAAGCCCGACGCCACCGCGGCCGCGCCGCCGCCCGTCGATCCGCCGCATGTGCGCGCGAGATCCCACGGGTTGTTCGTGGTTCCCGCCATCTCGTTGTAGGATTGCAGATCCGCTGAAAGCTCCGGCAGATTCGTCTTGCCGATGATGATCGCGCCGGCGCGGCGCAGCTTCGCCACAGCCACGGCGTCCTCGGCGGGGATGAAGCGCTCCCACTTCTTCGACCCCGCGGTTGTCCTGATCCCGGCCGTCGCGAATGCGTCTTTCACGGTCACCGGAAGCCCGAGCAGCGCGCCGCCGCCTTTTCTCCCGGCGCGTAATTCGTCGGCGCGCGCCGCGTCCTTGATCGCCTGCTCCTCGCGCAGCGTCATGAACGCGTTGATCTTCGAGTTGAACCGGCTAATCCGTGCGTAGACGCGCCGCACCAGCTCCCGCGAAGACACCGCGCCCTTCTCCAGCGCCGCCATCGTCTCGGTCGCCGTGGCGAACTCCGGGTTGAACTTCGGAGCGGCCCCCGAGAACCGCGCCACGAACGGCGCCGCCAGGCTCATTGCCGCTTTCCGCCTCGTCTGCATAATCGAATGGTGCCACGACCGGCGGGTACTGGTAGGCGTAATGGGACTAGAAAGTTCAGATTTTTCCGGCGGAAAAAACGCGGACCTCGGTTACACTGCCATGAAGCACGACAAGAGCGGCGGAATCTTCAGTCGAGTGTCGTGCGGGCTGTCAGAAGGAGCGTAAATGAAACTGGGAATCAGCACAATCGGAGCGGCCGCGCTGTTTTGCGCGTCGTTCCTGTCAACCATCCAACCGGCGTCCGCCCAGGGCGCCGCGGCCGAGTACTTGCGTCTCGTCTACACGACGCTCACGCCGAACGGACTGTACGACTTCCAGGAAGCGCAAAAGCTCGTCAATGAAGGCTACAAGAAGGCAGGCATGCCGTGGCGCGACGTCTGGACGTCCGCGCTGTTCGGTGAGCTCCGGACCTTCGTCAGCGTCGCCCCGGTCACGGGCCTGTCTCAGTTCGACAGCCCTTCTCCGATGTCGCATCTCACCGAGGCCCAGCGCATAAAATACCAGACGCTGAACCGCAGCTCGGTGCAAAGCGTCCGCGCGGTCCTGGTGCAAGTGGTCCCGCAGTTAAGCATTCAGAGCGGCCGGACAACTCCGCCGAGGCTCGCGCGCGTGGTCAACGTGCGAGCGCTGCCCGGCAAGCAATTGGAATTCGAGGAGGCGATCCGGACCATCGTGCTGCCAGCGCTGAAGAAGGCGGGCGCGAAGGACTATTGGGTCCATCGCGCGATCCTCGGCACGGCGATCGGCGAATACACGATCGTCCAGCTCTTCGACTCGTGGAAGGAGATGGAAGCTTTCCCCACCGGCGAAAAACTCTACGGCCCCGAGGGCCTCAAGCAGTTCATGTCGAGAGTCGCCGCCACGGCCTCCAGCGCGGACAATATGGTGGCGTCGCTCGTGCCCGACCTCAGCTACCGCCCGCAGTAACGCGCTGCGCAATCGAAGTGGCATAGAATGCACTCAGCCGGGCGGCCCGGCCCGCCCGGCGTGCGATTCCTATGTCCAGACGATTTCTCCCCCTCCTGCTGCTCGCCGCTTCCGCCTTCGCACAGCGTCCCGAATGGGACGATCCCGCCGTCATTCAAGCGGGCGTCGAAAAGCCGCGCGCGACGTTCATGATTTACCCCACGCAGGCGCTCGCCGCGACGTTCGACAACACGCGCTCGCCCTGGTTCCTTTCCCTCAACGGCGCCTGGAGGTTCCGATATTCGCACGACCCCGCATCGCGTCCCGCCGAGTTCTACAAGACCTCGTTCGACGTCTCCGCCTGGGCCACGATTCCCGTGCCCTCGAATGTCGAAGCCCACGGCTACGGCTTTCCCATCTATACCAACATCAAGTACCCGTTCCCCTATGAGAAGGACAATCCGCGCGCGCCGTACGAGAACAACCCCGTCGCGTCGTACCGCCGGACGTTCGCGCTGCCGCCGGCGTGGGCCGGGCGGCAGATCTTCCTCCACTTCGCCGGTGTCGATTCCGCGTTCTACGTCTGGGTGAACGGTGAAAGAGCGGGCTACAGCGAGGATTCGCGCACGCCGGCCGAGTTCAACATCACGAAGCTCGTCAGGCCCGGAGTGAACACGATCGCCGTCGAAGTCTACCGCTGGAGCGACGGCTCGTATCTCGAAGACCAGGACTTCTTCCGGCTGTCCGGCATTTTCCGCGAGGTCTTCCTGTGGTCGTCGCCCGCGCAGCACGTGCGCGACTTCGAAGTAAAGACCGACCTCGACTCCGCTTACAGAAACGCGACACTCGCTGTCGACGCGCGCGTCACAAGCGCGCGTGGCCGCGCCGCGGTCTCGCTCACCCTTGAGCTGCTCGACTCCGCGGGCAAGCCTGCGGCGCCTGCCATCCGCAAGAACGTCTCGACCGAGCCGGGCTCGGACACAGCGGTCGAATTCGTGATGCCCGTTGGGGCGCCGAAGAAATGGACTGCGGAAACGCCCAACCTCTATCGTCTGTTCATCACTCTTCGCAGCGCGGCCGGCGCGGTCCTCGAAGTGATACCGGCAAGGGTCGGCTTCCGCAAGGTGGAGATCCGCGCCGGCAAGATCCTGATCAACGGACAGCCGGTGATCTTCAAGGGCGTCAACCGGCACGAGCATTCTCCCGACACGCTCCACACGCCCGACCGCAAGCTGATGATCCGCGACATCGAGCTGATGAAGCAGCACAACGTGAACTCGGTCCGCACTTCGCACTATCCGAACACGCCCGAATGGTACGACCTGTGCGACGAATACGGTCTCTATGTGATGGATGAAGCGAACATCGAAGTTCACGACTACGGCACCGGCCGCGACAACCGCCTCACGAACTCGCCCGAGTGGCGCGCCGCATTTCTCAACCGCGTCGAACGCATGGTGGAGCGCGACAAGAATCACGCTTCGGTGGTCTTCTGGTCGATGGGCAACGAATCGGGAGACGGCCCCAACGCGGAAGCCTGCTACAGGTGGGTGAAGCAGCGTGACCCGTCGCGGCCCTATCACTACGAGTCCTCGACCTCTCTGGGCGGCTCGAGCGCCGACATCAACTCCTTCATGTATCCGCCGGCGGATCGCATGGAGGCCCTGGCGAAGAAGCGCCCTGAGATGCCGATGCTCATCTGCGAGTACACGCACGCGATGGGAAACTCCAACGGCGGCCTCGATGAATACTGGCGGCGGTTCTATTCCGGCGCGAACATGCGCGGGGCCTACGTCTGGGATTGGGTGGACCAGGGCATCCGCCAGCCCGTGCCGGCGGCGTATGCGGCCACTTCGGGCCGCAAGACGTTCCTCGCTTACGGGGGCTGGTGGGAGAACCGGCGCGGCATCCATACCGACAACAACTTCTGCATGAACGGGCTGGTCTCCGCCGACCGCGTTCCGCATCCGGGCCTGATGGCGATCAAGTACGTGTATCGCTACCTCCACGCCACGCCGGTGGATCTGACTCTCGGGCGCATTCGGCTGAAGAACTGGTTTGACTTCACCAACGCGCAAGACATCGCGGAGGCTGCGTGGTCTGTTGTGGCCGACGGACGCGCCGTCGCTTCCGGCAAGATCGACGACATCGCTCTCGCGCCGTACGAGGAGCGCGAGATTGCGCTCAGCCTGCCCGCAATCCGCCCCGATCCGGCCACCGAGTACTTCCTCAATCTGTCGTTCACTTTGAAGCAGGACACGCCCTGGGCGAAGAAGGGCCACGAGATTGCGTGGGAGCAGTGGAAGCTGCCGTTGCAGGCGCAGCCGGCTGCCGCTTCCATCCCCGCGGCAAACCTGCACATCGTCGAATCCGGGAACCAGATCCGCTTCTCCGGCCCCGATTTCGCCATGCTCTTTGACCGCCTCAACGGAGTGTTGAACGACTACAGCTTCAAAAACGTGCGCCTGTTGAATCGGGGGCCTCTGCCCGACTTCTGGCGCGCCATGACCGACAACGACATCGGGGCCTGGAAGGCCATTGGTCCCGCCGCGGCGCGCCGCCCCGAACTGGATTGGACAGTGTGGCGCAACGCCGGTCCCGCGTGGCGCGTCACAGGCGCGAAGCTTGAGCGCATCGATGCATCGACGGCGCGTGTCACGGTGAACGCCGAGCTGCCGCTCGCCGCCGCGTCGTACACGCTCGCTTACACCGTTCATGGTTCCGGCGACGTCGTCGTGGAGGCTGCGTACAAGCCGGGCGCGAAAAAGATGGCCATGATGCCGCGCTTCGGACTCGAGCTCATCGCCGCCGCCGGACTCGAGAATCTCCAATGGCTTGGCCGAGGCCCCGCCGAGACCTACGTTGATCGCAACTTCGAACGCATCGGTCTCTACGCTTCCACAGTGGATTCCGAGTGGACCGACTATTCGAAGCCCCAGGAAAACGGCAACAAAACCGACGTGCGCTGGATCGCGCTCACGGACGCGAAGGGCTTCGGCCTGCTCGCCGCCGGAGCGCAGCCGCTCAGCGCCCGCGCGACGCGTTACGCGAAGTCCGATGTCGAGAGCGTCGAATACAGCTTCCAGCTCCCGCGGCGCCCTGAAATCTACTTGAACCTCGATCAAAAGCAGATGGGCGTTGGCGGCATCGACTCCTGGAGTCCGAACGCGTTGCCGTTGCCGCAATATCGCATCGATCCCGCGCAACCGCTGAGCTACCGTCTCATCCTGCGCCCGCTCTCGCCCGGCGAAAACCCGGCCGCCCGCGCGAAGGTCCGCTTCTGAAGCCGGTGGTGGTGGTCAGGCCGAGACCAGCCGAAGTTCGTCACGGCGGCCACGAAAGCGGCGATTTTCGCCCGTTCCGGCGTTGTAAGTGGTTGGTGCTTCGGTCCGCACAGTTCTGAAACGCGATGGAGTGGAGACCAATCCTCTTGAAGGGATGCGGGTTCGGTGACAATATCGGGGCAGGATGTTCTTGCGCCCGAACCGGCGGAGCAACGACGGCAGGACCATACCTGCCGGTCGCTGGTCGAGACGGTGCGGACGCCGGATGGACCACGCCAATGAACTCTGTGCTGCCTGGGCGAGCTGAACGATGCGGCGCAGGCGCGCTGGATCAG
>CAYYNC010000082.1:0-21333 GCA_964472745.1 uncultured Solibacteraceae bacterium
CTGGCTTTTCGAGATCGCCTCGAAAGCTTCTCGCCCAAAGCGGATAAAGTTCGCTACAGCGCATTCTTCCACCCTTCGGCGGAAGAGGCCCGATCGGCAATGGAGGTGGCCGAACAAGTCGCGGAGGAAGGCCGGCGAATCCTGGCCCGCGGGTGAATGGCAGGACCGGCAGGACTCGAACCTGCGACCCTCTGCTTAGAAGGCAGATGCTCTATCCACCTGAGCTACGGTCCCGCGTGGCGTTCCACTTCTGAGGGTAACAGACGGCGGCGGACGCGGATGTAACGCGGGTGCGCCCGGCGCGTCTATAATTCGGACCAGGCCAAAACGACATGCGACGGGCGAAGGCGAAGGTGCGGCGACTCGCGCCCGTGCTGCTGTTGCTCGTGGCGTTGGGAACTGACGCTCTCGCGCAATACCCGCCTGGCCAGTATCCGCCGGGACAATACCCTCCCGGGCAGTACCCGCCGGGCCAGTATCCTCCGGGGCAATACCCGCCGGACACCTACCCCACGCGCCTTCCCGGGGGCGTCCCTATCGGCATACCGATCCCGCGCATTCCCATGCCGAAGCGCAAGCCCAAGCCGGAAAAGCCGCCGGAACCCCCGGTGGACAGCGAGTTCAAAGTGGCGCTGCTCGCGGCGAATGGCGCGCTGCGAAAGCTGGGCGAGAGAGACCTCCTTCTGGAGACCGCGGCGGCGCGGGTCCTGCGGTTCCGGCTGCTGGCGAAGACCCAGTTTCGGAATTTGCAGAACGAACCCATTCGCGATTCTCTCCTCCAGCCCGGAGACCGCCTGATTGTGCAGGTGAATGCCGTGGACGAGGAGACCGCGTTGCGCGTCATCCTCGAACGCCAGGGCTCTCCGGAAGAGCGCACGGCCGCGGCGCGGCCGGTTGACACCGCCGCCATCCGTCCTCCATCCGCGGCGGATTTCGGCGGCGACGGCGCCCCGGACGCGCCGGCGGCCGCATCGGAGCTGACTCCCGATCAGCAAGTGATTCAGGACGCGCGCGACGCGGCCCAGTCGTTCCTGAACGGCATCCCCGATTACATCGCCGAGCAGGTAACCACGCGCTACCAGGGCACGGGGCTGCCGGGCGCGTGGCAGGCCATCGACGCCGTCACGGCCGAAGTGGCCTATGCCGGCGGCAAGGAGGAACACCGCAACGTGAAGGTGAACGGCCTCCCGCCGCGGCAGCCCATCGAGCGGTCGGGCATGTGGACCACGGGCGACTTCGTCTCGACGCTCCAGGACGTGATGTCGCCGGCAAGCGCGGCGGTCTTCAAGAAGCGCGGCAAAGAGCGCGTCGCGAACCGCGAGGCAGTGGTGTTCGACCTCGCCGTGGCGCAGGAAAACTCCAACTGGAGGCTCGTCGCCGACGATGGCCGCCAGTTCCATCCGGCGTACACGGGACGGATCTGGGTGGACGAGGAGACGCGCAAGGTGCTGCGGCTGGAGCAGAAGGCCGCGACGATCCCGCCGGACTTCCCTTACGACCGCGCGGAATCCAGGATCGAGTACGGCTTCGTCGTCATCGACAACTCAAAACATCTGCTCCCGGTTCAGGCGGACAACATCGGGTGCCGGCGCAACACCGCCGCCTGCTCGCGCAACACCATCGTGTTCCGCAACTACCGTAAGTTCTCCGCGGAATCGAAGATCAAGTTCTGAGCGTCCGGAATCGCCGGCGATCTCTCACTGAGGCGGCTCCTGCGGAACGAGCTCAGTCGTCGTGGCCCTGGATTTCTCGCGCGCAAGATCCCGCGCATACCGGATCGATGACGGGGAGTTGTACTTCTCCAGGTACGCCCGGTCGACGGCGCTTTTCAATCGCCCGCTTCTGGTGCGGACGGCGCGAACGAGAATCTCGCGGCCGGCGACCTGGATCGCGCCGCGCGGCTCCACGAGGAACGTCCTGTACCAGCTTCGCGGCTTCAGGCTCCAGGAACGCACAAAGACCCGGTCTTCCACCACCACGGCCCAGATGCCGATAAACCGGTGCGGCTGCGATCCGGCCCGGATGCGCAGGATCTTGCCGTCCCGAATCAGAGAAAGAATGTCCCCGGCGAAACGGCCAGTCTTCATATCCTCACAGTCAACGGGCCGCCCGCTCCACGCAGCGGCGGCCCGGGTTACTTCTCGAGAATGCGCGCGATGGCGTCCGCGTCGTTCGGCGCGACAATGGGCGCGTTGCCGAACGACGGCTCGACGGCGTCGCCATGCGGCGTCTTGAGCTGACCGGTGTGGTAGCGGTAAATGTAGTCGGGGTCCTTCAGCACATTGCCCGTCAGCACGGCGACGACATCGGCGTCGTGAGGGATCGTGCCGGCCGCCGTCAACCTGCGAATGCCGGCCAGCGTCGCCGCCGACGCAGGCTCGCAGCCGATGCCGCACTTGCCGATGACGGCCTTCGCGTCGGCGATCTCCTGCTCCGTCGCTTTTTCGACGATCCCGCCCGATGTTTCCACTTCGTGGATCGCTTTCGGCCAGGAGACCGGGTCGCCGATGCGAATTGCGGTGGCCAGTGTTTCCGGATTCTTCACCGGCCTGAACTCCTTGCGCTCCTGGCTGTGGAAGTAATCGTAGAACGGCGCCGCTCCGGCGGCCTGAATCACCGCCAACTTCGGCAGCCTGTCGATGAAGCCGAGCTTCAGCAGCTCGCGCAAGCCCTTGCCGAATGCGGAAACGTTGCCCAGGTTGCCTCCGGGCACGACGACCCAGTCCGGCGCGCGCCAGTCGCGCTGGTCGAGCATTTCGACCATGATCGTCTTCTGCCCCTCGATGCGGAACGGGTTCACCGAGTTGAGCAGATAGATGCCGAGCCGTTCCGCCAGCACGCGCACAAGCGCGAGGATCTGGTCGAAATTCGCCTCCACTTGCAGCGTCAGCGCGCCGTATTCGAGCGCCTGCGCGAGTTTCCCGTAACTGATGTTGCCGTGCGGCAGAAAGATGATGGGCGTCATGCCCGCGCTCGAAGCGTAGGCCGCCATCGACGCCGAGGTGTTGCCCGTCGAAACGCACGCGACGCGCTCCATTCCGAGGCGCAGGCCCATCGTCGCGCCGCAGGTCATGCCGTTGTCTTTGAACGAGCCCGTGGGATTAAAGCCCTGGTGCTTGAACACCAGCGCGTCGAGGCCGCCGTACTGCGCCGCCGCCGGCGCCGCGAGCAGCGGCGTGTCGCCTTCGCGCAATGTGACGACAGAGTGCCGCGCACAATCGACGAAGCCGAGCAGCTCGCGATAGCGCCACACGCCGCTTTGATCGAGCGGCGCATTCGACATGCGGCGCTCGCGCCAGACGCGCTTCACCGCGGCGTCGAGCTTCAGATCGGGATCGGACGCTTCAAGCAGAGCGCCGCAGCGCGGGCAAGTGTACAACACCTCTTCGACGGGGAATGTGGAGAGGCATTTCGGATTGAGACAGGCAAGCTGAACAGCCACGAATCTGACATTCTAGCAAGTGACATGGCCGGCTCCAGACGTTTGCGCGATCTGGCGGGCGTCGGGCCCGCGACGCTGAAAGACTTCGAGCTGCTCGGCGTCTCGACCGTCGGGCAGCTTCGCAAGAAAGACGGCCGCAATCTCTACGCTGAGCTCCGCCGCAAAACCGGCGTGCGGCAGGACCCGTGCGTCGAGGACACGCTCGTGTGCGCCGTCGCGCAGGCGAGCGATCCGGAGCTCGGGCCGGAGCAGCGCCAGTGGCGGTACTGGTCGCGGCTGCGGAAGGCGCGTAAATGATCGCAGTCCACATCGAACACGGCGCGGCGACAGTGCGGCGCGCCGCGCGGCCGAAACGCAAACCGGGCCAGGCGCTCATCCGGTTGATCGCCGGCGGCATCTGCAACACCGACATCGAGCTCATGCGCGGATACTACGGCTTTCGCGGGCGCCCGGGCCACGAGTTCGTCGGCGAAGTCGTCGAATCGGACGGCGCGCAATGGCTCGGGAAACGCGTCGTGGGCGAAATCAACCTCGCCTGCGGCAAGTGCGGGTGGTGCGCGCGCGGGCTGGGCAGGCACTGCCCGAAGCGTACAGTGCTGGGCATCGTGCGGCATCCGGGCGCGTTCGCCGAATTCCTGACGCTGCCGGATTCGAACCTGCACGAAGTGCCGCCGGCGGTGAAGACCGAACACGCGGTGTTCGCCGAGCCTCTGGCCGCGGCCTGCGAGATTCTCGACCAGGTGAAGATTGCGCGCGGCGAAGAGGTCGCCGTGCTCGGCGACGGCAAACTGGGGCTCCTGATCGCGCAGGTTCTGGGCGCCCACGGGGCCCGCGTCCACGTGTACGGAAAACACGCAAAAAAGCTTCAAATCGCGCGCGAAACGGGGGCAAAAACCGCATTTTTGAACAAACTTCCGCGGGCTGCGTATTCCGTTACGGTGGAGGCCACAGGCTCACCCGAAGGTCTGCCGAGCGCGATCGCGATGACGAGGCCGCGCGGCACGGTCGTGATGAAATCGACCGTGCACGGTTCGGTTTCATTCGACGCCGCGCGCGTGATCGTCGATGAGATCGCGCTGGTGGGTTCGCGCTGCGGCCGCTTTGAGCCCGCGCTGAAGCTGCTCAAGAGCGGCAGACTGCTCCTGGACCCCATGATCACCGGCCAGTTTCCTCTCGCTGACGCGCAGCGAGCTTTTGCGCGAGCGCAAGAGCCGGGTGTGCTGAAGGTCCTGCTGTGGAGGTAGTTCGATGCTTGTCCCCGCAGTGATTGCATTATTGCTTGCGCAAGCTCCGCAGGAGCCGAAGCTCGCGACTCTCGAAGGCGTCGTGACGCACGCCGCAACGAAAACGCCTGTCCGCAAGGCGAAGGTGACGTTGACTCCAACCGGCTCGGAATCGCCGGCTGCCAGCGTGGAAACGGCGGACGACGGCAAGTTCGTTTTGAAAGACGTCAAGCCGGGACGATACCGCCTCAGCGCGTCGAAAGCGGGGCATGAAGCGACCGCGTATGGCGCGCGCAAGCCGGGCGAAGGCATCGGCCAGGTGCTGCGCGTGGACGCCGGCGCCGAGATCACCGGCCTCGCAATCGCGATGCCTAAACAGGGCGTGATCGCGGGAAAAGTCCTCGACGCGGATAACGAACCCGTGGGCAAAGCGCTGGTGATGGCGCTTGCCGACATGTACGTCAACGGGAAGCGCGTGAGGTTGCCGCGCGGAACGATCCCGGTGCTGGCGAACGACCTCGGCGAGTACCGCATCGGCGAACTGCCGCCCGGCAAGTACATCGTGTGCGCGATGCCGTTCAACTGGGTGCAGCCTCAGCCGCCGCAGGCCGACTCCAAGCCGGCGTCGGAAGAAGGGAACGCCACTACCTGCTTCCCCAGCGCGCCGCGGATGGCGGAGTCGACGCAGCTTGAGATCAGGGACGGCTCTGAAATCCCGGGCATCGACGTGCGCATGATCAGATCGAAGATGGTCTCGGTCCAGGGCCATGTCGCGGGAGTGCCCGCGGGCGCAAGCGCGATGACGATTCTCAACCTGACGACGAAGGGCTTCGGCCCGATGGGCAACGCGATGCATCCGCGCTCGCTGGTGATGAGCAGCGACGGAAAATTCGAATTCAGACAGGTTCCGCCGGGCTCTTATATCATTCACTCTCTGCCTACGGGGCTGGGCAACGCGCCTTACGTGGTGAAGTCGAGCGTCGAGATCGGCGACCAGCCGGTGACGGACCTGACTGTCCCGGCGCTCGTGCCGTTCGAATTGAAGGCGCGCGTCAACGCCGAGCCGGGCCCCACATTGAAGCTGCCGTCGATCCGCGTGATCCTCACTGCGGCGGATGAGATCTCTTCGGCGCTTGCGATGGGCACAGCGAACGCGGACGGCGACCTGGCGATCGCGAACACCGTTCCGGGAAGGCACAAAGTGAACATCGGCGGCCTGCCGCAAACGCATCACGTGAGCGAGATTCGATTGGGCGAGCAGATTGTCGAAGGCGACGAGGTGGAGATCGTCAACGCCGCGGCGCCGCTCACGATTTCTTTGGCCATCGGCCGCGGTGAGATCAGCGGCGCTGTTCGCAACGACAAGGGCGAAACAGTCCCCGGCGCGACAGTCGCGCTGGTTCCCGACCCTAAGCGTCCTTTCCGCTATCGTATTGCGCGCACCGATCAGAACGGAGTTTACCGTCTGCCGAACCTGGCTCGCGGCGAGTACCTGCTGATCGCTCTGGATTCCGTCGAAGCCGGCGCACTGGAGGACGAGGAGTTCTTCAAGCCGCTCAAGCCGAAGGCGCGGCGGGTGAAAGTGGAAGAGGGCGGCGCGCAGAACTTCGACCTGACTTTGGCGCGCGTGCCCGAATCGTGATCAGAAACTCCAGCGAATCCCGGCCCACGCGTTGATGCCGGGGGCGTCGACGCCCGAGCCGTGAGCGCGGTAATTGCGATCGGCGAAATTCTCCAGCGCGCCGGATAGTGTGAGGGTGTCGCTCAGCGGAAAACCGGCGCGCACATTCATTGCGACCCAGCCGGAAGTCTGCGCGTAGAGCGGAACGCGCACGGTTTCGACGACGCCAGGCAGCACGCGATCCTGGATCTGGCGCAGGGTTTCGCCGGAAGGAGCGAAGCGGCCGTCGGGCGTGATCCAGGGAGCAACGCGCGCCGATGCGAAGAACGAGGCGATGTCGCGGCGGCTGCGCGAGGCGCCGATGCGCTCGTCGTCGATGTCTCCGCCGCTCAATCGCCGCTGCGGTCCATTGGCCTGGGCCGAGATCTCGATCCACGGCTTGCGCCCTGTCGGCATCCAACGCAGCGCGACATAGCCGGCCTGCGGCGGCAGGCGGCGGATGTTGCGGTTCGGATGCAGGTCGCGGCCCGCGAGGAAGTGATAGCCGCCTTCGATGCGCCAACCGGGAGCGAGCGTAAAAGCGGCCAACGATTCGACGCCCTGGTAGCGGCTCTCCCCGTCGTTGACGAAGGCCTTCACCGCGCGAGGATCGAGCGAGGTTGCGACTCCGGCGACGCCGGCGGCGCGCTGCGCTTCGGTCTGAGGAACCGGGGTGACGGGCAATCCCGCCAACCGCGACGGAATCGAGGAAGCCGGAAACAGCAGAGTCCGGCGGACGATCGGGTCGATGAGATCGGCGAGAAACGCCTGCACGCGGACCAGCAGCCGCGAGGAGTGCCATGCTGCGCCCACCTCGTTGTTCCAGAGGCTCTCGGCTTTGAGCCGCGCGACATTGCGGCCCGAGGGCAGCGCGCCTTCGCCGGCGCTTGCGCCCATCAAGGCGCCCGCGGCTTCCGAGGCGGGGATCTCGTAGCCCAGGTCGTTCAGCCCGATCGCGCCGAGGTCGTTCAGATTGGGCGCGCGGAAACCGCGTGAGCCGAGCGCGTGAAGACGCAGACGCTCCGATGCGCGCCAGGTGAGGCTGGCGTGAAACGTCGTGTCGTGAAAGCCCTGCGTGGCGGCAGGCGTGCCAAAGCGCAGGCTTTCGCGAGTTGAGAACGCAATCCTGGTGAAGCGGATTCCACCGATGGCGCGCAAGCGGCTGCGCAGGAGATCGGTGGACGCCTGCGCGAAGCCGGCGGCGGTGCGGTAGCGCGAGCCGTCCGGATAAAGCGGCCGCTCCAGCGCGCCGTTGCTCGCGCGAGCCGACTTCACGTGCTCGTCGTAGATCTCGGCGCCGAACACGAGCGAACGCCCATTGCCGCCGGACTTCGCCCCCTGCGCCGTATAGCCGTAAGCATCCACGCGGCTGTCGTCCATGATGACGGCGTTCGAGGCGAGGAGTCCCTGGCGCACGCTGCCGTCGGCCTGCGAATTCACGGAGAACGTGCCGGAAAGGGAATCGAACCAGCCCGCCTTCAGCCGCTCGTAGCGGGCATAGGCGAAGCGCAGCCGCTGGGGATCGAAGCGCGACTGCAAGCGCCCGAGTCCGCCCCAGAGGTCCTTGTAGCTTTCAACGCCGGTCTGCTCGCCGAACTGGCACCACACGCTGAAACTCTCGAGCTCAGTGCGGCGCAGCGCGAATTTAGCATGCGCGCCTTGCTGCGCGAATCCGGAGCCAAGCATGCGCGAGCCCAGAAGATGGCGAATCATGGAGTTGTCCAGACCGAAGTAGCGGCGCAGCGCATGGCGAGAATCCGCGCCGCGCCCGGCGCGCAGATCGTCGTAGCTGCGAGCCGAACCGCCGAACAGCAGCCATGCGCGCGCCGTGCCGAATTGAAGACGCGCATCGCCGCCGACCGAGCGATCGGCCGAGCCGGCGAACAGGCCGCCGTCGCTGCGCCATTCGCGGGCGCCGGGATCGCTGAATTGCGGCTCCGCGGTAAAGACCTGGATGGTGCCGCCCAACGCATCGCTGCCATACAGAGCGCCCGCCGGACCGAGCATCGCGTCCACCTGCCGCGCCTGGCTTGGCTCCATCCAGGCGAGATACTGGTTGGGACCGGAGCGGAAGGTCGAGTTGTTGAAGCGGACGCCGTCGAGCAGATTGAGAACATGGTAGCCGGTCAGCCCTCTCAGGAACGGCGAGACCTGAGCCGTTGTGCTCTGCTGTATGAGTATGCCCGCGGACCGGTCAAGAACCGTGCCGATGGTCGGGAGCGGCCGCGAACGCAGACTCTCCTGTTCGAGGACCTCAACCCGCTGCGGCGTCCTGGCGGCCTCTTCTTCGGTAGACCTTGTCGCGGTGACGGTGATTGATGTGTAGACGGGCGGGATCGTCTGCCCGCAGAGACAGTATGAAACCAGTCCGATGATTCCAGCCCTGCGCATTCAGTTGATTATTTCAAAGAAGGGGGCGGACTGGAGGGCTCAGCGGCCCTGACTCAATCTCTCGGGCTGGACCTGGCGCCAGTAGCGCTCGATGACCTTCTCGACGTACGCCTGCGTTTCGCGATACGGCGGCACGCCGCGATAGCGGTCCACCGCGCCCTCGCCGGCGTTGTAGGCGGCGAGGGCGCGGCGGACGGGGTTGGGGTCGTCCTGATACTTGAGCAGAAGGCCGCGGAGTAGGCGCGTGCCGGCGTCGATGTTGTCGTTCACGTCGAGCGGATCGGCGGCGAGGGCGCGCGCGGTGCCGGGCATTAACTGCATGACGCCAATGGCGCCCTTCGGCGAGACGGCGTCCTGCCGGTAGGAGGATTCGGTCATCGCAACGGAGTGGACGAGGGCGGGCGGAAGGCCGTGACGTAGAGCCGCCTCGGTGACCAGCTCGCGTGGATGGAGGTTCGCCTTCGGCGGCTCGGGCGCGGACGCGGGCGCAGGGGCGGCCGCGGGCGGCGGCGCGGGCGTGTCATCGGGCTCGATGGCCGCAACAAAGTCCGCCGCCAGCTCGATGCGTCCTTGCGAGGCGTGGAGAATGAACTTGTCGCCGTCTCTCTCGATTCGTTCGGCGCGGATGCGGGCGCCGCTGGCGAGCACCGCCTCCTCGGCCGCGCCGGCCGATATCGCAAGAAGCGTGAAGGCGATCAGCGTTCTCATTGGTGAATCAGATCGAAGTCCTCTTCGGCGTTGGTCTGCCTGGCGGCTTCGGCGGGCTTCTCGGGGCGGCCGGCGCCGAGATGTTCGAAGTTCATCGCCGCATTCAATACCAGCATGACACTGCCCTGCGTTTGCTCGCGCCACATCGGGTTGATGGCAAACAGCAGGTAGTGCCCCTTCCCTCGAGGCACATCGACGACCGCCGCCTTCCCCGCAAGCTCCCTGCCGCCGGCCAGCATGCCGGAGATCAGCAGTTCGCTCTCGGGCGCAAACCGGGCGATCACCCTCGGCCTTTCGGCGGGCGAAGGCAGGAAGTTGCGCATGGCCTCTAACATCTCTGACGACGGCTGGCCCGGCGGCGTGGAAGGCGGAGGGGGAGAAACCGGCCTGCCTTGAGGGACATCGGGATCGCCCGGGCCGCCGCGGCCGGAGGGCCGTCCCGCCTGGCCGCCGCCCGGGCCGCCAGCGCCGCCTCCGCCGCCGAATCCGCCCGTCAGCCCGCCAAACTGGCTGACCTCAAGCAGCGGACCCTGGCTGAAGTAGACGGGCAGGCGCTCGCCGTAGCCGTAGGCGACGGGGCTCTTGCGGTCGGCGACCACGGTATCGAGAACGCTGCCGCGGGCGCGCAGCTCGCGCGCTTGCGCGACGGTGACGCCGTCCAGAAGGCCGTAGTCGATCGGGATCGCGCTGTTGCCGGCGATCGTGATGAACAGCCCTCCCTGCTCGACGAACCTCTGCACGTTGAGCAGGCCCTGCAATCCCATGCCGCCGCGGATGTCGGCGCTCTTGTCGGGCGAGCCGGCGACGTTGGGGCCGATGCTTTCGTCCCAGGCGACGGGCTGTCCGCGCACCGGCAATCCATTCACCACGCGCTGCGAGTTTCCCGGCGCGGGGCCGAGGATGATGACGTCGTAGTTCGCGCGCAAGTCGGCGATCTCGCGGAGTTTCTGATCGGAGATGTAGCTGTAAGGGATCTTCAGGTTCTCGAGCGCGAGGCGGAACCAGCCCTCGTTTTGCGTGCTGAGCCAGGTGTGGACGAGAGCGATCCGCGGCACGGCCAGCGGATGCGTCTTCACCTTCGGCGTTTCGGGCAGGGCTGTGAAGACGACTCCGTGCTCGGCTGCGGCTTTCTCCAGCAGGCTTTTCAGGCCGTTGTTCTCATCGGCGCGGATGAGAAACGATCCGGCGTTGAACTTCTGCCCCGCGGCTTCGAAGGCGTCTTCCGCGGCGTGCATTTTCACGCCGGCCAGGGCGAAGCGGAGTCGCGCGAGCGCGCGATCGGCGTTATGGTTGAGCGCGAAAACGACGCCGTCGCCATCCACCTTGCCCGCGGGCGGGCCGGCGGCGGAGAGCTTCGTCATCGGCGCTTCGAGGATCTTCGCTTCCTTCACGCGCGTCGATTTGAGATTGCGCAGAGCGGGCAACGTCCAGCCCGTGTCGTCGTAGGGCTGGGTGTCGTTCGCGTTGTAGTACTGCCGGTCGAGCAGCATGTCGGCCATACGCGAATAAGGCTGATCCATGCGGACGACGTAGGACTGCGCGGCGAACTTCTGTCCGCCGGACTCGGCCTCGGCGTTGAGCGTGTGAATCTCGACGCCGTGCGATTGCAGCAGGCTGACGAGCGACGCCGCTTCGTGCGGCCGCTCCGTGCGGTCGATGACGTAGGCCGCGGGGCCTTCGTTGCGCGGCTTCTCCACGGAGCGCTTGCTCTTCAGCCAGAAGTTGCGCAGGAATGTCTCGCGATTCCGCGCGGTGAAGTTCAGCGCAAGCAGCAGCGCGCTCTGCTGCATGTTGACGTTGTTGCGCTGCGACCACTTGACACGCGGCAGCGGCGGGTTCTGGCGGAACCAGGTGCGCGTGGTCTGGTTTGGGGGAACGGTACGCTCGCGCGTGTCCGCGCCGCCATTGCCGAACGTTTCGTAGAAGCGCCCGATGGAATTGTGGCCGTGAGCCACGCTCATCATGTAGTTGGCGCCCCAGCCATCGTAGAAGCCCCAGGTCCAGACGCCGGGTACGCCTCGGCGCGTCATCTCCTCGACCTCGTGCCAGGCGAGCTTCTGCCACTCGTTGATGGCGATCGGGTCGAGCCAGGCGTTGTAGGGACCCTGGCCCGTCGAGGTGTAGAGGAACGGCACGGACTCGTGGAGGTCGTGGACCACCTGCGGGTGGTACTGGAAAAAGGCGCGGGTGATGTTGCGGCTCAGCGCGAGCGAGAGCGCCATGCCGTCGCGATTGTTGTCGTGGGCGACGTATTTGCCCCAATAGAGCAGGTTGGGCGCGGGTTTGTTCGGATTCGCCTTGCGCCAGCGGTACACATCAACCTGGCGTTCGCGTCCGTCCACTTCGATGACAGGCGTCACCATCACGATCGCGTTCTTGCGGATCGCCTGGATGAAGGGCGTCTCTTCGACGGCGAGGCGATAGACGAGTTCCATCAGCATCTCGGGCGAGCCGGTCTCGGGCGAATGGATCGCGCCGGTAGCCCAGTAGAAGACGAGCCCCTCGCCGATCAGCTTTTCGGCGTCGGCGTCCGGAGTGGCGCGAGGATCGGCGAGCCGGGCGGTGATCTCGCGGTAGCGGTCGAGCCGCGACAGGTTGGCCTCGTCGGAGACGAGCACGAGAATCATCTCGCGGCCCTCCTCGGTCTGCCCGATGGAGGTGACGCGGACGCGCGGCGTCGCCTTCGCGACCTCGCGCATGTAGCTATGAATGTCTTTCGCGTAGGTGAGCTTGTCGGGCGCGCCGGCGACGTAGCCCAGGATCTTCTCGGGGCTCGGCACCTTGGATGAGGCGGGGAGGTGATCGACGAGTTCGGTGAGAAACATCGGGTCCGTGGTGTACTCGCGGATCTTCTTTGAGTACCCGTCGTCCAGCGGCTGCTGGGCCAGGGCGACAAAGGCCGGCAGAAGGGCGAGGGAGGCGGTCCTGAGCAGTGAAGGTCGCATGTTTCGATACTATAGGTGATTCCATGACCACGCTGACGCACCTCGAATGCAGCCTGTGCGGAAAGAAGCTGGATCCGGCGCTGCCGCACAACCTCTGCGAGTGCGGCGGGCCGCTGCTGGTGCGTTACGATCTCGAGGCCGCGCGCAACAGTTGGAGCCGCGAGTGGATCGCGTCGGGGCCGTCGTCGATGTGGCGCTACGCGCCCGTGCTGCCGGTGTCGAAACCGCAGTCGATGATCTCGCTGGGCGAAGGCTGGACGCCGCTGATCCGCGCGCGCGGCATGGGAGAGCGGCTCGGAGCGCCGAACATCTACGTGAAGGATGAGGGCGTCAACCCGACGATGTCGTTCAAGGCGCGCGGGCTGGCGTGCTGCATCTCGATGTGCCGCGAGCTGGGCGTGCGCAAGGTGGCGATCGGCTCGGCCGGAAACGCGGCCAGCGCGGCCGCGGCGTATGCGGCGGCGGCAGGCATCGAGGCGCACATCTTCATGCCGCGCGATGTGCCGCAAGCCAACTACATCGAGTGCATGAGCTTCGGCGCGCATGTGACCCTGGTGGACGGCTTGATCTCCGATTGCGGCCGCATTGTCGTCGAGCGCAAGGAGAAAGAGGGCTGGTTCGAGATCAACACGCTGAAGGAGCCTTTCCGCGTCGAGGGCAAGAAGACGATGGGGTACGAAGTGGCCGAGCAGCTTCAATGGAAGCTGCCCGGCGCGATCCTCTATCCCACCGGGGGCGGGGTGGGCTTGATCGGCATGTGGAAGGCGTTCGACGAGATGGAGCGGATGGGCTGGATCGACTCGCAGCGCCCGAAGATGATCGCCGTGCAAGCCGAGGGCTGCGCGCCGGTGGTGAAGGCGTTCGAGGAAGGCGCGGAGCGCTGCGTCTTCTGGGACAACGCCATGACAGTTTCGAGCGGACTGCGCGTGCCGAAGCCGCTGGGCGATTTTCTGATTCTGCGCGCTGTGCGCGAAAGCAAGGGGACGTGCATCGCAGTGAGCGACCGCGCTTCGCTCGAAGCGGGCGCACGAGCCGGCCGCGAGGACGGCATCTTCCCCGCTCCGGAGGGCGCGGCCTGTTTCGCCGCGGTCGAGATGCTGCTGGCACAGGGCTTCCTGAAGCCCGAGGAGAAGATCCTGATCTACAACACGGGCTCGGGGTTGAAGTACCTGGAGGCGTACTCGACGCTGTTCCCCCGGCTGAGCTCCGGGGAAAGCGACAAGCTCGGCGGGCTCATCACGCCGCGCTGATCCCGATTACTGCTTCTTCTTTTCGGCCGGCTTGGACGGCGCGGGCTGCGGATACTTCACCTCGCGCTCGCCTTCCTCCAGTCCGACGATGCGGATGGTTCGCGTCTCCGGCTCCGGCGCGGCGGCTGGGAGGCGCACGGTGCCCTCGGGCGCGGGGCCGTCTTCGAGAATCGTGCGGATGGTGCGGTCGCGGGAGGGCGGCCCGACGCCGAGGATCGACTCCAGGGAGCGCTGCCCAAGACCCGGCGCCCCGCTGCGCATCTCATTCACCGCGCGCTGAAGAGTGGCCAAAGGCATATCCAGCGACAGCGCGACGTTCGCGCCTTCCACGTTGACTTTCAATTCGCGCATGAGGTTCAGGAGGTCTTCACCACCCTGCTTGTTCGTCACCATCATCCCGGCCATCATCTGCGTCATCAGCGCCATGGCCTGGGCGGACTCGGCCGACTTCATGCCGAAGTTCATTCGCAGGCCGAAACCGCTGCGGAGAGACACCCCAAGGTCCAGCGACTCGATGTCTTCAAGCTGCTTCATGCCGGGGGCCCCAGCGGGGGCGGAGGCGCCCGTCACGGGATTGGCCACCACCCAGATCTCGGACTGCGCCGCCATCCTGCGCGCCCGGCCGAGCAGTGCGGGGTCGGCCGAGGAGGACTGGCCGGCCAACGCCTGTTCCACGGAGGGACGGTCGCCCATCAGCGCGAGCCGCTCGCTGACGACCGCAATCACAGCGTCGCTCCTGGCGGACTTCGGGGGGATCAGCAGATCGACGCCGCGCCAGCGCTCGATGCCGGTTCCGGCGGCCATGAGCTTGTTGAGCTTCGTCCTGTCGATGCGGCCCGAGAGCGCGATCAGCATGGGCGGAGGACTTGATCCGCCTTGCGCGGTGACCGTCGAGAAATCGCTGTTCGCGGAAAGCAGGATGTGATCCACCTGCTCGAGAAAATCCAGCCCCATCGACGGGCTCGACAGGTCCTTGCCCGCCTGCTCGAACTGCTTGCGGAACAAATCGCCCGCCGGGGAGGCCTTCGTCTTCCGCCAGTCGATGCCGAGCAGCATCTTCGCATCCGGACGCACGAACTGCCAGAGGCCCGCTTCCTGCGCCGAAGCCGGCCACAGACCGGCGATTGTCAAGACCGTAACAAACGGACGAATCAGTTTGAGCATTCCGCCCTCCCCCTGAGTCTATCGGCAGAGCCGCCCGCGGACAACAGCTTGCCGGGACATGGAGTGCGCTCAACGATCGGGGAGACCGGTCCCCAACGGCGGGGGCCCGGCGTCGTGCGACGGGAGGTGAAGAGGTTGCGGAGATCCGCAGGTCATTGATGTTTCCCCAGAAGTCCCGGAGGATCGTGTTCCGCTTTGATCACGGCGATGCATATGACGCCGACATGGCGGACTACCGCCAAGGAGGGGTCAAACACCATGCCCATGAAGAACCCGCCGCATCCCGGGCGCTCGATCCGGGATGCTTGTCTCAATCCCTTGGGCCTGACGTTCGCGGGGGCCGCGGAGATTCCCGGCGTGGCGCATCACAGGCTGTCGGGCGCGCCGAACGGACAGGCGGGCGTCTCCCCAGAGATGGCGATCGGCGTGGAGAAAGCCGGGTGGTCCAACGCGGATCATCGGCTCCGCATGCAGATGGCCTGCGATCCGGCGCAAGCACGCCGGGACGAAAGTGCGATCAAGGTCCGGCGCTACGATCCGCAGCTTGCCGCCTGAAATCTCGAACGCGGGACACAGCAGATGTGGACGGCCGCTCGCGCTGGCTCAGCCGGCCATGGGAATTCGCGGTCCGCCTGAGCTGGAAGGGACACCGGCGGAGGGGTGAAACTCGCGCCGGCCGGGCGGCATCTGATAGTTGTGCTGAGACCTCGCAGGCCCGCCACAGAGTACTGTTGCCCGAAAACGCGGCGAGGTTTATACTCACTTTTTCAGGATGCGAAGGGCGCTTCGGGATGAGCACACAGCCCATTGAACCGGCGACGCCGCTCCCGGAATTCGATCCGGTGGACATCCAGCGGGAGGCTGCGATGTTCTACGGGCTCTTCTTGCGCGGGCACTCGCCGGAGGACCTCAAGCGCGACATCGAGATCCCGTGGACGACGGTGGAGCGCTGGATGAAACACCCTTCTTACGACGGGGCCTTCCGGGAAAACGTCAAGCGGGTCTACCGGTTCCGGCGGCAGGTGCTGGCGGTTTTCGAGGAGCTCGTCGGCCAGGAACGCATCAAATCCCGGTTGCAGTAGTTCTCAGTCCCCGCCTTTCCGCACCCTGGGAACAAATCGCGGATAGAGAATCGGGAGCAGGAAGAGCGTCAGCGCGGTGGAGCTGATCAGGCCGCCGATGACGACAGAGGCGAGCGGCTTTTGCACCTCGGCGCCGGTGGAGGTCGCCAGCGCCATCGGAACGAAGCCAAGGCTCGCCACCAGCGCGGTCATCAGCACGGGCCGCAAGCGCGCGCCGCACCCGGAGACGATGGCGTGATGCATCGCCTCGCCGCGCTCGCGCAAGCGGTTGATGGCGCTCACGACGACGATGCCGTTCAGAACCGCGACGCCGAACAGGGCGATGAAGCCGACCGCCGCCGATATGCTCAGGTTCATCCCTCGCAGCCACAGGACCGCGATGCCGCCCACCATCGCGAACGGCACGTTGAGCAGAATCAGCAACGCCTGGCGCACGCTGCCGAAAGTGGCGAACAACAACCCGAAGATAATCAGGATCGACGCCGGCACGACGAACGTGAGCCTTTTCATCGCCCGCGCCTGGTTCTCGAACTGGCCGCCCCAGGTGATGGAGTAGCCGGGCGGCAGCGTGAGTTGGGACTCCATTTTTTCACGGGCGTCGGCGACGAAGCCGCCGAGGTCGCGGCCGCGGACGTTGCACTGCACGACGATCCGCCGCTGCCCGTTTTCACGCGAGATCACCTCCGGGCCGCGCGTCAGCGATACCTGCGCCACCTGGCCCAGGCGCACGCGCTCGCCGCCGGGCGCCGAGAGCAGCAATTCGCGCACGGCGTCCGCGTCCCGGCGGTAGCTCTCCGGCAGGCGTACGACGATGTCGAACCGGCGCTGGCCTTCGATCATTTCGCTGACGGTCTTGCCGCCGATCGCCGCCTCCATCAACGAGCTGACGTCGCTGACGTTGAGCCCGTAGCGCGCCAGCGATTCGCGATTCACCTCCACTTTCAGCTCCGCCACGCCCGAGACAATCTCCATCTGCTCGTCGGCCGCGCCCGTGACGGAATTGATGACGCGCAGAGCGCGCTCGGCCAACTGCTCGAGGACTCTCGGGTCCTCGCCGAAAATCTTCACCGCCACATCGGCTTTGATGCCGCTGATCGTTTCGTCCAATCGCATGGCCATGGGCTGCGTGAAGTTGAAGCTGACGCCCGGGACCGCGCTGAGCTCTTTGTCGACGGCCTCGATCAACGCCTCTTTCGTCGAGAAGCGCCGCCACTCGTCCTTCGGCCGCAACAGGACATAGATGTCGCCCTGATAGATGCCCATCGCCTCAGTCGCGACATCGGGCCGGCCGATGCGCGTGACCACGCCCGTGATCTCGGGGAACGTGAGCAAGAGTTTCTCAATCCGCGTGCTGATAGCCACGCTCTCGGTGAGCGAGATGCCGGGCAGTTTGCGGGACTCGATGAGCAGCGAGCCCTCATCCAGTCGCGCCATGAACTCCGTGCCGATGAACGCCGCCGATCCGATGGCGGCGGCGAGCACGATCACGCTGGCCGCGATGACGAGCCCGCTGCGGCGCAGGCACCACTCGAGCCACTGCATGTAGACGCCGCGCAGCCAGTCGAACCAGCGTTCCTTGTGCTCCGCGGCGCCATGGCGCAAAGCGACGGCGGCGGCCGCGGGCACGACGGTCAGCGTCAGCACCAGCGATCCAAACAGCGCCGAGCAGACCGTGATCGCCATCGGCTTGAACATGCGGCCTTCCAGCCCCTCGAGAAAGAAGACGGGCATGTAGACCGCGATGATGATGGCCACGGCGAAGACGATCGGGCGCGCGATCTCGCGGCTGGCCGCGCTGACACGCTCCACGGCGTTGAAGTGGCGTTCGTCCTTGCCGCGCTTCAGGCGGCCGACGGCGTTCTCCACCATGAACACCGAGCCGTCCACCAGCATTCCGAAATCGATCGCGCCGAGGCTCATCAGGTTCGCCGATACGCCGAAGAGCGTCATGCCCATGAAGCCGAACAGCATCGACAGCGGGATCACCAGCGCGACGATCAGCGAGGCCCAGAAGTTGCGCAGGAACAGGAGCAGCACGACGACAATCAGCAGCCCGCCCTCGATCAGGGCATTGCGCACGGTGCGGATCGTGCCGTCGATCACCGTGCTCTGGTCGTAGAAGGGATCGATCTTCAGTCCCGCAGGCAGTTTGACGCCGGCGAGCTTGGCTTTCACGCGATCGATCACGCGGCGGCCGTTCTCGCCCTTCAGCATGATGCTCATGCCGCTCACCGTTTCGCCGCGGCCGTCGCGCGTGGTGGCGCCGTGGCGCGGCATCGGCCGCAGCCGGATGTCGGCCACGTCGCGCAACAGGACCGGCGTGCCCTGGCGCGCAAGGACGACAATCCGCTCGAGATCGGCGATCGAATTCACCCGCCCCAGGCCGCGAATGGTGTACTGCTCCATGGCGTGCTCAATGAACCCGCCGCCGAAGTTCGCGTTGTTCTCCTGCACGCGCTCGAATATGCCGCGCAGAGTGAGGCCGTAACGCTGGAGCTTGACCGGGTCGGCTTCCACCGCGTACTGCTTTGTTTCGCCGCCCCAGGTGTTCACTTCATTGACGCCGGGCACGGTGCGCAGCGCGGGCCGCACCACCCAGTCGTGCAAGGTCTTGCGCTCCATGGCGTCGGCCGCGCCGCCTTCGAGCGTGTACTGGTAGACCTCGCCGAACGCCGTCGCCATCGGCCCGAGACGCGGGTCGAGCCCTTGCGGCAGGCGGCTCCGCACCTCCTGCAAACGCTCGTTGACGAATTGCCGCGCCAGCCACGGGTTCACGTCGTCCTCGAAGATCAGCGTGATCATCGAGAGGCCGAGCTTGGAGATCGAGCGGATGCTCTCGGTGCGCGGGATGCCCATCAGCGCGCTCTCGATGGGAAACGTCACGAGCTGCTCGACTTCGGCCGGCGCCATCGACGGGCACTCGGTGGTGACCACCACCTGGTTGTTCGTCAGGTCGGGAAAGGCCTCGATCGGGATGTTGACCATGCTCGTGACGCCGAAGCCCAAAAGCACGACCAGGCCGACCAGCACGAGCCAGCGGTTCTTCAGGTGGAAATCGACAATGCGATCGAGCATGCCGTGATCCCGGTCACTCTTCGGAAAGCGAGCTGCGCAGCAACTGCGACTTCAGGATGAAGCTGCCGCGAGCGACGACACGGTCGCCTTTGGCCAGCCCCCGAGACACCTGCACGAGGGCGCCGAGGGTGCGGCCGGTTTCGACGGGACGGACGGCGAATCGCCCCGGAGCGGCGAGCACGAACACGACGCTCTGCTGATTGACGTCCTGAATCGCCTCTTGCGGGACCAGCAGCGCCTTCTCGCTGGCGCCGGCGTCGAGCTCAACCGTCGAGTACATTTCCGGCTTGAGCAGCCCCGCGTCGTTCTTGATGTCCACGCGCACCTGCACCGTGCGCGTCTCGGGGTCCAGCTTCTCCTCGATCTTGGAGACCCGGCCGGGGAACGTGCGACCCGGATAGGCCTGTACCGAAACCCGCGCGGGCATCCCCGGGCGCAGCTTCGCGAGGAACTCCTCCTGGACGGCGGCCAGCGCCCAGACGGTGGTGAGATCGCAGATCACAAAGAGATCGCCGGACGCCGTCACGACCGAGCCCGGCGTGATCAAACGCGTCAGCACGATCCCCGTTTCGGGGGCGCGGATGGGGATGAGATCGTCGAGGTGGCCTTCGGGATCGGGGGGATGTCCTTTTTCCTCGGGACCGATGAGGGGGATCTGGAGGAATTCGACCAGGTGCAGCCGCGTCCGCTCCTGCTCGGTCTCCGCATTCGCGAGCGCGGCCTGGGCGGTCTTCAGCTCGTTTTCGGCCATGTCGAGCTGTTCGAAGCTGGCGGCTTTCATTTCATAGAGCCGCCGCATGCGGTCGCGCGTCCGGCGCGTGAACTCCACGCTGCCCTTCCACCGCGCCACTTCGCCGACGGCCTTGCGGTACTCGGCGCGGGCCTCGTGAATATCGTGGCTATGGAGCCGCGCGAGCACCTGGCCTTTCTCCACGCGGTCGCCCGTCTTGGCGAACACCGCGATGATTCGTCCGTCGGTGATCGCGCCGACCCGCCACGTGGTGTTCTCGTTCGTGGTGAGACGGCCGTTGGCGCGAATCACCTGCTCGACGCCGCGCTCTTCCACCGGCACGACGGTGAGGCCGGCCTCCTGCTGCGCCTTTTCGTCGAGGTCGACCGTTTGCGGCTGCCTGCGGTCCTGCTTCGGCGGCGGTGCGGCGGCCCGCGGCGCGGGCGGCTTCGTGCAGGCGGCGAGCAGGACGCAGGCAATTACGGCCCCGAGCCGGGCGTTCACGGCTGCACCCCCATGGCGGTCTCAAGAGTCACAATGCTTTGGCGGTATTCCATCAGCGCCCTATAGTTAATCAGTTCGATTTCGATGCGCACCCGCTCGGCGTCGAGAAGGCGCAGCAGGTCGGCGCCGCCGAGGCGGTAGGCGGCCTGGGCGATGCGCGAGGTCTCGTTGGCCTGCTCGCGGAAACGCCCCAGGAACTCGGTTACCTGTCTGCGCCGGATCTCGTATTCGGCGTTGGCGGCCAAAACTTCGGCCCGTACGAGCGCCTGAACGGCCGCCAGGTTGGCTTCCGCGGCGCGGATGTCCGCCGCGGCCGCCTCGATGTTGCCTTGATTCCGGTTGCGAAAAGGCAGCGCGATCTCGAGGCCGCCGACGATGGTGTCGAAGCCATTGGTTCGCTTGTAGCCGAACAGCGCATCGTAGCTGGGCCGGACTTCGGACTGCGCCAGGCGCAACCCGGCGCGCGCCTGCTCGAGTTGCATGCGGGCGACGGCCACCTCCGCGCGCTGTTCGACGGCTTTTTCGGGATCCGCCAGGATCAGCCGGTCTTCCGCGATCTCAAGCGGATCGATGAAGTCGGTTTGCGGGAATTCGATCTGCCCCATCTCCTGAAAAAGGCGGATGCGGGCGCGCGCGGCCTCGAGTTGCGCCAGGTTGGCCTGAAGCGCGAACCGATCGGCTTCGAGCCGCACGCGGAGCAGGTCGCCCTCCGCCATCGCGCCTTCCTTCACGCGGATCTCGTGGTAATCGACGATTTGCTGGAAGGTGCGCAGGTTGGCGAGCAGCAGCTCGTGCATGCGCCGCGCGCCCGCGGCTTCCCAGTAAGCGCGGCGGACGCGCATCGCGATCTGCCGGCGCAAGACCTCCAATTCCTGGCGCGCGCGCTCGATGCCGGCCGCGGCCGCTTCCACCCGGCGCGTGCGCTTGCCGCCCCATTCAAACGTCTGCGACAACAGCGCGAAGTTGTCGGTGTCGCGCCCGTAGACGAACGGAGTGTTCACCGGAATGCGGGTGTTCTCCGATTGAAGAAGCAGGCGCGGGTTGGGGGCGAGTCCCGCCTGCCTGTGCAGTCCTTCGGCAGAGGCCACGCGCTGGCGCGCCTCGGCCAGCAACGGGTGCGTGGCGAATGCCTTCTCCACCGCCTGGGCGACAGACAACG
>CAYYNC010000083.1:0-21163 GCA_964472745.1 uncultured Solibacteraceae bacterium
CTAGTGCGTCCTGAAAGACGCGATGTTTTAGCAGGTGCAAGTCCTGTCCGGGCAAGCGCCGGAGCGCCCGGTCGCAGACTCCAGCCGGGATGAGAGATCCGACCGGGCCGAGCGGAGTGCCGAAAGCCCTTGAAAGAGAGGGGAGCAAGCCAGCGGGCCGCAACGAGCAGTGAACGCAATAGCCTCGTCAACTGATCAGATGAAAGGTGTTGGGGAGGGCCGAGCCGCTCATGCCACGGCGAAGGCGACAGACAGCATCCTTGCCCGCAACGGATGCTGGACCGCGCCGGGGTCTCAGGCGGCGGCACGTTGGGAAAGAGCAGCGCGGAACAGGAGAGATCCTACCCGGCGGCCTTGTCGGGCAAAGACCGTTCGTATAAGGCCGGAAGGCTGAAGCCGGACGGAGCCGGGAGGAAGTCCGAGGGGTCCATAGTACCGGAGAAGGCGTGCAGCAAAACGCGCTGGAGGGAAGGGGCCCTGCTTTGATCATGCTTGTGAGGAGGTAAGTGCAAGGGCATGCCGGAGACGGCCAAAATCCCCATCGATAAAGTACGACAACTCCAACGCAAGCTATGGGTGTGTGCCAAGCGGAGCAAGACGCGGCGCTTCCATGCGTTGTACGACCGGATCCATAGGAGTGACGTTCTGTGGGAAGCATGGAGGCGGGTGCGCGCGAACGGCGGCGCTACAGGAGTGGACGCGGAGACAATTCAGCTTAAAGCCGGCAGTTGGGAGAGTGCGGCAGAGCCCCAACTCCTTGCTATCTCGAGACATGCACGAAGATTCGGTCCCTGCTGTGGCTCACCCGGAAGGTGAAGCAGAGTCGGCCGCGGTGGGCGCCGATCTGGCCGCGAGTTCGCTGGGCGTCGCAAGGTCGTCTGCAAGATCTGACACTGAATAGCGGAGCGGGAGCTGTGGCGCGGCGAGCCATTCGTGGACCGCCAACCGCGAAGGCAGGTCAAGCAGCCGCCTGATTTGCTGCCCGGATATCCTGCCGGCACGATGGGCGTCCGCGGCCAAGGTCTCAGGCGCCGCGCGTTCCGCCGAAACCCGCGCGGACGCAATCGCGCGGCCGATGTCCTCCGGGATCTCGAGCCTGATCTCCATGCGTTCCACTCCCCTTCTATCCTGCAACACGGATCCGCCCGGCGGGCGTTCAGTGCGAGTGAAGGCCGCCCGCAAGCGGCGGCGCGCATGCGGAAGTCCGCGCCCGCCCCTGCCCGCGGCGAGCACGGTCAAAAAAGGTCGCTGCGTATCCCGCCTTGCGGATCCCAGCGCCGATGATCAGCAGCCCTTCGAGGAGCGCTTCCCGGCTCCCATTCGATGCGCTTTTACCCCCGCCCTAAAGCCGCAGGATGCCTCAAGCTGCATGCGAACAACTCCACAAGCGGCCCGCGCGGGCCGTACGGCATTGCACTTAGACGGTGGCGTTGCCCTCGCTCGACGTTGCGCCTGAGCTGCGATAATATCCCAGCAGCCCATGCTGCACAGAATCGCTTTCCTTTTCGTCCTTGCCTTTTCCCTCAGAGCCGCCACCCTCCAGATCGACTGCGCAAAGCCCGAGTGGAAATCCCTGGAACCCCTGAAGACCAAACAATTCGGCCCCGGAGACCGCATCCTCCTGAAGCGAGGCTGCGCCTGGACGGGCCAGCTCACGATCCAAGGCTCCGGCTCTGAAGGCACGCCCATCGTCATCGCCGCCTACGGCGAAGGCCCCCGCCCCCGCATCGACGGCGCCGGCCAGGTGCAGGACACGGTCCTGATCAAAAACCAGCAATACATCGAACTCCGCGACCTGGAAGTCACCAACCGCGGCGCAACGTCGGCCGTCCGCCGCGGAGTCCACATCTGGCTCGACGACTTTGGAACCGCTAAGCACATCGTCGTCTCCGGTCTCTTCATCCACGACGTCAACGGCGACAACAAACCCAAGGACAACGGCGGCATCATCTGGCGCACCTCCGGCCGCACGACGCCCACCCGCTTCGACGGCCTGCTCATCGAGCGCAACATCGTCTGGAAAGTGGACCGCAGCGCCATCGCGGCGCAGAGCGCCTTCGTCGACCGCCGCCGCTGGTTTCCCTCGCTCAACGTCGTCATCCGCGATAACCTCGTCGACGACGTCGGCGGCGATGGCATCGTCCCTTGGGCCAGCGATGGCGCCCTCATCGAGCACAACATCGCCCGCGACTGCAACAAGCGCGCCGGCAGCTACAACGCCGGCATCTGGCCCTGGAGCTGCGACAACACGGTGATGCGCCTCAACGAAGCGAGCTTCACCCGCACGCTCAAAGACGGCCAGGGCTTCGATTCCGACTACAACTCGCGCAACACGCTGATCGAACGCAACTACTCGCACGACAACGAAGGCGGCTTCCTGCTGATCTGCACGCCCCGGCACGACGACCCCGCCCGCATGGTGACCAACATCGGCGTCGAGGTCCGCAACAACATCAGCCGCAACGACAAGACGCGCACCTTCCACATCTCCGGCCCGGTCGAGAACGTACGCATCCACCACAACTCGGTCTGGATCGCCCCCGGCGACACCGTCAACCTCGTCCAGATCTCGGATTGGAAGGGCTGGCCCGATGGAGTCGAGTTCCGCGCCAACCGCTTCTACGTCGAGGGAACAGCGCGCTACGGCCACGAAATCCGCCGCTTCGACGATGGCAGCTTCGAGATCGGCCCCGGCTTCGGCCCCGCGAAGAACGTTCGCTTCGAAGGCAACACTTACGTGGGCGACCACATCGACCGCCCCAAAGACCCCGCCGCCATCACCACCGGCCCGATCCCCAAGCGTGACTGGAACGGCCCGGTGTTCGACCCGGCGAAAGGCGGCGACTTCGACAAGTTCCTCCGCCGCCACCGCGCCTGGCTCGAAAGGCTGCTCCAGTAACATAGCCTTCAGGCTGTGCGTGTGTTTTTGCCAGCCGATTAGTCTAGAATTGAAAGTCATCGACAACTGTCCGTCGAATCGCTCGCGGCGGGGAATGCACACAGTGAGACTTTGGCGACACGGGGCGCGGAGCATGGCCGTCTCTTCCTATCTCATGGCCGTCTGTGCGCTCATCGCCCCGCTCCACGCCCAACCCCTCCACCCCGCCCCCACTCGTGAAGCCGAAATCATCGCGCAGCAGGAGGCGAAAGCGCGCAACCTCAAGCCTGACGTCAACACCGGCCCCGAGAGGACTCTGCTGCGCCTCCGGGAGGACCATCTGCTGGACCGCATCTTCTCCGGCTACAAAGGCCTGAGCCTGCGTTTCGGCGGCCTCGCCACCGGCGGCGGCTTCGCCATCGGACCCGCCTGGACGAAGGACAATCTCTTGCAGGAGCGCCTCAAACTCGCCGCCCTCGCCCAGGTTTCCACTCGGGGGTATCAGAAGCTCGACTTCCTGATCGAGGGCAACCGCCTTCCCTCCGCGCGCACCTTCGGCTCTATCTACGCCGTCCATCACAACTACCCCGAGCTTCAGTTCTACGGCAGCGGACCGGATTCGCAGAAGACCGGCCGCAGCAACTTCCGCCTCGAGGACACCGCCATCGACGGCACGTTCGGAGTGCGCCCGCTTCCTAAGCTCAGCCTCGGAATCACCGCCGGCTACCTCCAGAACAACGTCGGCCCCGGCAACTCCAGGCGCTGGATCTCCGCCGAAAAGCAGTTCACTCCTCAACAGGCCATCGGCATCGGCCACCAGGCGGACTTCACACGCTTCGGCGGCTACCTGCAACTGGACCTGCGCGACGAATCCTCCCGCCGCGGCGGCAACTACTTCGCGCAGTTCAGCCGCTTCGAAGATCAGACCCTGCGGTCGCATGACTTCAACCGCATCGACATCGAGGCCCAGCAGTACCTCTCGTTCTTCAACGAGCGCCGGACGCTCGCGCTCCGCGGCCGCGTCTCGATCACGGATCCCCGCCCCGGCCAGACCGTCCCCTTCTACTTGCAGCCCGTGCTCGGCGGATCGGATACCTTGCGCGGCTATCGCGCCTTTCGCTTCTACGGCAACAACTCGCTGCTGATGAACGCCGAGTACCGCTACGAAGTCTTCAGCGGCCTCGACATGGCCATCTTCGCCGACGCCGGCAAGGTGACCAATCGCCCCGGCCGCATCAACTTCGGCAATCTCGAAAGCTCCATCGGATTCGGTTTCCGCTTCAACGCGCACAACCGCGTCTTCATGCGCATCGACACGGGCTTCAGCAACGAGGGCTTCCAGGTGTGGTTCAAGTTCAACCCCCTTTTTTCGCGGGGCCCGGTGCGCACTTCGAGCTCACAGGGGGATTACTGATGAGCCCCGTCGCTCTCCGGCTCTCCTTTTTTCTCGCCGCGGCGGCCTGCCTCGCCGCGGACAACGCCCCGCGCTTCAAGCCCGACGATCCGCTTCAGGTCTGGCCCAGGCCCGTGCATGTCACTGACATCAAGACCCGCCGCATCAGCGATGTCTACGACTACTTTCTGAATAGCTTCGGCCGCCCCGGCGAGCAGATCTCCAAGATCGGGCGGCCTGTCCCTGCGCAGGGCGTTAACACGGTCGGGGAAGTCCCCGACGGCGCCTGGTACGTGAACCGCCATTACCACAGGAGCATGGCCATCGAGGATCTTGTGCGCGGGCCCGGCGACGGGCAGATCCCCGCCGGGGAGCGCTGGACCGTCGTCGACGCCAAAGGCGAAGGCGTCACGCCCGGCTTCACCATTCGCGACGCCAGGGGCGTGCGCTATCTCCTGAAGTTCGATCCGCTCTCGAACCCCGAGATGGCCACCGGCGCCGAGATGATTTCCACGCGCCTCTTCTACGCTCTCGGCTACCATGTGCCCATTAACGAGCTTGTCTTCTTCCACCCCTCGAAGCTGGTTCTCTCCGATGAGGCAAAGATCGTCGACAAGACCGGCCGCGAGCGCAAGATGCGGCGCGACGACATCGAGAGACTGCTCACCGCCGTGCCCCGCGCCGCGGACGGAATGATCCGCGCGGTCTCCAGCCGCTATGTCAATGGCCGGCCCATTGGCCAGCGGCGTTTTCATGCGACGCGCCCCGACGATCCCAACGACCTCGTCCCGCACGAGCACCGCCGCGACCTGCGCGGTCTGCGCGTCTTCTGCGCCTGGCTCGGCCACGACGATTCGCGCGCCATCAACAGCTTCGATGCGCTCGTCGAGGAGAACGGCGTCCGGTTTGTCAGGCACTACCTCATCGATTTCGGCTCTACGCTCGGCAGCGCCAGCACCAAGGCCAATAGCCCGCGCTCGGGTCACGAGCCGCAGTTCTCCTGGTCCTCCGCCGCGCGCGAGTTCTTCACGCTGGGTCTTTACATCCCGCGCTGGGCGAGGGCGAAGTATCCGCAGTTTCCCTCCATCGGCCGCTTCGAGTATGAGTACTTCGACCCCGAGAAGTGGACTCCGGAGTTCCGCAATCCCGCGTTCGAGAACATGCTTCCCGACGACGCCTTCTGGGCCGCGAGGCAGGTGGCGAGCTTCACCGGCGAGGAGCTCCGGGCTGTGGTGAAGACCGCCCGGTACTCCGATCCCAAAGCCGAGGAGTGGATGGTGAAGTGCCTCATCGAGCGCCGCGACAGAATCGCCCGGGCCTTCTTCAACAAAGTGCTCCCGCTCGACCGCTTCCGCATCGAGAACGGGACGCTCGCCTTCGACGATCTCGGCGCGAGTCTCGTTCGCGGCGCCGCGAAGTCCGGCTTTGAGGTCGCCTGGTTCAGCTTCGACAACGCCACCGGGAAAGCAGAGCCTCTTCCGGCCGCGCAGGGAATGACCATTCCATCTTCGAGCAGCGGGTACGTGAAGGCCATCATCCGCCGGCCCGGCGGCAAGCAGACTGTCGAGGTCTACGTGCGGCTGAGCGCGAGTCCAGCCAAGATCGTCGGACTCCAGCGTACCTGGTAACGACTCGACTTCCGGCGCTCGCGCCGGGCCAAGTCGCGCGCCCTCTGTCTTTGGACATCCCTGCGCACCCCTGCGCAGCTTCGCGTAGTCGCCGCGCCGTTCAGGCTATACTGTCAACTCCCGCCCTCCCGGCGGGCGTCCGGCGAATGATGCGGCAATCCAGATGGCGAACAGCGCGCCTGCTGCTGGCGCTCCTTGTCCTCCCCCTCCTGATCCATCACGACGCCGGCCGCGGCTTCTTCGAGGACGACGACTTCGACACTCTCACCTGGGCGCGCTATGTTCCGCTCGCGAGTTACATCCGCGACATCCCGGACATCCGCTACTCCAACGATCACCGGCGCCCCGCGGGCTACCTCTTCTACGGTCTGCTCGTCCGCGCCGTGGGCCTCGAATACGCTTCCTGGACGCTCGTTCTCCAGGTCATCGGCCTCGTGAATGCCGCTTTGCTCTGGCTGTTGCTCCGCAAAATCGGGCTCAATCCGTTGCCCGCCGCCGCGGGCTGTCTCTTCTTCATCGCCAGCAGAACTCTGTTCGATGGCTGGTGGAAGCCGATGTTCGTGTTCGATGTCCTGTGCGCGACGTTTTCGCTGGCGGCGATTCTGCTGTACGCCCACCGGCGCTGGGTCCTCGCTTTCTTCGCCTTCTGGCTCGCCGTCCGCGTGAAAGAGGTGGCCGTGGTTCTTCCCGTCGTTCTCTTGCTCTACGAATTCACCATTGGCGGGCGGAAATGGAAGCGGCTCATCCCGTTCTTCCTGCCCGCGCTCGTGCACGGCGGCTTCGGCCTTCAAGCCAGCCTCTCCCTGGAGCCCGGAACCGCTTATGCGATGAGCTTCTCTCCGGCCGCTCTCTGGAAATCGATCGCTTTTTACGAAGCGAAGTTCTTCTGGTTGCCATGGAGCGGAGTTCTTCTCCTTCTGCCCGCTTCCCTGATTCGCGATCGCCGCGTCTGGTTCGGCCTCGGCGCCGCGCTGCTCCAGTTGGCTGCGTATCTCTTTCTACCCGAACGCCTGCTCGAGGCCTACATGTACCTCGCCATGACGGGAGCAGCCATCGTCGTCGCACTCTGCGCCGCGCACTACCCAAGGATTGTGGCGCTCCTCGCGATTCTCTGGCTGCCCTGGCAGATCTATCAGATCCGCCTGAATGCGGCCAGCGCCCTCAGCCAAGCGCGCCACCGCGCGGACTACTTCAACGCGTTGCGGAGGGCGCCGGATGCGCCGGTCTACGTCTATAGCGGCGCACCGCCGTCTCTGCGTATCTGGGGAGTCGCGGGCGCGCTGCGCCTTCTGCACAAAGACGTCGCTGAGGTCCAGAGCTACGAAGACGCAGCCCCGCCTCCCGGTAAGCCTGCGACCCTGCTCATCTGGGATCCGGCCGCACGCAAGTTAAGCTCGCGGCCGTTCGATCCGGCCGAGCTTTCCTTCCACGACCGCGGCCGGCAGCCCGCGCCCGGACAACTGCTCGCCGGCGCGGCGCGCGACGAACGCGGCTATCAAGCCATTCGCGAGAAGGGCTTCGGCCGGATCTTCCGTCCAGACGGCGCGGAAGCGTTCGGCATCGAAGCGTGCGGCGAGGAAGGCGCGCACCTTCTTATCTTCCTTGCCGATGAAGAGCTGCCCAAAATCGAATTCCGCACGGCCGGCTGCGTGACACGGCAATATCCTCTCCCTCCCGGTCCGGCCGGCACGCGCACGCTGTTTCTCCTCCCGCGCCCCCACGAAAAGACCATGCGCATCGGCAACTTTGGATTCCGCCCCCGGCGTAGCCGTGACCACGCCGGGGGCGGAAGGAAAGAGCCTTAGAACCTCAAATACAGCCCGAGCTGGACAACGCGCCTTCCGCTCGCTGTCGAAGTGATCCGGCCGAAGTTCACGCTGTTGATGCTCTGGTCGCCGACGAAGAAGCTGGGCGTGTTCGTCAGGTTGAAGAAGTCCGCGCGGAAATCCACCGTGTAGCGTTCCTGGAAGGCAAAGGTCTTGAACACCTGGAAGTCGGTGTTCCAGAACCGCGGGCCCGAGAACATGCGCCGCTGCAACCCGCCGAGCGTACCCGCTCCGGGGTTGAAGACGGCCTGGCCGTCGAACGGCGCCGCTCCGTCCGGTCCCACGGCGCGGCCGTCCGCGCCGATCATCGAAGCGCTCGCGAAGTAAGGCCCGTTGCCTGTCTGCCGGAATTGCAGAAGTTCATCCAACTGCGCTTTGTTGAGGAGAGTCGTCGCCGTGTTCGATCCGGATCGGGCGCTGCGGTTGAGCGTGCCGCGTCCGGACAGCAGGCTGAACGGCGCGCCCGACTGCCAGGTCATGATGCCGCTGATGCCCCAGCCTCCGAGAACCATGTTGGCCACAGGGTTTTCGATGCTGAAGCGGCGGCCCTTGCCGAACGGCAGCTCATACACGCCGTTCATCTTGAAAGCGTGCGTGAGATCGAATGGAGTGCGCGACCGCTCGATCGCGGCGTTTTGAATGTCGAGGAAGGGCTCGAACCGCGTCTGGCCGTCGCCCGCGGTGTCGCTCATCACTTTCGAGAAAGTGTAGTTCGCCTGCCACTGCCAGCCGCTCGAGTAGCGCTTGGTGAAGTCGATCTGGAGCGCGTTGTAGTTAGCGTTGGAGTAGTTGGTCATCATGTTCATCCCCAGCCCGAAGGGATTGTTGTAGAAGTTGACGCTGCCGTTCAGTGCGTTCTCCTGGTACACGGTAGCCAACTGCCCGACTTCCTGGGTGTTGATCAGGTTTACGACCGTCGCGTTGGAGAGCAGCCCGCCGCTCGCCAGCCGGTCGAAGAACGGCAGCGGCTGGCTGCCGGGGATCGCCGGATTGTACGCCGCATTGTTCCCTCTCCCCGCGGCCTGCGAGAGCCGGAGGTTGTTGTACGCCTTCAGGAAGTCCGCCAGGAAGCCGTTTTCGCGCACGACCACCTGGTTGAAGTCGAACGCGCGGAACTGCTTGGTGGCGCGGTTGCCCACGTAGCGCGCCTCCAGGATTCCGCCCGCGAGCTCGCGTTGGATGCTGAAGTTCCACTGCTGAACATACGGCGTCACAAGCGTGGGATCTGGCAGGCCCATCGCCGAAGCCCTGTCCAGCAGGTAGTTATCCTGCAATGTTCGCGGGACCTTGAACGCCGGCGTGGCGATCCCAGGGGGGTTCGTGATGAACGCGTTGTTCAGATTCAACATGTTCTGCGTCGAGCTCAAGCCGGCATTGGTCAACACGTTGTTGTCGACAGACCGGATCAACTCGTCGTTGGGGAAGTTGATACTGTAGCCGGCGCGAATCACGGTCTTCCCGCCGCCGAAGGGCTGCCACGCCAGACCCACGTTCGGGCCGAAGTTGTTGAAGTCGCGCTGGTACCATCGCCGTCCGACCGCCTTTCCTGCAAAGTCGAGCGTTGCGTTGGAAAGCAGCGTGGCAATGGGGCTCGTTCCCTGGGGCACTACCGGCAGAAGCACGAGCGCGTCCGCCTCGTCCACCGGCGACCAGTACTCCCAGCGCGTGCCCATCGTCAGCGTGAGCGTCCGGTTCACGCGCCACGCATCGTTGAAGTACAGCGCGATGTTCTGCTGGCGCAGCTTGCGCGCCTGCGTCGCGCCGCTCACAAACCCGGACGTTCGTGAAGTGACATTGAACGTCTGAGCCGCGCTCGCCACCATGCCCGCGTGCAGCGCCAGCAGCGAGTTCGCGTTCCCAAGGTCCTGCGCCCGCAGGCCCGGCAGGTGCGGCGGGAGGTTGTAAGTGCTCGCCATCGCGGTGCTCAGGCCGATCGAGTAGTTCGGCAAGTTCCCCGCGTCGTTGAACGGGTCGGCGTGGATGATCATTCCCTGGAGGCCGAAGGCGATGTTGTGGCCGCCCTTCATCCAGTTCGTCCCGTTCGAGTAGTTGTAAGTGTCCGTGAACCGCCCCTGGGCGCGGAACGTGTTCAGCGGGTTCGACACCAGCGGCAGAGAGATGATCCGGCTCCCGAACTCCTCACTGGTCAGAAACACGGCCGGGGCGAGGTTGAAGCCGAAGCGCGCCTCGTTGGTGATCGTGGCGCCCGGGCTCCAGCGATGCGTCAGCGACAGCAGCTTGATCTTGTTGTCGTTGGAGGCCTTGGGCACGAGGCTGTAGTCGTTCGCCAGGTCGGGGCGGTCGATGATGTCCCGGTTCCAGACGTAGCTCCCCGTAATGGCGTGCTTCATGGAGAGGATGTAGTCGATCTTCGCCGTGACGTTGTCTCGCGTCCGGTTGTTGCGAACGTTGAAGGCGTAGCCGCCGGTGTTCAGCGTGTCGCCGACGTCGTCGCGATTGATCTTCTCCGGTCCCGGAACCCGCGCCAGGATCTCCTGGATCGCCTGAGGCCGGTTCAGCCCGGGGAACAGCGCGAGCAGGTTCACGCGCTGGATGTTGCCGGCGGTGTCGCGATAGGTGAAGATGCCGTTGCGCGCATCGGCTCGCAAAATGGTGCGCGTGGCCGCCGACTGCTGCCGCTGCCGCGTCCCCTCGTAGTCGCCGTAGTAGAACAGCCGGTCCTTGACGATCGGCCCGCCGAGCGAGCCTCCGAACTGGTTCTGGTTGAGAAACGGCCGAGGAACTCCGTTGCGGTTGTTAAACCATGTGTTGGCCGAAGCGATGTTGTTGCGGTTGAACCAGCGCACATTGCCGCGCAGTTTGTTGCTTCCGGATGGCGTGACGAAGCTCACCTGCGCCGCGCCGTTGCCCAGCGCCGCATTTGTGTTCGAAGTCGACACGGTGAACTCGGCCACCTGGTCCAACTGGAGCATGTTCGGCTGAAAGTCGAGCGTGTTGGTGCGGATGAAGTTGTCCTGGATGTTGACGCCGTCGATCGTTACGTTCGCGAACGACGGCCGCATTCCGTTGATCGTGGTGTTGGTCCGGCCGTTGCCGCCGATGCCAGCCTGAATGCTGATGAATGCCAGCGGGCTCCGGTTCAGGCTTGGCAGGCGCGTCACCTGCGAGTTCGTTACTGTTGCGGTGATCTCAGCGTTCGCGGTCTGAAGGGACTGCGCGGTCGCGACCACCTCGACCACTTCCGCCTGGGTGGCCACTTCCAGCCGGATGTCCGTCATCGCCAGCTCGAGGCCGGGGTCGACCTTCACCTGGCGGACGACGGCCTTCCTGAAGCCGGCCATTTCCACGCTGATGTCGTAATACACCGGCCGCAGGCCCGTGAAGCGATAGAGGCCCTCCGATGTGGTGACGGTACTGGCCACCGGAGTGCTGCCGCCGGGAATGAGAAGGTCAACCTTCGCGCCGGGCACGGCCGCGCCCGACGGATCTACCACCAGTCCGGACATGCGCCCGGTATCCTGTCCCACCGAAAGACCCGCCGCCAAGACGGCGAGCAGAACCACGAAAACCAGATTTCGACTCATGCGACCTCCTGGTTAGCATCTACGGCGGCCATTCCATGCCGCCGCCACCTTCTGCCGCAAGGGCGCATACGCCGCCCCAAGGCCAATGAGCCCATTATTACACCTGCAACATGCGCTAGCACAGCCTTCAGGTTGTGCTGTCGCTCGACTGGCCGCCGCCGCACTCGGTCCGAAATCAGCCTGTATGCGCCTTGCCGGCGCTCATGCGTCAAGTCGAGATGTCTCCGGCTTTGATCGGCCTAGCCCAGACCGCGGACTCCCCAGCCCGCCCGGTACTTGCGCCGCACGAACCTCGTCGCCTCCTTCGAGTTCGCGAAACGCAGTTTACGACTGTTCCATTCGAGCGTCGTCTTGGGGAACCGCGTCGCCAGCGGGCCCAGCAACACGGCCTCGGTCAGCGGCCCTGAGTAGTCGAACGCAGTCGAGGTCCGGCCGTTGCCGAGGATCGCCTCGACGAATTGGTGGTAGTGGTCGTCCGCCTCGATCTGGGGAATCTCGAAGTCCTTGAACTGTGCGGCGGGCAGCAGCGTGGGCATCGAGATGTGCGGCAGCAGCAGCATCCCCTTCTCGCCGATGAACAGCGAGCCCTGGCCCGGCAGCCGCGTGAGCCCCGCCTGCGCCTGGATCTCTTTCGGCGGGCGCTCGTCGCCGTCGTACCACGTCACCTTCACGGTCTTGTCCGCGGTCTGCGCGGTTCCGGGAAAAACGTAGTGGATGATCGCGTTCACCGCCCAGCTATGCTCGCCCGGTGCGGGCCCTTCGGATCGCACCGAGACCGGAGCAGTCAGTTGCAGAGCCCCGAACACCGGGTCGTAGATGTGGCAGCCCATGTCGCCGAACGTCGCGGTGCCGAAGTCGATGCGCTTGCGCCAGTTGCCCGGGTGATAGTAGCCTTTGATGTACGGTCGCGCGGCCGCCACTCCGAGCCACTGGTCCCAGTTCAAACCTTCGGGTACCGGGTCGGTTCTCTGAGGCATCGGATCGAGGTCGCCCCACTTCTTGTTGCTCCAGGAATGGACCTCTTTGATCTTGCCGATCGCGCCGCTCTGTATCAGCCTCACGGCGGTCTTGTACTCGCGGTTTGAGTGAATCTGGATGCCCATTTGCGTCACGAGCCGCTTCTTGCGCGCCATCTCCGCAAGCTTGCGCGCTTCATAAAGGTCGTGCGTGAGAGGTTTCTGCACGTAGACGTGGAGACCTTGCCGCATTGCGCTCATCGCCTGCGGCGCGTGCATGTGGTCGGGAGTGCCGACGCACGCCGCGTCGAGGTTCTTTCTCTCGCGCTTCAGCATCTCGCGCCAATCCTCGTAGATGCGCGCGCCGGGGTACTTCTTCTTCACGCGGTCGAACCGCGTGGCGTCGACATCGGCCACGCAGACCAGCTTCACTTTTGCGTGCGTCGCAATGCCGTCGAGCGTGGCGTAGGCCATGCCGCCCGCCCCGAAACTCGCTACGCGGACGACGCCGCTCGGCGGCGCGGAGATCAGGTTGCGCACGAAGAACGGCGCGGCAATCGCGCCCTTCACAAAATCCCGTCTGTTCATAAAGCAGCCATCACTTCCTTCAACAGGCGCCGGGCGCCTTCCACGCCGTCCCACGGCCCGTCCTCGTACTCGAGTGCGAAGACGCCCTTGAACTTCGCGTTCGTCATGATGCGCACCGAGCGCTGCACGTCCTGCTCCTTCCAGCGGTTCCAATACTTCGCGTGAACGGTCGAGTGCGTGTACGGCGCGAGCGCCTCCAGCCCGTGATAGAGCATGTACTCGTGCTCCCAGTTGCAGAAGTCGGGCGAAGCCTCGCAGAACGGGTGGCTCACTTCGTCGAGGATGATGCGCACGTTCATCGGGTTCGCGCTGAGTCCCCAGTGGTTCTCGATGGTGACCTTCACGCCCGCCTTGGCCCCGTAGTCGGCCATCTCCTTGAACGACTCGATCGCGTTGGCGATGTATTTCACGATCTCGTCGTTGCGCGGATAGTCCGCCGTCGCCGTCGCGTTCGGCGCGATCCGCGGGCCGCCGGTGTTCACGCGCATCGTCTTCGCGCCGAGGATCGCGCTGCCGTCGAGCCACTTCTTTGCGACTTCGATGCCCGCGCGCCGCTTCTCGGGGTCCAGATCGCAAATGTCGCGCGGTGCGTTGTTCGAGACGTGATGGCATTTCACTCCTGTCTCGGCGATCTTGCGCGCGAGCTTCTCGAGCCACTTCCTTCCCGATGCCGACGATGGATCGAACTCGTACATTGTCCGCGTGGCGCCGCCGAACGTCATCTGCCGCCCGGCGTACATGCTGTCGTCGGTGAAGTCGCCGAACAGCGACGACCAGAGGTCCATGTGCGTCACGCCCGGGAAGATATCGCGCGTGAACTGCGGGAAGTCAAGCATCGTGATCTGCCCGTACTTCTTGCGGAACGCCTCGGTCTCGGGCCGCGCCGGGCGGCCCTGCGCGCGCGTCTTGAACAGCATCCGCACCGGCCACGTGTTCGACGCGATGCGCGCCAGCTTCTCCTTCTCCGTCAGCGGGCGCGCCACGCCTCCCGCCGCTGCGGCTGCGCCCGGCAGCGCCGCCGCGCCCGCCAGGCCGGCGCCCTTCAGAAACGCACGTCTTCCAGTACCACTCATCATGAACTCCATTACACTGCTGCCAGCATATCCTCCCGGCACGCTACCAGTAATGCGCCGCCACGACCCGCAGGGGACCCGGCGTCGTCCCGATCACCTTGCAGTGCAGCACCAGTTGCATGTTCCGCTTCTCCCATCCCTTCGGCGCCGCGGCCAGGGCCGCGTCCAACTCCGCAGGATTCGTGAGAAATTCCGCGGCCGCCCGCGTACCGAAGTTGGTGACCCCCGCCGCCGTCACCACCGGCTGCCCGCTGTAGCTCTGTAGCACTCGCGAGACGATGGCGTAATCCTCCGTGGATTTGAAGTCCGGCGTCACGGAACTGAGCTTCCACTCACGCCCCGGAGCGCTGCGATCGACCACGCTGAAATGCGCGAACGAGAAACGGTAGTCGGCATTCGACAGCATGGTCCAGCGATTCGAGTAAGCCCCGATGAGCACCGCCGCCGAGGTTCGCAGGTCCGTGAACGAAACATCGTTGCCGATCCGTAGGTGCCCCGCCTTCTGGCTCCGGTTCAGCATGCCCATGAACTGCCCGGCGGCATACGCGTCCCCGGCGCCCACAAACTGGTCCGGGCTCGGGATGAGGTCGCCCGGCCCAAGCTGCGCCGGGTTGGCCGGAACTACGTATGGTCCCGCGAGCTCGTCCACTCCCGCCCTTGCCGCGTACTCGCGCAGCACTTTGTCGGAGAGCAGATACACTACCGGGTGCGCCATGCAGACCAGCACCGGTCGCGGTGAGTTCAACAGCGGCGCCCAAAAGCGATCGTAGTCACTCGGCCGGCTTGCGCGCCACAACGGCGCCACAGCCAGCAAGACCAGCCCCACGACTCCCGCCCGAGCCAGCCAGCGCCAGGTTTTCACCCGCGGCCGGCGCACCTCCGGCTCCTCCGCCGCGGTCTCCGGCAAGTGAATCTCCGGGACGTAGGAGCCTGGCGGAAGCTCGATGCGCACGGCCCGCGCCCCAGCTTCCTGGTGGTATTGCGCCAGCCTTTTCCGAACCTCGTTCGCCGCGACGCGGACCGTCGCGTCCTCGCCGGTGTCGTACGTCGCCGGGCGCTCGAAGACCGCGACCCCGATGAAGCGCTCCTTTAGATGCTCCACGTTTCCATCCAGCGCCTGCCGGACGATGTAGTCGAGGAACTGCCGGCTCCTCTTGCTCGTCCGGAACGCACCGCTCGCGAGCATTAGCTCGAGTTCGCCAAGGATCGCCTGGCGCTGGGCGTCCGGCCATCTCGGAAGCGCGTGATTCTGCCGGTTCAGAGGCTCACTCATCAAACAACTGCCGCCGAGGTGAATATACCAGACCCGCTTAACGCGGGGTTAATCGGCACTAAGTAATTGGAAATAAATGGCCGAAAGATCAGGCTCTCGCCGTCATCCCAAGAACCGTTCCGAACCTTGGCAGCCACTGGCTTTCAGCCTCAAACTCGATGAGGAAGCAGCATTCAGGAGGTCACCAGCATGCGATCCAGCCGAGTTCTCTACGTTTTCCTATTCCATCTCATCCTTGCCGCCGCGCTGCACTCCCAGTCCAACTTCGGCGCGATCCGCGGAACTGTTACCGACGTGTCCGGAGCCGTCGTCCCTGGCGCGAAGGTTGAGATCACCGACGTTGGAACCAACGCCACAATCCAGCTTGTTACCGCCGCGGACGGCACGTACTCGGCGCCCGCCCTCCGGCCCGTGACCTACAACATCTGGATCGAAGCCCAGGGCTTCCAGAAGGCCGTCATCCGCGACGTGAAGGTGGACACCGCGAAGCTGCAAACCGTCGACGCCGTCTTGCGGCCCGGAGAGGTCAGCACGACGGTCGACGTCAGCGCCGAAGCGCCTATGCTCCAGACCTACACCGGCGCGGTGACGAACACCGTCGACTCGCGCTCCATCGTTGAGGCGCCGCTCAATGGACGCAACACCATCGAGCTTGCGCTGATGCTCCCCGGCGCCGCGGGCAGCGCCGGCACCGAGATCAGCGAGACCTTCACCAACGATCCCACGCCAGGGCGCGAGCTTTCGATCAACGGCGGCCGCGTCGGCTCGACTCAGTTCCTCGCCGACGGCGCGAACGTCACGTCGCTCGCGCTCTCGCGTATGAGCATCTCGTTCACTCCGGACACCATCCAGGAGTTTTCGGTCCAACAGGCGAACTACTCCGCGCAGTTCGCTCAGGCCGGCGCCATCGTCCAGCAGACAACCAAGAGCGGCACAAACGAACTGCGCGGCTCCGCCTACTGGTTCCACCGCCAGAAGGCGTTTACAGCCAACCCGTTCAACGCCGCGCGCCAGGCCGCCCTCAACTACGATGCCCGCCCGCCGCTGCGCCGCCAGCAGGTGGGCTTCACCGCCGGCGGGCCTGTGGTCGTTCCCAAGGTCTACAACGGAAAGAACAAGACTTTCTTCTTCGCTTCGTATGAGCCCACTCGGCAGCTCTCGTCGCTGCCCACCTCCACGGCGGTGCGCATCCCGACGGAAGCGGAGATGAGCGGGGACTTTTCGAAGACGCTGGTCTACTTCCGCAACGCCGCGGGCGTGGTCAGCACGCAGCCCACCGCTCTGCTCTATCGCCAGTTCAACCGGCTCGCCGACGGCACACTGACGCTGATCAACAACCCGAACTTCAATCCCGCGCTCGCGCCGGGCGTGGCCAACTCGCGCTTCCTCTACGGCGGAGCCAACGGCCCCGCGTTCGAGCTGTTCAATCCCAACGACCCCGATCCCGCGCGGCGCGGCCGCGTACTCGTCGATGCGCTCGGCAGATCGTATGTCAATCCGGTGTCGGCGAAGATCCTGCGCTCGCTCTATCCCGCGCCCAACATCACCGATCCGGGCGAGATCGCCAACCTCCTCGGTGCGAACTACATCTACTTCCGCCGCACCGAGTATGCCGACGACCGCTACAGCGTCAAGCTCGATCACCGCATCAACGACCAGCATCAGCTCTCGGGCCGCTACACCTGGCAGCCGCAGTTCGGCAACCGCTTCGAGCGCGACATCATCCAGCACGGCCTCATCTCCGACGCGAACCGCTCGCGGCAGATGCTGGCTGTCTGGACGTGGACGCCCGCGCCTACCAAGGGCCTCGCGACGCAGGTGAACGAGCTGCGGGTCAACTACGTCTTCGGGGACTTCGCCCGCAACTTCCCCGAGCCGCTGCTCAACAAAGACTACACAAACGAGTACCTCAACATCGGCGGCGCCGGCCAGGGCGTGGTGAATCTGCTCGGCTACGGCATGCCCCGCTTCTACGACGGCGGCCCGCTGAAAGCCGTCACCGGATCGACCTCCGGCGCGGCCATCGCTTCCGCGGGGTTCAACTCGCCTCAGGATGTCGGCTTCAACAAAGAGCACGCCTACTCGCTCACCGACGACTACTCCTGGGTGCGCGGCCGTTGGACCATCAAGGCCGGCTTCTCCGCGTCGCATCTGCAACTCAACCAGGCCAACCTCGGCGTCGGCTCGCTCGCCGGCGGCCGCTTCTCCTGGGACGGCAACTACGTCGCCGAGAAGAATTGCACGTCGAACCCGGTCGGCGGCACGCTGCCCGATTGTTCGGGCACGATTCTCGGCGGCGACAAGTTCGCCGCTTTTCTGCTTGGCACGCCCTCCTGGGTCCAGGTGCAGACCGAGAACCTCTCGATCCCGTACTACTATCGCTGGAAGAACCTCGGCGGCTACATACAGAACGACTTCAAGGTGAGCCCCAATCTCACGCTCAATCTCGGGCTGCGTTACCAATACCAGTCGCCGCGCTGGGAGAAGTTCAACCGGCAAGGCCAGTTGAATCTCGATCGCCTCGAAGTGAATCCGTTCGTCTACCTCCCCGGTACCAACACACCGGCAGGCTACCTCGCGCCGGTGTTTGAATACGCCGGCTACAACGGCCGGTCTCGCTATCTCACGCCGCCGCAGAAGCGCGTGTTCGAGCCGCGCTTCGGCTTCGCCTGGACGCCGGGCTTCGACTGGAACAGCGAGCGTAAGCTCGTCGTGCGCGGCGGCTACGGCATCACGCACGGCGCGCTGATGGGCAACGACCGCGAGCCTCTGCCTAACATCGGCTCGCAGACGTTCAGCGGCTACCGCTCGATGAGCTACATTCTCGGCGCGAACGACTTCCAGCCGCCCTCGAACTCCGCGGTCTGCGGGCTCGCGCGCTGCAACGAGATCAACGTCCCGATGCAGTTCGGATTCAACAACCCCGTGCTGGCTTCCGATCCCAAGATGTTCAACCTCCCTGCGAGCGGCGAGATCCGTCCGTCGGACGCCGCCGATCCGCCGTCGTCGCGGCCAGGATTTCAGCGCGCCGACGTGCGCTATCAGTCCGTCGGCATCGTCGGCGACAAGAACTTCCGCATGCCCACGATCCAGAACTACTCGCTGCTGATTCAGTACGAGCTGATGCCGGAGACCGTGCTCACCACGGGCTATCAGGGCAGCCGCGGGACACACCTGTTCGGCGCGCCGCAGAACATCAACCGCGTTGATCCATTCACCGGCAAGATGCCGTATCCCGGGTTTTCCGGCCGCAACTCCAGCGCGATCTATCTCATCGATCCCACTTACGCGGCGTCGACGTATCACGCCTGGATCAGCGAGATCGAGCGCCGGTTCAGCGCCGGCTTGCAGTTCCGCGCCAACTACACCTGGTCGCGCAACATCGACGACAACTCCGGCGGCGTGAAGTTTCCGATCCCGAACAACTCATTCGCGAACGCGAGCTTCGCGGTTCCGCTCACGCGCGCGCAGAACCCGTATGACAGCCGCTCGGAGCGCGCTCCCGCGGCCACCGACACGCCGCACATCTTCAACGTGATGGCATTCTGGGACCTGCCTGTTGGACGCGGCAAGAAGTGGCTCAGCCAGAAGGGCTGGCTCACCCGCCTCGCCGGCGACTGGCAGCTCTCGGGGCTCGGCCGCGTGCGTTCGGGCTATCCTCTGACCGCGACACTCGGCCAGGGAAACGCGCTCGACACCGGGCTCCCCGGCGGCGCCCAGCGGCCGGACATCATCGCAGGCGTTCCGCTCATCAACCCCGACTGGACGCCGGAGCGCGCGCAGTTCGCGCCGTATCTCAACCCGCGCGCGTTCGCGTGGCCGGAGCCCGGCAAGTACGGCAACGCAGCGCGCAACTACACCGTCGCGCGGCTGCCCTGGGTGCAGACGCTCGACATGAGCGTCTTCAAGCGCATCCGGCCGTGGGCCGAGTCTCGCCGCTACTTCGAAATCCGCGCCGAGTTCTTCAACGTGCTGAACCACCGCGTTTTCGAGTCGAACATCAACAACACCAACCTGTTCAGCGGCGGCAGCCAGAACGCGCTGCTTGCCGGTTCGATTCCGTTCCAGACTCCGGTGGCCGGAGTCGAGAACCGGAACCGCAACCTGACGGCCCCCGGCGTTTGGGACGCGATCATCGCCCGGGCGTATGGAACGCCCGTCGATACGGCGATCGCAAACCTTCCTGGTCCCGGCGCCGGGGGCCTGGGCTGCCCGTCGAACGCGGCCGAGCTCTCGCAGCAGACTCGCGCCCTCTCGCCCGCCTGCGTGGCGCGCTCGCTCTCCCTCAACGCGAGCTTTTACAACCTGAACCAGAACACGGTGGCCAGCCGCATCGTCCAGTTCGCCATCAAGTTCTACTTCTGAGCTGGGCCGTAGGTCAGGCCGGAGCCGAAACGGAACAGAGGGTTCTCGATGTCAAACGGGACGTCCTCTTTCTGTTTCAACACTGAGGCCATGTCGCGCGGGAGGTCGAAGGGGAGCCTGCCGGAGGGCCTTGCGCGGCCGAAGATGATGTCGAGCAGCGCGGCATCGGAGACGCTGAAGTGCGCCAGCACCGCGCCCACGCTGCCGATGAACTCGGTGAGCACGGCCGGGCGGTCCATGTACATCGCGACGACAACGGGCTTGCCCGAGGCGGCGAGCTTGCGGATCTTGTCCAGCTCCTGCGCGTTTTCGGCGCCCGCGTAAGACAGGCTGCCTTCGTGCGCTCCGCGGAAGAAACTCGCGCCGCCCTTGTGCACTTCGTAGGGCGCGTTGACGGCGATCACCGCGATGTCCGCCTGCTTCGGATCGTCCACCGCCGTTCCGTACCGCGAGGCGGCTTCGCGGCTGATGTTCTCGACGAAGATCTTCTTGCCTGCGGCGGCAGGAAGCAGGTTGTTCGCGTTCTTGAGCAGCACGATTGACTTGCGCTGTGCGGCCTCGCCCGCTTCCATGAACGGCTTGCCGGCCACAATCGCTTTCGCTTTCTCGGCATCGGCGTAAGGATTCTCGAAGAGGCCGAGCTCAAACATCGGCGTGAGGACGCGGCGCGCGGATTCGTTCAGGCGCGCTTCAGAAACCGCGCCTTCGTTCACGAGCTCGATGAGGTAGCGCGGATTGTTGTCGCCTCCGATCTGATCGACTCCGGCTTCGACCATGCGCTGCTGGCGTTGCTTCTCGGTGAGGTCCTCGACGCCCCAGGGCATGTTGCGCAGCCAGTCGGTGACGACCAGGCCGTCGAACCGATGCTTCTTGCGCAGCATCTGGCCGACGATCACTTTCGAGAAGTTCATGCCGACGGTGTCGTAGCCCACCGGGATCGCGTAGCCCGGCATGATGCCGCCGGTGCGCGCGGCGAAGGCAGCCTGAAACGGGATGAGGTGATAGTCGAAGTTCTTGCCGGGGTAGACCTGCCAGCGCCCGTAGTCGTTGTGCGGGTCGAGTCCTTCTTTCACGGGGCCGTCGCCCGGGTAGTGCTTTGTCACGCACAGCACGCTTTTAGGGCCGAGCTTGGCGCCCTGGAAGCCTTCGACGAAGGCTCGCACGAGTTGGGCGCTGAGCTTCGCGTCTTCGCCGAATGTGCCGGCGATGCGGTTCCAGCGGGGCTCGGTGGCGAGGTCGGCCATCGGGCCGAGGAGGACGTGCAGGCCGAGGGCGCGGAACTCCGCGGCGGCGATGCGTCCGAACTCGCGCACCAGCGCGGCTTCGCGCGCCGCGGCCAAACCGATCTGCTCGGGCCACTGCGAGATGTTGGGCGGCGTTCCCGGCGGCGCCGCGCCGAACATCGCTCCGGGGCGCGGAACGGAATGGCGCGGGTCGGAGCTCAGCGCGATCGGGATTCCGAGGCGCGAGCTTTCCGCGATCTCCTGGAGGCCGTTGGCGAAGCGAGCGCTGATGTCTGGTGATTCGGCGGCGTTGGGGCGCAGGAGGATCCAGCGGACGTTGCGCTTGAGGATCAACTCGGTGGGCGTGGGGCGGTCCAGGGGCTCAACGCCTTCACGCCGCGGCGGTGTGAACCCT